>JAJSDU010000001.1 GCA_028577615.1 Nitrosomonas sp.
TGTTGCCACTGGTGAAGCCATGGATGCTGCTCGAAGATCCGGCAAATTCGTGCATTTTATAACATTTTGCAGGCTGCTTCGTTGATCAGTCGGCGAAACCGGCTTCATGCTGATCGCATAGGCAAAGTAGCGTCGCGACTTTCCACTCAGTTGACGATCAAATCGTTTCCCGGTACATTCGCCTCTTATGAAAAAGGCCGTGTGCTGTTACGGTACACCAGGCTCATCTGAAAGATAAGCGATTGATACGTCATAAGATTGCTGGCACAGACTATTTATTTTCAAGAAAGATGTTCACGTGCCGAATTACCTTGCCTGACAGTTCCCGGCTGGCTGATGCGTAATAATCCAAGATATTCTCACAAACTCCGGAGTTATCGATAGTATGAAAAAACCCCAACATGCGCCAATGAATCAGTTTCCCATAATCGAAGATTGCTTGCACGTAGGGGGCAGGTCGATCAAAAACATTGCCGATGAGATTGGCGGCGCGCCATTTTATGTTTATGACCGGCAGTTGATGACTCAGCGCATGAAGCAGCTGCGAAGCACACTGCCCGAGGGCTTGACCATTAAATTTGCGATCAAGGCAAACCCGATGCCTGCTGTCGTTCAGCATATGTCATCGCTCGTTGATGGTCTGGATGTGGCTTCGGCCGGTGAGCTCAGGATAGCATTGGACACGGGAATTGATCCTCTCGATGTGAGTTTTGCCGGTCCGGGAAAAATGGACTGGGAATTGAAACAAACCATTTCCGCTGGCGCGACGCTTAATCTGGAATCCGAGAACGAAATGGAGCGGGCGGCGAAGATCGGCGAGCAGCTGGGTATTCAGCCCCACGTTGCAGTCCGGGTCAATCCCGAATTCGAATTAAAGTCTTCCGGTGTGAAAATGGGTGGTGGCCCGAAACCGTTCGGTGTGGATTCCGAGCGTGTGCCGTCCATGTTAAAACGGTTGGGCGAGCTGGGACTCGACTTTCGGGGCTTTCACATTTACTGTGGATCGCAGAACTTGAATTCTGAGAGCATCATCGATGCGCACAATAAGACCGTAAACCTTGGTTTTCATCTGGCTGAATTTGCGCCTCAACCCGTCAGCATTCTCAATATCGGCGGCGGGTTCGGCATACCCTTGTTTCCAGGTGATCAACACCTTGATCTCGCGCCGATTGCGGATAACCTGGAAGCAAGAATCCGGGATGTCGCTGCGAGATTGCCGACAGCACGCGTTGCGATCGAACTTGGCCGCTATCTTGTTGGTGAAGCCGGTCTTTATGTCTGCGAGGTTGTGGATCGTAAAATATCACGCGGCGAGGTTTATATTGTGACGAATGGCGGCTTGCACCAGCATCTGGCGGCAAGCGGCAATTTTGGCCAGGTCCTGCGTAAAAATTTTCCAGTTGTTGTTGCGAATCGGGTTGTCGGTAGCAAACGCGAAGTGGCCAATGTAGTCGGGCCGCTTTGCACGCCTCTGGATATTCTGGCCGCACAAATGGAACTGGCCGTGGCGCAGCCGGGTGATCTGATTGCTGTTTACCAGTCAGGCGCTTACGGTTATACCACCAGTCCCATCGCATTTCTAGGACATCCACCGCCTGCCCAGATCTTTGTGTAATCAATGTTCCGGCAACAGCAATAGGTGTGCCTTCAAGCGAAAAGTGGCCAGTGCTCATATTGCCCGCGTGCGATGCTGAGCACATCCCGTTCAACAAGAACGTGATCATCCTTGCCTTTAATCATCTTCTCCCGGCGGCGGCGATCATTCATCTTTTCCGCATGAAATTCCCTCAGCGCTTTGTCAAATGGAAGTTTCCCGGTTCGGATAAAGCGCACCGCACCTTCGCAATCTCTGGCGGTCATGACTTCGCCCCTGTTATGCACGCTAGGGGCGAATGGGATATCCAGCATGCCGACCTGAAACGCCTTCACTATGCCTGACGCTACATTTCCTTTGCCGCACTGAATGACGCCATCAATGATAGCCCATACTTCCTTCTCGATCATTTCACATTCTCCTGCTATACGCAGTTCATCCAGTGTTTGTTCCGGAGCTTTTTGTATTCCAGAGAAATTGAGCAGCAGTCCTTCGATATTGTCGCGCATGGTTGGGATTTTGTATGCCTCTACGGGCGTTTTGGTCAGCATCCGGGTTGCTCCCGATAACGCGGCGGTAATCGCCGATTCTCGAATCAATTCTTCAGCCAAGTGAGGGAGCGGGGGAAAAGCCGCCATGTACTGGTGGAAGATGGAATTCACCTGGATGCCATCGTAACCTGCATTCTTTATAATTTCTATGGCAATCTTATTAATAGTTCGAATGGCAGCTATGTCCTGGATACGGTTGCCTTGTTCAGCATAGCCTATGCTGACACAGCGCACCCCTTGCTGAACAGCCAGCAGTGACTCCAGAATACCGGTGGAAATAGCGAGACTTGGCGGGATCAGTGTGGCAGTCAGCGGTCCGAAGAATTCCCGATCCAGAACTAGGCCGAAACGCTCGTAATACAGACCGGTAAGTCGGTCTACGTACTGCCAGACCGGAATCGATTCCGTCAGTTGATAGTTGTTGTAATAGGGAATGTTGTAGCAGATCGCGCCGCCTTCAAATGAAGTAACGCCGCCGGCATAGGAAATCTCGGTTAATAATCGAGGTTCCCTGGTGCTATGACGCGTCTGCAATGGCACGCGCGTTTCACTGATGATGCGTCTCAGCGCGGGTACACCATGATTGACGACCGGGAAACCATTGATAGAGCTCTCAAACAAACTGCTGTGCCGTATTTCCTCTTCTGCCGCAGCATAATTGTTGTTTCTGGTGTAGGAATCAACTTGATAGGAGAGAACCGGTACGCCAATTGCCTTGAAAGACTTAAACAGTTTGATCTGCTGGTCGACTAGGCCAACGCCGCAACGTGGCTGGACGAGTATGCCTCTTTTGCCGTCAAGCACCTGGCGCTGGAGCGCGCTGAAGGAAGGCTGATCCTTGAGAAAAGCGGCGTTGGCTTCCATATTCCTGGCTGCATGGCCGGTTTTCCAGGCCGGAAGCACTTCTTTGCGCAATTTTTCGAATGCATCCGCAGATATTTTATCTTCCGACTGATCAACGAATGCGGTGACATGGATTTCTCGAGCTCTATTCCAGATTTCGATGTTATTCCGCACCGGGGCGGCACCCTGGAGATCTCTTTCTAGCATGTCCAGCACAACCTGTAGATCGACATACTTGGGGAATACGCCATGGAAACCCATTTCGATGAACGTTCTTTCGCAGCCTGCGCCATCGCCGATGGTAAGGTTTCCGCCCAGATACCAGTTTTGCGAGATATTCTTCCGGGCTCTGAGCATGGCCGGGAACTCTGTAAGATAATGACGGGCATGACCATCCATGCACGAAATCATAACCGCATTACAAAGTGGAACATGCTGGAAAAAGCTTTCGAGCGGATTTTGTATGCCTAAATAGAACACTTGATATCGGTCCGACAGCGCTTGACGAAGTATGGTCAAACCTACCGAATGTGAGTCTCCGCCAATGCCACCCAGTAATATCGTCAGCTTATCATTTGTGTTCATTGGCTTAAATCTCTCTGATTTACGTTCAATGTTTAAATATCACTATTTACCGGCAGCATTTCGCTTAAGTGATGTAAAGTCGATTTTCCCATTCGGGGTGAGTGGTATCTTTTCATAGAAGTGGTGATGATGCGGGATGGCATAGCTGGCCAAAGCTGATTTTGTATGGCGCTTGATTTCCATGACATCGATATTCTCGCCACTATAAGTTTCGTACGCAACATGAATCGCCTCTCCCATCGTCTCGTCAGGCACGCCGAAGACAACCGCTTGCGCCAGTCCTGGTGTTGATAGAATAGCCTGCGCGACTTCATCAGGACTGATGCGATAACCATTGCTCTTGATCTGCATGTCCATGCGACCGTGAAAATAGATGTAACCCTCTTCATCCACGGATACCTGATCCCCGGAACGGACGGCGACTTCAGGAAGACAGGACGAGTCACCCATATGAAGCCGAATGAATTTTTTCGCATTGAGCTCCTGATTATTTAAATAACCATAGGTGATGAAAGCGCCGCGATGAACAAGCTCGCCTTTCTCGCCCGGCTTGCAACGCGCTCCGTTTTTGTTGAGTACGAGTATTTCCACTTCCGGAACAGCTTTGCCGATGGAGCCCGGTCGATTGAGTATCTCGGAGAACGGTAAATAAGTCGATCTGAATGATTCAGTCAGGCCATACATGACAATAATTTCGGTTCTGGGGAAGAACTGCGTCACGTTTTTAAGAAGCTCAGGGGGATGAAAGCCGCCTGCTGTAGTGACATACCGCAGATGATCGAAATCGTTGTCTTTCTTCAATCCGGGTTTTAACAGTTTTGGCCATACCGATGGCACCACAGCTAAACCCGTGATCGCTTCACGAGCCAGAATATCAATAAGATCCCTGGCGAAAATAAATTGGTGCAAGGTGATTTTTGCGCCGGTATACACACAACTCATTAACTGGTTCAAACCGTAATCAAAACTGAATGGCAATATGCTCAGAATACTGTCGTTCTGAGTGATCCTGAGGTAATTGCTAACAATCCTGGCGCCATCCAGCAGCGTACGATGCGGGACGACCACGCCTTTTGCAAGACCGGTCGAGCCGGAAGTATAAATATAGTTCGATACATCAGCAGGAATATTGGTCGTAGTACTGACGCTCAGGTCGCAGTGAAAATGACTATCCGATAAAGACTGGCCCGATGCCTCGATGGTCTCCACATGCATCTGCCGGTTCGCGAAGAAATCCGCCATGGGTGAGAGCAGATCATGTGAACCGACAACTGCTTTCATGGAAGCATCCTGGACCTGGTGTTTTACCTGATCAGGCGCCAGTTGCGGATTGATGATCGTAAAAACTGCGTCGCGAAGCGCTACCGCAAATATTGAGATGATCTGACCGAGGCTGTGTGGAATATATATACCCACAACATCGCCCTTGCCGATATGCGCATCGTGCAGCTTTTGACTCAGATAGTATGCATGCCGGTACAGCGCTTTCCATGATAAATCGTGCTCAAGATAGCTGACCCCGATTTTGTCGGGTGTTTCAAGTGCACGGAGACGAAGCATTTCAGCGATATTATTCATCTCAATCTGGCCATCCTATAAAGTAAAAACATTGGCTTGTTATTCTGTACCCGCAAGCAGCGTTTTTTCTAATTTTTCAATAAAAAACCCATCGAAACTATCCACGGAAAGATCCAGAATAAGCGTGATGTAAAAATTTGATCAGTCAGCGCAACTTGGATTCAACAAATTTGGTTAAACTTCTGATGTTATGAAATATTTCCGCACTGGTCTCATCATTTTCAAAAGTACAGTCATATTTTTCTTCTAATGCGGTGATCAGGGTGGTTACTGACATGGAATCAAACTCCGGAATGTCATCGAATGCTGTGAAAGCATTGAAGCCATCAGCGCGCTCTCCTAATGCCAGCTCATCCCGAATCACATTAATAATTTCCTGTTCTAAATCCATGCATTACTCTGTTGGTGATAAGGGTTGCAAATCATGTGACTGGTTTGCCATATATATCATGATTTACGCATTCTCTGCTACCAGGATTTGCGGTTTGATAACGCAAAAATGAATTCACCCATTAAGTGTTTCTGTCAGCAATCCAATACGCATTGTCAAATCAAATCAAATGAAAGGAAAGGGGTATCCGGAAACCTGGATGACAATCTGATCAGGTCGCAAAAGATGGATCGATGAATGAGGAAAAACGCTATCGGGTTAATCCGTCCAGAACTTGGAACCCGGTTCTGGTGCATGCATATTCGGGCGGATGATAAGTTCAGAAATAAAAATTTTTTGCATGCCGTCGAAGCGCGATATCTAAAAATATATAACAATCTAATTTTAAAAACTAATTATAAAAACAGGTTCTATGGAAAATGATGCGGTTTTACCGCGTTTAGACCACCCGCGCATTTGACAAAGGCGTTTGTCTCCTGATAGGGTAAAACACATGCAGTGTTCCAGAAATCGAAAGTTTTTGTCGATTGAGAGAGAACTACAGGATCGGAAATTTGAGGTAGAGCCGCTCAACGACGTCGTTATTCGTCCCCCTTGTGTCACGGATGGTGCTTCAGTTAACGCACTGATCGCTGGTTGTCCTCCACTCGACCGAAACTCGCTTTATTGCAATTTGTTGCAGTGTACACACTTTTCGGCAACCTCCGCCCTCGCTGAGCAGGAAGGCAAAGTCATCGGCTTCGCTTCGGGTTATCGGCTGCCGGATGAATCTGAAACGCTATTTGCCTGGCAAGTTGCTGTTGATCGAATCGCACGTGGCCAGGCGTTGGGAAAACACCTGTTTCTCGACATTCTGTCACGCCCCGTCTGTGCCAGCGTTTCCGTGCTGAAGACAACTGTAACTCAATCCAATTCGGCGTCACAGGCAATGTTTGACAAAATTGCTGCAGTGCTGGATGCACCGCTTCAACGCACGTTGCTGTTTGATCGCGACCGCCATTTAGGTGGCAGCCACAGTAGCGAGTTTCTCATATCCATCGGTCCATTTCAGATACCGGGCCGGGATCAATCAGACAGAAGGAAATAACTATGACTACGCACCAAACTTCCACAATGACAGATCACTTTAATACCGACATTTTCAAACGTCAGGAATCGAAAGTACAAAGCTACGCGCGTTCTTTTCCCTGTATTTTTGAACGGGCCAGGAATGCAACGCTCTATGACCGGGGCGGTCATGCCTATCTGGATTTTCTGGCCGGTGCCGGCAGTCTGAATTATGGCCACAATCACCCGGTATTGCGCGACGCATTGCTGCGCTATATTTCATCAGACGGTATTACCCACAGTCTCGATTTCCACACCCGCGCCAAAGCGGATTTTCTTGAGGCGATGCGGTCGTATATTTTTGAGCCACGCGGTCTTGATTACGTTATTCAATTCACCGGGCCCACCGGCGCCAACGCGGTTGAAGCTGCATTGAAAATCGTGCGCAAGGTTAAACAACGCACCAATATCGTATCCTTTACCAACGGTTTCCATGGCGTGACCCTGGGTTCGCTGGCGGCAACCGGGAACGAACATCACCGCGGTGGTGCGGGGATGTCTCTGACAGGCGTTACTGCAATGCCTTATGACGGCTATATGGGGGATGATGTTGATACCATAGACTATTTTGAAAAAGTGTTAGGTGATGCCAGCAGTGGACTCGATCATCCTGCCGCGGTCGTTCTTGAAACCGTACAGGGCGAGGGCGGGCTCAATGTGGCGTCCGTTGAATGGTTGCAGCGGCTGCAACGCTTATGTCAGCGCAATGATATGCTGCTGATAATCGATGACATTCAAGCGGGCTGTGGCCGTACCGGCAGCTTTTTCAGCTTCGAAGCGGCGAATATCAAACCGGACATCGTCACTTTGTCAAAATCACTTTCCGGATTCGGTCTTCCCTTCGCTGTCACGCTGATTAAACGTGATCTCGATATCTGGGAGCCGGGCGAACATAATGGCACCTTCCGTGGCAACAACCATGCTTTTGTCACCGCTACTGCTGCAATCGAGACTTTCTGGAGCGATGATGAATTCGCCAAATCGGTTCAGGAGAAGGCAGCGATATTGGCTCAACGTTTGCACGCAATCGCCGAGAAGCATGACAAGGATCTTCTCAGGGTGAAAGGACGTGGTTTGATGCAAGGTATTGACTGCGGCAGCGGCAAGCTGGCTTCTGCGGTCAGTCGCGCTGCTTTCGCCCGTGGCATGATCATCGAAACCAGTGGACCCGATGGCGAAGTGGTCAAATGCCTGTGTCCGCTGACAATCAACCATGAAGATCTGACACGCGGCCTGAAGATTCTGGGCGACAGCGTTGTGGCGGCGATGGCCAGTCAGCGCAAGTCTTTCAGAGACGTTGCGGCGGCCTGATCATCATGATCGTCCGTAATTTGAAAGAGGCACGCGATTCTTCGCGCCGGATCGTCTCGAAAAACTGGGAAAGCGCCCGTCTGTTGTTGAAAAATGACGGTATGGGTTTTTCATTCCATATCACGACGATTTACGCCGGAACACAAACCGAGATGTGCTATCAGAACCATTTCGAGGCAGTTTATTGTGTTTCTGGCGAAGGATCGGTCAAAACACTCGACGATGGGCAGGAATATCCGATCACGCCAGGAACG
The DNA here is from genome assembly GCA_028577615.1 of Nitrosomonas sp. GTDB lineage: Bacteria > Pseudomonadota > Gammaproteobacteria > Burkholderiales > Nitrosomonadaceae > Nitrosomonas. The sequence goes on from JAJSDU010000001.1 coordinate 8,215, forward strand.
ATCTATATCCTGAACCGGCATGACAAACATGTGCTGCGCGCCGATACCGAGCTGGAATTGGCGTGCGTCTTCAATCCGCCGCTTAACGGCCGCGAAACACATGACGAGTCCGGCGCATACCCTCTGGAAGCCGAAACAATTGAATAATCTGAAATAGCATGAAAAAACAATCATATGAAAGAACAGCTGAAACAGGAGGATTTCTCTGCAAATCAAACTGATCATTATCCATCGCGTCTGGATACCGTACCCAAGGTGATGGCGCGGCGGGATCCGGTCGTTTACAGTGAGTGGACAATTGATTCGCCCCTCACGTACGCACAAACGGAAAGCTATGCCCACAATGGATTCCTGACGCTTCCGGATATTCTGACATCAAGTGAAGTTGCCTGTTTGCAGCGCGAAACGCGCGCACTGCAGGACGGAGTTGGTGTCATTGATTCTGAATTGCTGGTTCGGGAACCTGGTAACGGGGCGCTTCGGTCAATTTTCAAAGTTCATCAAATTAACCGGATCTTCTCGCGTCTGGCCTGCGACCATCGTCTGATAAGTGTCGCACGCTTCTTGCTGGGCGAGGCAGTTTATATCCATCAGTCACGCCTCAATTTCAAGCCCGCTTTTCGCGGGAAAGAATTCTACTGGTATTCCGATTTCGAAACCTGGCATGTCGAGGATGGCATGCCGCGTATGTGCGCCTTATCAATGTCAATTGTATTGACACCCAATTATGGATTTAATGGACCATTAATGCTGATTCCCGGATCGCACCATAAATATGTCGCCTGCGTCGGTGAAACACCGGACAAGCATTATATACAGTCGCTAAAAAAGCAGGAATACGGCGTGCCGGATGATAATAATTTACAGGCCTTAGCCGAAGCTGGCGGCATTGAAACTCCGACAGGTCCCATCGGCACCGTCATGCTATTCGATTGCAATACGATGCATGGTTCGAACAGTAACATCACACCTTTTCCACGAAGCAATTTCTTTATCGTGTATAACGCGTGCAGTAACCGGCTGGTAGCACCCTTTGGCAGAAAGCCGCCACGGCCGGATTTTCTGGCGGATCGCGGCATGTCAGGCACTTTGCCGGCTTTCGAAGGTGACAGCGCCTAGAACATCATTGCAGGTGACTGCGTGAAGTGTCACCTGCATCTGTATTGACAGCTTTATCAGCTGTTGCGCGCGCGGGATCCGCCGAATAGTCCCAGTAAACCGATACCCAATAACACCAGTATGGATGGTTCAGGTATAGGATTTACCGATTCGGTGATCAGGACAAAATCGTTGTAGTCCAGATCGCCTCCACCGGGCAGGTCTTCCCATGCCATGATATATTCATTGGTGCTCCAGATACTGGGAAGCGTTGCGGGAAGATCAATGGTATCAATACCTTTTCCCTGGAAAGCAACCATATGATCGATGCCGTTGGTATTTAAATCTTTATCACTGTAAAAAATGGCTGTTCCGGTATTTAAAAAATACCCGAAAGCATTGCCAGCAAAATCAACGCCGGTATCCGTGAAGTTGATGATTACCGAACCATCATTGCCAAAAGTCAGCAATTTCTGCGCGCCAGGACCTTCTATTCCTGAGAACAATGTAACCATTTTAGATGGATCCGTCGCATCATAGATACCGACAGTATTGGTATTGGCATTGCCCGCAAGTTCGACAATAATCTGGGCAAATGAACCGCCGCTTCCGGATATTTGCCAGTAGCTGTCCGCATTAAGCTGGTCAGTATTGACGTTTGTGCTGCTGACATTGCTGACTGGTGCTACGGTCAGTCCATTCAATATGGACTGAAGGGATGCGCCGCCATCGCCAAATGCAATTGCGGCATTCGCAAATCCAGCGGATGTCATGCCGATTGTGGCGGTAAGCGCCGCTGTCAAAGTCAGACGTGTCTGTTTTTTCATTCCAGTTTCTCCTTTGAGAATGTAGTCAAAACGTGTTAATAAAAATACCGGGCAGGAGCATTCACTTGCATTCACGATCAGTGAGAGACCGCGACTGACTCATTGATGTCAATCAATGCGAGATCAGCATTTTCATAGGTGACTATCTTAATGATTCAAAATAGTTAAGCTATTGGACATTGGTACGGAGGAAATAGAAAATGAAAGAAATGACACACTGAGCAATGGGAGATAATAACCAGGTGTCGAGCGTAATTTGCGTAATCATTTGAACCCTCAATGCAGGACGCTATTGAGATGAGCAGTATCAAAACATGGAAAGCTGGGATAAGGAGAATATGATTTTTCAACTGCTTGGAAGCATAGGTTTATTTCTGATGGGTATGGTATTGCTGACCGACGGGCTTAAGGCCATGGCGGGTGATGCGCTGCGACGTGCGTTGATGCGCTTTACCGGCACCCCGTACAAAGCTTTTGCTTCAGGTGCGCTGGTCACGCTGATGGTGCAGTCATCCAGCGCGACAACCGTAACGTTGATCGGTTTCGTCAGCGCGGGCTTATTGACTTTTCCGCAAGCAATAGGCGTTGTGTTTGGCGCAAGCCTGGGAACTACGGGCACTGGCTGGATTGTATCGGTGCTGGGTCTGAAAGTGAATCTGGGTTTCTATGCTTTGCCGCTGATAGGGATTGGTGCTTTGTTGCGATTGCTTTCCCACGGCCGCTGGCGATCTCTCGGGTTGGCGCTGGCAGGCTTTGGTTTGATTTTCGTGGGAATCGATCATTTACAAAAAACCATGCAAGAAATCGCCAATACATTTGATCTGGCAGCATTACCTTCAACGGGAGTAATGGGACATTTAATCGCTGTGATCATCGGTGTATTGATGACATTCGTCATGCAGTCTTCCAGCGCTGCGGTTGCTACAACGCTGACAGCCCTGCATGCCGATGTGATTAATTTCGATCAGGCTGCTTCGCTCGTGATCGGCGCGGCCATTGGTACGACTGTTACCGGAGCGCTGGCTGCCATCGGCGGCAACGTTTCTGCTAAACGAACGGCGTTGGCGCATATCACATTTAATCTATCAACCGGCTTTATTGCCTTGCTCATGCTACCTGTTTTTTTGTGGGGCCTGCAGATGGCGCAACAGCAAATCGGGTTAGAATCAGGGGCAATCAGCCTGGCCGCCTTTCATACTGCCTTCATTGCCGTAGGCGTGTTACTTTTTCTACCTTTCAGTCGCGCCTTCGCGAACAGGATTGAGCGATTGTTACCCGAACGAGGGCCGCGGCTTACCCGCCATTTGGACGATACTTTGCTGCAAGTGCCAGCAGTAGCACTGGAGTCAACGCGGCGGACTTTGATAGATACGGCGCTTGAAATAATCCATCAGCTGAATAAACTGATGAGCAGCGCAGTAACCCGGATCAATGTGCAACAGCGTGCGGAAATTAAGGATGCCCTGATAAAGACGCAACATTTCTTTGCGACAATTCCGCCGGTCGCTGATGATGAACCTCTGTCCTGCGCGCGAATTGCACAGTTACATGCGATCGACCATCTGGAACGTCTGATTGCCCGCATGAATTTGTCCTCAGCAGCACAAAGCGTTCTGGCTCAGCCATTCCTGCAGGGTGCATTGAAACATTGCCTGAAATCTCTGGAACTGGCGCGCCAAGGATTGCTTGAACGTGCGACTGGTAACTGGCTGGCACAGATGGAACAGCAGGCGGGAGCTCTCGCCCAGTTGCGTCGCGACGATCGTCTGGCTATTTTGCGCCAGACAGCAGGTGGTATGCGCAGTCCAAGCGATGCGCTGGAGGCACTGGAGTCGATTCGTTGGTTGGAACGTACAACCTATCATACATGGCGACTTTGCTACTATCTGATCGAAGAGAGTAACAAAAACGGTAACTTGACCAGGCCTATCCAAGCGGACGGATAGAAGAAAGCCATGCATCGGGCAACAAAAAACCCACCGTAGTGGGTTTTCTGCTGAAGCTCGGAGGTTTGGATTTAAGATTGATTCAAAATGCTTGGACTATGTTCAGCTTTTCGTTTTGTCGGAAGCGGCGAATGTTGGGCGAAATGACTGTTCCTCGGCCATTTGCTTGTGATACGCAGCTTTTTTCAAGCTTTCTTCTGCTTCCTTTTCAAATTCATGGATCTTGTATTCAACGTGCTTTTTAATATTTTGCCCGTTTCTTCCAAGAAAACTGGTTCTGGGTTTGTGATTCAGCGCTTCAACCTGTTCTTCTACCTTTGCGTGCAGATCATCGGCGTGTTGCTCATAATAAACAGCCAGCATACCGTGGTTAATCGTTCCATCGTTGTTCATTGCGTTTGACTCGAACTGCGCGTCATATTCCGCGGAGAAACCGCTGATTGGCAATGCCAGTACTACCAGAGCAAGTGCAGCCACTAATGTTACTGATCCGTTTTTTCCTGTTTTCATGACCATCACTCCTGAAGTTGAAATCATCACGGTAGCCATTCTAGAAAAATCATGCACTGAAGAAAATCGGGAATACGCTTATTTTTATCTAAGGGAAACCATTAGAAAAGCATATCAAAACGGAATGTTGTGTTTATTGCATCAGTTTTTTTGTACCAGCTCCCCACAGTTGTTTCCGGGTAATTACAATTGTGTATCTTTCGTATCGGCTTCTAATGGTTTCCCTTAGCGTAAAACAATAGTTTCCCCAATATACGCATTGACCGGAGTTTATTAGTATGGTGGCGTGTTAATTTACTTGGAGTTATTGCTACTATGAAAACAGGAAAATCTCTGATCATTTTTTCATTGTTGGCTTTTTTTGTAATCGCTGGCTTGTCGGTCAATGTCGCTGCATCAAATGAAGGCGTCAATATGCAACCCGCCAATCAATCACGCAGTAGCTATCTCGATCACGCTGCGATAGCTGAACAGCATAAACGTTTGGCCATGGAAATGCAGGATAAAAAAGAAGCACAGGTGGAAATTCTCAGAAACAAGCCAAGCACCAGCTTCCTCGGCAGAAATGGGAAATATCTCAAATCACGTATCGTAAGCAAAATTGAGGAATACGATCAGGTCGCCCGGGAAAATCTGGCAAAAGCAGCTTACCATAGCGCAATCGCTGCCGAGCAGGCAGCCATGAACTCTGCCGCAAAATCCGCCCCGATGGGTGATCAATTCAATAAAGCAAGAATCAGATCGAATGGCGCCAGTGGTTTGTAAATCAATCGCATTGAAAATGCCTCCATCCCTGTGAAGCTGAAGCCGTCAGGAAAAATTTTCCTGACGGCTTTTATCGTGTGTGGGTGAGTGATTAATTTTTCAGCGTTTTGTTGAATAAACAGAGCGCATTTTAATATACGGAGATTAATGTCATGTCAGTAAAAAACGAGAACGCTTCTGTTTCACCGTTGTTTGTATTGGTCATAAAGTATCTGGTTTTTCTATCCATATTCGCAATGCTGGCGGCCTGTGCTTCGACGAATACTCTGCCTTCAGCGGAACAACTTGCCGGAGTTGACGCCGAACTTAAGTCTGTTGATCGTCAGGATCACGTAACGCTGGCCGGCAAATACGAAAGTATGGCTGCCGGGATGCGGGCTAAAGCGCATGAACAAAGAGAAATTCTGGAAAACAGCTCCTTTTCAACACAGTTCAGCAAGAATCAAAGAAGCGCAAAATCGCGGATTGAATTTAAAATTCGGCAATATGAACAGGCAGCCGAGGAATATGAAGAGAAAGCGGCTTTTCACCATGCAATGGCGAATGAGCTGACTGCAGGAAAGTCGGTTGCAGAATCGAAAGCAGCACCCGGAAATCCGCAACTTGAAAAAGCCAGCGTTGTTTCTCCATCAGAAAATACAGGAAAATTCTAAGCGCCACGGCATTGCGACAACAATGGATATGGCTTGGCAACTGATGCAGGCCATATCAGACGATTCGACTGCCGGTATTCCACGTGCCAAAATATATCCGCCCGCTAACCGTTCATGGTTGCCGGGCGGTTTTTCTTTATGCCAATCCGCGCAATGATGTTGACGATTTAAAACTTGCCGGATTCGTCCCGATGCCATTGATCCTGGAAGGATATCCCGAACATCATAAGCTCGAGGAACGCACCTGGGGGAAAGCCAGACGGCCTCATCCATCCAGCGCCGCCGTTAAGGCATCAGCAGTTGCTCCAGTGTTTTTTGATAAATTTGGGATAATTTCTCAATGTCAGCGACGGCTACATGTTCATCCAGTTTGTGGATGGTGGCGTTGCAGGGGCCGAATTCAATGACCTGGGGGCAGATATCGGCGATAAAGCGGCCATCGGAAGTCCCGCCAGAAGTCGACAGTTCCGGTTCGATGCCGGTGACTTGCGCTATGGCTGCCGACATGGCGTTGGCAAGGTCTGCTCTGGGAGTGAGAAAGGGTCTGCCGGACAATTCCCATTTAAGATCGTATTTCAGTGCATGCCTGTCCAGTACTTCATGAACTTTGGCCTGCAAAGACTCGACTGTGCTGGCGGTTGAAAAACGGAAATTAAAAATCAGGTTAACGGCGCCGGGAATAATGTTTGTCGCGCCGGTGCCGCCGTTGATGTTGGAAATATGCCAGGTGGTCGGCGGAAAATATTCATTGCCGTTGTCCCAGGTGATTCCGGCCAGTTCGGCGATAGCGGGCGCTGCGAGATGAATCGGGTTTTTCGCCAGATGCGGATAGGCGATATGTCCCTGAACGCCATGCACGGTCAGATAGCCGGAAAGCGAGCCGCGACGGCCGTTTTTGATGGTGTCGCCAAGACGGTTGACGCAGGTGGGTTCACCGACAATGCAGTAATCCAGCATTTCTTTGCGGGCTTTGAGCGTTTCGATAACCTTCACTGTGCCATTGACGGCGGGGCCTTCTTCGTCGGAAGTGATCAGTAATGCGATGGAGCCTTTATGCTGCGGATGCTGCGCGACAAAAGCTTCAATCGCCGTAATGAACGCGGCCAGAGACGCTTTCATGTCGGCGGCGCCGCGTCCATACAAATATCCGTCGCGTATTGCGGGTGTGAACGGATCGCTGCTCCACTGTTCCAGCGGTCCGGTTGGAACCACATCGGTATGACCGGCAAAACAGAGCAGAGGCGAAGCATTTCCGCGTCTTGCCCAGAGATTGTCAACTTCTCCAAAACGCATAGGCTCGATTTGAAAATCTGCCTGCTCGAGCCGTTGCGCCAATAACTGCTGACAACCGGCATCGTCCGGTGTCACTGAACGTAATGCAATGAGTTGTCGGGTTAATTCCAGTGTGTCATTGGACATAAAGAATCCTTGTTATGCTTAAAAAGTGGGGCTGCCTGTCATTAAGTCGGAGGTTACGCAGTGTATCCAATAGGCAACACTTGATTCAAAAAAATCAATTGGTATAGTGGATATGTGCAGTTATCATGTAAATTTGTAACCTGCCGATGATTTCCGGATTCTACACATGTGGCGTAATTCTTGCACTTGGGAATAAATCCCGGTCTGATCCACCATGAAAACGAAAAGAATTGAAACCCGCGCATGCCATTGGACTGAGCGCATTCAACCAAGGGGAAAAAGATGCTTTTGACGCTGTTTATCTTGCTGGCTATTGTAGCCCTGATTCTATTTGTACCGGTGATACGCCGCCTGATTGTTTCAAATCAGATCTTGAAGCTGTTTCGTAAAATGCTGCCGCAGATATCGCAGACCGAACAGGAAGCACTGGACGCCGGAACGGTATGGTGGGATGGTGAATTGTTCAGCGGCAAGCCGGACTGGAACAAGTTGCTGGCCTATCCTAGGCCGCAATTGAGCACAGAAGAGCAGGCGTTTCTCGATGGCCCGGTCGAGCGGCTTTGCGATATGCTGGATGAATGGAAAATCACGCATGACCTTAAGGATCTGCCGCCGGATGTCTGGCAGTTTATCAAGGATAACGGTTTCTTTGGTCTGATTATTCCGAAGCAATATGGCGGCTATGGTTTTTCCGCGCTGGCGCATTCGGAAGTGGTGATGAAGATCGGGTCTCGCAGCGGCACAGCCGCGGTCACGGTCATGGTGCCGAACTCTCTCGGACCGGCGGAACTGCTGCTGCATTATGGCACTGAAGAACAGAAAAACCATTATCTGCCACGCCTGGCGAAGGGGCTCGAGGTACCTTGCTTTGGTTTGACTTCACCGGAAGCTGGATCGGATGCCGGTTCGATTCCCGACTACGGTATTGTGTGCCGCAGTGAATTCAATGGCAAACAGGATGTGCTGGGAATGCGTGTTACCTGGGAGAAGCGCTATATCACGCTCGGACCGGTGGCCACGCTGCTTGGACTTGCATTCAGGCTCCATGATCCGGATCAGTTGCTGGGACAGCAAAAAGATCTGGGTATCACGCTGGCGCTGATTCCGACAGATACGCCTGGGCTTCATATCGGACGCCGTCATTTTCCGTTGAATGGCGCATTCCAGAACGGGCCGAACTGGGGCAAGGATGTATTTATTCCCATGGAATGGATAATCGGCGGACAGGAGGGTGTGGGGCAGGGCTGGCGGATGCTGATGAATTGTCTGGCGGCCGGGCGCTCCATTTCCCTGCCGGCGACCAGTACCGGTGGTGCGAAACTGGCCGCGAGAACCAGTGGCGCGTATAGCCGCGTGCGTGTGCAGTTTAAAACCCCAATCGGTTATTTTGAGGGTGTCGAAGAAGCGCTGGCGCGCATCGGCGGCAATACTTACATGATGGATGCGGCGCGTACGATGACCGCGGGTGCTGTTGATCTCGGAGAAAAACCGTCGGTCATATCAGCCATTGTCAAATATCATTTGACTGAGCGCGGACGACAGGCGGTCAACGACGCCATGGATATTCACGGTGGCAAAGCCATCTGTCTTGGGCCGCGCAACTATATCGGCCGCACTTATCAGCAGATACCGGTAAGTATTACTGTGGAAGGCGCGAATATTCTGACGCGGAATATGATCATTTTCGGTCAGGGTGCGATTCGCTGCCATCCGTATATCCTGCAGGAAGTCACTGCAACGCGGGACACCGACGCCAGGCGTGCTTCGGAAACATTCGATGCTGCGTTGGTGGGGCATGTCCTGTTCAGCCTGCGCAATACGGCGAATTGTATTGTGCATGGCCTGTTTGGCAAATTCATCAAAAGCAGCATTCCGCAAAAAAGCGCGCCTGAAACCGCGGTTTACTACCAGCAATTGACGCGCTTATCGATCAATTTCGCATTTCTTGCCGACATTGCGCTGGTCATTCTGGGGGGAGCGTTAAAGCGCAAGGAAAGGCTTTCCGCGCGCCTGGGCGATATTCTCAGTCTGCTTTATTTATGCTCGGCCACGCTCAAGCGGTTTGAAGACGAGGGACGGCAGCAGACCGATTTACCTTTGTTGCGCTGGTCGCTGCAGGACGCGATTTATCGCATTCAGCAGGCATTTGACGAATTTCTGGATAATTTTCCGGGCAACAAGGTTTTTGTGTGGTTGCTCAGAATATGGATCTTTCCGCTGGGCAGGCCATTCGCACCACCATCTGACGCCTTGGGGCATGACATTTCCCGGCTGATGATGGAACCCGGCGCGGTGCGTGACCGATTGACCGGTGGCATTTATGTGCCGACGGCTGCCGGTGAATCCATGGCCGATCTGGAGGAAGCGCTGAAATACGCCATAGAATGCGCACCGATTGAAACCAGGATTCGCGGCGCGGTGAAATCCGGCCAGATTACCGCACAGGGCAGAGAACAGATCACGCAGGCCTATCATTTAAATGTAATAACCGCTTCCGAAGCCGAGGCAATGAAGAAGCTGCATGATTTGCGCAGTCGCGTGATCAAGGTGGATGATTTCTCCAGGGATTTTTCCAGCAGCGATCAGATGGGATTGGCGGAAATGGATAGCAGAAGCGCCACGCCGAGCGTTGTTTATGCTGAAACCCCCAGCGTGCAGGATATTGAGATTGCAGATCCCGGAAATCCATCTGAAACACAGGCTGCTTCGGCGGCTGTGGCATCGGCTGGTGATTTGTCCGGAGAAACCCAGCATGACGCTGAAGCTGCACTCGAACCGGAAAGCAAAAAACAGGATGAGAGCCAGACTGAAGGAGATACCGGCCAGCAGGAGGATGGTAAAGGCGATCAAGTAACCATAGATCAGGATCAGGTCAAATAAGATGGAACGTATCATATCAGCCGAACAGGCAAGAACGCTGGACGGATTATTCGCTGAGCGTGTCCGTTCCACGCCTCAGGACGAAGCTTATCGCTACTTTAACGATCAGCATGATGCGTGGGAAACTTATACCTGGGCGCAGATGAATACCCGGATTGCGTGCTGGCAGGCGGCGTTTGAAAAAGAAAACCTTTCTCCCGGTGATCGTGTTGCAATCATGATGCGCAACCGTCCTGAATGGGTGATGTTTGATCAGGCCGCAATGGGATTGGGGCTGGTTGTTGTGCCGTTTTATGTGGAAGATCGTGCGGACAATATCAGTTACATGCTTGCTGATGCTGGGATCAGACTCCTGGTGCTGGAAAAAGCAGATCACTGGCGGGATGTCTGCGAAGCTTCGGAGAGCGTGAGAAACCTGCAGCGGATAGTACTGGTTGATCCCAGCAAAACAACTGAAACAGACGCTTTGCGCGAGATGAATGACGAGCGCTTGGTTGCTTTAAAAGACTGGATGACTTCCGCATCAACTGATGTCAGGCATGTAAATGATGATCCTTATGCGCTGGCGACGATTATTTACACTTCAGGCACAACGGGTCGTCCGAAGGGGGTGATGCTCAATCACGATAATATTCTGTCCAACGCCTATGGTGGCTTGCAAGCCGTTCCGGTTGCTTCAGACGATGTGCTGTTGTCATTTCTGCCGCTTTCGCATACTTTTGAGCGCACGGTTGGCTATTATCTGCCGATCATGTGCGGAGCTACCGTAGCTTACGCACGTTCCATTTCACAATTGCAGGAAGATCTGCTCTTCATCCGGCCGACTATCCTGGTTTCGGTGCCACGCATTTATGAGCGGATTTACGCAGGTATTCGCGCCAAGCTGGCCGAAGGTTCGCAATTTTCACGTCGGTTGTTTGAATTCGCGGTCGACGTGGGATACAGCCGGTTCGAATATCGGCAACGGCGTGGACCCTGGAAACCGGCTTTTCTGCTGTGGCCGGCATTAGCCAGACTGGTTGCCGCAAAACTCCTGAACAAACTGGGTGGACGTCTTCGTCATGCCATGAGTGGCGGGGCGGCTTTGTCGCCAGAAATTTCACGCGTTTTTATCGGTCTGGGATTGCCGATTCTGCAAGGTTACGGCATGACCGAAAGCAGTCCGGTTGTTTGCGTCAACCGGCATGAGGATAATCTGCCTTCGAGTGTGGGGCTGCCGATTCCCGGCGTTGAAGTCAGACTTGGAGAACACAATGCGTTACTGATCCGCGGGTCGAATGTCATGATGGGTTACTGGAATAATCCCGAAGCCACCCGCGTGGTATTGTCGGATGATGGCTGGTTGAATTCGGGCGATGTCGCATCGATAGACACGCAGGGGCATGTGACGATTACCGGGCGTTTGAAAGATATTATCGTGTTGTCGACGGGCGAGAAAGTGCCGCCCGGCGATATGGAAGCAGCCATATTGCGTGATTCAGTGTTTGAACAAGTGATGGTCATTGGCGAATCACGCTCCTATCTTAGCGCACTGGTCGTGTTGAGCAGCACAAACTGGCAGAAATACGTGCAAGCGTACGGCCTGGATGTGCATGCGCGCGATGAGGCAGTTGAAGAAATTCTGCTCGATAAAATTACGCATGAAACACGCGAGTTTCCAGGTTATGCGCGCATTCGCAAAGTGGCTGTTATGCCGGAACCCTGGACTGTAGATAATGAAATGTTGACGCCTACATTGAAACTGCGCCGGTCCAGGATTTTAGAACAGTACAGCAATGTGGTTGAGCGGCTTTACGAGGGGCATTAGTTGCGGGTGCAGGCTTTTTTATAAAAGATAAAGGTTTTGTTGATTCTACCGTGCCGCTGCGCGTACCGCTTCAATCAACGCAGGGTCCAGATGTCCGTCTGCGATACGTTGTGTTCGTTGTTGAAAGATACTGATCGCTTTTCGCGTCTGTGGTCCCATGACGCCATCCGCACCACCGGCATCAATGCCGAGTGCATTGAGATCCATCTGTAATTGACGGACTTGGTCACGCGAAATTTTTATGCCATTTTCTACTGGAGCTTGGGATAACGCAGGGTCGCCGTTGATGCGATCGGCTAAATGGCCAACGGATAAAGCGTAAAATTCGGAGCGGTTCCAGCGCATGATGACATGGAAATTATCCGTGACGAGAAAAGCCGGCCCTTGATGTCCTGCGGGAACCAGCAAGGATGCTTTTTGATGCGTTGGCAATAATGCGGGCCCTGAAACCGGCATTACGCCACGCGCTGCCCAGTCATCAAGCGTGAGTTTGTGGTGCAGGCCAGCAAGCGAGTAATCAAAGCCATGTGGTAATTTGACTTCCTGGCCCCATTCAAGGTCTGGATTCCACCCCAGCCGTTTCAGGAAATGCGCTGCAGAGGCCATGGCGTCCTCCAGACTGCCCCACAAATCACGGCGTCCGTCACCATCTGCGTCTCTGGCGTAATTCAGAAATGTGGACGGCATGAATTGCATATGCCCCATGGCACCAGCCCAGGAACCTACCATGCGGTCTGGTGTGATATCACCTGCATCAATGATACGCAAGGCATTCAGCAATTCCTGGGTAAAAAAAGCGCTGCGCCGTTGATCGCAGGCCAGTGTTGCGAGTGAATCAGGCACCGACCAGTCGCCAAAATAACCGCCGTAATTGGTTTCCAGTCCCCAGAATGAAACCAGATATTTGGCCGGTATACCGTTTTCCCGCTCTATTTTGTTTAGTAACCCGCGATGTTCTGCAACAAGTTTGCGTCCTTTGCGTATCCGGTCATCCGTGACGCGGGCATTGAAGTAACCCGCAAAGGTCTGCGTGAATTCAGGCTGGCGGCGATCCAGTTCGATCACGCGCGCAAGGTGCTTAACCTTGCCAAGGACGCTATTGATCGTGTTGTCCGATATACCGAGCTGGCGAGCTTGCAGTTGCAAGTTTGCGACGCATTCATTGAATTGCTGTTTGTCGGCGGAAACAGCCGGATTTAACGCAAAAGTGTTGATCAGAAAGAGTGACGCTGAAAACATCAATACCTTCTGATGTTTCTTTGTATACAGCCGCAAAAAACTCATGATGGACGACGCAATGAAAGAAATTGAACAGACTGATCCTGCAAGTGTACTATTTTCATCAATATAAATATTTATTTACCACGATGCGGACAGTCTGTCTGTAAACAGTCTGCATATAATGATAAAGAATGCTCCTGCAATTTAAATCCGCGTTCCTTTGCGATAACGATCTGCCGTTTTTCGATTGCTTCATCGTAAAATTCCTCAACGCGGCCGCATTGCAGGCAAACCAGATGATCGTGATGGCCATCGCTTTTCAGTTCAAAAACGGCTTTGCCGCTTTCAAAATGATGCCGTTCAAGTAATCCGGCCTGCTCAAATTGCGTTAAAACCCGATATACTGTCGCTAAGCCAATATCTTCATTTTCATTCAACAGTTCCTTATAAACATCTTCTGCGGAAAGATGGCGGACAGAACTGTTCTCAAACAGATTGAGTATCTTAAGCCGTGGAAGCGTGGTTTTAAGGCCGGTGTTTTTTAGATCGATATGCTTGAGTTCCCGAGAATTGCTCATGGTTATCTCTGCCTAGTAAATTATTTACTGTATCATATCGCGCTAAATGAATAAAAGCGTAAAAACTTACGGAGGTATTCAAAATTAATTGCGCGTGTAAGCTTGTTGAGTTTACTACACAACGATGAAATTACAAAAGATATCAATAAAATGCCAATAAAAATAATAACTTTACTGGTTTTTTTGCATTTTCTGGCCGGATGTTCGTTAGCCCCGCGTTTACTTTATAAAATCGATGTGCAACAGGGTAATGTCTTGACTGACGAAATGCTTGAAAAGCTACGGCCGGGCATGACACGATCGCAGGTCAGGTTCGTGCTGGGTTCGCCCTTGATCGTTGATCCGTTTCGCAATAATCGCTGGGATTATGCATATATTCAACGTATCAGGGGAGGGCTGGTTGAGCAGAAAAAGTTGACCGTTTTTTTTGAAGATGACCGTTTGGTACGAACTGAAATGCAGGAAATGTATTCCAGCGGCAGAAAAACACCGCAACTGGATGCGCAACCGAAGTCTGATGATTTTGATAATAAGCTATTGCGCGATTCGCCTGAAAATCCTGTAATACCTGATGCGGAATCCGGCAGACCGGACAGTACTTCCAGAAAGCCTGCTGATAACTACTGATATACACCATAAACCAAGCCATACAGAAAAAGAAACGCTATGACTATTCAAAAAATTGCAATCGCAGGCAGTTCCGGACGAATGGGACGTACATTGCTCGAAGCTGTCACGCAAGCAGGTGACATGTGTGTTGCAGCCGCCTTGGAAATTGCCGGCAGCCCTTATCTCGGCAAAGACGCCGGTGAATTGATTGGTTCCAGGAGTGGTGTTGCGATAACCAGTGATTATGAAGCAGCACTACAGGAATGTAATCATATTATTGATTTTACCCGGCCGGCTGGTACGCTCGCGTATTTAAAGGTATGTCGGGCTGTCGGCGTAAAAATGGTCATTGGCACGACCGGTTTTTCCGTCGAAGAAAAAGATCTACTCAGAGCAGCTTCTGAAGATATCGCGATTGTTTTTGCACCCAATATGAGCGTGGGTGTCAATGTGACGCTTAAACTGCTTGAAACCGCTGCCAGAGTGCTCAATGAAGGCTACGATATTGAGATCGTTGAAGCGCATCACCGACACAAAATCGATGCGCCTTCCGGAACTGCGCTGCGCATGGGTGAAGTTATCGCAGAAGCGCTTGGGCGCGACTTGCAAAAGGTTGCCGTATATGGGCGGGAAGGCGTCACCGGGGAGCGCGCTGACACAACCATCGGTTTTTCCACGATTCGCGCCGGCGATATAGTCGGTGAGCATACCGCGATGTTTGCCGGTTCGGGGGAACGTGTCGAGATTGTTCATAAAGCCAGCAGCCGCATGACATTTGCTATGGGTGCTTTGCGCGCGGTTCGTTTTCTCCAGGACAAACCCAGCGGATTGTTTGATATGCAGGATGTGCTGGGCTTGCGCTGATTGTCGTGGCAACCTATGCAATTGGAGATATTCAGGGCTGTTACACCGCTTTCAGGGCATTGCTCGAGCTGATCGGATTTAATCGGGAACGAGACAGGCTGTGGCTGGTTGGCGATATTGTCAATCGCGGGCCCGATTCACTGGACATGCTGCGTTTTGCAAGGCAGGCGGGCGATTCGGTAGTCATGGTGCTGGGTAATCATGACTTGCATCTGTTGATGGTGCATGCGGGCATCGCACGCAGCAACAGGAACGACACCATTCAACCCATTCTCGATGCGGAAGACTGTGAAACAATGCTGTCCTGGTTACGCCATCAGCGGCTTTTCTATATGGAAAACGGCTATGTCATGGTGCACGCAGGCTTGCTGCCGTGCTGGTCGGTTTCCAGGTCTTCGGAGCTGGCCGCAGAAGTCGAGAGTGCTTTGCGGCAGAACAATTACCGCGAAATCTTTGCGCGACTGTACGGTAATGAGCCTGATTACTGGCGTGACAACTGGAAGAATTCGGAACGATTGCGCGTGATTATCAATGCGATGACGCGTATGCGCGTTTGCAGTTCTGCGGGCAGAATGAATTTTTCATACAAAGGAACGCTTGACTCTATACCGGAGGGCTATATGCCCTGGTTTGAAGTGCCTGGCAGAGTCAGCAGAAATGACACGATTATCTGCGGCCATTGGTCGGCGTTAGGTTTATATGTCACCGAACATGTCATTGCGCTGGACAGTGGTTGTGTCTGGAATGGTCGACTATCCGCTATCCGCCTGGAAGATAGGAAGGTTTTTCAGATTCAGTGTGGTACAGCGGCAGTGGCAGCGACAGGGTATTAGCGACAGCGTGTTCAGCCAGACGCGCCAGTTCGCGGCGATTTTTTCCTGCGGTATGAATGGCGTCGCTGAAAGTCACCACGGCGTCAATACAAGGTTGCTTGAGAATTTTCTGTAAGGAAACAACGAGTGATACGTCAATATAAGCAGCATCTCTGGAGATATTGCCTTTGTAATCCAGATAGCGGATGGCGACAGGATATAAATTAGCCTCTGCAGTGATGGCGGATTGAAGCAGGGATGCGTGGAAATGATTGATTTTTGTTCCGTCACTGGTGCCTGCTTCCGGAAAAATACAAACCCGCTCTCCTGAGCCGAGTGCATTGCTGATTTCCCGGTTGATACGCAATGTATCACTGCGTTTGGAACGCTCGATAAATAGCGTTCCGATTCTTTTGCTCAAAAACCCAATAACAGGCCAGTTTTTGATTTCCGATTTAGCGACAAATTGTGTCGGAGTGGCGGCCATCATGACACAGATGTCAAGCCAGGAAACATGATTGGCGACTAATAATGCGCGTTTGATTTGCTGCTCGGGTATTTCGCCAGAACATTGCAAATTGATATGCAGTATTTTCAGTATGCCAGCAGCCCAGTTCTGCATCATGCGCTGTTGCCTGTTCCGGGAGCAATAGGGATAAACAATGGCCTGCAATACGCCCCATATGACATGGACGATGAGTCTTGCCAGCCGGATTATGCGAACGTAGCGTGGTGCGATTTGTTTCATGTTGAATGTGAACCACCGAATACGATTGTAGTTGAATTCAAAAAGCATTCTACATTGAAACGCAGGTCTGCGACAGGCTTGACGAACGGAGGATGGGATGCTCGGCTGTGCGTCCGGCGCAATGCTATCCATGAATATAATTTCCTGAAGATTTCCGTGAAGTCATCATCGGACTGCATTGCAGACAGAAATTCATTGCCTATTGTTTTAAGCCAAAGTCAGAAATAACCCTAATCTAGGGGGTTTGTTTGTCTGATGACGTCAAGTCGCGAGCGGTTAATATTTTCCGATATAAGCGGAAATTGGGGAATTACATGAATATTGTCGAGCTGCTCGCATTTGTCGTTAAAAACAAGGCTTCGGATTTACATTTATCAGCTGGCATGCCGCCTATGATACGCGTGCATGGTGAAGTCAAACGCATCAATTTACCGGAAATGGAACATAAGGAAGTACATGCCATGGTGTACGATATTATGAATGACAGCCAGCGCAAGTACTATGAAGAAAACCTGGAATGTGATTTTTCGTTTGAAGTACCCAGTCTGGCGCGGTTCCGTGTCAATGCGTTCAATACGCAGCGTGGCGCGGCGACTGTCATGCGGACAATTCCATCAAAAGTATTGACGCTGGAAGAATTGAATGCGCCGAAGATTTTTGCTGAAATCGCCAATCAACCGAGAGGTGTTGTGCTCGTTACAGGACCGACCGGATCAGGCAAGTCCACTACACTGGCTGCGATGATCAATCATATCAACGAAAATGAATATGGTCATATTCTGACGTTGGAGGATCCAATCGAGTTCGTGCATCAAAGCAAAAAATGTCTCATTAATCAGCGCGAAGTGGGCCGGGATACGCATAGCTTTGAGAATGCGCTGCGTTCAGCGTTGCGTGAAGACCCCGACATCATTCTGGTCGGTGAATTACGCGACCTGGAAACCATACGGCTGGCCATGACGGCAGCAGAAACCGGTCACCTGGTTTTTGGCACCCTGCATACCAGTTCAGCCGCTAAGACTATAGATCGTATCATTGACGTTTTTCCGGCTGAAGAAAAGGAAATGATACGTGCAATGCTGTCGGAATCACTCAGGGCGGTGATATCGCAGACACTGCTGAAAACGAAGGATGGCAATGGGCGTGTAGCCGCGCATGAAATTATGATTGGCACACCCGCTATTCGTAATCTGATTCGTGAAGCCAAAGTTGCACAGATGTATTCTGCAATTCAAACCGGACAGAATTTTGGCATGCAGACACTGGATCAGAATTTGACCGAACTGGTAAGGCGCAATGTCGTTGCCATGGCGGAAGCACGTAACAAGGCAGCGAATAAAGACAATTTCAGATAATTCACCGGTGTGACTATGAATAAAGAACAAGCGACAAAATTCATGCATGATCTTCTGCGTTTAATGCTGAGCAAAAAAGCGTCAGATTTGTTTATTACCGCGGGTTTTCCACCGGCTTTGAAAATCGATGGGAAAATGACACCGGTATCCCAGCAGCACTTATCTGCAGCGCATACTGAAGTTCTGGCGCGAGCGATCATGAATGAAAAACAGACCATGGAATTCGAGCAGACCAAGGAATGTAATTTTGCAATCAATCCTGCCGGAATTGGACGTTTCCGTGTTAATACGTTTGTTCAGCAGCAACGGGTAGGACTGGTGTTGCGGACAATTACAACAACAATACCGGATTTTGACGCGCTGGGTCTGCCGCCAGTACTCAAGGAAGTCGTGATGAGCAAACGTGGTCTGGTTATTTTTGTTGGTGGCACCGGTTCAGGTAAGTCAACTTCCATGGCCGCGCTTATCGGGCATCGGAATAAAAACAGCTATGGTCATATCATTACCATTGAGGATCCGGTGGAGTATGTTCATGAGCATATCAACTGCATCATCACCCAACGCGAAGTCGGCGTCGATACCGAATCCTGGGAAGCGGCATTGAAAAACACGTTGCGCCAGGCGCCGGATGTAATATTAATCGGTGAAATTCGTGACCGTGAAACCATGGAGCACGCGATTGCGTTTGCCGAAACCGGCCATTTGTGCATGGGCACATTGCACGCAAACAGTGCAAATCAGGCGCTTGACCGGATTATCAATTTTTTCCCGGAAGAACGCCGTCAGCAGTTACTCATGGATTTGTCACTGAATTTAAGGGGATTGATCGCGCAGCGGTTGATTCCGAAAAAGGACAGCAAAGGCCGGGTTGCCGCGATTGAAATCATGCTCAATTCGCCCCTGATTTCTGATTTGATATTTAAAGGCGATGTGCATGAAATCAAGCAGATCATGAAAAAATCACGCGAACTCGGTATGCAGACATTTGATATGGCGTTGTTCGATCTCTACGAAGCCGGTTTCATCAGTTATGAAGATGCCCTGAGGAATGCGGACTCAATGAATGAGCTGCGTCTGCAGATCAAACTGGAAGGCAAGGAAGCAAAAGATAAAGATTTGGGCGCGGGTATCGCGCATCTGGCTATTCAGGAATAAGTTGAAGAATTTTGTGATGCTCTGATTCCGAGGCAGTTCGGTTGCTGTAAGCTGGAATTCAGGCATCAATGCAAGAAAGAAATACGAGTTTTCCAGCAGCTTGATTTCATGAAATAAACCCCCATCATTCTGCTATATTTGATTGATGGGAAGCGCAATGATGAATCTCCATACCCCAACCTTTCGTAAGCCTGCGGTTGCCGGTCTTTTTTATCCCGCTGATGAGCGGCAGCTGTCAAACGGTTTAAAGCGACTAATGGCTGACGCGCGTCCGTATAAGCTGTCACCGAAAGCGCTGATTGTTCCGCATGCCGGTTATATCTACTCCGGCGTGATAGCGGCGACAGCATATGCAACTTTAATTGCCAGACGCGAGATCATCAAACGCGTCATATTGCTTGGGCCTGCGCATCGGGTGGCGGTACGGGGTCTGGCGCTGCCCGGTGCGGACTATTTCGATACACCGTTGGGAGCGGTTGAGGTTGACAAAGCTGCGATTCAGTCAATTGCAGATTTGCCGCAGATTACGATCAGCCCGGAGGCACACTGCCTTGAGCATGCACTGGAAGTGCAATTACCGTTTCTGCAGTATGTATTGGCCGATTTCAGTGTATTGCCGCTTGTCGTAGGCACTGCGTCAGCTCAGGAAGTTGCCGAAGTACTCGATACTGTTTGGGGTGGCGATGAAACCCTGATTGTGATCAGCTCCGATCTGTCGCATTATTTGCCCTATGCGATGGCCCGGCAAGCCGATCATGCGACTGTTCAGTCAATTCTGCAGTTAGAACAGTCTGTCACGCATGAGCAGGCGTGTGGTGGGACACCGATCAATGGATTGATTGTGGCGGCTCAGCGGCATCACTTGAAACCCATTCTGCTGGATCTGCGTAATTCGGGCGATACTGCGGGTACTCGGGATCAGGTTGTCGGTTACGCCGCAATTGCATTTTGTGGACAATAAGGCAGGAGACGACATGCGGACACAGTTTATCGATCATTATCAACAAGGCAGGACTCTGCTGCAAATCGCGCGTACCGCTATTGCACGCGCACTGAAAATCACCGCCTGGACAGACGAATCTGTCGATCTGTCGGCGCAATGGCTTCAACAAACAGGCGCAACATTTATAACGCTGACGCACGATGAGTGTTTGCGCGGGTGTATCGGTTCTTTGCAGGCGAATCAGCCGCTGATTGAAAATGTACGCAGTAATGCGGTATCGGCCGCGTTGCACGATACCCGCTTTTTGCCGGTGACAATAGAAGAGCTGGAGAGCATATCCATTGAGGTATCGCTGCTTTCAGCATTGCAGCCCATCCGGTTTGCCAGCGAATCGGATGCCTTAAGGCAACTGCGGCCAGGCATGGATGGCATCATGCTGGAATATGGCATCTATCGTAGCACCTTTCTGCCACAGGTATGGGACAGCCTGCCTCAGCCGCGAGAATTTCTGGCCCAGCTTAAAGTAAAAGCAGGTTTGTACGCTGATTTCTGGGATGGCAATCTGCAATTATCGCGTTATACCGTCCAGAAATGGCGTGAAGCAGACTTTTTTAAGGAGCAGAATCATGGATGAACCCATCAGCAGCGCGGAACAATTTTCTGCAAAATACTGGCACCATTTAAGTGACGGGCGTATTCAATGCGATTTGTGTCCGCGTGATTGCAAGCTCCACGATGGGCAGCGGGGTGCGTGTTTCGTGCGCGGCCGTGTTGGCGATGGCATGGTGTTAACGACTTATGGTCGGTCTTCCGGGTTTTGTGTCGATCCGATTGAGAAAAAACCGCTGAATCATTTTTATCCTGGCAGTAAAGTGCTTTCGTTTGGTACAGCTGGGTGTAACCTAGCCTGCAAGTTCTGCCAGAACTGGGATATCTCCAAATCGCGCAGCTTTGATAAACTGGCTGCGCAGGCAACTCCGGAGGAAATCGCCAATACCGCGCTTTCGCTCGGCTGCAGAAGTATCGCGTTTACTTATAACGATCCGGTCATTTTTGCGGAATACGCCATGGACGTCGCTGATGCCTGCCATGCCAAAGGGATTATGACCGTGGCTGTGACCGCAGGCTATATCCATGCAGAACCGCGGCGTGATTTTTTCGCCAAGATGGATGCGGCCAATGTAGATCTGAAAGCATTTACTGAAGATTTCTATGTCAAACAAACCGGTTCGCACCTGCAACCAGTTCTGGATACGTTGAAATATCTGAAACACGAAACGAATGTTTGGTTTGAAATAACAACCTTACTTATACCCGGATTGAATGATTCCACGCATGAAATTGAAGCCATGTGCGACTGGATTGTTAAAGAGCTGGATGTCAACGTACCGCTGCATTTCAGCGCATTTCATCCGGATTATAAAATGAACGATATACCGGGAACACCGAAGGAAACGCTGACCCGGGCGCGCAGGACAGCGCTGGATGCGGGATTGAAATATGTTTATACAGGTAACGTCTATCATAAGGAAGGTGATACAACATACTGTCCTTCATGTGCGCGTGCAGTGATTATTCGCAACTGGTATGAGATTGAGGACTATCAGTTGACGGACAACGGCTGCTGTATGTACTGCGGTACGTTGATTTCCGGCCGTTTTGACCGGTTTGGCGGCAGCTTCGGACGGCATCATATTCCCGTCAATATCCGTCATTAACCACCGCATAAATCCAGGGTCTCCGTCAATTCATAAAGATCCGGTTTAACTATTCGTGCCTGTTCGTCTTGGCATACTCTCATTTGTGCTTGGGACAGGGCTGCTGCAATGGCAGGCTGACTTGCCCGCCATGACTCTGGCATTTCTCTTATTTCCACTGCTTGTCGCTGTTATTTTTTGCTGGCGGAGTCAGGCGGATTTTTTGCACGTTATCAGTCGTTGTCTGCTGCTGGTGTTTTTGCTGGGCTGCGGCTATTTCTGGGCTGCCGGCAAAGCGTATTGGCGTCTGGCGGATGATCTGCCGGAAGAGTGGCAGGGCAGGGATGTGCGGATCACCGGTTTCGTATCCAGCCTGCCTCGGTACGATAGCAGAAAAGTGGGTTTTCAGTTTGACGTTGAACATGTTATCACGCCAAACGCGCATGTTCCGAAGCATATATCGCTGTCGTGGTATAACAGCAAAGCAAACCATCGTGATATAAGGCCGCCGCCGGCGATAAGTCCTGGAGAACGATGGCAGCTTACGGTACGATTGAAACGCCCACATGGCACGGCTAATCCGCATGGATTCGACTATGAAAGATGGGCTCTGGAGCGCAATATACGCGCTGTGGGCTATGTTCGGGAATCTGGCGATAACATGCGCCTGGAATCGCGAACATTATCACTATCTTACCCAATACAGCAGACAAGGCAGCAGATTCAGCAGCGTTTTGATCAAATCCTGCAGCACCGGCCGTATGCTGGTGTGTTAAAAACATTGGCGACCGGTGATCAGCGCGTGATTCCAGCAGATCACTGGCAAATTTTTACGCGCACGGGCACAAATCATTTAATGGCGATTTCCGGTCTGCATATCACGCTGGTTGCTTCTCTGGTCTATGGGCTGCTATTTTCATTATGGCGCCGCAGTGGTTTTTTGCTGTTGCGCTTGCCGGCACGGCAAGCGGGGGTAGTGGCCGGGGTAATTGCGGCATTGGGTTATGCTTTGTTATCCGGTTTTGCCATACCTGCGCAACGTGCATTTATTATGTTGACGGTAATTGCTGTGGCCATATGGTGTAATCGGATGGCTGCGCCATCCATTGTGATGGTAATTGCCTTGTTCATGGTGGTACTGCTCGATCCATGGGCCGTGTTATCCGCCGGATTCTGGCTGTCATTCGGTGCGGTGGCAATTATTATGCTGGTAATGGCAGGGCGGCTGGGTATATTGAATACTGCGGAAGGGCGCCTGGCAGGATGGTTACGCATACAATGGGCAATTACGCTTGGCCTGATACCGTTATTGCTGGCCTTGTTTCAGCAGTTTTCGCTGGTGTCTCTCTTTGCTAATGCCATTGCCATTCCGCTGGTCAGTTTGATTGTCGTGCCGTTGACATTGCTTTCAGCGCTGCCGCTGCTGGATTTTCCGCTGATGTTGGCGCATGGCGTGCTCGATTTTGTCATGGGCTTCCTGCAGTGGCTAAACGCATTACCGCAGTCTGTGTGGCAACAGCATATGCCGCCATTCTGGGCAGTTGCAACAGCAATTGTCGGGGTGATCTGGTTATTGTTGCCCGGCAGCCTGGGGTTGAGTTTTTTTTCAGGTTTTCCCGCGCGTTGGCTGGGTTTATTGGCTATTTTGCCGTTGTTTCTGGTGTTTCCAGACCGGCCACCCGAAAAAGCCTTGTGGTTGACAGTACTGGATGTGGGACAGGGGCTTGCAGTCGTTGCGCAGACGCATGATCATGCATTGTTGTTTGATACCGGTCCGGCATTTGGCGAATCAAACAGTGGTGCGCACGTGGTCATACCTTTTCTGCGCGGCGAAGGCATACGCAAACTGGATAAAATGATCGTCTCGCATGCGGATTCCGATCACAGTGGTGGTGCTTTATCGATTCTTGAAGTCTGGCCTGTGAATGCGTTCGCGTCTTCACTGGATCAGGCGCATGCGATTGCGCAAACTGCTCAATTTGTAACAGGAGAGCATATCCAATGCCATGCGGGGCAGTCATGGTATTGGAATGACGTACGGTTTGAAATTTTGCATCCACCCGCTGAGATTTATCAGAATCCGCAGCGTAAAACCAATTCCAGCAGTTGTGTGCTGAAAATCACGACCGAATATGGCAGTGTACTCATACCCGCTGATATTGAATGGCGATCCGAACAGAAATTGCTGGAACATTCGCCGCACAAATTGCCCTCAACGGTGCTCATCGCACCGCATCATGGTAGCCTTACGTCATCGAGTGCAGCATTTGTGCGCCACGTTAATCCTGAACTGTCAATATTTACCGTTGGCTACCGGAACCGCTTCGGACATCCAAGACAGGAAGTGGTGGCGCGTTATCAGGAAATCGGTACTACGCTGCTGCGCAGTGATTGCAATGGTGCAGTATTGATTCGATTGGAGCGAGATGGACTATCTGTTACAGGCTGGCGTCAGGCACGCTCACGATACTGGCATCAGAAGATGCAAGACTGTGAAAATGGTAATCAATCTCATGGTTCATTCAAACATTCTGACCGGTAAATCGCGCTAATTGGATTACGATTGTTGGCAGCGATTATTTTTTAGGCTGTGCATGATCTTTTATGCCTGACAATACGCCTGAACCGATTTTTTGAATAAAGCTCGCCGTCGATTGCGCCAGGTGTGCGCCTGCGTCAAGCTGAGCATGGCTGATAGATGCCGCCTGTTGTGCAAAAATGGCGAGTGTTTCCTTCAATTGCGCGCCTACGACAGTGCCGTTATTTTTTGCGTGTGTCGTAATGTCATGCAAAATATCGGATAGCACACCTTTGGTTGCTGATGCCGTATTCTGCAGTGTATCCAGAAGAATGCTTTCAAGACCTTCAAGATCTGATTTGGTGCGTACTAATTCCTTGTCAGAAAATTTTTGAGCGCGTCCGGCGGCTTCCTGCATCGCAAGCTTCGTTGCTTCGGCTACGCGTGCCAGAGCGGAATCCAAGCCCGAGACAGCTTCCGTAATTTGTGATTTTGCCGCTTCTGTCTGGTTTGACGCGGCAACGAGCTGTTTCTGCGCGCCCTCATGTACACCATTCACTACAGCAGTTGTGATGCGACGGATTGAATCAATATTGAGCCGGTCTGCATTGATTGCGCGCAAAGTCAGATTATGAACTGTTTCACGGATATTGATGCCGTCAACCAGCGCATCGTGTATTTCGTGTTCGAGCAGGGTCAAGTCATCTTTAATCCGAGCATCATCAGTGGTCGTGCTTTGTTGCCCGCTTTGTGCTTCGCTGTTTTCGTTCTGCATGTTTTGGTTACTCCATCGTTTGCAATGTAATCATTCGGCTTTCATTTTCCTCCTGCTGTCAGCAGTCGGTCAAGTCCGTTCATATAAGGCTGTAATACTTCAGGAATGGAAACACTGCCATCAGCGTTCTGAAAATTTTCCAGCACAGCGACCAATGTTCTGCCGACGGCAAGACCGGAACCGTTTAATGTATGTAGTAAAACGGGCTTGCCGTTTTCGTTGCGAAAACGCGCCTGCATGCGTCTTGCCTGAAAAGCTTCGCAATTGCTGCAGGATGAAATTTCACGATAAGTGTTTTGTGCGGGCAGCCAGACTTCGATATCATAGGTTTTCGCCGCCGAGAAACCCATGTCGCCAGTGCACAGCGCGACCACCCGGTAGGGCAGCCTCAGTTTCTGCAATATCTTTTCCGCATTGCCGACCAATTCCTCCAATGCGACGTAAGATTGGTCCGGATGTACGATATGCACCAGTTCAACCTTGTCGAACTGGTGCTGGCGTATCAGTCCGCGGGTATCCCGGCCATAACTGCCTGCTTCAGAACGAAAGCAGGGTGTGTGCGCGACAAATTTGAGTGGTAATGCTTTAAGCGGGATGATTTCGTCGCGTACGATATTGGTGATAGGCACTTCGGCTGTAGGAATCAGATAAAAATGATCGTGAAGTTCCAGCGGGTTTTTTTTACTGCTTCCGGCAGATACGATAAAAAGGTCTTCTTCAAATTTTGGCAGCTGACCGGTGCCTTGCAGGCTGCTTTGATTGACCAGGTAAGGCGCATAGGTTTCAATATAGCCATGTTCCTGAACATGTGTGTCCAGCATAAATTGCGCCAGCGCGCGGTGCAAGCGCGCCAGATTATTTTTCATAAGGCTGAAACGCGCACCACTGAGTTTTGCGGCCGTTTCAAAGTCAAGCATATTCAGGCCCTCACCAATGCTGACGTGATCTCTGACTTCAAAATCGAAGGCGGGAATCACTCCCCAGCGCCGGATCTCCTGATTATCCTCTTCACCGCTGCCTTCCGGTACGCTGTCATGGGGCAAGTTGGGAACCTCAAGCAGCATGGCCTGCAATTCTGACTGAATCTGCTCCAGTTTGCTTTCAGATAGTTTGAGTGCATCGCCCAGATTCGCAACTTCGGCCAGAATCTCAGAAACATCCTGTCCCTTACTTTTGGCTACCCCGATACTTTTTGACGCAGCATTGCGTTTTGCCTGCAGTTCCTGGGTTCTAGTCTGGACTATTTTGCGTTCATGTTCGAGCTGATTGAATTGCTCTACAGGGAACGGATAATTCCGGCTGGCCAATTTATGCGTGATGTGTTCAAGATCAGTGCGTAATAGCTGAATATCGAGCATGCAAAAACTCCGGGTGCGTAGTATATCGCTGGGTTGCTTTAACGGATGTTAATCTTATACATCTTCAGAAGATTTTTTAACTTTTTTATCCAGACTGCGTAAATAATTTAATTTTTCCTTGATTTTTGCTTCCAGTCCATTATCCGTGGGTTGATAAAATTGAGTGTCCGGGAAGTCATCCGGAAAATAATTTTCACCGGCAACATAAGCTTCAGGATAATCATGTGCGTAGCGGTAATTGCGTCCAAAACCCATTTGCTGCATTAACTGGGTCGGCGCGTTACGCAGGTGACTGGGAACAGAACGGGATTGATCCTGGGCAATAAATGATTGTGTCTTTTTATATGCTTTATAAGCAGCGTTGCTTTTCGGTGCACAGGATAGATACAGCGCGGCCTGAATCAGGGCAAGCTCGCCTTCCGGGCTGCCTAATCGTTCATAGGCATCGCAGGCATTCAGCGTCATCTGCAGCGCGCGTGGATCGGCCAGGCCGATATCTTCAACCGCCATGCGGATTAAACGGCGGCCAATATAGCCCGGATCTGTGCCGCTGTCCAGCATGCGGCACAACCAATATAGCGCAGCATCCGGTGAAGATCCGCGAACGGATTTGTGCAATGCGGAAATCTGATCGTAAAATGCATCGCCACCTTTGTCAAAACGACGGGAATGGCGTGAAAGCGTACTTTGCACAAATTCAACCGTAATTTCAATGGTGTTTTTCGTTTCCGCGGCGAGAATTAACTGTTCGAAAAGGTTGAGCAAACGCCGTGCATCGCCGTCCGCATAGGCAATAATCAAGTCACGGGCGTCATCATTGAAACACTGTTGGCAGTGTGTAACGCTTTGTGCACGAATCAGAATCCGGGTGAGGTCTGTCACGGATAGCGGTGTCAGGCTATAAACCTGTGCACGGGAAAGCAGTGCGCTGTTCACTTCAAATGAAGGGTTTTCCGTAGTTGCACCGATGAAAGTGATCAGACCCTGTTCGACGTGCGGTAGAAAGGCGTCTTGCTGAGATTTGTTAAAGCGATGTACCTCATCTACAAACAGTATGGTGTGACGGTCACTTTGCTGCAGAATTAACTGGGCTTTCTCAATTGCATTACGAATCTCTTTAATACCCGACAATACAGCAGAAACGGCAATGAATTCGGCATTAAAGGCGCTTGACATCAATTGCGCAAGGGTTGTTTTGCCGGTGCCAGGCGGCCCCCACAATATCATCGAATGCGGTTTTCCTGATTCGATGGCAACTCGCAGCGGCTTTCCAGCACCGAGTAGATGCGTTTGACCGATAACGTCGCTCAGTACTTTAGGGCGTAATCGCT
The DNA here is from genome assembly GCA_028577615.1 of Nitrosomonas sp. GTDB lineage: Bacteria > Pseudomonadota > Gammaproteobacteria > Burkholderiales > Nitrosomonadaceae > Nitrosomonas. The sequence continues at coordinate 36,084 of JAJSDU010000001.1, forward strand.
CTGCAAGTGGCGATTGGAAGGAAGGTGCCGGAAATAAGTTACTCACTGATGATGTCTACGCCATCGGGTGGCACAAATTTGAACGCATCATCCGGTAATTTTGGGTTTTTATTCAATTCGGAAAAGGTAAGGTACGTTGTCTGGCCAAAATTATCGCGCAGTGCCATAAATTGCAGTTCACCTTGCTGCGAGAATCCCATTTGAATGAATTCAAAAGTACTGTCCTTGTTTTTTGGAGTCGCTTCGAGCCATTCAATTTCTTCCTGTTTTACGAGGTTTACAAGTTAAAAATTTTCTTCGATGGTGCCGCTTCCAGCAAGCAGGGCTGCCGGACTGCTGCCGATCGCGATGTTGAATTGACGTACGGTGACTTGATTCAGATCATGGTCGTAAAACCAGACTTTTTCACCGTCACCGATAATGGATTGTTCATAAGGTGTTTTATAAATCCACCGAAATTTATCGGGACGTTCAAACTGCATTATGCCGCTGGATCTTTGAATAATACGTGCGTTTCTATCCGCCAGCGCCTGGGAAAAATGGGCTTGCACAGTCTGTGTCTGTTGAATAAAAAGCTTCAGATTTTCGATAGCCGTTGCCGATACGCTGCTGGACATGCATCCTAATAGGATGCACAAAAAAAATGTATTGAGAGGGGGGGTAAGATTCATGCTATCAATAGTGGTCCGAAGTCAGGAATTAATCATTGCGTGCTGGAACAAGAACTTCGCGATTTCCATTGCCTTGCATGGCTGATACCAGTCCGGCCCGTTCCATATCTTCGATGAGGCGTGCCGCACGATTATAGCCGATGCGCAGGTTTCTTTGCACCAGTGAGATCGAAGCCCGGCGGGTTTTGAGTACCATCTGTACAGCTTCGTCATACAGCGGATCGGCTTCTCTGCCATTTTGTTTTGCGCTATCACCAAGCGTCTCAGCGTTGTTTTCTTCGTCTCCGGTATGCAGTATGTCCTCTATGTAACAGGGCTCACCGAGTTCTTTGAGATATTCCACCACTTTATGAACTTCATGATCGGCAACATAAGCACCGTGCACACGTTGAGGAAAACCGGTGCCGGGTGGCAGATAGAGCATGTCGCCCTGGCCAAGCAGGGCTTCCGCGCCCGACTGATCCAGGATCGTACGTGAATCAATTTTGCTGGATACCTGAAATGCAATTCTGGTCGGAATATTGGCTTTAATTAATCCGGTAATCACATCAACCGAAGGGCGCTGTGTTGCAAGTAACAGATGAATGCCAGCCGCACGGGCTTTCTGTGCAAGTCTGGCAATTAATTGCTCCACTTTTTTACCTGCCACCATCATTAAATCCGCCAGTTCATCAATGACGATAACAATGAGCGGCAGTTCTTCAAGTTGTTCAGGTGTGTCATGCAGTGTTGTCAGTGGATTGAACAACGGCTCTTCATTTCTGGTGGCTTCGCGAACTTTCTGGTTATAACCATTAAGATTTCTTACACCCAGCGATGACATCAGTTTGTAACGGCGTTCCATTTCACCGACTGACCAGCGCAAAGCGCTGGCAGCCTCACTCATATCGGTTACAACCGGTGTCAAAAGATGTGGAATACCTTCATAAACCGAAAGTTCCAGCATTTTGGGATCAACCAGAATCAGACGAACCTGTTCCGGGGTGCTTTTGTAAATCAGGCTTAGAATAATGGCGTTTATCGCGACTGACTTTCCCGAACCGGTTGTGCCGGCTACCAGTGCATGCGGCATTTTTGCCAGATCAGATACAATCGGTCGTCCGCTGATGTCCATGCCTAAAGCAATAGTCAGCGGTGATGCTGTATTGGCATAGGACTGTGAACTGAGAATTTCTATTAAACGAACAACCTGGCGTTTCGGATTAGGAATCTCCAGGCCCATTGTGGTTTTCCCCTGTATCGTCTCTACGACGCGGATGCTGGCGACAGTCAGCGCACGTGACAGATCCTTAACCAGATTAATGATCTGACTGCCCTTGACGCCCACAGCAGGTTCAATTTCATAGCGCGTGATCACCGGGCCAGGATAAGCCGCGACAACTTTAACCGTTACACCAAATTCTTTGAGTTTGTTCTCGATCAGACGTGAAACACTCTCCAGTGCATCTTTCGTTAAAACTTCGATGTCTTTTTCCGGTTCGTCGAGTAAATGTAATGGTGGCAGTAATGTTTCTGAAGAGCGGATAAATACTGATTTGGGTTTTTCCTTTATAACGCGCTCGGTTTTTGCAAACGTTTCTGCAGGTAATTCAATGTGAATGGTCGCGTCTTCACTGGATTGCTGTCTGTCGATTTTGAATGAGTCGTCAGTTCCAACGACAGTATCAGCCAGACTATTGTATTTATTGTTTCTGTTGAGCCATGCTTGTTGCAGCAGTGAAATGCAATTTTCAATGACTTCACCTATTTTTTCGACAAAGCGTACCCAGGATAGTCCGGTGAATTGACTGAAGCCGATTGCTATCAGAATCAGAAATATCATGGTTGTACCTGTAAATCCAAAAAACTCGGATAAGTGATGACTGGTGGCCTCACCCAGTATGCCACCCGGTTGATAGGGCAATGAAATATTGAGCGTGTGAAAGCGTAGCGACTCAAGTCCGCAGCTGGCAAAAAGTAAAAGCAGGAAGCCACCGAATAAGAGTGCCATTGATTGGTGATCAAAAATACCACCCGTATCAATGCGGCGATAACTCCAGAAAACAGTGGCGCCAAAGAAAATCACCCACCACCATGCAGATGCGCCAAATAGATAAAGAAGGAAATCCGCGATCCAGGCACCGGCATATCCACCAGCATTCTGAATGTGATCATAATCGCCGCTGTGAGACCAGCCGGGGTCTCCGCGGCTATAGCTGTAAAAAATCAAGATGAGATATAGTGCCGCGCCCAGTAATAGAAGCCAACCCGATTCGCGCAGCAGGCGGGAAACGCGTGGTGTCGGCGAACGCCCGCTTGATTTGCTGGCCATTGATTTATTTATCAAACTCATGGATAGATTCAAGCATTTAAGCTTAACTTGATCAAATGAGATTTGAATTATATAAGATAATCCGTTAAAGAATGCGTCGGATTGGGAAATTGGGAATTTTTAAATGAAAAATCAAGATATTCCAAAGTTCAGTTGTTCTGTGGCACCGAAAATCCGTGCTAGCCTGTTCTGGAGCGTAACAAAATTGCTGGAATCAATGGTTTATTGTTACGCTTGATTTCCGGGAGTGTGGACACTTGATTTCTGCCGTTTTCCTTAGCTTTTATTAAAGCTTGTTCTGCACGCTTATACAGCTTGCGTCTATTGTCATTGATCTCAAGCGCGGCTATACCGACACTGACGGTGAAACCAGGATGAAACTCCGATTGATTGACCTTGAAAATCTTTTCCCGCAGAGCATTGCATACTTCTTTCGCTTCATGAATATCAGTTTCAACGAATAGAATTGCAAATCGATCCGAACTGATACGGTAAGGCTGATCGGAATTACGTATGGATTTACAGATTTCTTTGGATAACCACTTGATCAAATGATTTCTATAATATTCATTTTTTTTATCGTGATCGCTGACAAGCCGGGTAAAGTGATCTACATCAAAAATAGCTAGTGACAAGTTGTGATTGTATCTTTTGCATCTCGTGATCTCGGTGTTTAGTTCAAGTACAAAAGCGCGGTTTGTTTTGCAATGCGTCAGTGCATCTCTATATGAATCTGCCCTGTTTGATATGAGTGCTTGATTAACTTTCTTTATTTTAATAACCATAAATGCGGTGCATGCGATGATTAATAAAGCGAGGAGGCGATTAGTCAAAACAATATCAATTGGAACGATATATCCCGGAGATAGGAAGAAGCCCGCAACAGTAAGTAACGTACTGATCAGGACGAAAGCATAGGTACTTTGATTGCTTTTTAACCACAGACTGCCAAAAATGACTAAGGCATACGGTGTACCCGCTGCTACACCAAGCGGTGTATTAAGATCAAACAAAAAAATACAGATTGTTACGCCACACAATAATATCCAGAAAAAACCAACCGCATATTCATTTTGCAATGACTTTAAATGGACGGGTTTTGCAACTATTAATGTAGACATATGGAAATATCCTCAGACTGGCGTTGGGAATACTTAATATTTGTTTATGGCACTTAATGCTCTTACGTCATGATTCGCTGATAATTTATATTTAAAACAATACACTGTTAAAGCTGGGAATTTTAGCATATCAGTCTAAGAACATCACACCTGTAATGAGCTGGCTAAGTTGCCACGTTTGTCATTTAAAGTCAATGCTAGCCTGTAAATGGATCCGTGCATGCGGACAAAAGACTTGAATTGAATAAGAGGAATAAAGTCGTAGCAGGCATGTCATCTGGTAGTAAAACCGAATAATTCTATTTGCCGTTGACATTAACTTCAGGTGGCTATCTTTATTAAACGTGTGCCCGTCAAGCGGTCATGAAGATATTGATGTTCCCGGTCAATCAAGGCCCATAAAAAGCCTGCGCCAAAAAATAAAGCTCCCGTTACTGCTAATAAGTAACGCATGATCGCTTGACGATTGTTTAGCTTTTGTCCTTCTCTGGTTACAATGCGTATTTTCCATGTTTGCATCGCCAGTGTCTGCCCGCCGTGAGTCCAGAACCAGATAAAGTAATAACCCATTACAAGCAACAGATAAAATTGATATAACGGCCTGAAATAACCAGCCCCTGTGTCACGAAAAACAAGATGAAAAATGAAGCTGGCAATAAAGATAATCGCAAGCAGAATAAAAAATTCATAAAGTAAACAAACGATTCTCCGCCAAAAACCAAGGGGTGGGGATGCCATGATTACACCCTGTTTAATAATTGAGTGGTGCGCAATGGTTATAAAAAAACTTATGTAATTTTTTTTTCATTAATAAAATTCTCACGACTGTTTTTTTAAAGAGTGAAATTTTTTTAAATATTTGATATTGGTATTATAGTAAACCAACATGAAGGATTGTAAAAATAAGTTGTTAAGAAAGTGACTGAAAAATCAACTAAAAATACTGAGAGAAAGAAGACGATTTGCTTGATATGACCTGATAGTGAGGTAGCGTTAATGCGTGCTTTGTTTCTTTCTATTGATAAAAAGTTTGATTTTTGAGATTACATTTTGCTCCATGCCTTCTGCACGTCCGGTCATGAGCCACAAGACATACAAGCTGGCCACATAAGAAATAGCACCTATCGTGATATCCATTAAAAGCCTAAGAACAATATAATCCAGGTTGTCCTGATGGCAAAATCTGACCATGAAAAACATAATGATTGACGCTAGAATGGGTCTCCATATCACACCAATAACGGATATATAGCTTACCGGCGTGGCGATTGTGAGCAAATAGATCATGAAGAATACAAAAATACCGGCAATGATGGTTCTGCTGAGCGCAACTTCATAAATGCCATAAGTGTGTGCGGTAAACCATACAATAGGAACAAGTACTGCAAGCTGTATCCATGATTCGATTGTCGACAGGTCACCTCTGTTTGACACGAGCAGCAACAGTTCCATCGAAGAAGAAAGGGCTGCTGCGACACCAAAAATTGCTAATATCTGTATTAAAGGAATAGCATCTATCCATTTCTCGCCTAATACAAGCAGCACAAAATCATCCGAAATTGAAGATAGTCCGACGCCAGATGCGAGAATCAGGCTGCTCATGATACCGATTGTATTCAAGATATATTTTTTATATTCTTCCGGGATATGCGCTATCTTTGCGAAATTTGGAAAAAAAGCGCGCCGCAAGGGCATCACTACTTCGCTTGACGGCATTGTTCCAATCTCGGTGGACATATGATAAACACCCATGGCTTGAGTCTCCGATGTGCCGCCTATCACAAACTGATCGGTTTTCTGGTTTAAGAAATAACCCAGCCTGGACAATAAGATCCATTGAGAGAATGACCAAATGTCTCGGATACGTGCCAGTGAAATACGCGGGCGGAATGAATGCATGCGGTAACTGATTATGACATCGATGATGGCAGCTGCCAGCATTCCATATACCAGAGCCCAGTAATTCTTGTAAATGAATGCCAGACTGACTACACATAAGAAAGCAAATGCTTTTTTATATAAATGAAAATTAAATTCTCGAGTGAAGTTCAGATTTTTACGAAAATCAACAACCGCAATATTCTGAAACCCGGAAATAAAAGATTTAATCGCCAGTATATAAACAACATGAATTAATGCGGGTTCATCGAAATAACTCGCGGCATAAGGCGACACACCAACAAGTAATAATGCTATGAACAATCCTTGTAATATTTGGACTGTCCATGCCGTGTCATAGTGTTCCCGTGTTGTTTCCTGTTTTTGAATTAATGCCAGATCAATAGCTGTCCAGGAGAGTACCTCTAGAAGTCCGAAAACGATGAGTGCTAATGCGACGATACCGAAGTCGGTCGGTGTTAACAATCTGGCTAGAATGATTGTGCTCAGTATCCCAAACATGCGCATCATCCATCGCATTGCTACCATCCATAGTGCACCGTTGATAAATTTATGGTTTTGAGATTTCGCGGTATCGCTCACTTATTTTTCCAATTTTTCAGATACATTCATTTAAACGTTGCCACGCTACTCGGCATCAGATTGGAAGTAATAGCCTTATTGTGAAAAAGCTGCCTGTCCCATCATAAAGGCGGTAAGAAAAGTCAATATGGAGCTGAATCAAAGAAAGTATTACGTGACAATGGAAGTTGAAGTGTAAATATTGATCAGCTTGCGGATGATATGCAAATCTGCATAACGCGCAATTTTATTCAACAGCTGATTGTGACATAAATGAAGGTTTATCAATGAAGGATTAGCGATATTTTCTGGCGATAATTAGCGAATCTGGAGAGATTAAGTATGCTCCCGGAAGCTTTGAGAGCATCTCCAGGTATTTTGTAAAACCGGAATTCAGATATTTTGACTGTGCCAATGCGTTTCTGAAAATCCATGCGCCGATGCCATAGACTTTTATGATTTTGAAACCACTGTCATTAAGCATTTTTTTCAGCTTGATGTATGATAGGTCCAATTCATTTCCGCCACCAGTCAAGCGACCAAGCAGATATTGCAAACTCCACGGGTTACGGTGATTATTAATCAATAAGTAGCCCTCTTTTTTTAGCAATCTATTGAATTCGAATAATACATTAACACGCAACGCGTCCTGCGCATTGCCAAAAAAACGAAAAGCTGTGATCAAATCACATGGTTCTAGTGCCAGTGAATTTTGGGTGATATCAATATGGAAGAACTGCGTATCCGGGCATTTCGATTTTGCTTTTTCCAGCATACTTTCAGACACATCCACACCAAATGAGCGTGCTGACATAGGAGAGACAACTTTGGTAATACGGCCGGTACCGCAGGCAAAATCCAAATAAACGGGGGGAGAGTCGGGAAAAAGTGAAGGAACAACTGTTCTTAACAGGGCATCCTCTAATTTTGTCATATAAGCGCTAATCGCTTCCTCTTCAAGGTTTTTGTCATAGGAAGTACCACTCTGCTTATGACTCTCTCTATAATCCATGGTTTAATGAATATTATCAGTTAGTTGTTATCTATTTATCAATAAACATCGGCAGAATCCATTATCGACAAATAAAAAAATTTTTGAAAAATATGATCTGTGAGATATTTGCATATCTGTTATGTTATGTATTCAAGAAATCAGTTTATGAATCGATAATTATCAGTTCATGGCGCACTTATAAGCCTGAAGCAAATTTTGCATGCATAATCCGACGATAGTGACAGTAAATTGAACTGATCAGCTCGCAATGCTGAGCCAAGCGGGAATGCTCGATTGCCCAATCTTCAAAATCGATCATAACCCTGTTCAAAGCAGCTTTCCAGTTTTTTTATCGGTATTGTTCAATTTTCCGACGTTTTCTGTATGACGAAGAAAATGGTTTTGAGTAACATTTTAAATAATGCTGTTAAGTGATTTGTCAGCGCTGGCATGGGAAAGGGCGTGCTATACTTTACCATCGGCGCAGTTGTTTAGTTGTCCATACAAAATAACTAATAACCAATTTTGAACGTGTCTGGTATTCATGAAAAATATTTTGGAGCATGTCGTCAAACGAGTTTTTCGTTTTACATATGGTCGCGATCCAACAGGAGATGGTCCTCGGATCAGGAAAAAATTTTCGTACTTTACACCGGAAGATTATTATCAGGCCGCCGTTGTTGCTTGTCTTAAGAAAGATGACAAATGGCTCGACATTGGTTGTGGCCGGGATATTTTTCCAAGCAATTCCAGATTGACAAAAGTGCTGACGTCCAGAGCCAGGGAAACAGTAGGCGTTGATCCCAGCCCCAATGTTCTGGAAAACAAATTTCTGGATCGGGCATATCTGGGTTATGCGGATAGCGTTAAAGAAGAAAATTATTACGATTTAGTGACTTTACGTATGGTCGCCGAGCATGTGGCGGATCCTGCAGAGCTGATTGATCAGATCGATAGAGTATCGGCGAATGGGGCGCATGTAATTGTTTATACAATATACAAATGGTCGCCCGTATCCATACTCACCAAATTGACTCCTTTCTGGGCACATCATGCCCCCAAGCGTTTTTTCTGGAATACGGAAGAGCGCGATACTTTCCCTGTTGAATACAAGATGAACACTAAATCAGATCTGGACAGGCTCTTTTTCCGCAAGAATTTTGAAAACACATGTTTTCTGTATTTGGATGATTGCCGTACGCTGGCAAAATATAATGTCACTTTACATATGGAGCTTGTTTTCCGGAGGTTCCTGAATTTCTTTAAATTACATTATCCTGAGCTGTGCATACTGTCAATTTATAGAAAAAAGAATAGCTGATGAATTCCGTAGTGTGAATGGGTTGCGTGATAATGGTCGCTGCTGCAAGAATCTTTTTTTGAGATTATGTTGTGCTGTTTTGTATATCAATCTGTCTGTTCTTTGACGTTTAGTAGCAGTCTCCTGCCAAAACATGTTAAATCATACGGAAGCAAAACTGATTCTTTATGGGGTAAATCATCATTTGAAAAGACTTCAAAACCGGAAGGATTAACATTTTTCATTCATTTTTAAAATGAACTGATATTTCGTTAATGGAAATACTGCGAAAAACTACTGTACGCCATAATTGAAAAATCCAACAATATCGCGCAAGTTTTTGCTTTGCCCTAATAAGCAGTTGATTCTTAGAGGTGCTGCTTGAGGGATCTGCTCGTTTTTCTGATTGTTTTTGGGATAGTCCCTTATATCTTTAAAAGGCCACATTTTGGCGTTTATCTCTGGTCGTGGATTGGTTATATGAATCCGCACAAATTAGGCTGGGGATTCGCTTTCAATTTTCCTTTCGCGCTGGTGGCAGGCCTTGTTACCCTGGTTTCCTGCCTTATCTCATCAAAGAAACTTAAATTTTTCTGGTCGCCTGCTATCGGTTGGTTAATCGCATTCAATATCTGGATGCTGATTTCAACCATTGTGGCGATGTATCCGGAAGATGCCTGGTCGCAATGGGAAAAAATTTTTAAAATTCAGCTGATGACCTTTGTAACTCTTTGGGCTTTAACCGACAGGGAAAAGATACATATTTTCGTTTGGATAATTTTCATTTCGATTGGTTTTTTTGGGTTTAAAGGCGGAATTTTCACACTATTCACCGGTGGCGGGTATCATGTTCTGGGACCCAGGGGCGGATTTATTGCCGGGAATACGGAGATTGGTCTGGCGCTTGTTATGGTTATGCCGCTGGCGTGGTATCTTTACTTACATTCCCACAATATATGGGTTCGGTATGGCCTGTTATTATCGATGGCGTTAATTTCCATAGGTATTCTTGGAACGCAGTCGCGCGGTGCATTTTTGGCAATCATAGCGGTATCATTTTTCTTATGGCTGAAAAGCAGTCGCAAGGGTATTATCTTTCTGGCTTTGATACTGCTATCACCGTTTTTTTATATGTTTATGCCGCAATCGTGGCATGACCGAATGGCAACTATCGGCACATACAAAGAAGACGAATCAGCCATGGCGCGTTTAAAGTCATGGGAGTTTGGTTATAAGATGGCGCTGGATCGACCGTTGACCGGTGGTGGTTTTGAGAGTCATACAGTTGAAAACTACATACGCTACGTTCCGCATCAGGTTGAATCGGGTGAAGCGACATTTCATGATTATCACAGCATTTATTTCGAAGTATTGGCGGAACATGGGTTTGTTGGTCTATTTATCTTTTTGATGCTGTTTTTACAATACTGGCGAACAGCTAATAAAATAATCAAAGTCACTAAAAATTCAAAACAGAATAAATGGGCGCTTGATCTGGCGGCCATGTTGCAGGTTTCATTCGTCGGATACGTGGTTGGAGGCGCTTTTCTTGGGTTGGCTTATTTTGATCTTTTTTATCACTATCTTGTCATCCTGATTCTGGTTCTGAAGCTTCTGGAAGAATCAACAGAGAAACAGGAATAATCATTTTTATTCGGTAATATCACGGCTGGACTGGTATTTAATACATTACATGAGACTTTTGCAAAAGCCCTGCACATATTAGCCAAGATTTTTCCTGTCTGGCTTTTGATTATGATTTATAAAATCAAATTAATTTAGATAAATCAGCTATGATTCTTTCTCAAAATTATTTAAAAATAATCGTTCTGATTATTTTGTCAGCTTTCCCGGGATTGTCTCAGGCCAGTCCCGTCGCCTGTTGCACCAGCAACATGGGGCAGTTCTGCATGGAGTTGTTTGAGCGGCAGGCGCCTGGAACGGTCGCCAATTTTATCCGTTATGTCAATAGCGGCGCGTATGCGCAAGGCATTTTTCATCGCAGCATGCCCGGCTTCGTGATTCAGGGCGGCGGATTTAAAGTGACCGGCAGCGATACCGGTGCAAAAGTTTCGGCGGTAGATGTGTTCGATCCAATCAAAAATGAATTTGGTATTTCCAATACGCGGGGTACCGTGGCGATGGCCAAGGTGGGGGGTGATCCGGATAGCGCAACCAGTCAGTGGTTTGTCAGCCTTGCAGATAATTCAGTAAATCTTGATAACCAGAATGGCGGATTTACGGTGTTTGCGAAAATTCTTTATAATGGCATGGCAATATTCGATGCCATTGCAGCGCTTCAGAGAGTTAATTTTGGCGGCGCATTGTCCACTACGCCGACGATTAATTTTGATGTTACGCAGCCCCCCCAGGTTGATAATTTTGTCGTCATCAGCAGTGTTGATTTGCATGATGTGACCGGTGTTTTTGACGGTAGTACGGCTGGCTTCGCCGTCGATGCCGGCAATAACCATTATTTTGATGTCCGGTTGCAGCTTGTTGCATCTGAATCCGGCATCGTGTTCGAACTTGATCCAGGCAGTATTGTGCAGCTAACCACAGAGCCCGGAAACAGAGCGACTTTTTCTGCCGGGAATGGCACGTTGTTGATTCCGTCTGTCATGATCGATGAGACAACAATCGTGAAGAATGTTGTTTTAGCGTTGACCGATCCAGTCAGTTTTCAGTTTACTCTGGTAGGTTTTGAATAAGGGCTGTTTGTAAAACTGTTTCAAGTCAGTTGTTATTCAGTGTTATCGTTCCACTGTGCTGTGTAACTGCATTATTTTCAATAGATGTTCACGGTCAATCCAGCCCACGATATTGTCTTCATCGGCAACAGGCACCTGATTAATGTTATGTTCGCGCATGATTTTCAAAACCTCGAGGATGCTGTTTGATGGTTTTGCCGTATGAAGGCGGTCAACCGGCGTCATTTTCATGCGTACCGGTGTTTCAGGCCATTGTTCGCGCGGACATTTGATAACATCATTGAGTGTGATCAGACCAATCGGTTGATTATCTTCAACGACCAACGCCGAGCGCTGGCCGGTGAACAGCATTTGTTCGTCTATCCATTGTACGATCGGCGTATTGGCGGTCACCATGGGTACCGCTTTTTTCATGACATCGCCTACCTTAACATGCGCCGCCAGACGTTCGGTAAAATAGGCGCGCCGGCTGCCTTCGGCTGCGGCGAACAGAAACCAGCCTATCGCAATAAGCCATAGTCCATTAATCAGCATGCCGGGCAGCAGTCCGATCAGCGCACCTGAAAACATCAGACCGAACGCAACAATCTTCCCGCCCAGCACGGCCCAGCGGGTTCCCTTGTCCGCATTTCCGGTTAACCGCCAGATCAACGCACGAAAAACACGACCACCGTCGAGCGGATATCCGGGTACCAAATTGAATATCGCCAGAACGAAATTTATCGTGGCAAGCCAGTTGAATGCTTCAGTCACAGTAGCGCTGTAAGACGATGACCAGACGGATAGGACATAAAACAATGCGGCCAGCGCAAAGCTGACCAGCGGCCCGGCAATGGCAATATAAAACTCGGTTGCCGCGGTATCAGCGTCTTTTTCCGCCTGCGCAATGCCGCCAAAGATGAACAATGTGATTGCGCGAACCTGAACACCGCGAGCTATTGCGACCAGACTGTGTCCGAGTTCGTGCAGGACTATGCTGACAAAGTACATCAGCGTAGTCAGCACGGCTGTTAATACAACGGTGCTTATCTGCCACTCGGCATGCGTTTCTCTGAAGAAACCCGCCAGTGCGCTGCTGAGCAGGAAAAAAACGATAAACCATGTGTAATGAACGCCGATTCGGATACCCGCTATCGAGCCGATGCGCCATGATGATTCCAGCATTTAAAGCTCCTTCCGACAGAAATAGGTCATGGGAACAATGATACGCGGTATTCTGGTGCAGAAAAGATTTCTGTTGGTTTTTTCAACTGAACTTGAAAGAAGATTGTATTACAATGTGTTATGTGATGAGTTGATTTTGGCGGAAGTGTATCTGCGAGCATCGAATTTTCCGCTTCTTGATTAACGGGGTGGCATGACTATCATCGACAGAATGAAATCTCCGCAGAGCACGGTATTCACATTGGGACAGGATGCTGACGTTGAGCTGCTGTTTGAATTATTGCGCCGGCAATATCCTGTGCACGAGGTTTCTGCCGCACAGCTGAAGAGGCATTACCTGGATTCTTTTGATTGGCGGTTATACCGGAATAATCGGGTATGCGGGTGGGACATGCCGGATGGGGGCGAACGTAAACAAAACGCGGGTGTATTTTTTGTCCAAGACAGGAAAACCGGTGACAATGTCTGCGAATGTTCGATCGACCGGATTCCCCGATTCTCGAGAGACATTGTGCATCGGATATGCCGCAGGATTCTGGACGACTTGCTTGATGTCAGAGCGTTAATGCCAGTGGTGGCGGTTGCTGTCAGGAGCAGACAATTCAACATCCTGAACAAGGAAAACAAAACGGTGGCGGTAGTTCGCATGGAAAGCCATGCGCTGGCTGGAGGCATGGATAAAGCATTTCATACCGGACGATTGATTGTTTCACCTGTCAAGGGTTATCGAAAAATATTCATGCAGCTCAGGCGTTATATTTCCGGACAGTTGCGGTTGCCTTACGAACAAATTGCGCTACTGGACGAGATTCTTGCCGCGATTGGCAAGGCGCCTGATTCTTCTGTCTATGCGAGTGTCTGCAGGCTTGATGATTCGCTCAATACATGGGAGGCGGCTCGGATATTGTTGCGGCATTTATTCAGGGTAATACGGACCAACGAATCTGGTCTGCGCGATGCGGTTGATACGGAATTTTTGCACGACTACCGGGTGGCGGTCAGACGCACCCGGTCATTATTGAGTCAGATCAAATATATTTTTCCTGCCCGGCGACTGGCATATTTTAAACGTGAATTTTACTGGTTGGGTCAGATAACCGGTCCCGTGCGCGATCTTGATGTTTATTTGCTCACATTTGACGCGTACAGGCAGGCATTGCCTAGAGCAATGCAGGAGCATATTACGCCCTTCCATGTGTTTCTTGAACGTCACCGGAAGATTGAACATGCCAGGCTTTGCCGCAAGCTTGAGTCAAAGCGTTATCAACAGCTGATCAAGGAATGGCGTGAAATGCTGGATAGCGAGAATGTCCAGTCGTGCGTCATCTGGCCGCAGTCAGTTGCGCCGCTGGAAACGATAAATGCCAATAAGCCGATTAGGCAGGTTGCCGGCAAACGCATAACGAAGCTATATAAACGGATACTTCAGGAGGGAAATTCGATTACACCGGAATCGCGGGACGAAGAGTTACACGAGTTGCGCAAAACCTGTAAAAAGTTCCGTTATCTGGTCGAATTTTTCCATGATTTTTATCCTGAAAATGTCGTCAGAGATCTGTTGAAAACACTTAAGCAGCTTCAGGATCACCTGGGCGAGTTTCAGGATTTGTACGTACAAACGATACAGTTGTGCGGCTTTGCGGAGCAGATGCAACAGGAAGAACTGGCTGATGCGAAAACAATCATGGCGATGGGGGTTCTTGTGGAAAAACTGAATGCGCGTAAAGCAGTGGTTCGAGCTGAATTTGAACATTGTTTCAGCACCTTCGCGCAACCGGATAACAGGGTTGCATTCATGAATACATTTAGCCTTCAACATCAATCCCGGGACAGAACAGTATGAAGGTAATCGCTTGCTACAATATCAAAGGCGGTGTCGGGAAAACAGCGGCGACCGTTAATCTGGGCTATCTCGCTGCGCTTGAAGGGGCCCGGACTTTAGTCTGGGATCTTGATCCGCAGGGAGCAGCGAGTTTTTATTTCCGGATTAAGCCGAAGATTAAAAAAGGCGGAAAAGGTTTGCTGACCAGCAAGAAAATGCTGCGTGATGTCGTTAAAGGTACGGACTATCAACACCTCGACCTTGTGCCCGCCGATTTTTCTTATCGTCATCTTGACTTGCAACTGGATGATTTCAAAAATCCGGATATGCAGATACGCAAGCTGCTGAAGCCGCTGAAGGCTGAGTATGATTATATTTTTCTGGATTGTCCGCCCGGTGTTTCTTTGATATCGGAGAACATACTGAACGCTGCTGACCGGATCATCGTACCGACAATACCGACAACGCTATCTCTGCGTACGCTGGATCAGATAGGCGATTTCTGTGAAAAAACAGGCATTATTTCTTCCAGAGTTCTGGCATTTTTTTCCATGATCGATAATCGCAAGAAGTTGCATAGACAGATTGTCGAAAACCCGCCGGCAAATGTCCAGCTATTGAAAACCTGTATTCCTTATGCGAGCGATGTTGAGCTGATGGGCATTCATCGCCAGCCAGTAGCTGTATTCGCGAAAAACAGCAGAGCAAGTCAGGCCTATCAGGCGCTCTGGAGCGAAATCATGAGTCTGTAACTGTCCAGAATACAGGGGAGAACACATTGCCACATCAACTTTATTTACTGAGGCACGCAAAATCAGACTGGAAACAGGGAGTTATCAGCGATTTGGATCGCCCGCTTTCCAAACGTGGTCAGGCCGATGCGCCCAGAATGGCTGCGTGGTTGGCCAGACAGGATAATATTCCCACGGTGATGATCAGCTCACCTGCGTTGCGTGCTTATCAAACCGCGATGATATTTGCGGAAGCATTGAATATTCCTGCCAAAAACATTCAAGTCGACAGCCGGATTTATGCAGCCAGCCCCGAAACGCTGCTCGAAGTGGTTAGAACATTGCCGGAACAGGCGCAGTCCGTACTGCTGGTCGGCCACAATCCAGGACTGGATTGTCTATTACAGATATTGTGCCGGGAAACAAAACCAGGGATTGACGGGAAGCTCATGACGACTTGCGCTGTTGCAGAAATCACTGTTGACGGACGATGGCAGGATATCACCGATCAACAATGCAGGTTGTGCAGCGTGTCTCGGCCGAAAGAGATAGCCTGATCGCCTAATCCGCGACTGCTGTCTTACCACTCGTCACCAATGTGTATGTCACCTTTCCGGTCTATCGTGATTGATATATGCATTCCATGCCATTATTTTCAGAGATTCTCACAAAGAGTACCTTCAGATTGAGAATCATGCGTTCATTGCTTCTGGTGTGATCACCGCTTTGTATTGTCCTGGAGATTAGCAAAACGACATCTCCACAGAGCTGCCAGCAACATTTCCCCATAAATCCATCCGAAATAACAGGTGGAAATCCTGCTTTTTCACCCATTCATTCCGAATCTTCAGATTGATAATGCGCACTGAATAGTTTGGAGTCGTGATGGCAGAAGACAGTGATTTAGAACGAACGGAACAGGCGACGCCTCAGCGCATACAGAAAGCGCGGGAAGATGGGCAGGTTGCCCGTTCACAGGAATTAACGACGTTCATTCTGCTGCTGTCCGCCGCTGCAGGCATGGTTTTCATGGGCAATCACTTGATGGATGATTTGCTGGCTATCATGCGTGAAGGTATGCGCGTGGAGCGGGAGCTCGCGTTCCAACCTGAATTGATGTTCAATCGATTGAGTGAGTTAGCTTTTGAGGGACTTCTGGCCTTAATTCCTTTGTTGATTGTTTTGATGATTACTGCATTTTTTGCACCCATGCTGCTCAGTGGCTGGTTGATCAGCAGTAAGGCACTGATACCTGATTTTAAGCGACTTAATCCAGTCACCGGATTTGGCAGGATTTTTTCAGTGCATGGATTGACGGAGTTGCTGAAAGCGATAGCTAAAACGATTGTAATCGGCAGTGTGGCGGCGTTGGTTGTCTGGAGTAATACAGAATCGGTTCTCTCATTGATCGCAATACCTGTTAACTCGGGGATTACGCGCGCGGGCGAGTTAATGATTCTGAGTTTTTTGTTTATTGTTGCCGCAATGATTTTTATTGTAGTCATTGACGTGCCTTTTCAAATCTGGGATCACGCCAAGCAGTTGCGTATGACTAAAGAAGAGATTCGCAAGGAATTCAAAGAGAGTGAGGGTGATCCTCTGGTAAAAGGCCGTATTCGAAGCTTGCAACGCGAAGCTGCCCGTCGCCGCATGATGTCGGCGATACCCGAAGCGGATGTTATCGTGACTAACCCTACACATTACGCTGTTGCCCTGCGATATAAGGGTGAAACAATGCGTGCGCCAATTGTCGTCGCCAAAGGCGTGCACTTGCTGGCAGCACGGATACGCGAACTGGGCGAGGAGCATCGTATTCCCATTCTCGAAGCGCCGCCACTCGCGCGCGCCCTTTATCACCATTCCGATCTGGATCAGGAAATACCCGAAAAACTGTATACGGCAGTTGCGGAAGTATTGGCCTATGTATATCAACTCAGACGTTATCAGAGTTATGGCGGGGAAATACCCGAACCGATTGGCGCTATCCAGGTTCCCCGGGAATTGGAAGTTTCCGCGCCTGATTGATTGAGAATCCGAGAATAAAAGAGGATTTCAGGCATTCATTCAACGATGAAAATTTAAAAATTGCTGTAACTTGATGCGTATGAATAACACAATGACTTTATCCAGTTTTATGACTGGAAGCAATCTCAAAACGCTGGCGGGGCCGATACTGATTATCATGATTCTCGGTATGATGGTGCTTCCTTTGCCGCCGTTTATTCTGGATATTTTATTCACATTTAATATTGCGCTGGCCATTATTGTTTTAATGGTCAGCCTTTATACCAGAAGCCCGTTGGAATTTGCGGTGTTTCCAACAGTATTGCTTATTACGACACTGTTGCGGTTATCTTTAAATGTTGCTTCAACACGGGTTGTTTTACTGGAAGGACATACCGGACCTGATGCAGCAGGAAAAGTGATCGAGGCGTTTGGCCATTTTCTGGTTGGCGGGAACTATGCCGTAGGTCTGGTGGTTTTCATTATATTGGTCGTCATTAATTTTGTCGTGATCACCAAAGGCGCAGGGCGTATTGCCGAAGTGAGCGCACGTTTTACCCTGGATGCCATGCCCGGGAAGCAAATGGCGATTGATGCGGATTTGAATGCCGGTCTGATCGGTGAAGAAGAAGCCAGAAATCGCCGTACTGCGATTTCCAGGGAGGCTGATTTTTTTGGATCAATGGATGGTGCCAGCAAGTTTGTGCGTGGAGACGCGATTGCCGGCGTGCTGGTCATGTTGATCACGATTATCGGCGGGCTGATCGTGGGTATGTTGCAGCATGATCTCGATCTGGATACCGCCGCGCGTAACTATACGTTACTGACGATCGGCGATGGCCTGGTTGCCCAGATTCCGGCATTGATTATTTCTACCGCCGCCGGTCTGGTGGTCAGTCGTGTGACAACGGAAGAAGATCTTGGTGAACAGGTTCTTGGACAGTTGTTCAACCAGCCGCAGGTGCTGGTGATAACGGCGGGTATTCTGGGTGTTATGGGACTGGTTCCGGGTATGCCGCATTTTGTATTTCTGCTGTTGGCCTGTGTGCTCGGAGGCAGTGCTTATTTCATGAAGAAAAATGCACTGGGCAGGGCGGAAGAACAGGCTGTGGCAAATACCATGGTGCCGGTTGTGGAACAGCAGGATGCCAGCTGGAACGACGTACTTCCGATTGATACACTGGGTTTGGAAGTTGGTTATCGTCTGATCCCGCTGGTTGACAAAGCACAGCAGGGTGATTTGCTCAAACGTATTAATGGCATACGGCGCAAATTTGCCCAGGAAATTGGTTTTCTGCCACCGGTTGTGCATATTCGAGACAATCTGGAGTTGCGTCCGAATGCCTATCAAATTACGCTGAAGGGTTCTGTAATTGGTAAAGGTGAGTCGTATAACGGTATGTATCTGGCGATAAATCCTGGCAGGGTGACTATGGCGCTGCCCGGCACACCGACAAGTGATCCGGCGTTTGGTTTGCCAGCGGTGTGGATTGAAGCTTCACTCAGAGAATCGGCGCAAAGCAATGGTTATACGGTAGTCGATGCGAGCACCGTAGTGACGACGCATATCAATCATCTTATTCATATGCATACAGCTGAATTGCTGGGTCGGCAGGAGTTGCAGTTGCTGCTGGATCATCTGAACGCCAAATCACCAAAACTGATTGAAGACTTGATACCCAAGCTGCTGCCGCTGGCGGCGCTGCAAAAAATTCTACAAAACCTGTTAAGTGAAAATGTTCATATCCGGGATATGCGCACCATCGTTGATGTGTTGACAGAATATGCCGGCACGACGCAGGATACCGTGCAACTGACGGCATTTGTACGCATTGCTCTGGGGCGTGCCATCGTCGAACAGTATTTTCCGGCGGATAGCGAGCTTCAGGCTATGGGACTGCATCATGAACTGGAAAATATCCTGACACAGGTTGTACAAAGTGGCGGGCAGGAAGGCGGTGGCATAGAACCTGGACTTGCAAATATGCTGTTGAAAGAGGCGGTGACGGCTGCTAAGCATCAGGAAAATCTCGGATTGCCAGCTGTATTGCTGGTTCCTGGTCCAATCCGCGGTCTGCTGGCACAGTTTCTACGCCGCGCTGTGCCTCAGCTCAGAGTGCTTTCGCATGCCGAGATTCCTGAATCCCGGAAAATCAAAATCACTTCCGTTATTGGAGGTAAACAGTGAAAGTAAGACGTTATGTCGCGGCCACATCGCGAGAAGCAATGCGCAAGGTTAAAAATGATCTGGGTGGTGAAGCTGTCATTTTATCCAATCGAAAAATCTCGGGTGGTGTAGAGATAATGGCACTGGCTGATTCGGAAATGACAAATCTGGTTGGTGCGCATCAGCCAGATCAATTCAGGGAAAAAGACGAAAACCCGCGGGAATTACTATCGCCTGAACCAGTTGCTGCGCGTTCTCCTTCCGCTGACGAATCATCTGCTGCATTTGTTTATGCCGCACATACCGCGCAGGAAGGTGCAGGAAAACAAAAAGACAGGCAGTCCGCTATCGATAGTCCGCTGCCGAAAAGCATTCCGGAGAATATCGTAACTGAGGATTTTGTGCGCAGCCTTATGAATGAAATTCATACCATGAGAAGCACGCTTGAAGAACAGCTTGCGGCAGTGGCATGGGGTAACGCGACGCAGCGCAGACCGGAGAAAATGAAAATGCTCGGTACGCTGCTGAATGCAGGATTCAGTCCGCTCTTGTCGCGTCGGTTGGTTGACAAATTATCCGAAGGTTTGACTTATATGCAAAGTCTCAAGCAGGCGCTGTCGGCGTTGGAGTTCAATCTGCAAACTGCTGCCAGTGATGAAATGATTCAGAAAGGGGGGGTATACACTTTGCTTGGGGCAACCGGTGTCGGTAAAACAACAACGATTGCAAAAATTGCTGCGCGCAGTGTTATCAGGCACGGCGCAGATAAAGTGGCTTTGCTGACGACGGATAGCTACCGTATCGGAGGGCATGAGCAACTGCGTATCTATGGCCGGTTGCTTGGATTATCTGTCAGAAACATTCAGGATGCCGACGATCTGCAGTTGACTTTATCCGAATTGAAAAATAAGCATATCGTGCTGATCGATACGATAGGCATGAGTCATCGTGACCAGATGGTGGCCGAGCAAATTGCAATGTTTGCTCGCACGGGTGCAAACATTAAAAAGATACTGGTCGTGAGCGCTACATCAAGCGGCAGTACGTTGGATGAAATCATTTCAACCTACAGTAAGTATGGCATTCATGGCTGCGTTATTACTAAGCTCGATGAAGCTGCGAGCATGGGAGCAGCGCTGGATGCGGTTATCCGTCGCAAGCTGATATTGCATTATGTCACCGATGGACAAAAAGTGCCTGAAGATATTCATCCGGCAAATGGACGTAATTTATTGCGGGAAATTTTCAGAGTCAGACCGGTTGAGACGGCTTTCACGTTACAGGATGCCGAGTACGCTCTGGTGATGGCGAAAAGTTCCGGCACGGACGATATCGCCGGTCAGGTTTATGCTGGAGTCGTCAATGATTAGGTATACGAGCGATCAGGCTGAAGGTTTGCGCGGGTTGATGGCGAACAGAATCAATCCGGCAACCCGTGTCGTCACGATTGCCGGAGGCATGAAGGGTGTCGGCAGAACAACCATTGCAGTTAATCTGGCGGCAGTATGGGCGGAGAAGGGCAAGCGCGTTTTGTTGATTGACGAGAATGCCTGTCCTGACAATATCAGCGCTAGATTAGGATTAAAAACGCGTTTTGATCTGCTGCATGTTATTAATCAGGATAGAAGGCTGGATCAGGTTGTTTTGCATGGATCTGAAAATATCTTTGTTTTATCCGCATTAAGGGGCATTCATGCCCTGTCAGGCTTGAGCACTCTGGAACAAAGCAGGCTTGTCAGAAGCTTCAGCCAGTATGCCGAGTCGATTGATATCATTTTGATCGATACGGCAATGGCAGAGGATACCCATGTTTTGCCGCTAAGCCTTGCTTCGCAACAGGTGTTGATTGTTGTTTCCGGTTCCGCCGCCGCCCTCACCGGGGCTTATGCATTGATAAAAATGATGAGCCAGAATTATGCAAAGCAGAGTTTCCTGATTTTTATCAATAAGGCTGAATCATCGCATACGGCTCATGCTGTTTTTGAGAATTTCTCACGTGTTGTGCGTCAGTATCTTTCAGTTTCACTCGAGATGGTGGGATACATGCAATTGGATAAAAAAATAAGTCAGGCCAATCGCATGTGCCAGCCTGTAATCAATCTTTTTTCAACATCCCTAACCGCCGACCGGTTTAGGCAGTTCGCTGATAATGTGATGTTTTCTCCATGCGTGGAACATTTTCAGGGAGAAACTGGCGAATTTATGCAGCGCTTGATTCACACAAGTCATCTGAGCATGGCTAATTTTACGATTTAGCAACGATATGTATACAGCTACTGGAATTAAAGATAAAGACGATTTTTTTGATGAGTTTACGCCGCTGGTAAAGCGTATTGCCTATCACATGATGGCTAAACTTCCGGCCAGTGTTCAAGTGGATGACTTGATTCAGGCGGGAATGATCGGTTTGCTTGATGCGGTTACCCGTTACGAAGGTTCTTACGGCAGGCAGTTTGAAAGTTATGCTGCGCAACGTATCCGGGGTTCGATTCTGGATGAATTGCGCGAAGCGGACTGGTTGCCGCGTAGTATTCGCAAAAAGATGCGGCAGATCGAGCTGGCGGTTACCAGGCTCGAGCAGTTGAATGGCTGCGCGCCCAGTGAGCAGGAACTTGCAGACGAATTACAGATTTCGCTTGATGAATATCATTCAACACTGCAAAGCGCGCGCGGCGCGCAGCTAATCTACTACGAAGATTTTCAGCAGGAGGACGAGGAACCTTTTCTGGATCGTTTAATGGTTGATGATGGCAGTAACCCGCTGGATAGACTGGTTGATGAAAGTCTCAGAAAATCGTTAGTGGACGCGATCGAGAATTTGCCGCCGCGTGAAAAACTGGTTATGGGGATGCACTATGAGCAGGAGATGAACCTGCGTGAAATTGGGGAAGTACTGGGTGTAAGTGAGTCCCGCGTTTGCCAGTTGCATACACAAGCCATAGCGCGCTTGCGCAGCCGTTTAAGAAATCCTTGACGAACCAGAGAGCTGATGATTGGACGATGCGCCATTTTAAGATGATACTGAGTGAACTATTGTAATGATCGGAAAAACAAAAATCGACATTAGCAGTATCCTTGGAATTGCCGTGGCATTAGTAGCGATTATGGGCGGGCAAATGCTTGAGGGCGGCCATATCGGCGCGTTAATGCAGTTTGCGGCTTTCGTGATTGTAGTAGGCGGTACTATTGGCGCTGTTCTTCTGCAAAGCCCCGTTAAGATACTGATCAACGGCGTGAAGATGTCAAAATGGGTCTTTTATCCGCCTGTAAGGCCGTATCAAATATTGATTAAGCAATTGGTCAGCTGGTCGTATCTGTCAAAGCGAGAAGGCTTCCTGGTATTGGAAACACATGCTGACAAAGTTACCGATCCGCTGACTAAAAAGGGATTGCAGTTGATCGCGGACGGCAGTAAGCCGGAAAAGTTGCGTGAGATACTTGAGATAGGTGTTGAAACCGAGGTCTCTTTTCAGCGTCAGTCGGCGAGAATATGGGAGGCGGCGGGTGGCTATGCACCGACTATCGGCATTCTCGGTGCGGTACTCGGACTAATTCATGTCATGGGAAATTTGTCCGATCCAAGTCTGTTAGGCCATGGCATTGCTGTGGCATTTGTCGCCACTATTTATGGTGTTGGATTGGCGAATTTGGTGTTTCTGCCCGTTGCCAGCAAACTTAAAACCGTCATCAACGAACAGCTCGTTATGCGGGAAGCATTGGTTGACGGATTGGTCGCGATAGCCAATGGAGAAAATCCAAGGGAAATCGAGAATCGGTTGATGAGTTACTTCGATCACTGATATTTGATCGATAGTTTCGATCGGAACAGGATAAATTATTCCATATGATAGTCAGAAGAAAGTCATTTAAGGAAGATGACGCGCATGAAAATCATGATCGCTGGTTGGTTTCCTATGCAGATTTCATAACCTTGCTGTTCGCGTTTTTTGTAGTCATGTACGCAACATCTTCTTTGAACGAAGGTAAATACAAAATCCTGAGTAACTCTCTGGTGACTGCTTTTAAAAGTACCGCGTCACACATGGATACCGGTCAGCCCCAAATTGCGCAATCCATCATCAAGACCGAGCCTGATGGTGCGATGATCAAAATCATGGAAAAAGAAAACGGACGAACTGAACAGGGACAGCGTGTAGAGAGAAAGGAAACGCTGCGGTCGATGGCAAAAGATATCCTTCATGCACTGGAACCACTGGTCAATAACGGCAGCGTAACGGTGACGCAAAGTGCGATTGGTATTACGGTAGAAATCAACGCCAGCGTTCTTTTTCCGCCCGGCGAAGCATTGCTGGAGGAAAACTCGATCGAAGCGTTGCGCGCCGTGGCTAAAGTCATTCGAGGGCATGATCATGAAATTCATGTCGAGGGTCATACGGATAATATACCTATTCATACGATTCATTTTCCATCAAACTGGGAATTATCGACAGCACGGGCCAGCAGCGTAATTCGACAGTTCATTGAAAATGGCGTGGATGCCGCCAGACTGACTGCTGTCGGTTATGGTGAGAACAGGCCTGTGGACAGTAACGAAACGAGCGAGGGCAGAAAGCGCAATCGCAGGGTTTCCATCATGATTCTGGCGAATGATACTGGCCCTGGCCAGGAAATACCTGTCATGCCGGACTGATCATTAGCTTCCTGGTTGCCTTATCCGGGATTTTGATTGAGCCTCGGGGCAACCTAATGTAAAACGCGAGGTGCTGTCAATATAAATTCGGGAATCGGAACGTCAAAATGAACACCGTCCTCAGCTGCCATCTGATAACTGCCTTTCATCGAACCGACCGATGCTGAGATGACAGTACCACTGGTATATTCGAACGTATCCCCTGGTTTAAGTACAGGCTGTTCGCCGACAACGCCCAGTCCACGTACTTCATGCACTGAGCCATCGCCATTGGTGATAATCCAGTGACGGCTGATCAGTTGCGAAGCAACTGTACCTTTGTTGGCTATGGTAATGGTATAGGCGAATACATGCTGATCATTTTCCACATCTGACTGATCGGGTAAATAGACCGCTCGCACGCTGACATCGATTTCATATTTGTTTTCTGACATGAGTCTTATTCCACACTATTTTCTGGATTGTATCAAGAACAAAATACGGTAATTTCTGAAACAATTTACTTCTCATTAACGTGCAAGTCCATTTGCGGGTAAAATAGCGCATTTGATAATTTGAGAGGTTTTGTATGTACCGTATAGCACCCAGTATTTTGTCAGCCAATTTTGCCAGACTTGGGGAAGAAATCACCAACGTTATCGATTCAGGGGCTGACATCATACATTTTGACGTGATGGATAATCATTATGTTCCTAATCTGACGATAGGGCCGCTGGTATGCGAAGCAATACGCCCGCTGACTGACGCGATGATCGATGTACACCTGATGGTGGAGCCGGTAGATCGCATTGTTCCCGATTTTGCCAAAGCGGGTGCGAATATTATTTCGTTTCATCCCGAGGCATCCAGACATATCGATCGTACCATTGGTCTCATCAAAGACCAGGGTTGTCTGGCTGGTCTGGTTTTTAATCCTGCTACGCCGCTGCACTATCTTGATCATGTGCTGGACAAGCTGGATCTGATTCTCATCATGTCGGTCAATCCCGGTTTTGGCGGACAGGCGTTTATTCCTGAAGCGCTGAACAAACTCCGAGCCGTCCGCAAGCGTATTGATGAGAGCGGTAGATCGATCATGCTGGAAATTGATGGTGGTGTCAAAGTGGATAACATCGCAGAAATTGCACGCGCGGGCGCTGACACTTTTGTAGCAGGGTCAGCAATCTATGGCGCAGGAAAAGACAGTGATCCGCATCGTTATGACACGGTCGTTTCAGCGCTGCGCGAAGAATTGAGCAAAGTATAAATTTCAATAATTATTTCCAATAAACATGTCTGTAGAACATGTCTTTTTGTGATATGAATCAACATATTTTTTCCTATGCCAGCAGTACTCTCGAAAAGCCGGTTTTTCCTCTGGCGGTCAAAGTCGTTATGATCGATTTGGACGGTACTTTGCTGGATACCGCTGAAGATCTCGCGCTGGCGGCCAACCTGATGCTTCGCGAACTGGGCAGGCCGGAACGTTCGGTTGAAACGATCAAATCCTATATCGGAAAGGGTATTCAGAGACTTGTCAAGCGCGCCTTGACTGGTGATTTAAACGGAGAACCCGAGCCGGATTTACTGGAAAAGGCACTGTCTATTTACAAGAAAAATTATGCTGAGAATGTTCACGTCAAAACCAGGCCATTTCCGGGTGTCAAAGAGGGCGTTGAGCTTTTGAAGCAGGCTGGTTTTCATCTGGCCTGCATTACGAATAAATCGGAGATCTTTACGCTGCCGCTGCTCAAATCAACCGGATTCCATGATTATTTTGAAATCATTCTGTCCGGCGATATTCTGCCGAAATGCAAACCCGATCCGATGCCGCTGACGCACATCTGCAAGCATTTTAATGTACAACCGCACGAGGCGATCCTGTTCGGTGATTCATTAAACGATGCCACAGCGGCGCGCGCAGCGGGTTGTCATATCTTTTGCGTGCCTTATGGTTACAACGAAGACCGTGATGTGCATGAACTGGACTGCGATGCGATTGTGCCCACTCTTGTGGAAGCTGCTCAATTAATCGTCAAAGCGCCTTGATCCTGTATGCTGCCGCTATTTGAACCGGCGTGTTTGATAACACAATCTGAGTTTGTGTTTCCGCAGGCGCTATCCCTATCCCTGGAAGTATCCAATGACTGAAAATGAATTTAATCAACTTGCAGAGAAAGGCTATAACCGGATTCCGGTTGTGCTGGAAACTTTTGCGGATTTGGATACGCCGCTTTCAATTTATCTGAAACTGGCCAATCAGCCTTATACCTACCTGCTGGAATCGGTGCAGGACGGCTCGCACTTTGGTCGTTACTCATTTGTCGGACTGCCCGCAACCTCGCGTATCGAAGCGCGTGGCAATCAGGTCACAGTGGTGAATAAGAACTGTGTCGAGGGAGAGACGGTAGATGATACGCTGGCCTATATCAGCAATTATCTGTCGAATTTCAACGTCGCACCAGTTGGAGAATTGCCTTGCGGCGGGCTGGTCGGTTATTTTTCGTATGACACTGTACGGTATATCGAGCATAAGCTGGCAGGCCACGCCAGACCGGATGCACTCAATACACCGGATGTGTTGCTGCTGCTTTCGGAAGAAATTGCCGTAGTGGACAATTTGTCCGGAAAGCTGTATCTGGTGGTTTATGTCGATCCGGGCGTCGAAAATGCCTATCAGGCAGCCAGAAAGCGGTTGCGGACATTGCTGGCAAAATTACGTCAACCGATTGAAATTCCGGTTGAACAGGCGGTCAATCAGGAGACTGCTGTTTCCGAGTTTCAGGAAAGCAAGTTTATTGCCGCCGTCAAACGCGCCAAGCAATATATCTACGACGGCGATATTATGCAGGTCGTCCTGTCGCAACGTACCAGCAAGCCGTATCATGCGTCAACGCTGGCATTGTACCGCGCGCTCAGGAGCCTCAATCCATCACCGTACATGTTTTATTATCATTTTGATGATTTTCATGTTGTCGGAGCGTCACCCGAAATTCTGGTGCGTTTGAAAAACGATACCGTCACGGTCAGACCGATAGCCGGAACGCGTCCGCGCGGCAACGATCCGCAGCAGGATGCCGAGTATGCCGCGGATTTACTGGCGGACCCCAAAGAGCTGGCGGAGCATGTCATGCTGATGGATCTCGGGCGTAACGATGTCGGACGTGTTGCGCAGACCGGCAGTGTTAAAGTGACCGAGCACATGAATATTGAGAACTATTCGCATGTGATGCATATCGTCTCTAACGTGGAAGGAAAGTTGAGAGACGGAATGAATGCCATGGACGTGCTGCGCGCCACATTTCCTGCGGGCACGGTCAGTGGAGCGCCCAAGGTTCGTGCGATGGAGATTATTGACGAGCTCGAAGTGTCTAAACGGGGTATCTATGCCGGCGCAGTAGGCTATCTTGGATTTAACGGCGATATGGATCTGGCGATCGCGATCCGGACGGGTGTCATTAAGGACGGCAAACTCTATGTTCAGGCGGGTGCTGGCATAGTCGCCGATTCAGTTCCGGAAAATGAGTGGATAGAGACGCAGAACAAGGCCAAAGCGCTACTGCGAGCGGCTGAAATGGCCGAAAAGGGGCTGGATTATTCTTTCGATTAAGATTGTCTGAAAAACTATCTGCGTTGTCCTGCGGTATTAAGAACAGACTCAGGATGTTATTTATCAGACATAGACCCCGCTTTTTACCCGGTATATCCTGTGCTCGCTTTTTTATTTGTACCGGCGTCTGGAACGTTTCTCAGCAATTGACTAGCAGGTTATCGTAATTTCCATGCGGGAAGTCATGCTGTCACGATAGCCTGCTAGATTCAGACAATCATATTTTTCCAGTTATTGCTGCGGCGGTTGTTCCGCAACATAAATTTCCACGCGGCGGTTCATCGCTCGGCCTGATGGTGTGTCGTTGGATGCTATCGGCGCATGTGAGCCACGGCCGTCAATCTGAATGCGCTGATAAGGCACGCCGCGCTGGACAAGATAATCACGGGTGCTGGCGGCTCGGTTGACGGATAACGGGTTGTTGATTGCGTCACTGCCGGAACTGTCGGTATGTCCAATGATGGAGACGAGCGTATTCGGGTTTTGCAGCAGGCTTGTCGCAAAGCTGTCCAATATCGGACGCATGCCAGGTTTGATTTCCGCGCGCCCGGTATCAAACGTGATGTCGCTCGGAATTTCGAGCTTCAGGCGATTGTCGGCAGTCTGGGAAACCTGTACGCCAGTACCCGCTGTTACCGTTTCCATCTGTCTTTTCTGTTCTTCCATATGCCTTGACCACGCATACCCCGCTAAGGCACCTGCTGCAGTTCCTGCCGCCGCGCCAATTGCAGCGCCCTTGCCATCGCCGGCAAGTCCGCCGATCAATGCACCCGCCGCTGCACCGGCAAAAGCGCCTTGTGCTGAACCGCGCTGTGTTTCCGACATGTTTGCACATCCGCTAAAAATAAATCCAACTGTGACAGCAATAATGATTTTGCGTTGCATATCAACCTCCATTTGTTTAGATGATAAAGAAATCATTTTCGGGCTAATCCTGAAAGCGCTAGCCTAGCAAATTATCGGGAGGTTTGCTTGATTTCGAGGAATGATCGGTATAGCCTTGCGATTTTGCAGTTAAAAGGGCAGGTGATGGGAAAAGATGTCATTCCATGCGAATTGCATGATTTTGTTGAAGTGGCGTGTATGTACATGTATCAGCTCAAGCTGATACTGAAAAACGGTGAAGTGATCGAAGGAAAAGCAATTGATATCGTGTCGGTAGATCAGCAAGAGATGCTTGTCGTTGATGATGGTGGTGAAAAAAGACAAATCGACTTGATGGCATTGACTAAAATGCAGGTATTGACGCCGAATGCAAAGTTTTCTGAAGTCGTTTTCTGATAATGTCCACTTTACTTAAGGCATACGATAATCGTAGTGAAACGTATCATCACCTATGGATGGTTATTGCTGGCGCTGGTCTTATTGATGAGCGGCGTGGCGCTATTCATCATCAGCTATAAACCTACGTTACTGGTACCAGCGATTGAACAGTGGATTAAATTGAACAGCCAGCGTTCGCTGAGAATCAACGGGGATATACATTTCTCATTTTTTCCTTATGCCAATCTGTCTTTAAGCCAGTTGTCAGTCAGTGAATATCAACAGGATGATGTGTTCGCGTCCGTCGAGACGATGCGACTGACCGTATCTCTTTTGCCACTGCTTAAAGGGCGATTTGTTGTAGATCATGCGCATATCTCGGGTTTTCAGGCCAGGATTGTTCGTTATCAGGATGGCACAGTGAATATTGCCGACTTACTGCAGGAAAGCGGTGGCGGATTTTTCAGCGCGTTTGAGATCGGGCGTATAGAAGTGGAAAACAGCAAGCTGAGCTTTCAGGATGACATGACGCACCAGTCACTTGATCTGGAGGCACTGCAATTAACTGCGACACAGGTTGCAACGGAGTCACTGCGGCAGATTAAAATGCAAAGCGGGTTGGTGTTTCGTCATTGGCGAAGCTCGGACAGAAGCAGCCCGCGTACTGCGCAATTGAAAATCCGGCTTGAAACTGAGGAAGCAGTATTCAATCAGGAAAATCTGGCCAGTGGTCCGGTTTTTTTATCTGTTCAGACGCTGCCGGAGGATCGTGATGCCGGAGCGGTTGAGCATATTTCTACCCGCGTATCGATCGCCGGTTTGAGGCAGATTGGGAATCTGTTGATCAGTCCGCATGTACACATGGAATTAGGGTTGCAGCATAATGGATATAGCGTAAATGCCGTGCTGGATACCGCGCTTGAAGTCAGAATGTCAGGGCCGGAAGGATCATTGTCGGATCTGCAATTGGCGTTTGATTTTTTTCATCCTGACTATTTGATCAAATCGGTCAATGGCTATTTCAAAGGATATCTGGATTTTGACGGAATAACCGAGCAGCTGCGCATGGATTTACAGGGACAAATCAATAACAGCGCCGTGAAGACGATAATGCAGGTGCAGGATTTTACACAACAAACGCATGCATTCAGGATTGAAATCGACCGGTTGGATCTAACGGCATTGCTGCCGGATGGGCAATCGGAATCCAAAGGCAAGGCTTCGGATGTGCAAGCGGAAGGTGCGGCGATTCCTGATTTCTCAGAACTGGAGCAGTTGGGTTTGAATGGTTCGATTCAGATCGGATTGCTATCCATGGGTGACATTCACCTGTCAGACATACAACTGATGCTGCGGCCGGGGAAAAATGATTTTCTCATTGAGCCATCTGAATAAACGATTGTCAATATGTCTGCATTGGCCGAATTGTTGATTATCTGGCAAAAAAAACATGGCCGTCACCATTTGCCGTGGCAGAACAACACTAATCCTTATACGGTCTGGTTATCGGAGATTATGCTTCAGCAAACGCAGGTGAACACGGTTATTCCATATTATCAGCAATTTATTCAGCGATTCCCAACGATAGACAAGCTCGCGCAGGCGCCGCTGGATGATGTGCTGGCTTTGTGGAGTGGTCTGGGGTATTACGCGCGTGCACGGAATCTGCATCGGGCGGCGCTTCTGATCATGATAGAGCATCAGGGCATTTTTCCGCGATCACGTGAAGCAATACAGCAATTACCGGGTATAGGGCGTTCGACTGCAGCTGCGATTGCCGTATTTGCTTTCGGTCAGCGGGATGCCATCCTGGACGGTAACGTCAAGCGCGTACTTGCGCGCTACTTTGGCGTGGTGGATTATCCCGGGGAAGCTGAAACGCTGAAAAAACTCTGGCGACTGGCCGAACAATCCCTGCCCGGCGGCGATGATCCCGCCGGTATCAGAGCCTATACGCAGGGACTGATGGATCTTGGCACGTTACTGTGCACTCGCCGGAATCCTGCCTGCGAATGCTGTCCATTGCAGCATACATGCGTGGCGTATCAGGAAAAACGCGTTGCGTTGCTACCCGCGCCCAGACCTAAAAAACGTTTATCCGAAAAACAGACTGTTTTCATGATTTACCGGGCGAAGCAGAGGCTTTTGCTGGAGAAGCGCCCTGACCAGGGTATCTGGGGCGGTTTATGGTGTTTTCCGGAAAATGCCGTGGATCATGATCGATTGAAGGCGGGAAGCGGCGCACCTGGTGTTGAATTGCCGCAGTTGATGCATACCTTTACACATTTCAGATTATGGATACATCCCCAATTGGTTGAAGTAGAAGCGGAAATCGGCAGTGCCGGAAAAATGACTGCCTGGGTTGCGCCGGAAGAGGCGCTGCATCTGGCGATTCCGACGCCGGTAAGAAAGCTGATTGTTCAGCATTTTCTCAATGACCTGAGTTGAACAGTACATGGAAAACTGGCAGTCATGGCGTAAACAGCAACGCGAACGATTAATCGCTGACCGAATGGCAGTGCCCGCACTACAGCACCAGCAGTGGAGCAACGCTATCTCTGATTTTCTGCGGCGGGAATTTTTCGCTTTGCAGACAATGAAAATCGGTTTGTACTGGCCGTTTCGTGGTGAGTATGATCCCAGGGCAGCGGCGCGTTATTTCTGGGAGTCCGGCGCGACGCTGGCGCTGCCCGAGGTCGTTGGCCGGCATAAACCGCTTTCTTTCCGCGAATGGTGGCCTGATGCACCAATGAAAACAGGCGCATACAATATTCCGGTGCCACAGGGTACGCAATGCGTTGAGCCTGATGTTTTAATCATTCCTATGGTCGGCTTCGATCAAAAGGGCTACCGGCTGGGTTATGGTAGAGGATATTTTGACCGTACTCTGGCGTCGTATACGGTTCCTCCATTGACAATCGGTGTGGCATTTGAAATGCAGCGGCTGGAGAATGTGCATCCGCAACAGCATGATATTGCAATGCAGTGTGTTATTACCGAAGCGGGTGCATTTAAGGGGCATCTTTAAGAATCAAACGAAAAGCCAGAGAATCCTCGATCGGAATAATGAGGAATCTCTGGTCGGACTGGCAGATTGTCAGTTTCCGAGGCTAATCATCGTCATCAGATGATTCCGATTCGTGGGTATCCTCATCATGGTCGTCATCGTTATCCGTCGCTTCAGCAGGCGTATTTTGTGAAGTCAGTGAATCGAAGCGGGCCACATGCGTATCTTTTTCGAGACTTGTCGCAACGAGTACGGAAACAGTTGTTTCGGGTGTGATTTTAAAATCCCCGGATCCTCTCATAAGATTGCCGAAAACGGGCTCAAGGTCAACACGGACCTGGTTTTCATCGTTATTGGAAATATTGGCCCTGGCCGAGCCGCCCTTGGTCTGAATTTTGTTCCGGTTATTCTGATCGGTTACGTACAGCTGCAATTCGCCATCTTTCGCCACCAACTCCAGATGGTATGGTCCCACAGCACGTACCTGTCCACCATGGATACCGGTTTGATCACTTCCTGATACTGCCAGATTGGGCAACGCAAGCAGCAATCCTGATAAAACAAGTACGGAAAATACATATCTCATTGTTATTCCTCCTCGATAAAAAATTTGGCTGACTCTGACTAATAAAGATGTCAGGAAAAAATAATGTCACTTGAAAACCAAAATCCGCAGTTTTTATAAAACTGTAAAATAACCATATCATACATATGGATTATTCGCCAGTTGTGAATTGAATTTTGTAGGGAACGAATCAGCTGGTGACTGATTCAATATAGATCCGGACATTCCGGTTAAGAGAAAATTGACTTAACTGGAGGAGAGAATGGCACCATGGAAGCATTACACGAGAGAATTCAAACTGGATGCGATTAGTTTGGTTCCTGGATCAGGGGTTGACGGTAGCAGAAGCAGGGCGAAGTCTTGAAATGCTCAGGCGATGGATCAGAGAACACCTGTCAGATGATAGTGGCCAGGCATTTCGTGGCGATGGCAAATTGACGCTGGAACAGGAAAAAACTCGAAGCCTGAAGACACAGATCAGGCAGCTTAAGATGGAGTAGCAGATATTCAAGGAGGTGATGTTTTTTTTTCGCGAAAGAAACGAAGTGAGATATTCGTTTATCGCCCAAGAAAAGAAGACCTGCCGGTCGGTTTGATGTGCCGGCTATTGGAGACCAGCAGCAGCCTCTGCTATGCCAGCGTTGACAGTATTTCCTTATTTCTGGAGCGTATTGATCGAATTGTCTGTAATCATATCAATCTGATTTAGATACACATGCACGACAAATAAGCAAAGCAAGGTTAGGACAGGAATCGTGATCGCCCCGGAATCAGGAATTTCCATCGTTATGGTCCTTTTCAGCATTTCAGTCGCAAAAACTTCATTCCTGAATCAATTCTCTGAGAAATAGCGATGCCAGTTCGCATTGTGAAGATGTTCAGCCGAATCGCTGCAACCTAGGTCCATTAAGTATATAATACGCAGTTATTTTTGGCTGGCACGGTTAGGAATGTTCGTTTAGTTCCTGGCCGATTAGCCGGCATCAAAAACTGAAAACCGATTCATAATTCTTAATCCAACGATACATCCAGCATGCGGCCAATTACGAAATCCAGCAAACTTGCCAATGTGTGTTACGACATTCGCGGCCCGGTGCTTGAGCGAGCGCGCCGTATGGAGGAGGAAGGACATCACATCATCAAGCTCAATATCGGCAATCCGGCAACGTTCGGGTTTGATGTGCCTGAGGAAATACTGCAGGATGTGATTCACAATCTGTCGGAAGCGTCGGGGTATTGTGATTCGAAAGGATTGTTCGCGGCACGCAAGGCGATCATGCACTACACGCAGGAAAAACAGATTGCCAATGTTCAACTCGATGATATTTTCATCGGCAACGGTGTTTCCGAACTGGTCGTTTTGACGATGCAGGCTTTGCTCGACAATGGCGATGAAGTGCTTATTCCGATGCCGGATTATCCGCTCTGGACGGCGGCGGTCGTGTTGTCCGGCGGTATTGCAAGGCATTATATCTGTGACGAGCAGTCGGACTGGCTGCCGGACTTGGACGATATCCGCGCCAAAATCAATTCCCGAACGCGCGCGATTGTCATTATCAATCCCAATAACCCTACTGGCGCGCTTTATCCGAAGGAATTGCTGCTTGGGCTGATTGAGATTGCACGTGAACATCAATTGATCGTTTATGCCGATGAAATTTACGACAAAATTCTTTACGATGACGCACGGCATGTGTCCATCGCGTCGTTGGCGGATGATGTGCTGTTTGTGACTTTCAACGGCTTGTCGAAAAATTACCGGGCGGCTGGCTTCCGTTCCGGCTGGGCGGTCGTTTCGGGCGAGAAAAGTCACGCGGCAGACTATATTGCTGGTTTGAATATGCTGGCGTCAATGCGATTGTGCGCCAACGTACCTTCCCAGTTCGGCATACAGACGGCGTTAGGCGGTTACCAGAGTATTTATGATCTGACGCTGCCGACCGGGCGCCTCAAGCGGCAGCGTGATGTCGCCTGGGAATTGCTGACAGCCATTCCGGGAGTGACCTGCTATAAACCACGTGCCGCCTTGTATCTTTTTCCCAGGCTGGATCCGAAAATTTATCCTGTCATCGATGATCAGCAGTTTGTGCTGGACCTGCTGCTGGAAGAAAAAGTCCTGTTGGTGCAGGGCAGTGGGTTTAACTGGATGAATCCGGATCATTTCCGCGTGGTTTTTCTGCCCAATACGGACGATCTGACCGAGGCGGTAAACCGCATTGCGCATTATCTGCAACGCTATCGCAAACGGCACTCAACCTGATTGCCTGATATTTGTTTGCGAATCTTTTTTATTTTTTTGAAATTATTTATTTATCCAATAAAAACTTAAAACTAACTATGAAACCCATAAAAGTTGGCTTGCTTGGTATTGGTACTGTTGGCGGCGGCACATACACGGTGCTCAAACGAAACCAGGACGAAATTATCCGCCGTTCCGGCCGGGGTATAGTCGTCACCATGATTGCCGATCGCGATCTGGCCAGGGCGAACAGTTTTGCCGACGGCGGCGTGACTGTGACCGATAATGCGCAGGATGTCGTTACGCATCCGGAGATTGATGTTGTCGTTGAGCTGATCGGTGGGACAACAATTGCGAAAGAGCTGGTGTTGACAGCGATTGCCCAAGGCAAGCATGTCGTTACAGCCAACAAGGCTTTGCTGGCGAATCATGGCACGGAAATTTTTTCGGCGGCGCGCGCAAAAGGTGTGATGGTGGCTTTTGAAGCGGCCGTTGCTGGCGGGATTCCGATCATCAAGGCTTTGCGTGAAGGATTGACGGCCAACCGGATAGAGTGGGTCGCGGGTATTATCAATGGTACCGCCAATTTTATTCTGTCGGAGATGCGCGAAAAATCGCTGCCTTTCGCGCCGGTATTGGAGCAGGCGCAGAAGCTGGGTTACGCCGAGGCAGATCCGACCTATGACATAGAGGGCATTGATGCAGCACATAAAATAACAATCATGTCGGCGATTGCATTCGGCATTCCTGTTCAGTTTGACAAAGCCTATATTGAAGGAATCACCAGACTGACGCAGGAAGACATCAGTTATGCCGAGAAACTGGGCTACCGCATCAAACTGTTGGGTATTACCCGGCGGGTCGCTAAGGGCATTGAGCTGCGCGTACATCCGGCATTGATACCGGAGCGCCGTCTGCTGGCCAATGTGGAAGGCGTGATGAATGCGGTCGTGGTCAAGGGCGATGCCGTTGGTGCGACGCTTTATTACGGCGCGGGCGCGGGTGCGGAACCGACAGCCAGTGCGGTTATTGCCGATCTGGTGGATGTGGCCCGCATGCAAACCGCTGACCCGATGCACCGTGTGCCAGTGCTTTCTTTTCAGCCAGATGCGCTAGCTGAAATACCGATATTACCGATGGAAGAGGTCGAAGCAGCCTGTTATTTGCGCCTGCAGGTGATTGATAAACCGGGTGTACTTGCGGAGATTACGCGTGTGCTGGCCGATTTTAATATTTCGATCAGCGCGATGATCCAGAACGAAACCATCGATGAAGGTGGTTCGGTCAGCATCATCGTACTGACGCATAAAAACCTTGAAAAAAACATGAATGCCGCGATTGCCAGGATTGAGGCTTTGCCCGTTGTGACCGGCCAGATAGCGCGAATCCGGATCGAAGAATTGAACAGTAACTGAGTAATAACCGAGCGCTAAGCGTGTTTATATCCTGAAAATTATTATTTATCCATTATGCGTTATATTTCGACTCGTGGCGGGATGACGCCAAAGGCTTTTTCTGAAATCCTGTTAAGCGGTCTGTCACCTGACGGCGGATTGGCCATTCCGCAGGCGTACCCACGGATCAGCAGAGAAACGTTAGCGACGTGGCGTGACATGAGCTATCAATCTCTGGCGTTTGAAATTCTCTCACTGTTTATGGACGATATTCCCGCCGAAGATCTGCGCGCAATCATCAATCGCACGTATACCGCAGAGACTTTTGGCAGCGATGATATCACGCCGCTTAAAACGCTAGAACCAGGGTTTCATATTCTGGCCTTATCCAATGGACCGACCCTGGCTTTCAAGGATATCGCCATGCAGCTGCTCGGTAATCTGTTCGAATACACGCTGGCCAAGACCGGGGAAGAACTCAATATTCTCGGCGCAACATCGGGTGATACCGGTTCCAGTGCGGAATATGCCATGCGCGGCAAAAAAGGAATTCGCGTCTTTATGCTTTCGCCGCATGGAAAAATGAGTCGCTTCCAGACCGCGCAGATGTTTTCGCTGCAGGATGAGAATATTTTCAACATAGCCATACGCGGTGTTTTTGATGACTGCCAGGATATTGTCAAGGCGGTCAGCAATGATCATACATTCAAGCAGGCGCATCGCATCGGCACGGTCAATTCAATCAACTGGGCGCGTGTTGCTGCGCAGATTGTTTATTATTTTAAAGGCTATTTTGCGGCAACGCAGTCCAATGATGAAGAAGTTGCATTTGCAGTACCGTCAGGCAATTTTGGCAATATCTGCGCCGGGCATGTTGCGCGTATGATGGGTCTGCCAATCCGGCAGCTTATCCTGGCGACGAACGAAAATGATGTGCTTGACGAATTTTTCAGAACAGGTGTTTACCGTCCGCGTGCAACCAGTGAAACTAGGCATACCAGCAGTCCATCCATGGATATTTCCAAGGCTTCCAACTTCGAGCGCTTTATTTTCGACCTGATTGACAGGGATGCTGTGAAGGTGACCGGGTTATGGGCCTGTGTAGACAAAGGCCAGGCTTTTGATTTGTCCGGGACACCGTTTTTTGAAAGAATCAAGGACTTCGGCTTTGTATCCGGCAGCAGCAATCATTCCGCGCGCATCGCCACGATAAGGGAGATCTATCAGAAATACCGCGTGCTGGTTGACACACATACAGCTGATGGATTGAGAGTCGGATACGCTTTACGCGAAAACAATATTCCGCTTATCTGCATGGAAACCGCTCAACCTGCCAAATTTTCTGAGAGCATACAGGAAGCTATCGGTCAGGAGCCACCCCGATCTGCGAGCTATGAACATCTGGAGGATTTGCCGCAACGATTTGTCGTCAAAGATGCTGACGTAGACGCGATAAAGACTTATATCGCTGAGCGGGCGGGTTGATTTCACTTTTTTCGGTGCTTTTTTCGAAAGTATCGATATTCTTCGCCGGTAGTGTGCGGACGATTTTCTTAAGCCAGGGCGTGAGGTAACCGTAGAACTCATGAATTATCTTACTGGATAGAAAAAGAAAAGTATGAGAATACCGGAACAGGATGGTTATAAAATACGGCGAGGTACTGACAGAAGACAGGTAAAGCTGGAAACCTGTAGTCAGAACGCGGAAGCGCCAGCGCGGAATGCATTGTTGTGGATAACGGTGGTTTTGATTCCGGCATTGATTCTAATAGTACTGTCACGCCATTACAAACTGCCGGATTTATTTCATGTTCCGGGTGAAGTGCAATCATCCGGTGTTGCCGCGCAGTCGGAAAAATGCCAGTTATTGCCACCGCACGGATCCGCGCATGTCATTGACCCATCTGCGATGAATCGCATCGATGTGCTGCATTCCGGCGTGCAGATCGACAATCAGCACGATTATCCATTGATCGCATTATTGTCCGACGCAGCGAATTCGGTGCATTACTTTGCCATCTCGGTCGCACCGGGGGAGGCAGCGCATTTCAGTGCGCCTGTTGGACATTATGGTATGCAGGTCTTTGTGGGCTCCACATGGTGCGATCTGGAGACCGGGTTTTCCGATGGCGCGAAGGTTACTGTTGACGGCGGGATTGCGGTACAGGCGGGCAAAATAACAGCGCTTGAATTTTACGGTTCGGGGATTGATCCGGTTCAATTGGCGCTTGCTTATAGCATTCATCGTTCAGCTCACCAGAAGGATAAGCAGCGGCCACTGGAGATTATCGGCACGGGAAAAATCGAGTTGCTGCAGGCGAATAACGGTCATTATTTCAGCGTGGGAACAATTAATGACGCCCCTGTTCTTTTTCTGATCGATACCGGCGCGACATATGTTTCCGTTTCATCGAAAATTGCAGAACGCGCGGGCATTCGCGAATGTCTTCCGCATCATGTAATGACCGCAAACGGTAGCGTGGATGCCTGCATGGCAATTGTATCTGTTATCACTTTCGGCGCATTTCAGTTGAATGATGTTGAAGTGATTGTTTTACCGGACATGTTTGATGAGGCGCTGCTGGGAATGAATATTCTGCATCATTTTCGTATTGAACAGGCGAATCAAGTGATGCGGATTTCGTTGCAGTGAAGAGAGTATGGATTGCTGAGATTTCAGTGCCTTCAGCAATCCATAGTTTAACGCCACGACATTATCGGAATGGTGGAAATGCTGTTTTTAGGTGATCCCTCGATAATACGGTCACTGTAGGTTAGATAAATCAACACGTTTCTTTTGGGATCATAAAATCGAACGACCTGCAGCGATTTGAAAAGCAGAGAAGTGCTTTTTTTGAAGACTTCTTCGCCATCAGCTTTGCCACTCCTGATTTCTTCGGATAAGGTGATCGGCCCAATCTGCCGGCATGCAATCGATGCATCTGAAGTGTCTTCGGCAATACCGACTACGCCGCTTACTCCGCCGGTTTTCGCGCGGCTGAGATAACAGGTGGCGCCTTTGATATCCGGGTCATCAAATGCCTCAATGACTATTTTGTCGTTTGCGCCGAGCAGTTTGAATTTGGTCGATACGCTGCCAATGACTTCGGCGTTCAGAGATGCTGGAAAAAGTAAGAGTAAAAGCAGCACACCAATAGCGGCATGCATCAAAAAACTATCTGTATTTATGCTGTTAAATAAAGTCATGAGGTGAATACTCCTTTGTCCGGTATATTTTTTCTATATCAGTTAATTTGGCGGTTAAGCATTTTTGTTTGTTGATATGTTTGAGTGATTCTATGCTTTGTAATCTTTCTGTGTCCATCGCTGATTCGATTCACTACTCCTTTTCGGCGGGAGGAGATGGTGCTGCCTAATATCTAAAGTAGGATAAATACATTTCCCAAGATTTACTATAACGTATAACGCTATCATTGTTCTAAAAATTTCGTACTGAGTAACTGTGCCGCAGATCATTTGCAAGTGCTACAAAATTTCGATACATGTTTCTTATTTTTTAAATATTTGATAGAATTGGCACTAATTTTGATGGGCTATCTCAGCCCATTTTTTATTTGTATCGAGGCTATGGTGCTGGAAGATTTGCTGGAATTAACTCTTAATGGAATGGGTTACGAGTTGGTTGATGTCGAGCAATTATCCCACGGTAAATTAATCAGGGTGTATGTGGACAAGGACGGCGGTATTACCATAGATGATTGTGTTGCGATCAGCAATCATTTAAATCGTCTGCTGGCTGTTGAGAATATCGATTATGATCGTCTTGAAGTTTCTTCGCCTGGATTGGACAGACCGCTGAAAAAAGAGCGTGATTTTCTCCGGTTTATGGGGGAGACTGTTAAATTGAAACTGCGCGTTCCTCTTCGGGGACAAAGGAATTTCATAGGAGTTTTGCGGGAAATAAATGAGGGCATTTTAATACTTGAAGTCGAAGGAAAATTGTTTGACCTGGATATGCACAATATTGGAAAAGCTCGACTGGTTCCAAAGTTGTAGGCAATTAAAAATTTGACTGGAGGGCTATGAGCCGCGAAATTTTATTGTTGGTTGATGCGCTGGCGCGTGAAAAGGCTGTGGAAAAAGAGATTGTCTTTACAGCATTGGAAATGGCATTATCTTCCGCAACGAAAAAAAGATTTAATGAAGATGTCGATGTGCGTGTTTCTATTGATAGAAAATCGGGTGATTATGAATCTTTTCGTCGCTGGCTTGTGGTTGCAGACGATACGGTTGAGGAGCCTTCACGTCAAATTGCGCTCAGCGAGGCCATGCAATCCGATCCTGATATTCAGTTAGGTGCCTATAGTGAGGCACCACTTGAGCCTATTGAGTTTGGACGCATAGGCGCTCAAGCGGCAAAGCAGGTGATTTTTCAGAAAATACGTGATGCGGAAAGAGAGCAGACATTAAATGATTTTCTTGAACGCGGTGAATATATGGTTACAGGCACCATCAAGCGTATTGAAAGAGGTAATGCCGTTGTAGAATCAGGCAAAATAGAAGCTGAATTGCCGCGCGATCAAATGATTCCCAAAGAGAATTTGCGCGTGGGTGATCGTGTACGCGCTTATTTGTATAAAGTGGATCGTGCTGCCAGGGGAGCGCAACTAAAATTATCGCGCATCTCCCCGGAATTTCTGATGAAACTGTTTGAACTTGAAGTGCCTGAAATTGAGGAAGGCATTCTGGAGATCAAAGCGGCAGCCCGGGATCCAGGTTCACGCGCGAAAATAGCTGTGAAGTCGAATGATCAGCGGGTCGATCCGATTGGTACCTGTGTGGGCATGCGTGGTTCAAGAGTGCAGGCGGTTATCAGTGAGTTGGCGGGCGAGCGCGTCGATATTATTTTATGGTCCGATGATCCGGCTACTTTTATTATTAATGCATTAGCTCCAGCAGAGATAAGCAGCATTATGGTTGATGAAGAAAATCATAGTATGGATATTGTGGTGGATGAAGATAATCTTGCACAAGCCATAGGACGTGGCGGACAAAATGTGCGATTGGCATCGGAATTGACCGGCTGGGATCTCAATATCATGACTGAGGAAGAATCACAATCCAAACATGAGGAAGAAACTGAACTGATCCGGGCGCTGTTTATCGAAAAGCTGGACGTAGACGAAGAAATTGCTGATATCCTGACGCAGGAAGGTTTTGCCACGCTTGAAGAAGTTGCTTATGTCCCATTGGATGAAATGCTCGAAATTGAATCCTTAGATGAGGAAACTATCAAGGAAATACGTGAACGTGCACGTAATATATTATTGACAGATGCTATTGCTGATGAAGAGAAAGTTGAAAATGCCGCTGAGGATTTGCTTTCATTGGAAGGCATGGATCTCGATACGGTGCGAGTGTTAGCGACTAAGGGCATCAACAGTCAGGCCGATTTGGCCGATTTGGCCGCTGATGATCTGGTGGAAATGACAGGAATGGAGATTGAACGTGCGAATAAGTTGATTATGAAAGCACGTGAGCCGTGGTTCGTTTAAGCGGTTTTTTGTTTTATAGCGGATTGATGTGTTAACGTTGCTTATTTGACGGCACATCAATGAGTCTTTTCGATGAAGCAATTGCTTTATTTGGTATTGTGTTGTCACAGGGGTGTAAGGATTATCAATGGCGCAAATGAGTGTGGAACAATTTGCTCATGAACTGGGCATAATGCCGTCGGTACTGCTGGAGCAATTGCAGGCGGCAGGTGTTAAAAAGGTTTTTGCTGAGGATGACTTGACTGAGCAGGATAAAGCGCAATTGCTTGATTATCTCCGCAGAACACATGGCGCTAAACAAGCAAAGGAAAAAATCACGCTCACACGGCGCCAAACATCTGAAATCCGGAAATCGGATAGCATGGGAAGGGCTCGTACGATTCAGGTGGTCAGAAAAAGACGTATTCTCACTAAGTCACCATTTGAAAATGAAGTCAGCGCGCAGTCGGCTGAAGCCGAAGGCGCAGAGAAATCACTCAAAATTGAGCCCGTGGTCGATGCAGGAGAGCTGGCATTGCGTGAAGCCGAAGCGAAAAAACAGGCTGAGTTGATCGCACGTCAGGCGGCTGAAATTCAACGCAAAAAACTGAAAAAAATAGAAGCGGAGAAAATAGAAAAAAATAAACCAACTGTTTCTACTGATGAAGCCGAGATTCAAAAAGAAAAGACTGGTGTTGACGCCGCTATAACCCTGGGTGCAGTTGCTCGACAGACCGAAGATGGTCAACAGGTCAGTGCAGTAATGCAGAAGGAAGGTGACAAAGCTTTGGATCAGGAAGCTGTTCAAGCCGGGCAGCAAGAGGGGACTAGTGTCGATACTAAACAGATAGTCGAGCCGAAAAGCCAGGTATCGCAGTTAGTCGATGCTGATAAGAATGCCGTGAAACAGGTTAAAAAAACAGAAAAACCGGAGAAACTTGATAAAACGGATAAAACTGACAAGAAAAAGAAACCTGTTAAGCAGCTGACTTGGTCTGATGAAGGAGCGCGCAAGCGCGCTGCGAAAGTGCGTGAAGATCTCTCATCGGGACAGGGTTGGCGTGGGCGGCGTGATAAGCAGCAGAAATTTGCCGAAATAGAAAAAAAGGAACATGGCTTTTCAGCACCGACAGAGCCGATTGTGCGTGATGTTGTCGTACCTGAAACTATTTCAGTTGGCGCATTGGCACAGAAAATGTCCATCAAGGCGGCGGACATTATTAAAGTATTGATGAATATGGGCAGCATGGTGACAATCAACCAAATGCTGGATCAGGAAACCGCCATGATCGTTGTTGAGGAATTGGGGCATGTTGCAAAACCGGCTGCCCTCGACAGCCCAGAAGCTTTTCTTGTAGATGCTGAATCAGTCATTGCCGAGGCCGAGATGGAACCTCGTGCGCCTGTGGTTACAGTAATGGGGCATGTGGATCACGGCAAGACATCCCTTCTGGATTATATACGGCGTACGCGCGTGGCGGGGGGTGAGGCCGGCGGAATTACGCAGCATATTGGCGCATATCACGTCGAGACTGATCACGGTATGGTTACATTCCTGGATACTCCTGGACATGAAGCATTCACTGCAATGCGCGCGCGCGGTACCAGGATTACGGATATTGTTATTCTGGTGGTGGCAGCGGATGATGGTGTTATGCCGCAAACTATTGAAGCGATTCACCACGCAAAAGCAGCTAAAATACCGATTATCGTTGCAATCAATAAAATTGATAAACCTGAAGCGAATGTGGAGAAAATCAAGCAGGAATTGGTTGCACATGAAGTAGTTCCTGAAGATTGGGGCGGGGATACGATGTTTATTGAGGTCTCCGCCAAAACGGGTCAGGGTATTGATGCTTTGCTGGAAGCTATCTTGCTGCAGGCGGAAGTGCTGGAATTGAAAGCGCCCAAGAAAACTTCGGCTAAAGGCGTTGTGATCGAATCACGGCTTGATAAAGGCCGCGGTCCTGTAGCAACAATTCTGATTCAATCCGGTACTTTAAAGCAGGGGGATGTATTACTGGCCGGTGCTGTTTATGGCAAAGTGCGCGCCATGAGTGACGAAAACGGACGCAAAATCAAGCGGGCGGGTACTTCTATTCCGGTTGAAATACAGGGATTGGCGGAAGTGCCGGAAGCGGGTGAGAATGTAATGGTATTGGATGACGAAAGGAAGGCGAGAGAAATCGCTTTGTTCCGCCAGGGAAAATATCGCGATGTTAAATTGGCCAAGCAGCATGCCACCAAGCTGGAAAATATCTTTGATCAACAGGCGGATGTCAAGGTGCTTTCTTTGATAATCAAAGCGGATGTGCAGGGTTCTTGCGAAGCGCTGGCCCATGCGCTGCAGAAATTATCAACTGATGAGGTTAGAGTCAATATTATTCATAGCGCGGTGGGTGCAATTATTGAATCTGATATCAATTTGTCATTGGCATCCAACGCCGTGATTATTGGCTTTAATGTGCGTGCAGATGCAGGGGCGCGTAAATTGATTGCTTCGAGCGGTGTTGATGTGCATTACTACAACATCATCTATGAAGCAGTGGACGAAGTTAAAGCTGCGCTATCGGGATTGATGGCGCCTGAGCGGAAAGAAAATATCATCGGATTGGTCGATATTCGGGAAATGTATCGTATTCCAAAAGTGGGGGTGGTAGCAGGTTGTTATGTACTGGAAGGCATTATCAGGCGGAACTCTCTGGTGCGGGTACTGCGCGACGGAAAAGTAATACATGGTTGCGAATTGGATTCCTTGAAACGATTTAAAGATGATGTCAAGGAAGTCAGGGAAGGTTTCGAATGCGGTATCTCACTTAGGAATTACAATGACATACTGGTTGGTGATCAGCTGGAAGTCTATGAAATAGTTGAGACTGCAAGGTCGCTTTAGTTTTAATGCCAAAAGATTTTTCTCGCTCATTACGTGTTGCGGATCAGATTCAGCGTGAGCTCGCAGAGTTGCTGCATAATGAAATCAAAGATCCGCGAATCAGTCAAATCACGATTACTGCGGTGGAAGTCAGTCGTGACTATACCTATGCCAAAGTTTATTACACTACATTGGATGGCCAAGAAAAAAGTAATGCAATAGAGAGAGGACTGGAACATGCCGGCGGTTTTTTGCGTTCAAGCTTATCTAAAAGAATTAAT
Source organism: Nitrosomonas sp. (assembly GCA_028577615.1). GTDB lineage: Bacteria > Pseudomonadota > Gammaproteobacteria > Burkholderiales > Nitrosomonadaceae > Nitrosomonas. The sequence goes on from JAJSDU010000001.1 coordinate 80,896, forward strand.
CTGCGTCAGGTTCCACAATTAACGTTTGTTTATGACAAATCGATCGAACGCGGCGCGCATCTTTCAAAACTGATTGATGAGGCGATTGCCCAAGAGAATAAATAATATTCGGTTCAAATTCCAGAATCCGTATTTTCAAAGCTGATCGCGTTTCAGTTGAAGATGATACGCATCCTATTTTCTTCCTTTCTTTATGATTAAACGCAATATCAACGGCCTGCTTTTACTCGACAAGCCTTATGGCATATCATCGAATAAGGCGCTTCAAATTATAAAGCATTTATATGCGGCAACTAAATCCGGTCATACTGGTACACTGGATCCCATGGCGACCGGAGTATTGCCGATCTGCTTGGGTGAGGCGACTAAGTTTTCTTCGATACTGTTAAATGCCCGCAAAACTTATGAAGCCGTGCTAAAGTTGGGTTATCAGAGTACAACAGGAGACGTCGAAGGTGAAATAAAAAAAATCTCGAATGCTCGGTCTGACAATCTTTCGATTCGTGATTGTGAATCGATCCTAAGGCAATTCGTGGGAGAGACTTTACAAACGCCGCCTATGTATAGTGCGCTGAAGTATTGCGGCAAGCCATTGTATGCTTATGCCCGAAAGGGAGAAATCATAAAACGAAAAGCAAGGACTGTTTTCATCTATGACATCAAAGTTGATTCACTGACTGGAGATGAGTTGAAGATAAGCGTCGAGTGTGGAACGGGTACGTATATTCGTACACTGGCTGAGGATATCGGAAAAGCATTGGGTTGTGGAAGTGCTTATTTGATCGGGCTGCGCCGTAGCGCAGTAGGTGATTTTGATCTTTCAAAATCGCAAATGCTGAAAGCTATCGAAAATATGAATAGAGAAGATCGCGATGGTTGCCTTTTACCGGTTGATAGCCTGCTGTCAGATATTCCTTCAATCCAGCTGGATGAAGAAGAAGCTCAGTACCTGCTTACGGGGCGTGTGCTTTCAGCAAAACCGGATTCGATAAATTTTACATTACCGATGAAAACCGAAAATAAGACTCAAGATGTGCGTTTATATTACCGGCAACAATTTCTGGGGCTGGGAGAAATTAACATGAGTTTAAGTTTAAAGCCGAAACGGTTGATGTCCACTTCTTATATGACTGTACCGTATCATTTTGCTGCGAATCAATCATGTCTTGAAGAAATGTAAAGTTACAGGCTATAGTCAATACGGTATAATCGCTGGCTTTACGATTTGCAAAGAATAATAATGTTGCAAGGAATCAATCTAGCTTGCGTGCGTGGTGATCGAAGGCTTTTTAAGGCGGTCAATTTCACCTTGGAAGCGGGGGGATTGATGCAGGTACACGGGCCTAATGGCAGCGGCAAAACAAGCCTATTACGTATATTGTGTGGTTTATCTAGCCCTGCCTTGGGAGAAATTAATTGGTGTGGTGCTTCAATCCGTGATCTGAAAGGCGAATATTTCTCAAACCTGACTTATATCGGTCATTTAAGCGGCACAAAGGACGATCTTACCGTACTGGAGAATTTACGCATATCGAGCGCATTGGCAGGTGAGCATGTATCAGAAATACAAGCCCGTGATGCATTAATGCGAATGGGTTTGAATGGCAGGGAATTTTTGCCGGCTAAAGTTTTATCTCAGGGACAGCGGAGGCGCGTTGCACTGGCGAGACTATTGGTTTGTAAAACGAAGCTATGGATTCTGGATGAACCGTTGGCTGCGCTTGATGTTATGGCGGTACAGCTTATTCAGGAACTGCTAGAGCGACATCTGGCTGAAAAAGGACTGGTGGTGATGACGACACATCAGGCAATTGATGTCGCTGCAATTTCAACAGTGCATTTGAGATTGACATAGCATGCTTTTCTGGATCATACAGCGCGATTTGTTGCTCGCCATACGTCGAAGATCTGATGTTTTGACAACATTATTCTTTTTTGTGATAGTAGTCAGCCTGTTTCCGCTAAGCGTAGGTCCGGAAATGAACTTATTGCGTACCATGGCACCGGGGATAGTATGGGTTGCCGCATTGCTGGCGTCAATGTTGTCACTGGGACGGTTGTTTTCGAGTGATTACTTGGATGGAACATTAGAGCAAATGCTGTTGTCGCCACAATCATTATCCATTCTTGTTTTAGGCAAAGCGCTGGCGCATTGGCTGGTTACGGGGGTGCCATTAGTCTTAATGGCTCCTGTATTGGGGATTCAGTACGATCTCCCGGCTGATGCCTTGTTTGTTCTGGTGATGTCGTTGTTACTTGGAACGCCTGTGTTGAGCCTGATTGGTGCGATAGGTGCGGCTTTAACGTTAGGCTTGCGCGGCGGAGGCGTCTTGGTTTCCTTATTGGTGTTGCCGCTTTATATTCCGGTTCTGATTTTTGGAGCCGGAGCGGTCGAAGCAAATATGGCAGGCGTCAGCTATGATGCACACTTGTCTTTACTGGGTGCCTTTCTACTCGTCTCACTTGTTCTTGCACCGTGGGCAATTGCTGCATCATTGCGTGTTTCCATGGAATAAAATTCCTTTGCGGCAAACTTCTCGAAGTTGTCTGATTTCTATCAAAGTAATTTTTTAAATCTGTTTTTGGTATAGAATTACTGTGAGGGGATGGGAAGTAGCAGGCACAAAACAAAACAGAAGATCATTAAAAATAAAATACAGATCCTAATATATGGCGATTAATTGGTATAAATACGCATCTCCCGCTAGTTTTTACGCTTTAGCGGGCAAGATGATTCCTTTTTTTACAGTTCTTGCGATTGGCCTACTGGCGACCGGTCTTTATATTGGTTTTTTTGTCGCACCAACTGATTTTCAGCAAGGTGAGGCATATCGTATTATTTTCATTCATGTTCCGGCTGCCTGGATGTCGATGTTTTTGTATGTGATCATGGCTTGTTGGGCAGGAATAGGGTTGGCTTTTAATACACGTCTGTCATCCATGATGGCAACCGCAATTGCGCCAACGGGAGCGATGTTTACGTTTTTGGCATTATGGACAGGCTCATTGTGGGGAAAACCGATGTGGGGAACTTGGTGGGTTTGGGACGCGAGACTGACATCGGAATTGATTCTACTGTTTCTTTATATTGGTTTTATGTCACTACAGGCAGCAATTGATGATCCGCGCAGAGCGGATAAGGCGGGCGCGATTATTGCTTTAGTTGGCGTGATCAATATACCGATTATTTACTTCTCTGTGCAATGGTGGAATACCCTTCATCAGGGCGCATCTGTCAGTGTAACCCAAGCACCCACCATGGCTTCCATTATGTTGACAGGTATGATGGTTATGGTGTTTGCCAGTTGGATGTACTCGATAGCGGTCATACTGAAACGTGTCCGTAGTATTATTCTTGAAAGGGAGCGCCATACGGTATGGGTGGCTGAGTTGAGGAGAAAAGGAGCGCTATAGTGAACTGGTCCAGTTGGTCTGAGTTTTTTGCCATGGGTGGGTATGGCATTTATGTATGGGGATCATACATTGTCACATTTATATGTGTGATTAGTGAGGTGTTATTAATTTCTAGACGCCATCGAACTTTGATTAAAACATATGGTCTGATTCACGACTCATATGGTGAAGAAATTTCTGATAAAGAAGCGCCTTTAAATATGGAAAAAGATTCAATAAAGAAAATAAAATCAGAATTTTAAAGAAGCTTCCAGTATTGAAGAGATAAAAAATGAAACCACGTCATAAAAAACTTGCGGTGATTACCGCAGGCGTAACCGCATTAGGTTTTGCTGCTGTATTAGTCCTTAACGCATTTCAGAGCAATCTCGTTTTCTTTTTCAGCCCCACACAAGTCATCGCTAATGAAGCCCCTGTAGATAAGAGCTTTAGAATTGGCGGGTTAGTAGAGGAAGGGAGTGTTCAGCGTGAGCAGGACAGCACTACTGTTAGATTCGCGATAACCGATACCGCAGAAGCAATACAAGTCGTTTATACTGGAATACTTCCAGATTTATTTAGAGAAGGTAAGGGTGTTGTCGCACAAGGAAAATTAGATTCCAACGGTATTTTTAGAGCTGATGAAGTGTTGGCTAAGCATGATGAAAATTATATGCCTCCAGAAGCTGCGCTTGCCTTGGAAGAAGCGGCAAAAGCTCAAAGAAATTCCTTGATACAATAATAAACAAAAAATATAAATTGATCAGAAGTTTGATTCAGTTTTGTTGTATTCATAAATTCATATACAGATAAGATATTATGATTCCAGAGATTGGTAATTTTGCATTAATTCTTGCGCTATTATTAGCGACTGTTCAAGGTACATTGCCGTTAATTGGCGCTGCTCGGGGTATTTCATCGTGGATGGCATTAGCGAAACCTGTGGTGCAGGGACAGTTTGTTTTTGTACTGATTGCTTTTATATGCCTTGGTTATTCATTTGTTACCAGCGATTTTTCAGTTATAAATGTCGCTAGGAATTCCAATACAGAATTACCATTGCAGTATCGTATTGCAGCTACATGGGGCTCTCATGAAGGTTCATTGTTGCTATGGGTGCTCATGCTGGCTGGCTGGTCTATTGCTGTCAGTGTCTTTAGTAAGCAGTTGCCCGAAGATATGGTTGCGCGCGTATTGGGAGTGCTTGGTTTGATTAGTATTGGTTTTCTGTTGTTCATGCTGTTGACTTCCAATCCATTTGACCGGTTGTTGCCTGCGGCGATGGAAGGCAGCGACCTCAATCCTTTACTACAGGATCCTGGCATGGTGATACATCCACCGATGTTGTACATGGGATATGTCGGATTTTCAGTGGCTTTTGCCTTTGCAATAGCAGCATTATTGAGTGGAAAATTGGATGCGACCTGGGCGCGCTGGTCTCGTCCATGGACGACTGTTGCATGGGTGTTCTTGACTTTTGGTATCATGTTAGGCAGTTGGTGGGCTTATTATGAACTTGGATGGGGCGGCTGGTGGTTTTGGGATCCGGTCGAAAATGCATCGTTTATGCCTTGGCTGGTGGGTACTGCGCTAATGCACTCGCTGGCAGTGACTGAAAAACGCGGCAGTTTTAAAAGCTGGACTGTGCTATTGGCGATCTGTACCTTTGCTTTATGTCTTCTAGGTACTTTCTTGGTAAGATCGGGAGTTCTAACTTCGGTGCATGCATTTGCAACAGATCCAGAAAGAGGAGTGTTCATTCTTGGGTTTCTCTTTATCACAGTAACATTATCATTGCTGTTGTTTGCATGGCGCGCGCCGAAAGTTGGGTTGGGTGGGAAGTTTGATTTGTTATCGCGTGAATCAATATTGTTAGCGAATAATTTGCTGCTGCTTGTTGCTGCCGCTAGTGTCATGTTAGGAACATTATATCCACTGATTATTGATGCACTGAATCTCGGTAAAATTTCGGTGGGGCCACCTTACTTTGAGGCCGTTTTTGTTCCAATTATGGTGCCAGCAATTTTCTTGATTGGTCTGGGCCCCATATCCCGCTGGAAACAAATGAGCTTGCCGTCACTGGCCGTACGTATTCGCTGGGCAATAGCGGTGAGCTTTATCAGTGCATTGATTGCGCCCTACTATATGGGTGAATGGAAGCTACTGGTAAGTTTTGGCTTGTTACTGGCATTCTGGATTCTCGTAAGTATTCTTGTGAGCTTGAAACATAGACTGGATAATAGCGGTGAAGGTAATATTTTTACAAAATTGGCTAAACAATCCAGAAGTTATTATGGCATGCATTGCGCACACCTTGGCGTGGCGGTATTCATTATTGGTGTGACACTTGTTAATGGCTATGAAACGGAAAAGGATGTTCGCATGGAAATCGGTAGTCGTGTATCGATCGGAGATTATGCGTTCCAGTTTAACGGTGTATCAGATGTGACAGGGCCGAATTATATGTCGGTTCGCGGTGAGATTGATGTCTTTAAGAATGGCGAGTTTATACGTAAACTGTACCCGGAAAAGCGCACTTATAATGCATCAGGTATGGTTATGACCGAAGCGGCAATTGATACCGGTATATTCCGCGATCTCTACGTTGCTTTAGGTGAGCCTCTGGCAAACGATGCCTGGGTTGTAAGAGCATATCATAAACCATTTGTCGATTGGATTTGGTTCGGTTGTTTGTTGATGGCTATAGGTGGTATTACAGCGGCCAGTGATAAGCGTTATCGCTTGAGAATTAAAGATAAAAGTAAATCATTGGTGAATAGAGAAATTAAGTCTGAAACGCCTGTTGCCGGACAAGATAAGCCTGCTGCAGCGGCTGATTCTGTCTAGGTAACGGAGATAGGGAAAGTATGATGCGCTATTTAGCACCACTATTCGCCTTTTTAGTACTAGCCGTATTTTTATTTGCCGGCTTGTCATTAAATCCGCGCCAAGTTCCATCGCCTTTAATTGATAAACCTGCACCTGAATTTGAATTATATGACTTGCATGAACCCGACAAGCTGTTTTCTTCCAAGAATAATCTAGGTAAGGTATGGCTATTGAATGTTTGGGCTTCGTGGTGTGTTGCTTGTCGCGATGAGCATCCACTTTTGGTGCAACTCGCCAAATCTGGAATCGTTCCGGTCTATGGTTTGAACTATAAGGATGAAAATGCCACGGCAAAACAGTGGTTGAGATTGTATGGTGATCCATATGTTGCAAGTCTGGTTGATCCCGACGGTACTGTGGGTATTGATTATGGAGTTTACGGCGTTCCTGAAACTTATGTCATCGACAAGCAAGGAATCATACGACATAAGCAAATTGGTCCTGTTACTGTTGATTCTCTGCGAAATAAAATAATTCCGCTGATCATGGAATTAGAGGAGCAGACATAATGATGTCGCAGTATTTTTCTTTTATCACTGATAGCCGTGGAAAGATAGCCTTGGCATGTCTGATCATCTTTTCATTGCTTCCCGGATTTGGATGGACGCAAGAGGTATACAAAGAAGCGATTCCTGTTGCGGAAGATCCCGAAGTTGAAAAAAGAATGTTGCTATTGACCGAAGATCTACGATGCTTGGTGTGCCAGAACGAATCTATCGCGGAGTCACGAGCCGAATTCTCCAATGACATTCGCCGTATTATTCGCGAACAAATTAAAGCAAATAAGACCGATGCAGAAATTATTGATTTTCTGGTCGATCGTTATGGAGATTTTGTACTCTACAACCCACCGATGAAAGCGACAACCGTACTGTTATGGTTTGGCCCTTTGATCATGTTTTTGATCAGTTTGTGGGTTTTGATTCGATATTTGAAGAAAAGGCGAATTCAAATCGAAGAAGTCAGCTTGACCGAAGCTGATGAGAAGAAAATTGCCGTATTACTCAATGAGAAAGCAGAAAGATTGCAACAACAAAATATAAATGTAAGTGAAAATTTAATGGAACAAAAGAAAACAGTAAACGGAAATCCGCAGGAAACGTCTGAAGTTTCAACGAATGAAAATGAAGGTAAAAAAATATGACGGCATTCTGGGTAATTTCTGGCATTCTAATCGTCGTAGCACTTCTTTTTATCGTTCCAACACTTTTAAAAAGCCGGAATGAACAGGAAGAACGTGTTGAACGCGACGCCGTTAATGTGACGGTTTATCGTGATCAGCTGGTTGAGCTCGAAAAAGATCTTGAAAATGACATCCTTACGCAGGAACAATATGATCAAAGCAGACAGGAATTACAACAGCGTATGCTGCAGGATATTCCTGATCAGGAAGAGGTTGTGATTAGAAAACCCGGCGGATTTGCAAATATTGCGGTATCAACGCTGATTGTAATGGCGTTACCGATTGCTGCTGTTTATTTATATCTTGAAATTGGCGATACTCGTGGATTATTACCACAAGCACAGCTGGCGAACGCTACGCAGATGCAGCAGCATCCAGGTAGTAGCAGTGAAGCACCAGCAGGGCACGACAATTTCATGTCTGTTCTTGATAATTTAATCACCAGATTGAACAATAATCCTGAAGATATCGAAGGTTGGTTTATGCTGGCGCGCACATATGCAATTATGAAGCGCTATGATGAAGCCGCAGGTACATATGCGAGATTGAATGAAATGATTCCTGGTAATCCTCAGATTCTCAGCGATTATGCTGATGTACTGGCCATGACGAACGATGGCAGTCTCATTGGTAAACCGTCTGAGTTGATTACAGAAGCATTGAATCTGGATCCGGAGTATCCAAAGGCATTGGCATTAGCGGGTACTGTTGCATATGAAAAAAAAGAATTTGATCAGGCGGCAGTATACTGGGAAAGATTGTTGGCTGTGATTCCGCCTGAATCACAGCTCGCGCAATCAGTCAAGGAAAGTATTGCCGATGCGAGGAGTCTGACAGGGAAAGAAGCAGGTATTCAATCGGCTCAGGTCGCTGATGCCGGCAGTGAAGTTAACGCAGTCGGGGAGAAATCAGATAGTAGTATCGTTGATGATATAGAATCTCAACAATCATTTCCGAGCGCATCATCAGCATCGCCGTCAGCAGAATCTTTATCGCTATCTATATCAGGGACTGTAGCAATAAGCGATACTGTCTCATCAAGTGTCAATCCAAATGATACACTGTTTATTTACGCACGTGCTGAAACCGGTCCAAAAATGCCATTAGCTATTTTGCGATTAAAAGCATCTGATTTGCCGGCTGTATTTACATTAACGGACGAGATGGCTATGACACCGGCGATGAAATTGTCGAGTTTTCCAAACGTGGTTATAGAGGCACGAATTTCGAAGTCAGGTCAGGCGGTACCTTCAAGTGGCGATCTGCAAGGACTAAGCAATCCCGTCAAAGTTGGCGATAATAATGTAGCTATCATGATCAATTCGCGTATTCCATAGTCTTTGGATTGCAGTATGAGAAATTGCGTGTTCTTTCAGGACGATTTCATGACTGATATGTTAGAAATGAATAAACCAGTTACAGACTTCCAGTTGCCAGCGACAAGCGGGAGACTTTTTTCCTTATCTCTAATGCGCGGTAAAAACGTAGTTATATATTTTTATCCAAAAGATAATACGCCTGGGTGTACAACTGAAGGAGAGAATTTTCGGGATAATTATGCTGTTTTCCAAGGCTTGAATTGTGAGATTGTAGGAATATCGCGCGACAGTATAAAATCGCACGAAAACTTCAAAGCAAAAATGAATTTTCCTTTCGAGCTCTTGAGCGATGAAAATGGAATTGTCTGCCAGCAGTTTGATGTGATTCGGATGAAAAACATGTATGGTAAACAGGTTCGTGGTATAGAGCGAAGCACATTCCTGATTGATGCTAACGGTAACCTGAGAAACGAATGGCGTGGTGTTAAAGTTCCCGGTCATGTGACAGATGTGTTGGAGTTTGTCAAAACATTGTAATAATATTTTTTGTGATAGTTAAGACAAATCCGGCAATCATAAAATTAAATCATCAACCAAAAGATGATTTCATCTATTTTAGCGCAGCTATCCATTTTGTATACAGAAGCTTAGCCACAGCATTGAGATTTGCTACTCTGTCAGTCAAATGAGCTTCAATTTCCTGTGGTGATTGAACCGTTGGAGCATCAGACTGCATCAACTCTTCGTAACCCACATCACACCAGTCCTTAATCATGCGTTCGGTCATTTCGACATGACACTGTATGCCCAGATGTATTCCTAATGCAAAAGCTTGATTCTCGCAATACTGGCTGGAAAGAATACAAGTTGCTTTTTTCGGAAGACTAAAGGTCTCACCATGCCAGTGGAAAGTTTCAAATTCTGTTAAGTCTTTAAACCAAGTTTGAGCTATAGAATTGTTTCTGACATTCACTTTGCCCCAGCCCATTTCCTTGACTGGGCTTTGTGTAACAGAACCGCCGAGTGCTTTTGCCATCAATTGACCGCCTAGACAGTGTCCTAATACTGGTATTTCCTGATCGATAGCCTGTCGAATGAGATTTATGGATGATTGCATCCAAGGCAGATCGTCATTGACGCTCATGGGACCACCCATGAATACCAGACCGCTAAAAGGCTTTATGCTATCTGGAGGATTTTCGCCAGCATCGATTTTTATCAATTGCCATGGGATATGATTGTTATCGAGAAATGTGGCAAAATAGCCTGGCCCTTCAATAGGCAAGTGTCTGAAAATTGCAACCGGCTTCATGGAATTTCCTGTCGTTAATAGATTAAGCAGTTAATTAATATTTATCTTCATCATATTTTTCTGAATACTTAATGTCAATTATGTCCTCGCTTTCTCGCAATCAATTTTATCTCTATTTACCGAGCAGCTGTTTCTGATTATATAAAAACAATTTTAGATGACTGTAACAAAAAACTCGTTTGCTGATCTTGTGCGTATTGAACAACTACGCAGAATTGAATCTGTTCATACCGAACCGTTGTCGTATAAGAGTGTGGCTAGTATGGATAACAATCCGGTAACGGAATTTAAGTATACCGACTTTGTTCAGCGATTAACGCGGCGCGCGGACTTGCTGATGCGTGATAATGGTCTGGAAGCGGTTATTGCAAAGCCTCAACAACAATTTAAATATGCCGGCTGGACCAGTCTGATTGTTGCGGCGATCCTCGGCGGCATGGCTGCCGGTAACGCAGTGAGCGAGTCACACACGCTAAATATTTACTGGTTACTTGCGGTATTACTGGGGTTTAATCTGGTGTCGTTGATACTGTGGGTTATCGGTATTTCATTCAGATTGCAAAGCCTGAGTAGTGGCGTAGCCGCACAATTGGCCAGCTGGGCATCTTTTCGTAGAAAGGATACTGAAGAAACCACTGAGTCACTTGCGTCGCGAGCTTGGTGGGAAAGCTGTTTGACAGGAGCTGTCGGAAAATGGCGTATCAGTATGCTGACGCATCAATTCTGGCTGGCTTATCTTGCTGCCGGATTGATATTGTTGATTCTGCTGATGATGGCTAAACAATACAATTTTGTATGGGGAACGACATTATTATCTGAAAGCAGCTTGCCGAGACTGACCGAATCCTTGAGCAGACCACTGCAAGTAATCGGATTGGAAATGCCTGATAGTCATCAGATTTCAATCAGCAGAATGGGTGAGAGTATGCAGGATCCAGAAACGCGCGCAGCTTGGGCTCGGTTTTTAATTGGCGTTTTGTTGGTCTATGGATTACTGCCTCGCTTGATAGTGCTCACTTTCTCAGTGGTGATGTTGAGATGGGCTGAACGAGGCTTCAGGCTGGATTTGTATTTACCCTATTATGTTGAATTGCGGCAGCGGCTAATGACGCGTGGAACAGCTTCGAAAGTTATTGATGCGGATCCGCTGGCAGGCATGGAGCCGCCAAAAATAGTTCACCCCCGACAGACATATCTGCTTCCAGCTGGGGCGCATGCGTTAGGTATAGAACTGGATGATCAAACCTGTTGGCCTGAAGCTTTTTCTTGCCAGTACAATATTGTGGACATGCAGTCTTTGGCAGAAGCCGTCGAGTGTGTCAAGAAACTGAAGGGGGCGCTGGTCATTGGCGTCGCGGCTTATCGCTTACCAGATCGCGGTATCCAGCGCATGATCGCCGATTTGCTCGCTGTTACTCACTGTACGCCATGGCTATTGCTGCTCAACAAGAATCCTGCTGTACCCGTTACTGAAAGCCGTGAAATGGCTTGGTTCCGTCTGGCGGAAAATTGTCAAATTCCGGCTGAACACGTGATTACATCCTAGAAGGTTATGAACAAATCTTTCTCATCCTCCGAGGCACCGGCTTTGCTCAATGTTGCTGTAGTGGGGCATACTAATACAGGAAAAACTTCGCTGATTCGCACAATGCTGCGCAGCAGCGAATTCGGCGAAGTTGAAGATGCTGCAGGCACCACGCGACATGTCGAACAGGCAACTATTTCTGCCGGCGACGTTCCGGTACTCAATTTACATGATACACCGGGACTGGAAGATACGCTTGCATTGCATGCCTACCTGAAATACGCAAGTACGCAATCTCGATCAATGTCGCCCGTAAAAATTCTGGAGGACTTTGTTGCCAATATTTCGCTTCATGATCCGTTGGAGCAGGAAGCTAAAGTTATTCGCCAGGTTTTGCGCAGCGATGTGTTGCTCTATATTATCGATGTGCGGGAGCCTTTGTTGGATAAATACCGTGTCGAACTTGAAATATTGACGCGTTCGGCAAAACCAATTATTCCGGTTTTTAATTTTGTCGCTGACCATGAACAGGAATTGTCACGCTGGCGTGAACGGCTGGCGACTTACAACATTCACGCTATACTGGAATTTGATACTGTAGCCTTTACTTTCGAAGCAGAGAAGCGGCTTTATCAGAAAATTCAGACATTGGTTGAGAAGCATTATCATAGCCTGCAATTGCTAATTGATTATCGCGCCAAAGTCTGGAAACAGCTTTGCTTGTCGGGTGCTAAGCGAATAGCTGAGCTAATTGTCAGTGTGGCATGTTATCGTGAAAGCAAAAGTTCGCATAATAATCGGATCACTGAATCGTTAAATGAGGATCGTATACGCGACTTTGTACGGAAAGCGGAGCAAAAGTGCCTTAATGATTTGTTGATTATTTTTAATTTTTCAGAAAAAGATGTTGCAATTCAAAAAATTCCTGTCAGTGACGGTCATTGGGAATTGGATATTTTTGCTCCCGGTATTTTAAAAGCATATGGGCTTGACGTCGGTAGTGCAGCGGCAAAAGGTGCAGCGGCAGGTGCTGGCATTGATCTTATGGTTGGCGGTTTGAGTTTAGGGGCGGCCAGTGCATTGGGAGCGCTGGCTGGTGCCGGCTGGTCTACATTCAGACGCTATGGTGATGAAATAAGAGCAAAATTACAGGGCGCCAAATGGCTTTGTGTGGATGAAAAAACACTGCAAATATTATATTTTCGTCAAAAACAGCTGTTGGAAAAATTGATGCACAGAGGTCACGCAGCTAACAGCATCATGCAAATTGAAACACCTGAGAAAATACAATTGCCTGCCGACTGGATTAAGCTTATCAGCATATTACGCCAGAATCCAGCTTGGCACGCTTCATCGCCTTCGCGCAATACGCACAAACAGTATCAGGAAATTGAAAACATACTGATAACCGCAATTCTTGGTGATCAGACGTCTGCTATGCTGTAAGCTTTTAATTTAAAATAACTAAGGTTGCTTTCTTCTTCTTTTCAATTTGTTACAAATTTTTTCTTTTCGACTCCTGAGTTTCTTGTACTAAGCAATCTGCTTCAAACTGCCGTTTGTGTAAGCAATTTATCAAAATCGGAAGTAACCGATTTTTCTTAATGCTATTGATATTCCCCCTTTTTAAGGAGTAATTATGGGAGCTGCTACAACAAGTCCAGATAAAAAAGGAAAAGGAATCAGGGAAGTAAGTTTCTTATGGGAAGGAAAGGACAAGAACGGCAGACAACTGAAAGGTGAAATGCGAGCAGCCGGATCGGTTATTGTCACCTCATCGTTGCGTCGCCAGGGTATTCGTGTGACGAAAGTAAAGAAGGTCAACCAATCTGGTGGAAAAGTAACCGATAAGGATATCACGTTATTTACCCGGCAACTTGCTACAATGATGAAATCTGGAGTACCTTTGCTGCAGGCTTTTGATATTGTCGGAAAGGGGCATAGTAACAGGGCATTAAGCAAATTATTGATGGATATTAAAACAGATGTGGAAACGGGCAGTAATCTGGCTGATGCATTCCGCAAGTATCCACTTTATTTTGATAGTCTTTTCTGTAATTTGGTGGGTGCTGGTGAAGCTGCAGGTATTCTGGATACATTGCTTGATCGACTGGCGACTTACAAAGAAAAAATCCAAGCTATCAAGGGGAAAATTAAGTCAGCCTTATTTTATCCGCTATCTATCATCGTTGTGGCATTTGTCATTACCGCCGTCATGATGATCTTTGTTATACCCTCATTTAAAGACTTATTTGACAATTTCGGCGCTGATTTACCCGCACCTACACTTATTATCATGGCGATTTCCGATTTTTTTGTTGATTATTGGTGGGCTATATTCGGTTGCCTGGGTGGTGGCATTTATGCCTTTCTATACACATGGAAGCGTTCGGTAGCCTTGCAACGTATTATGGATAGAATGATGCTGAGGTTGCCTGTTTTTGGTGAGGTAATCAGAAAGGCGACTATTGCGCGCTGGTCGAGAACACTTTCTACCATGTTTGCTGCGGGCGTACCTCTCGTGGAATCATTGGATTCTGTGGCGGGAGCCTGCGGTAACTATATTTATTATGAAGCCACTAAGAAAATTCAGGTTGATGTGAGTGTTGGCAATACTTTGACTTCATCAATGGTAAATACTGAGCTATTTCCAAATATGGTGATACAAATGGTTGCCATTGGTGAAGAAGCGGGGTCTTTGGATGCCATGTTAAGCAAAATTGCAGATTTCTTTGAGGCGGAAGTTGATGATGCGGTCGAGGCGCTTTCCAGTTTGATGGAACCTTTGATAATGGTTGTGCTCGGTACGCTCATTGGTGGTATGGTTGTTGCCATGTATCTGCCTATCTTTAAAATGGGTATGGCTGTTAGTTAGCCTACAATGGCAAAGTATAATAAATCGGGTGTTTTCTTTTATCTGCGAACCAGAATTAAAATTCTGCGTCCGCAGGCTGTTTCAGGAAAACGGATCACATTCTTCTAATACCTAATCATAAAATGTCCATACTGGCTCAAATGCAAGAGTCGATCGGTTATTTGATTGCGGCTGCCACTATCGTCGGTCTGATGGTCGGCAGTTTTCTGAATGTTGTTATTTATCGCCTGCCTAAAATGATAGAAAGAAGCTGGCATTTACAATGTGCAGAGTTGCGCGGAGAATCAGTCGAGACAATCCCTGTTTTTAATATTGCTACTCCGCGTTCGGAATGTCCAAACTGCCGGCATCGCATTACTATTTGGGAGAATATCCCAATCCTCAGTTATATTTTTCTCAGGGGACGCTGTTCGGAATGTCATTTCCCGATTTCAATCCGCTATCCGCTTATTGAAGCGTTTACCGCGATGTCGAGCGGTTTTGTCGCTTGGCATTTTGGGTTTGGGTGGTTACTGCTGGCTGCGCTCATTTTTGTCTGGGCGCTTATTGCGCTGGCAGCTATCGATATTGAAACTCAATTACTACCGGATGATATAACGTTACCGTTAGTGTGGCTTGGAATACTTGTCAACATGTATACCGGTTTTACCGATTTGCATTCATCAGTGATTGGTGCGATTGCCGGTTATTTGTCATTATGGATGGTTTACTGGATTTTTAAGCTAATTACCGGCAAAGAGGGCATGGGCTACGGAGATTTTAAATTATTAGCTGCTATTGGCGCTTGGCTCGGATGGAGTCTTCTGCCGCTGGTGATATTACTTTCATCGCTCGTTGGCGGAATAGTAGGTTTGGGGCTCGTTATGATTTCCAAACGCAACAAAAATGCCATGATTCCTTTTGGACCTTATCTTGCGGGTGGGGCGCTGATCGCTCTGTTATGGGGGCAAAGTATCACTCATGCTTATTTTGGTTTATTTTAATTTCCTGTGTGAATATCAGAGTGACTTTAGTTATTGGTTTGACAGGCGGTATAGGTTGCGGAAAATCAAGTGCTTGTAAAATTTTTACCGAACTTGGTGCTGATATAGTAGATACTGATCAGATTTCGCATCAATTAACACAACATAATGGTGCGGCAATACCGATGATTCGTAGTCAATTTGGTGAAGAATACATTACTGCTGATGGCGCGCTCGACAGGACTAAAATGCGTAGGTTGGTTTTTGCAGACAACAATTGCCGATTCAAGCTTGAGGCACTGCTTCACCCGCTTATACTTGAGATAGCTACAGAGCGTATTCTGCACTCCAAATCACCGTATGTAATCTTGGCAGTTCCACTACTCCTTGAAACAAATGATTATAGCCATTTGATCAATCGTATTCTGGTAGTTGATTGTGATGAGCAGTTGCAGATTATGCGTACAGTAACGCGCAGCCATCTCGGTGTGGAGGAGATCAAGGCAATTATGGCTGTGCAGCTCAATCGAAGACAACGTTTGGAAAGGGCTGATGATATTATTGTCAATAATGGCGATATTCATTGCTTAAGAGAGCAGGTAGTCCGCATGCATCGAAATTACATTGATTTGCTATCTTAGACTGGAAGCAGTAAATTAAGAAAATATAGCTTGATTCAATTGTGATATTTATAGTAAAAGAGAAGAGGGATTTGTCACTTATACATATTCGAATAAATAGTTTTCTGTATGACAATGAGACAGAATCTTACAGTGAAGAAAAAACTTCTGATATTATCATGCGAAATTTTGTTCTATTATTGCAAAGCCTGACAGAATCAACGATTAGGCGAGCTTCAGAAAAAGGGAGCAGAGCTTTTATTCTTTTTTTACTTGTTTTCATCGCAGTCTTGTTTTCGGGTTGTTCCACGCCAATCATAAAACAGGCTCCGGAAATCAGTGTGCATCCAAATACGAATGCACCTTATAACAAAGCCTATACAGTTAAAGGTAAAACCTACTATCCAATGCGAACTGCAGTGGGTTATAGAGAAACAGGAATTGCTTCATGGTATGGATCAGAATCCGGTAATCGTACTGCGATGGGAACGCGTTTTAATCCACAAGGCATAACCGCAGCGCATAAAACGCTTCCTTTGCCGACCAAAGTAAAAGTTACCAATCTACGGAATGGGCGATCCGTTATTGTAACAGTAAACGATCGTGGCCCCTTCACAAAGAATCGATTAATTGATCTTTCGCATGGTGCCGCAAAAAAAATTGGCTTGGACAAACAAGGGGTGACCAAGGTGAGAATAGAATATCTTGAGGCGATGGCCAGCAATCCTTGACAAAGGAAACTAAACAATCTCTAATTCTAGTCACACCGTATTTGACAATAACTTAGCTCACCAGGATTTCATAAAAATCAGTATGCTGAGAGTGCGGAAGTCAATAAATTGCCAGGTTACTTTGAAACATCAAGCATCCTGTCTAGCGCGAGCTTTGCAAGTACTGCTTCATGTGTCGGTACCTGAATACGATTGACAATCGTACCGTTGGCAAGATTTTCCATCGCCCAGGTTAAATGTTGCGGGTCAATGCGTGCCATTGTTGAGCACATGCATACCAGGGGTGACATGAAATGCACGAACTTTCCTTGCGATTTGAATTCCTCTGCTATTCTGCTGACTAGGTTAAGCTCTGTTCCAACCAGCCAGCGCGTGCCTTCATCAGCTTCTGCGATGGTTCGGATGATATATTCGGTTGACCCTACGTAATCCGACGCATTACAGACTTCAAAACTGCATTCGGGATGTGATATGACGATGCCTTCGGGATATTTACTGCGAAAGCGGATAATATGCTGTGGTTGAAACATCTGATGTACTGAACAATGGCCTTTCCATAACAGAATTTTGGCTTTTTTGATTTGTTCATGTGTTAATCCGCCCATTGGTTCGTCATAATTCCAGATCACCATTTCTTCCAGCGGTATACCACGTTGATAGCCGCTCCAGCGTCCAAGATGCTGATCTGGAAGAAACAGAATTTTTTCACGCTGACGAAATGACCACTCCAGGATTTTTCCTGCGTTACTTGACGTGCAGACGATGCCGCCATGCTCACCGCAAAATGCCTTGATATCTGCTGCAGAGTTAATGTACGTAACTGGTGTTACAACTTCTTCCGGCTGCAGTATTTCACTTAACTCGCGCCAGGCACGTTCAACTTTAGCCAGACTGGCCATGTCTGCCATTGAACAACCCGCCGCCATATCCGGCAGAATGACGGTTTGTTCGTTGCTGGATAAAATATCAGCCACTTCGGCCATAAAATGCACACCGCAAAAAATCAGATAATCGGCGTTCGTTTGTGATGCCTGGAAAGCAAGCTTAAGCGAGTCGCCAGTCAAATCAGCGTGACGATAAACATCTGCACGCTGATAGTGATGCGCCAAAATGACAGCGCGATTTCCCAAAGCGCGCTTGGCTACTTGTATACGTTCCGTGCAGATTTCGTCTTGTATATGGTTAAAATTTTCAAAATCTATCGCTTCTATCCGCATTGCAATTATCTCTTTTCATTTAAAAATTTAATCAAAATGATTTCATGACCGTTGTGCATACTGTGTCCTGGCAAAAATATCGTTGCTGATGTGTCAATGAAAATCACACAGTACTGTTAGTAAATGCTTCATATTAAACAGGGGTAACACCAGAAACTATATATATGGACGTGCTATTGAGGAAGTAAGTTCTGCTATAATACAAGGCGGAGGCGATAAATTTTAGAAATAAATCAAACTTATCGAACGAGGGTGCCTGATTTTCATTAGAACCGATAGCCCTGCTGTGATTAAACCATCTTTTGCGCACAAAATATGATGCAGTATTCTAAAGTATAAATATGGCACACCTTAAATAACCAGTGCAAACAAGGGTCGATATAATACCTGATGATTCGCCGTTCATACTTCAGTTTTACATTTATTTTGTTGGCCGGGCTTCTTGCGCTGACGGTTTGGCTGGATAGAGTAACTCAGCCTTTGTCCATGGCACCCGAACTTGATTTCTATCAACAACCGGATTATATCATTGAGCATATTTCGGGGTTACGGGTAGAGCATGAAAAAAGTATCCACCGTGTTTTTTACGCAAAGAAAACATTTCACTATATCAACCAGGATCTCACTCGGCTGGAAGATATACAGTTTATCAGTTCCGAGACCAACAGGCCGCCGTTCCGGGTATTTGCCGATCACGCCGAGTTGCGTAATCATGGTGAAGATGTTTTTCTGAACGGGAATGTTACTGTAATACGAGGATTAGACGGAGACAAGGCTAAAATTACATTAAAGACTGATAAACTGCATCTCCTGCCTAGTGAAAATAAAGTAAAAACCGATAAATCAGTCATGATATCAAGACTTAACACAACTATACATGCTGTTGGATTGGAATTGAATAATCAAACCGGAATAGTAGAGCTTTTGTCACGCGTACGCGCAGTGGATCAGAAGCCATGAAGCATTTTTACACTATTTTAATCCCGTTCTTTTTTTTCATTGTTGGTGATGCTGCTTCCGAGCGTGCCGATCGTGACAAACCGGTTTATCTTGAAGCCGACCGTGCAACGGTCGAAGACGTCAAAAGAAAAGATTCAATGCGCGTCAGCATATTTACCGGGAATGTTATTTTGACGCAGGGTACATTACGCATAACTGCAGATAAGGTTGTTTTAAAAGAAGATGTTAATGGTTTTCGTTATGCGACTGCAACGGGTAATCTGGTGACATTCCGCCAAAAACGCGATGGCGCTGATGAGTATATTGAAGGATGGAGCAAACGTGTCGAATACGATAACAAATCGGACAAAATTGAGTTATTCCGGCAGGCGCGCTTGAAACGTGGCGAGGACGAAGTGAAGGGTGATTATATTTCTTACAACATGAACAGTGAATTTTTTCAAGTCATTGGCAGTAATGAACGTGGTGTTGATACAGGTGCCGACAATCGTGTCAGAATTATTTTCCAGCCCAAAAATAAAGCGGATAACACAGCACCTGACACATCTGACGCCGAATAATACTTTTATGAGTATTTTAAAAGCCGAAAATTTAAAAAAACGCTATAAGGCGCGTACAGTTGTTCATGATGTTTCTTTTGCATTAAACAGCGGGGAGGTGATCGGGTTGCTTGGTCCCAATGGAGCCGGTAAAACAACTTGTTTCTACATGATTGTCGGTTTGATTCCTGTAGACCAAGGTAGTATTTTTATGGGGGATCGTGATTTAAGCCGGTTACCCATGCATCAAAGAGCACAGATGGGCTTAAGTTACCTACCGCAGGAAGCCTCGATTTTCAGGCGGTTGTCCGTTGAAGATAACATACTCGCCATACTTGAATTGCACTGTAAGGACAACAATCAACTACAGCAGCAATTGGACAGCTTGTTGCATGATTTGCAAATCAGTCACTTGCGTAGCAATCCTGCGATTAGCTTGTCAGGCGGGGAGCGCCGACGCGTTGAAATTGCGCGCGCTCTGGCCTCCCGCCCCCATTTTATATTGCTGGATGAACCTTTTGCAGGGGTTGATCCGATTGCCGTCATGGATATCCAGCGCGTGATTAATTTTCTGAAAGAAAGAAATATAGGTGTTTTGATTACCGATCATAATGTTCGTGAAACGCTAGGTATCTGTGATCGTGCCTATATTATCAGTGATGGCGTGGTATTAGCACAAGGCAAGCCTGATGAAATCATTTATAATGAGCATGTCAGGAAGGTTTATTTAGGAGAGCATTTTCAGTTGTAAAAAGTAGAATTGAATTTTTTACTTTAAACAACTATTTCGCTGTTTCTTGAGACGATGAAACCAACGCTCCAGTTAAAGTTAACGCAGCAGCTTAATCTCACGCCACAATTGCAACAGTCGATTCGATTATTGCAACTATCATCAATTGAACTCACACAAGAAATAGAACGTATTATTCAGGAAAATCCGTTACTCGAGCTGGACGATCACTGGAATGTGAAAGCCCATGATATGTCAAGATCCGATGAATCGATGAATGATAATACAGAGCCGGATTTGGTAATGAGGGATGACAGCGCGTTTCAGATTGATATAAACAGCAATTTAGACTGGTATCAGGAGGCCGGATTTTCTGCCTATGACGCGCAGGCACAGGATGAAGAACATGAAGTGCCGCAATTGGCTGTGGATCCTCCTAGTTTAAGGGCATACCTCGCTCAGCAAATCAGTTTGAGTCAGATAACCGAGAAAGAAAAAAGAATTATCAGCGTACTGATTGATAGTTTGAATGATGATGGATATTTGACACAAGACCTCGAAGAATTACTTGAACTGTTACCTGAAGAATTGGGCCTTACCAGCGATGACCTGAGTCATGCGCTATCTATCCTGCAACAGCTTGATCCGTCAGGCGTGGGCGCACGAAATTTGAAGGAATGTCTTTTGTTGCAGTTAAAAACATTGCCGTATGATACTCCGCATCGCGAGCTCGCGATAAAAGTTGTTGCACGGCACCTCAATGTGCTGGCTTCTCACGATTATGTTGTTATCAAGCGGGTTCTGAAATGCGACGATCATACCCTGCGCGCAGTACAAAAATTAATAGTAAACCTGAACCCGCGGCCAGGATCGGATTTTACTTCTGCAAGTACGCGTTATGTTATACCAGATGTCATTGTTAGCAAAATCAATGGTGTCTGGATAGCGAATCTGAATAGAGATGCAATGCCGCGCCTCAATATCAATCGTTTTTACGCGAACATACTCGGACAGAAAAGCGAGGAAACATCGCATGAATTATCTAATCAACTCAACGAAGCCAAGTGGTTGATTAAAAATCTTCAACAACGCGCCAGTACCATACTTAATGTATCTAAAGCTATCGTTGAAAGGCAGCAGCAATTTTTTGAACATGGTGAAATTGCCATGAAGCCTTTGGTGTTACGTGAAATAGCCGAGTCTGTTGGTTTGCATGAATCAACTATTTCACGTGTTACCACACAGAAATTCATGCATACGCCGCGTGGTATTTTTGAACTTAAATATTTTTTTGGCAGCCATGTCGCCACGGATACGGGCGGTGCCTGTTCAGCAACGGCTATCCGTGCATTAATAAAGCAGCTTGTTCAGAAAGAAAATCCCAGAAAACCGCTGAGTGACAATAAGATTGCCGGCCTCATGGAAGAACAGGGTATTGTGGTTGCACGCAGAACAATAGCTAAATACCGTGAATCGTTACAAATACCCCCGGCAAATCTACGTAAATCTTTATAACCAAAACAAAGGAATGAATATGAATCTGAAACTTACAGGTAACCATGTCGAAGTAACACCAGCAATGCGTGATTATGTCACTTCAAAAATCAGTAAAATCACGCGTCACTTTGATCATGTTATTGATGTAAATGTGATTCTATCCGTTGAGAAGCATAAACAAAAAGCAGAAGCTAATTTGCATGTGCGTGGAAAGGATATTTTTGTTGAAGCAGATGGCACCGACATGTACGCATCGATCGACAGCCTGGTTGACAAACTGGATCGTCAAGTTCTCAAACATAAAGAAAAAAATCTCGAGAAAAGAAATCACGGTTCTTTAAAGGATCAGGAACCTGAATAGTTCCGTCAAAGGTTTTTCCCGATTGGATTTTACAATTTTCAAAGTTTCATTATGAATCACATTTCACAACTATTGCCGCCGTCGAATGTCATTATCGATCTTGACGTAGCAAGTAAAAAGCGTGTTTTTGAACAGGCTGGGTTATTATTTGAGAATACATTTCAAATTGCTCGCAACCAGGTCTTTGATAGTTTGTTTGCACGGGAAAAATTGGGATCAACTGGCTTGGGGCAGGGTGTTGCAATTCCTCACGGACGTATTAAGGGGTTGCGCGAGGCTGTTGCGGCTCTGGTCCGAATGAAAGAAGCCATTCCTTTTGATGCGCCCGATGGACAGCCAGTCAGTATTGCCTGTATATTGCTGGTTCCGGAGAAAGCGACTGATCAGCATTTGCAGATTCTGAGCGAGCTGGCACAAATGTTCAGCGATAAAAAATTCAGAGAAAGTATTTTGAATAGCAAAGATGCTGAAGAAGTCCATAAGCTGATTACAGACTGGGTACCCAATGTCTCAAATTAGTATCACAGAGCTCTTTGATTACAAAAAAGCGAAGCTCAAGCTCACTTGGGTTGCCGGTCATGATAATCAAAATAAGATACTGAGTAATGAGCGCATTGCGCAGTCCAATCAGGGCATGATCGGTCATCTCAATTTTATTCATCCAAACTGGATACAAGTGCTCAGCAGTAATGAAGTAAATTACCTCAACAACCTGAGCAAAGAAGTTCTCGAAAAAAATCTTGATTCGCTTAAACAAAGCAATCTTGCCTGTCTTATAGTGGCTGATGGTGCTAAAGCGCCTGATTCGCTTCGTGTTATGGCGGATGACACGCGAACGCCACTTCTGTGCTCACCTTTCCCCAGCGTCGAGGTTATCTGGTTACTGCGCTCTCATCTTGGACGTGTTTTGGCGCCTTCCTGCTCTCTGCATGGAGTGCTTCTCGACGTTCTGGGGATGGGCGTCATGATTACCGGAGAAAGTGGTGTTGGCAAAAGCGAACTCGCATTGGAGCTCATCAGCAGGGGACATGGACTGGTTGCCGATGACGTTGTTGAATTGCGCCGTATTGCACCAGAAACCCTCGAAGGAAGATGCCCGCCGATTCTTCGCGATTATCTTGAAGTACGTGGTCTGGGTATGCTGAATATTCGGACTATTTTTGGCGAAACCGCTGTGCGCCGCTATAAAAACATGAAACTGATTGTCCACCTGCAGAACACAACGACAGCGGAAACCAAGCAACTGGAGCGGCTCCCGATCAGTAATCTGATCGAGACAATCATGAATGTCGATATACCCAAAGTTATCATTCCAGTTGCTGCCGGTCGCAATCTGGCTGTGCTGGTTGAAGCTGCGGTACGGAATTATGTTCTTCAGCTGCGCGGTATTGACAGTACAAAGGAATTCATCGAGCGACACGAGCAAGTCATGGGGAATCAAGATCAGTCTGGAAGGGAAGAGTAATTCAACATACAAGTAAACCAATGTTATTGCCAGATCGACGATTTGTTTAATGGATAAGCCGAAGACAATCACACTGGCATTTACCGGTGCGTCTGGCATGCCATACGGCATGCGTCTGTTGGAAATGCTGCTGCGCAGTAAACAGCATGTTTATCTGCTTTACTCCAAAGCAGCTCAGATCGTGGCGCAGCAAGAACTTAATCTGATGCTACCCTCGCAACCAAGGGATGCCGAGTCATTTTTTAATCAGTTTTTTGGGATTTCCGCAGGACAATTGCGGGTTTTTGGACGCGAGGCCTGGTTTTCTCCTGTTGCTTCCGGAACAAATCCAGCCGATGCCATGATTGTATGTCCATGTACCATGGGTACGCTTGCCGCAATTGCGGCCGGCATGAGTCAAAATCTGATTGAAAGAGCTGCCGATGTCATGCTGAAGGAGCGGCGGCAACTTATTCTGGTCCCGCGTGAAACGCCGTTTTCAACGACTCACCTGGAAAATATGCTTAAATTGTCCAGAACCGGGGTTGTCATTATGCCGGCCAATCCAGGCTTTTACCATCACCCGGAAACGCTGCAGCAGGTCATCGATTTCATTGTGGCAAGAATCCTTGATCATCTTCGAATTGAGCACCAACTGATGCCACGATGGGGTGAAAGAAATGCGATACCAACTGATTATGGTGATTGTGATTAATGTCTTGAGGTAAAAACTATTGCGCATGCTGCGCTGCACGGATTGCTTCAAGATTGGCGATGGCTTCTTCATTACCCTGTGCAGCGGCTTTTTCAAACCATTCAATAGCCTTCTGCTCATCCCGGTCAACGCCTTCGCCGGTAAAATAGAGTGCGCCCAGATTGTTCTGCGCATCGACATGCCCTTGCTCAGCCGCTTTCTTGAATAACACCACAGCCTCGACCATATCCTGAGGAACACCCTCACCGTTTGCATACAGCAATGCGAGATTAAACTGTGCGTCCGCATAGCCTTGTTCAGCCGCACGATAAAACCAGCCAGCGGCCAATCCAGGATCGTTGTCAAGGACTTGCCCCGTCGCTGTTTTCGATACGGCTTCGCCAGTGTAATACATTACGCCCAGATTTGTTTGAGCCTCGGGATCACCGGCTTGTGCCTTTGCAAGTAATGCCTGAAATTTCTCTCCTGGTGTTGGGCCCTCATCTGTGTTTCCAGGTAATATCTGCTCTCTGAGTTCAGCTATTTCTTCTGCCGTCATTCCTTCGCTCAAGAAAGAGGGTAGTTCATCAATGCGTGTGACTTCATTTATTGTCTGTGACGACGAACTTGTCGCTGGATTATTACTCGATGTATCTTCGCCGCACCCTGATGTTGCTATTAGTGACGCAGCGAGCAATAAAACAGTCCGTACTTTCATTTGTTATCTATTCCTTTAAATTGAGTGAATGGATTATAAGGTTAATCTGATATATTTTTAATATAAACTTTTTTCGTGATCTTGAGCAGACTCTAGGAAAGTTTTTCTTGTTTTGTGATTAACGTGCGCCTGCCTTTCTCAGCATTTCCGCCGCTTCGCTATGGCGGTAAGCATTGGCAAGCGTGAGTGCCGTGGCGCCGTTGCTGGCTTTGATGTTGAGATCAGCATTGGCAGTCAGCAACACATAAATGACGCTTAAATGACCATGTTGTGCGGCGAGCATCAGCGGTGTCGCGCCATGATCAAGTTGGGCGTTAATTTCAGCGCCTGCTTCAATTAATTTGTGCACGGCCATTTGGTGGCCACCACGTGCTGCAAGCATCAATGCTGTCATTCCATCATTTCTTCTGATTTCCAAGTCTGCATGTGCTGATATCAGCAAATCGATGACTTCCCTCCGGTCACGTTTGGCTGCAAGAATCAGCGCTGTTTCGTTTGTTTCACTGGCCGTAGCATTAACATCCGCGCCCAGCGGCAGCAACAGCTCGACCAGACTCGCGCGACCGTCACGGGCTGCTTGAATCAGAACGGTGTAGCCGTTATCACCGCGATAATTTGCATCGCCACCTTTATCGAGCAGCAATTGCGCTATCGGCCTGCTGCCTTTTTTGATGCCTGCAAACAATGCGGCATTGATGGTTGCATGAGATAATGCATGTTCTGTTTCTAGAATCCGTTTAACCATTGGCAAGTTGCCCTTTTCTGCGGCAGTTATTAATTGCTCATCACTGCTTTCAAAATTTTCCGCCTGGACAGCAGTAATCCACAAAAATAGAGCAAACAGATATCCAAAATATTTTGCTGCTTTGAAGTAATTTATTCTTATTTGAGAATCAGACATTTTCAGTGTACTCCCAATAAATTTTAAAACCGACCATATGCATCATTCATTGTCCTCTAACAGGGTTTTTGATATGTTTATCCACAAAGAAACGTTTTCGAATGTTTGACGCGCTTTTCCGTTTCGAGATGCTGTGGAAAACGGATCAAATTCACACTTTTTTCTTTTCATGTGGTATCTAAATCTGATGTGTTTGATGTGCTCTGCAATCGACAGAATCCGACTACGCTATAATCACATCCGTATCAGTATGATATGTTTAATTCGATATACTCAGCCTGTTGCAGTTTGTTTCAGGATATACTGCACAGACATCAGCATTTAACAGAAAATTCCGATTCTATCAAAGAAAATTAATGAGTGATAAGAATTACGATATCGCAATCATGGGAGGAGGGCCTGTCGGTATGGCGCTGGCGCTGGCGCTTCAACAGAGCGGTGTATCCATCCTTCTTCTGGAAGCTCGTGGTTTGCCGGAAAGAGTGGATGACATTAGGCCTTTGGCCCTGTCGCACGGCAGTTATTTGATTTTGAATCGACTGGGAGCCTGGCGGAAATTACTTAAGTCTACGTTAATTAAAACCATTCATATCTCAAACAAAGGTTACCTTGGGCGCACAGTGCTCACTACACAGGAGGCGGGTGTTCGTGCACTGGGGCATGTCGTGAATTACTTTGATTTATTCCATGCATTGTTTGAAGCCACTCTGGAAACGCAAACGGATTATCAAACGGATGCTATCGTCAAAACATTTTCAACAGATGAACAGTTTGGGTACGTGAGCTATGCGCAAAGTGATGGCGTCGAAAAGAAAATCTCGGCCAAATTGTTAATTCTGGCCGATGGTGGCCGATTGGGCAATCTGATAGAGGACATCAGCTATCAGACTGCTGAATATGATCAATGGGCAATTACCGCTAACATTCAGGCAGAAACACGGCAAACCGGCATTGCATATGAACGTTTCACATCGGATGGTCCGATAGCTTTATTGCCATCCGGAGATGATTTTTCCCTGGTATGGACGGCGTCTCCGGAAGCTGCAAAGGAAATTTTGATGTTATCTGACGATCAGTTTCTGGCACGTCTGCATGATCATTTTGGTGACCGGCTGGGAAAATTTATCCACACCGGTAAACGTTCCGGTTTTCCGTTGATGCTTAAATATGCCACATCAACCGTTTCACAGCGTATTGCTTTAGTGGGTAATGCGGCGCAAACCCTTCATCCTGTTGCCGGACAGGGATTTAATCTGGGACTCCGCGATGCCTGTGAGTTGGCGCAAATCGTTCAGGAAACCTTATCTGAACACAAAGAAATCGGCACACCGGGTATGCTGAAACAATTCCGGGATAAACGCCGTCTCGATAGTAATGGAGGACGTATTTTTACCGATACACTCGTAAAATTATTTTCCAACGACATTCCGTTGATCAGACATTTGTGCGGTGCAGGCCTTATGGCATTGGATAATTTGCCGTTCGTTAAACGTTTTATCGCGCGCCGCATGATATTCGGCGCGCGAGGCTAACTACGTCTTTCATTCATTTTTTTGCGCATAGAAATTTTATCTTTATATAATATCGGAAATTGAATGACTGAAGACCGCTCTCTATTATCAGACTTGATGTAAGCGTATATCACGCTTTTACGTCCAGCAGCAAACATGGAAGATGCGGGATACGCATATAACACTACGCATCGTACTTCAAACCCAGAATCATTGTCTTCCTGCAGTTAGAAAAGGTTGATAAAGGATTATAAAAAGCGGACATTGATGTGCGATAGGCGTAAATTTTTTGTTTCTGAAATTTCTACATTGCATGCAAATCGGTAATCACAAGCTTAAAAACAGACTGATAGTTGCGCCGATGGCCGGTGTTACCGATCGACCTTTCAGACAGTTATGCAAAAAGATGGGTGCAGGTATGGCTGTATCTGAAATGGTATCCAGTAATTCATTATTATGGGGTTCCGAGAAAACACAGCGCCGTGCAAACCATGATGGAGAAGTATCGCCGATATCCGTTCAAATTGCGGGGGCAGATCCGGATATGCTGGCGGCAGCGGCAAAATATAATGTTGATCAGGGTGCTCAAATTATTGATATCAATATGGGATGTCCCGCCAAAAAAATATGTAATGTCATGGCTGGTTCGGCATTGCTGAAGGATGAAAAACTCGTTGAAAGGATTCTGTGTTCAGTCGTCAAATCCGTTGATATCCCGGTAACGCTCAAGATCAGGACAGGCTGGGATCAGCAAAACAAAAATGCTTTGGCTGTAGCCAGAATAGCGGAAGATTCGGGCATACAGGCATTGGCAGTTCATGGTCGCACGCGTGCCTGCGCGTACCACGGAGATGCGGAATACAATACAATTGCCAGAGTCAAGGCAGCGGTAAAAATTCCTGTTATTGCCAATGGCGATATTACAACGCCTGAAAAAGCCAGGCAGGTATTAGAATACACCAACGCCGATGCGATCATGATTGGTCGGGCGGCTCAGGGAAGGCCTTGGATTTTCAGGGAAATTGACCATTTTTTGAATACCGGGAAACATCTTCCCCCACCGGAAGTTCGTGAAATACATATTGTTCTGATAAATCATCTGCATGATTTATATGCATTCTACGGCGAATATGCCGGTGTACGTATTGCGCGTAAGCATATCTCCTGGTACACCAAGGGATTGGCCGGTTCTGCTGGTTTCCGGAATAAAATGAATCAATTGCAGACATGCGATGAACAACTCGCCGAGACGAATGCGTTCTTTGTGCAACTGGCTGATTACAATACGCACTTACATTATATTCAGGAAGAAAAGGCTGTTACTATATGAATACAATCAATGAAAATGAAATTGCATGCTGTGTACGTAACTCCATCAATAAGTATTTGAGCGATCTGGATGGAGAGAAGCCTGTTTGCATCCACGATATGGTGATTCTCAGTGTAGAAAAACCGCTTATTGAAGTTGTTCTGCAACACACGCAAGGTAACCAGACACTGGCAGCCGAATTACTCGGTATCAACCGTAACACTTTGCGACAGAAAATAAAACGTTATCAAATCAATAAGGTATAGTATGGCAATTAAACAGGCATTGATCAGTGTGTCCGATAAAACAGGTTTGCTCGATCTGGCGCGTATGCTTTGTCAGTCGGGAATAAGCATCATATCGACAGGCGGTACAGCCAAATTGCTGCAGCGGGAAAATATTCCGGTAATGGAAATCAGCGATTACACCGGATTCCCTGAAATATTGGATGGGCGTGTCAAAACACTGCATCCTAAGGTACACGCCGGTATTCTGGCCAGAAATGATATGCCTGAACATATTGCCACGATGGAAAAAATTGGCATAGCCGATATCGAACTCGTTATTGTGAATCTTTACCCGTTTACCCAGACAATCGCTCAACCGGATTGCAGTCTTGAGGAAGCTATTGAGAATATCGATATCGGTGGCCCGGCGATGGTACGCGCCGCCGCCAAAAATTATAAAAAAGTAACGGTGATTACCGACCCGGCAGACTATCCGCTGTTATTGAATGAAATCGCAGCCAATCAAGGTAAAGTCGATCTTTCAAGCCGCTTCAGATTCGCGTGTAAAGCTTTCTCACATACTGCAGCATATGACAGTGCGATCAGTAATTATCTGACTGCAATCAGTGACGACGGGAGCCGCAATGTATTTCCGGCTGTATTGAATCTTAATTTTACGCTCTTGCAGAATTTACGTTACGGGGAAAATCCCCATCAGAAAGCGGCATTTTATCGTGATATGGAAACTGTTCCTGGTGGACTCGCCGGTTATCAGCAGGTTCAGGGAAAGGAACTCTCCTATAACAATATCGCCGATACCGATGCGGCTTGGGAGTGCGTAAAATCCTTCGAAGATCCCGCCTGCGTCATTATCAAGCACGCGAATCCCTGCGGTGTTGCCGTTGCCGAGACCATTCTCAATGCTTATCTGCGCGCATTCGCTACCGATTCAACATCTGCTTTCGGCGGCATCATCGCATTTAACCGTCCGCTGGATGCCGATACCGCCACTGCGATACTGAAGCAATTTGTTGAAGTGATTATCGTCCCTGGAATTTCCGATGAAGCAAAATCATTGCTGGCGCAGAAAAATAATGTCCGTGTTCTGATTGTGGCGCTGGAGCATGGTAACAGTGCGTATGATCTGAAGCGCATTGGCGGTGGCGTGCTGGTGCAGACACCCGACAATCATCGCCTTGTGCGCCGTGATCTCAAAGTGGTCACGCAAAAAAAACCCACTGAACAGCAAATGGATGATCTGCTTTTCGCCTGGCGTGTGGCGAAATACGTCAAATCCAATACAATTGTGTTTTGTCGCAACATGCAGACGCTTGGCATCGGCGCTGGCCAGATGAGTCGGGTTGACAGTGCAAAAATAGCAACAATAAAAGCACGGGAGGCGGGGTTTGATTTAACTGGTTCCGTTGTTGCATCCGATGCATTTTTTCCGTTCCGGGACGGTCTTGATGTGGTTGTACAAGCTGGCGCGCAGGCTGTCATTCAACCGGGTGGCAGCATTCGTGATAATGAAGTTATTGCCGCGGCCGATGAACAGCACGTGACAATGGTCTTTACAGGTGTGCGGCATTTCAGACACTGATAGAACAATATAAATAATGAAATTATTGGTCATAGGCAATGGTGGCCGGGAGCATGCGCTGGCATGGAAGCTCGCGCAATCGCCACGTGTTCGGAAAGTTTATGTAGCACCTGGAAATGCCGGTACTGTGCAAGAGCACAACCTTGAAAATATCGCCATCACAGCAATTCCTGACTTAATCCGTTTTTCAAAAAATGAAAGCATCGCATTTACTGTCGTAGGGCCTGAGGCACCACTGGCTGAAGGCATTGTCGATGCTTTTCAGGCAGCGGGACTGAGAATTTTCGGTCCTACACAAAAAGCGGCACAACTGGAAATTTCGAAACGTTTTGCCAAAGATTTCATGCAGCGGCACAACATTCCAACAGCAGCCTACGCCACATTTACCCAGGCCGAAGCAGCGCATCAGTATGTCGACCAGCAAGGTACTCCGATTGTCATTAAGGCGAGCGGTCTGGCAGCGGGTAAGGGTGTCATCGTTGCTGTCAGGCCGGAGGCAGCGCATGCTGCGATCAATGACATTCTGGTGGAACAGCGTTTTGGCACTGCCGGCGCGGAAGTAATCATTGAAGAATTTCTGCAGGGTACTGAAGTCAGTTTCATCGTTATGTCCGATGGACAGCATGTTCTGCCACTGGCCACCAGTCAGGATCATAAACGTTTGCTGGATGGTGATAACGGTCCCAATACCGGCGGAATGGGCGCTTATTCGCCCACACCGTTTATTTCTCCGAGTCTGCATGCGCAAATCATGAATAAAGTCATTTATCCAACCATTCAGGGTATGGCACAGGAAGATGCGCGCTATACTGGATTCCTTTACGCCGGATTGATGGTTACGCCGGATAAGCAGATAAAAGTTCTGGAATTTAACTGTCGCATGGGTGATCCTGAAACTCAGCCCATCATGCTGCGACTTAAAAGTGATTTATCGACCCTGATGGAACATGCATTTGATGGTGCGCTGGATCAGATGGAAACCGAATGGGACCGGCGCGTTGCGTTGAGTGTTGTTATGGCAGCCGAGGGTTATCCTGAAAGTCCTGCTAAAGGTGATGCCATAAAGGGACTATTAGAGTTGACGCGAGAGCAGAATGAGACCGGTGATTTTCATATTTTTCATTCAGGAACGGCCTTGGGTCGGGACAAAGAGAATCAACTGATTACCGCAGGAGGACGCGTTCTCTGCGTCACCGCTTTAGGAGACAGTCTTAAAATCGCCCAGCAGCGTGCATATGAATTAGCTGCCCGGATTGAATTCAGAGGCGCGTATATGCGTCATGATATCGGTTATCAAGGAATTAATTATTTGCACAAGTTGGTGTAAAAGGTAAAGGCTGGTACTTTTTTCTGTTTCGTCATTTCCGCATCCAGAGCCACAACAGAACGGATAAAACTATTGAAATCAGTATGCCTGTTGTCAAGGGAAAATAGAATGTGAAATTTTCCCGTTCAATATAGATATCACCGGGCAATCGGCCAAATGGCAATTTGGAAAGCAAAGGCCAGATTATGCCTAAAATTAGCAGAATGACTCCCAGTGTAATCAGCAGTTTCTGCATCATGTGTTCCGATGAAAACATATAAAAGCATATATTAACAAACGGTTTTTATAATCTCAAACGATGAAGAAGCTGCTTATCTTTGGTTATGGCAACCCAGGGCGAGGAGACGATGCGATCGGACCGCTGTTTGTCGAACACATCTCACGATGGAATCACGAAGATGTCAGTTGTCTTAGCGATATGCAGTTACTGGTTGAACATGTAGCAGACCTGCATGCACATAATGAAACTATCGTTGTTGATGCAGATATGGCTTGCACTGAGCCGTTTGAATTCTTACCTATCGCTCCATTGAAAGATGAGAGCTGCACCAGCCATACGCTTACGCCCGCTGGGTTGCTGTATGTTTATCAGCAGGCTTATCAATGCGATCCGCCGACAGCCTTTTTATTGCGTATTCGGGGTTATAGTTTTGGTTTAGGTGATGCGCTCAGCGAAAAAGCAGCATGCAATTTGAGCGCAGCTGTCCAGTTTATAACTCAAAGTTATCCGTAACGATGGAGTTTTTGTCAGTACTATGCCAAAGTACGGTGGTGATTATTGTGCACCTATTTTTTACAACGGCTGCCGCGCAGGCACATGCGATGGACGGCCCGAATGATGGCTGTCAGCATGGCTTTATACATCCATTGAGCGGACTGGAATCATTTGCGCGCTATGCAATCAGGATAGCTATCGCGTTGTCAGGCGGCGTAATGCATGACTGGCATACAGGTTGAGCGCGATTGTGATATGCATGAAATGACGCTTGCTGAGCAAATGCTGCAAATTATTGAAGAAGCGGCGGTTGCACAAAATTTTACTCAGGTTAGAACGATATGGGTAGAAGTAGGACAGTTGTCATGCGTGGAAAAGGAGGCGTTGCGCTTTTGCTTCTCAGCGGTAGTTGATGGAACTATTGCCCGGCAGGCAAGGCTTGAATTCATTGATATTAAAGGCCGGGGACGATGCATACAATGCGAATATGAGGTGGATATCAATACGCTATATGCTGCCTGTTCAGTATGCGGCAGCCATGCAATACAGGTTATCGCGGGTGACGAAATGCGAATCCGCGAACTGGAAGTGGAATAGGGGGCAAAATAATGTGTACAACATGCGGCTGCGGAACGGAACATATCCACATGGATGGTGACATTCCGCATCATCATGAACACGATGATATGGTTGGCGGTCATGCACACCATACGCACGCGTCAGGTATAAGTGAATCACGCAGGGTTAAAATCGAACAGGCGATTCTGGCCAAGAACAATCACTTTGCCCAACGTAATCGCCATTATCTGGCTAAACAGGGCATTTTTATGTTGAATCTGGTATCCAGTCCCGGTTCCGGTAAAACCACGATTCTGGTCGAGACTATCAAAGCCTTGCAAAGTGAAATACCGATTGCAGTGATTGAAGGCGACCAGCAGACCGATCAGGATGCCATGCGTATCCGTACAACGGGTGTTCCTGCCTTGCAGATCAATACAGGTAAGGGGTGTCATCTTGATGCGCATATGGTTGGTCACGCCATGGAAAAACTCGACTTGCGGAATAACAGTCTGCTGTTTGTTGAGAATGTTGGAAATCTGGTGTGTCCAGCAGCTTTTGATCTGGGTGAGGCGCATAAAGTAGTCATTCTGTCCGTTACCGAAGGTGAAGACAAGCCGCTTAAATATCCTGACATGTTTCATGTCGCAGATGTGATGTTGCTGAATAAATGTGATCTTTTGCCTTATCTGTCATTCAATGTGTCGTGCGCGCTCGACTATGCGTACCGGATTAACCCTGCATTAAAGGTGATACAAATATCTGCTACTGAAGGGAATGGATTGCAACAATGGATAGACTGGTTAAAATCGGGCTATCAGCAGGCTGTCCCGAATGTGATGGTTGAAAAAGCGGCATTCTAACTTTTTAGAAAACTATTCACGATTGACCCGCAGCGATTTTTGTACTTTTACTGAAATTAAATTGCCGGCTTCAGGTCCTTCTGTACTGGCCTGTGGCGCCTGGTTGAAAAACACCATTTGCATAACGCAAGGGGATACTGCTTATCTTTCGCCGGTCAATGGAGATTTGTTGACAGCAGAGGCACGCGACAGGCTTGATGATGCCGTGATTCGGATGTGCAGTTTCCTGTCAATTAAACCCGAAATCGTCGCGCATGATTTGCATCCGGATTTCTACAGCACCGAATTTGGCTGTAATTATGCGGTTCAGCATCATATTCCCGTAATTGCCGTACAACATCATCATGCGCATATTGCAGCAATCTGTGTTGAACATCAAGTCACCGCGTCTGTGTTGGGACTTGCACTCGATGGCGTCGGGCTTGGGACGGATCAAACGCCATGGGGGGGGGAATTATTATCTGTTGATGGTCAATTTTTCCGGCGGTTGGGTCATTTGTCTACTCTTGCACTTCCAGGAGGTGATCGGGCCGCGCAGGAGCCTTGGCGCATGGCCGCCGCAGCGCTGGCGAAACTGGAACGTATTGATGAAATCGACCAGCGTTTCCCGGAGCAATCTGCGGTGCAGGCAGTCATTCATATGCT
Source organism: Nitrosomonas sp. (assembly GCA_028577615.1). Classification (GTDB taxonomy): domain Bacteria; phylum Pseudomonadota; class Gammaproteobacteria; order Burkholderiales; family Nitrosomonadaceae; genus Nitrosomonas. The sequence goes on from JAJSDU010000001.1 coordinate 115,521, forward strand.
GAGGCATAGCATCAATTGTCCGCAGACCTCGAGTATGGGAAGGTTATTTGACGCAGCGGCCGGTTTGCTCGGTGTTCATCTGATTCAATCACATGAAGCACAGGCGGCAATCAGTCTGCAGCAGCTTGCAGAAAGGGGAGGACAAAAAAAAGCTTTGGCAAATGGTTATCGAATCACTGCTGATAATCAGCTGGATTTTTCACCTTTGCTGTCTGCGTTGGCGGATTATTCCGGTGCTGCTGAGAATGCTGCACACGCGGCTGCAATATTTCATGCTACGCTGAGCAGCGGATTAGCGGAGTGGGTGCGGCAGGAATCACATCGTTCAGGTATTGCGCGCCTTGTTCTTGGCGGTGGTTGTTTTCATAATAAGATATTAATACAGGGAATCATGGATAAACTGAGCGATAGCTCAATACATCTCTATAAACCTCAAAAAGTATCACCGGATGATAGTGCCATCGCATTGGGGCAGGCCTGGATTGCATTGCAAGTTTGTAAAAACGGTGACTGGTGAGAGATAAACTAAGAAATCGGTAATTATGTACGTATTTTTTGCTGGACAATGTGGATATGGAATATACCGTCGTATATTTGGCGCTATTTGACGTTAAATACTTTAAGATCTGATGATTTTCGGCTGATTATTGATTTGGCCAGGAAGAAATAGTAGCTGTGACCGCTTAGTGACACCTGCCGTTGGTGATAACCCTGAGCAGCCAGATTATTTGATTACGCAACTCAAAAGAAATAGTCTCCGGTATTCATGCCGGTTATCGACTGCAATCAACGTCTGCATTTGCTTGGCAGGGGGTAATCGCCCAGAATCTGGATTTTGTCACAACATATGTGATTCGAAAAAGTGTTTCCTTATATATGAATCATTTGCTGCGTTAACATTTTTCCCCCGTGTCGTGTTTTACTCGTCTATTGTTTAAAACTTTGAATTTTTAGAATCCCCCGATTCACAAAACACGCGATATGCGTTGAGTCGAAACCGGCATCTGACTTACCCGGCCATGATCAGCAAATTGCTGATTCGTATATCCCTTTGATTCTATGTAATCGTAGTGGACAATGTCATGGAAGTAAGGATCCGGATAAGAATTCCTCCTGTGAGTTATTAATACAGTGTTTTTGTTGCTTAAATAGATGATTGTGGCCTTTATTCGAGCCGTCAATTCAGGAAAACTTCTTTGACTTTTTTTTCCAATGGTGGACGCATACCGGCTTTGCGGCCTTCAGCCAAAGCTTCTTCAGTTTCTGTACCTTTGCTGATGAGATAACTGGCCCATATCGCGCCCGCGCGATTCCCTGATCCACAGTGGACCAGAATCGGCTTAGGTGATTGTTCGATGGCTTTAGTGAATGCTTCCAAGTGCTCCTGGCTGATATTTGCAACTGTCATTGGAATATTGATGTATATCATGCCAGCGCCTTCTACGAGTGCCTTTTCTTCACGAGTGCCTTCATTGGCGGTACGCATGTCAATAACGGTTCTAAAGCCGTGTGCAGCCAATAATGGAGCGCCGCCATCGCCGATCAGGCCGGATGTGGCTATCTGTGGTGCCGCACGGTTGTAATTCTGCACTGTATTGACTTGATGTCCGAATGGAATCCGATCTGCGAATGACATGCTTGAGAACAGTGTGAACAAGGTGACGAATGCTGTAATAGAAAGTTTCATAATAAGCCTCATACTTGAAATATTGTAGTAATTGTCATGCCAATTTTGTATAAGGGATGATAAGTCAAAATCATCGATGTTTGTAGTATCCTGACCGGACTGTACGAAAGAATCCGGATATCGAAACGCCAAGGCATTATCTTTTCAGTGATTTATTGATTGTATGGTTGTGATGCTGGTCGAAGCAGATTTAGAATAATTGGTCTTTCAGGTTCTGGGAGGCACCACCAAAGTCATGGATAAATTCATTTGCCATAGGTGGCAGCTGTTCACGAAAAAAATATTCCATTATGCCATTTGAGGTTGTTACTCTCAAACCGGTATTCGGATCGATTCTTTCGGCCAGAATACCTTCGGGCGGTGTATATTTTGCAACGGGTACATCCTGTAAAGCTGCATTCATATACTGCATCCAAATGGGTAGAGCAATGCGTCCGCCCGTTTCGTTAGTACCTAATGACTGCGGTTCATCATAGCCGATCCAGGCTATCGCGACCAAATCCTTTTGGAAACCGCAAAACCATGCATCAATAAAATTGCTGGTTGTGCCGGTTTTCCCGGCCAGATCGCTTCTCTTGAGTTGCTTTGCGCGCACCGCAGTGCCGTAATTGATAACATCCTGCATCATGCTTGTCATAATGAATGCATTACGTGGGTCGATGACACGGGTAGCGCCATTGGATGGGGTTTTCGGGTGTGCGACTTCAAGGATATTGCCTTGTTCATCTTCGATACGCTTGATGAAATAGGGTTGAATACGATAGCCCTGGTTAGCAAAAACGGCATACCCCGCCGCCATTTGCAATACCGTCACCGATCCGGAGCCCAGTGCCATTGGCAGATACGGTGGGTGCTTGTCCGCATCGAATCCGAACCGGGTGATGTAATCCCGGGCATATTGCAAGTCGATGGCTTGCAGAATTCTTATCGATGCCAGATTTTTTGACTTGGCTAGTGCCTCACGCATGCGCATTGGTCCACCATACTTACCATCGAAATTTTTGGGCTCCCATGATTTGCTGCCTGTTTGTGCTGCGCTGAAAGAGAGTGGCGCATCGTTAATGATCGTTGCAGCGGTGAATCCCTTTTCAAGCGATGCGGAATAAATAAAGGGTTTAAAACTGGAGCCGGGTTGTCGCCAGGCCTGCGTGACATGATTGAATTGGTTCAGGTGAAAATCAAAGCCGCCAACCAGCGCACGTACGGCGCCATCGTTCGGGTCGAGAGAGATCAGGGCAGCTTCGACTTTCGGCAGTTGTGTGACATGCCATTTTTTTTCGGCATCCTGGTGAACGTAGATAATCGCACCGGGACTGATGTATCGTTTGTCGGTATGTTTTTTCTCGCTGAGATATTTTTCTACAAATTTCAATCCATCAGCTTTCAGTTGCAGAAGCTGACCACCTTTTGCGTAAATCTGTACTTCCTTGTTTTTTACTGAAAGAACAGCCGCGGGTATGATGTCTCCACTATTACTGAAGTCATCAAGCGCTTCATCAAGCACTTTTTGCTGATCGGTGCCGTATTGCATCAAATCGATATAGGCGACTGGTCCACGATAGCCTCTGCGTTTGTCATATTCCAGGACATTGGTGCGGAGTGACTGGTATGCAGCTGCCTGGTCGCGTTTTCTTATTGTGGTATATACTCTGATACCTCTGCTATAAGTGTCTTCCTGCAGGCGGTCATAAATGGCTTGTCTTGCCATTTCAGCGACATAATCTGCGGGAATTGCAAATTCCCGGGCCTGTTTTATGACTGGGACAGGTTGTTTCTCCAATTGTCGATACTCCTGCTCCGAAATATGATCGAGTTTCAGTAGTCGCCCCAGAACATAAATCTGTCTTGTCTTTGCACGTTTCGGATTAACAACAGGATTGAAACTTGAAGGTGCTTTTGGAAGACCGGCAAGCATTGCGGCCTCTGCCATATTGATTTCCTGCAACGATTTGCCGAAGTAGGTTTGTGCGGCGGCGGCAAACCCATAGCTCCGTTGACCGAGATAGATTTGATTGACGTAGAGTTCCAGAATCTTATCCTTGGATAAGTTACGCTCAATTTTAAATGCGAGTAGTGCTTCACTGAATTTTCGCGTCAGGGTTTTTTCCCGTGTCAGGAAAAAATTTCTGGCTACCTGCATGGTTATGGTGCTTGCGCCTTGGCGCACGCCACCGGCAACAAAATTAGAATAGGCAGCGCGTAATACGCCTAAATAATCAACACCACTGTGTTCATAAAAGCGATCGTCTTCAGCAGCCAATATGGCCTGCTTGAGATGCTCGGGTACTTCCCCAATAGTAACCAGATTACGTCGTTCGGCGCCAAACTCGCCAATCAATAACCCTTCATCACTATAAATGCGCAAAGGTATTTTGGGACGATAGTCAGTGAGCGCTTGTAGTGATGGTAATGAAGAATAGGTTACTAATGCGGCAAAAACAAGCATTAGCACACCGATTATGCTTGTGCCAATCGTGACAGCAAAAAAGTAATAAAGCCAGCGAGTGATCATGAAAATCGATTAGGAGGTTAATGAAATTTTAAGTTGGAAAGTTTTTTTAGGGGGTATATATCCCTTTTTTCCGTAGATCATATTTTTTTGGGTCTGTCAGAATTGTCGTCAGATTTATGAGTTGCCAGCAAAAGTGATCAGGCAGATGAATTGTGGATGAGTAGTGCTTCATACATTTTAAATTGTTTTGTTATTAATATCTTTCGTGAGTATCGCCTCAAATAAAACAATGTTCAAGGGAAAATTTGATATCAATCTTGACTTCATGAAAATAAAATCGCCATCGCTGATAGGTGTCGATATCAGTTCTTCTTCAGTGAAAATGGTTGAGTTATCCAGGGTTGGTAAGGGAAAAGGAAGTTTTCGTGTTGAGCGCTATGTTATTGAACCATTGGCAGCCAATACTGTACAAGATGGCAATATTTTAGATTTGGAATCGGTCGGTGAAAGCATACATCAAGGCTGGAAGCGATTGGGTTCTAAATGTAAGGATATCGCATTGGCACTACCTTCATCAGATGTAATTACCAAGAAAATAATTGTGCCGGCGGGACAGCGCGAGGAGGATCTCGAATTTCAGGTGGAGAATGAGGCCAGTCAATACATTCCTTTTGCACTTGATGAAGTCAATCTGGATTTTCAGGTTTTGAAGCCGTTACCTAAAAATCCCAATGAGGTGGAAGTATTAATAGCAGCGTCACGTAAAGATAAAGTAGAAGATCGTGTGGCCGTGGCTCTGGCAGCAGGATTGAGAACCATCATTATGGATGTTGAGCCTTACGCCGCGCAAGCGGCGTATGAATTGATCAAAGATCAATTGCCCGATGGCGATAACCAGATTGTGGCGCTTGTAGATATCGGTGCAACAGTAATGAAAACAAATGTACTGCACAATGGTGAATCGGTCTATATGCGTGATCAACCCTTTGGGGGTGATCAGTTGACACAGGAAATACACAACCAATTTAATCTGTCTCTGGAAGATTCCGAAAGGGCTAAACGTAATGGCAGTTTACCTGAGAATTATAAAACGGATGTCTTAAGTCCATTTTGTGAAACACTGGCGATTGAAGTTATGCGTGCCATACAGTTTTTTTACACGTCTACGCAATATACTGAAATCAACTATATTCTTATTGCAGGCGGTTGTGCTGCAATTCCCGGGCTTGATGACATTATTTCTGCACGTACTCAGGTCAGTACGCTTGTCGTTAATCCGTTTTTGAATATGGATTTATCAAGCCGTATTATTCCGCGACAAATCAATTCGGATGCACCATCTCTTTTAATTGCCTGTGGTCTGGCTATGCGGAGCTTTGATCTATCATGATACGAATTAATCTACTTCCGCATCGCGAGTTAAAACGCAAGGCTCGGCAACAGCAGGTTGCGATTTCAGCGGGTGTTGTTTTTGCGGTGAGTCTGCTGATCATCTGGGCGGGATATGATGTTATCGCCGGAAAGATAGAAACTCAAAATGGCCGTAATCAATTTCTGAATAATCAAATTGCTGTTCTGGATCGGCAGATCGCCGAAATCAAAGACATTAAAAACCAAACCCAGGAGCTGTTGTCACGCAAGGATGTTGTTGAAACGTTGCAAGGCAATCGTGCCGAGGTGGTTCATTTACTGGATCAACTTGTCAGGCAACTGCCTGATGGGGTTTATCTCAGAAGCATTAAGCAAAATGGCCAGAATGTCAATTTGAATGGCTATGCGCAATCCAATGCATGGGTGTCGTCACTGATGAAAAACCTGGAATCATCCCGGTGGCTTGAGACGCCTGTTCTCATCGAGATTAAAGCGGTGAATGTTAATAATGTCCGCCAGAATGAATTTAATTTGAATGTCAGACTGAAGTCATCCGCACAAAACAGTGATATTGATGAATTTCAAGTACTTTAAGAGTTGTTCGCTATGAATTTGATTGAGGAATTACGGTATCTAGACCCTAATGATCCGGGGAAATGGCCAGCGCAAATTGTGGGGTTGTTGTTGGTGGTGTTATTCATCGCGATGATGGCAGGGGGTTATTATTTTGTCTGGAAAGATCAACTGGCTCAATTTCAAAATTTACAAACCGAAGAACAGACTTTAAAAGATACCTATCTGGTTAAAAAAAGAAGCGCAGTTAATCTTCCGATTTTGAAACAACAGCTGCACGACATCGAGCAGTCATTAAGTGAACTGCTGAAACAATTGCCGAATAAATCAGAGATGGAAGCTTTACTGATCGATATTAACCAGGCAGGCCTGGGACGTGGGTTACAGTTCGAGCTTTTCAAACCTGCAGAAAATGAAACAATTCATGAGTTTTATGCTGAACTGCCTGTAACAGTCAGAGTGACGGGTAAATATCATGATATTGGCGCATTTGCCAGTGATATTGCGCAATTATCACGTATTGTGACATTGAACGATATCAGTATCGTGCCTGGAGGTGATGAGTTTCTGGTGTTCGACGCTGTGGCGAAAACGTTTCGTTATCTGGAAGAGACTGAAATAACCGGTGCAACAGCAAGCCAAGGAGGGCAAATGCGATGAAAAGAGCTAATTGCCAGATGGTGATGTTGCTGTTCTCAACATTGCTGATCGCTTGCGAAGGCGACAGCAGTTATAGCGATCTGGAAGCATTTGTCAGTACAGCTGGTGAGGGATTGGCCGGTCATGTTGATCCTCTTCCTGCAGTAAAGGCATACGAACCATTTACTTATACTGCATTTGAGATTCCGAGTCCATTCGCACCCAGAAAAAATGAGCAGATGCTGCATGTAAGCAGCGATTTACAGCCTGATTTGAATCGCCGCAAGGAATTCTTGGAAAGCTTTCCGTTGGAAAGCCTTCAAATGGTTGGCTCGTTAGAGCAGAACGAGATATTTTATGGTGTGATTAAATCGCCGGAAGGCACTTTGTATCGAGTTACTGTGGGTAATTATCTGGGCCAGGATTTCGGTCAGATCCGTCAAATCTCAGAATCGGAAATCAGACTACGGGAAATAATTCAAGACGGCGTCAATGAGTGGACGGAACGAGTCAGCACGCTTATGCTAAAAAATTAGGGGTCATGCAATGAAATTACGGCTGTTCAAAAATTTTTTCTCAGTATTATGGTGTGTTGTATTGTCACTTCTAATGGCGAGCACAGTCCATGCAGAGTTTGATTCCGAAACAGGGAAGCGATCCAATAATCTAAAGGGAATTGATATAACGACCATGCACAATGGCCAGGTTGTTGCCAAACTTACTTTTGAAGAAGTGCTGGAAGCCGCACCGGCTGGTGTTGCTTTGAGTAATCCAAACAGAATCTATTTCGATTTTTATAATGCCTCCAATGGGCTGGGAGAAAATTATCAGATAATTGATGAAGGCGATCTGCACAGCATCAATATTGTACAAGTAGGTGACCGGACACGTTTGGTGCTGAATCTTTCCAGATTGATGCACCATGATACTCAGATTCAGGATAAATCCCTTTTGATCATACTGAATACGGTTTCCGACCGTCATCAGAGAGAAAGCTCGACAGCAGCTCAATTTACCCGGGATGTGTCTGAGAAGGAGCTCAATAGCGTGCTGGATGTGGATTTCCGGCGTGGCGAGACAGGTGAGGGTCGAATTATCGTCGATTTGATGCATGCCGGGACAGGTATTGATGTTCGAAAACTGGGTGAAAATCTGGTGGTGGAATTTGTCGATACCTATTTGCCGCGTAATCTGGAAAGAAGGTTGGATGTTATTGATTTTGGAACGCCCGTGAAAATTATTGATACTGTCGTACAAGGAGATAATGTACGAATGGTGATTGAGCCTGTTGGGCGCTGGGAGCATTCCGCGCGTCAAATGGAGAATCAGTTTGTGCTGGAAGTTCGGTCGCTGACCGAAGACGAGGACGAAATTGCAAAACGCAGGCGCGAAAACGGCGGTTATGTAGGTGAGCGGCTATCACTTAATTTCCAGAATGTAGAGACTCGTGCTGTGCTGCAGGTGATCGCTGATTTTACCAATCTGAATATTATCGCCAGTGATTCCGTCGGTGGTAATCTGACCTTACGTTTGCGGGATGTGCCCTGGGATCAGGCACTGGATATTGTGTTGCAATCAAGTGGTCTGGCCATGCGGCAAACCGGTAATGTCATTTTTGTTGCGCCAAGCAAAGAACTGGCGGATCGAGAGTTGCTGGATCTGGAAGCCAGGTTGCAGATTTCGGAAATGGAACCATTGATGACTGAGACGTTCCAGCTCAATCATCGTCGGGTAAATTCGATATCATTTGAAGGCATGCTAAGTAATCGAGGCACGATCAATTTTGATGAAATCAGCAACACAATGACGGTTACCGATATTCCGATCAAAATAGCTGAAATCAGAAAGCGTATCAAACGGCTCGATGTGTTTGAGAGACAGGTTATGATCGAAGCACGTATCGTAGAAGCGACAGAGACATTCAGCCGTAATCTCGGTGCGCGCTTTGGTGTCAAGAATGTATCCAACTTAGGCAGTCAACGGCTGGGTGTTTCGGGTAATGTCATTGATTCGGGTAATTTAGTCGGCGGTCAGTCGGTATCCGGTGGCGATAATCTGAATGTAAATCTGCCTGCTGCTGCGGCGGCGGCAGTGGGTGGACCTGCTACGTTAGGTTTAAGCCTGTTGAAGATCAATGATGGCCGCTTGATTAATCTTGAGTTGTCCGCTCTGGAAACGGATACCAAAGGCAGGGTAATTGCGAGTCCACGTGTGGTGACCGCGCATGGCGTGGAAGCGATTATCGAGCAGGGTGATCGAGTGCCTTTTCAGCAGGCGACAAGCAGTGGTGCGACGAGTGTCCGGTTTGTCGACGCGACCTTGAGCCTGAAAGTCAGGCCGCTAATTACCTATGATAATCAGATCGATATGGAGCTCAGCGTCAATCAGGATAAGATTGGTCAAAGCGTTAATGCTTTCCTGCCACCGGCAATCAACACCAAAAAGGTAACGACAAAAATTCTGGTGGAGAATGGTGGAACCGTTGTGATCGGCGGTATTTTCGAGCGTAACGAGGCCAATGTGGTGAATAAAGTGCCATTACTCGGTGATATACCTTATGTCGGTCACGTTTTCAGAAATACTGCGAAACGTGACGATAAGCGTGAGTTGCTGGTCTTTGTAACACCGCGTATCCTGAACGAAACTCTGAATCTCCAGTAACGACCGTGATAGATATCTAAACCCCAGTCTGAAATCCATTCTGCCGCCACGCTTCGTACGTGATAATGGCGACAGTATTGGATACATTCAGACTGCGGCTAGCGGGAGCCATAGGTACACGAATATGCTGTTTTGTTTCAATGCTGGCTAGAATCTCCTGTGGCAGTCCACGTGTTTCTGATCCGAATATGAAGGCATCGCCTTGCTGATAATCAATACTGTCATAACGTGTGTTCCCTTTGGTGGTAATAGCGAATAACCGGCACCCTGCGAGTTCAAGTATGCAGCCGGGCCAATTTTCATGGATTTTAACGGCGGCTAGTGCGTGATAATCGAGTCCGGCTCTCAATAGCTGCTTGTCATTCAGAATAAATCCCAATGGTTTTACCAGATGCAGTTGAACACCGGTATTGGCGCTTAAACGGATGATGTTGCCTGTGTTTTGGGGAATTTCGGGTTGGTAAAGAATGATATGGAACATGGTAAATGTATCTGTTGATTGAGCGGTTTTTAGAAATGCATGCCTGAAATAGTGTGAAGCTGGTTGATTTGAACACGGGCGATTACCCAGTTGGTAATTTTTGTGGCACCTTTTATGCGTAATTGTTGCGCTAATGCATGCAGTGTGGCGCCGGTTGTCATTACATCGTCAATGACAGCCACGTGCCTGCCCGATAGATCTAATGTGCAGTCGAATGCATTGTGCACGTTTTTCTGACGCAATTTCCAGGGTAGTTCGGTTTGTGGTGGTGTATTACGGACACGTCTGCAACTGGCAAGATCAATTTCAATGTTCAATGCGCGAGCGACGCAACGCGCGATTTCGACAGCCTGATTAAAACCTCTTTCCTGTAATCTTCTGGAGTGCAATGGCATGGGTATGATCAAGTCCGGGCTATGGGCAGATTCCAGACACCGCAGTTTATTAACCAGCCGCCGCGCCAGAATAGGTGCAATGGCCAGCTGCGTTCGATACTTTAACGCGTGGATCATTGCATCGACTGGAAATGTGTAAGTGAATGCGGCAACTGTGGTGTCGTAGGCCGGCGGGGCGGAAAGACACGAGCCGCATACCTGTGAGCGATGCGGCTGTGTTTGATCGGAAGCAAACGCGCTTAAACAAATTGGGCAATGGTGGGCAGGAACTCCCGGCAAATGCTGCAGACAGGCATCGCAAAAATCCTGTTCGCACATTGCATCGCATAAGATGCAGTTTTGATGAAAGAAAGTTCTCAATATTGAGTGTGAATATACAAAAATTTCCTCGGTTAAAATTGACAACCGCACTTGAATCCGTAATCATCACTGACATTTCGCGTGTTTAAAACCAAACAGGTAGATCAAATCAATTTATAGGAAGTCATATGCGTTGCGATTCATTCACTGTCGATCAAACCGGACATCTGGACAATGCCGATAGTATAGCCCATTCGGCAGCTAAGCCTGTCAGATGGCATATTAAGGAAATTCAAGCGCTGCTTGATATGCCGTTTAACGATTTGATATTTCAGGCACAACAGGTACACCGCAAGTTTCATGACGCCAATGCTGTGCAGTTGTCTACGCTGATATCGGTCAAAACTGGCGGTTGTCCGGAAGATTGTGGTTATTGTCCGCAGGCGGCGCGTTATCATACCGATGTCGAGAATCAGGGTATGCTGTCGGTTGATGATGTGGTCGCAGCTGCTGCGGCTGCAAAAGCGCAGGGCGCCACACGGTTTTGTATGGGTGCGGCGTGGCGTGGCCCGAAGCAGCGGGATATTGAGAAAATGACCGCGATGATCAGTGCTGTCAAGGATCTGGGCATGGAAACCTGCGCCACGCTGGGTATGCTGAAACCTGGACAGGCGAGGCAGCTGGGTGATGCTGGACTGGATTACTATAATCATAATCTGGATACCTCGCCTGACTATTACAAGGAAATCATTACAACAAGGCAGTATCAGGACAGACTGAATACTTTGCAGGAGGTACGTGACGCGGGAATCAATGTTTGCTGCGGCGGTATTGTCGGTATGGGCGAGACACGCGAGGCGCGCGCAGGATTGATTGCGCAACTGGCTAACCTGGAGCCTTATCCTGAATCGGTGCCGATTAACTATCTGGTACAGGTTGAAGGAACACCGCTCTATGGAACCGCTAAACTCGATCCGTTTGAATTCATACGGACCATAGCCGCCGCGCGGATTACCATGCCAAAAGCGATGGTACGTCTATCCGCAGGCAGGCGTGAAATGTCGGAAGCAATACAGGCGCTATGCTTTCTGGCGGGTGCGAATTCCATTTTTTATGGCGATAAATTACTGACTACTGGCAATCCCGAGGTGCGGCAGGACCAGATTTTATTTGAAAAGCTGGGCGTGCAATCGCTGTAATATCGGTTTTGACCGTAACCTGAGCTGTGAATTTGAGTTTTAGCTGAGATGCATGTTTCCTGATCTGACCGGACAGTTGCATGTTCGGGAGCAACAAGGCTTAAGACGTCAGCGCGCCGTTATGACAGGTCAGCAATCGGTGCGCGTCGTTATTGACAATCGTTCATATCTCTCGTTCTGCAGCAATGACTACCTGGGTCTTGCCAGTCATCCGGAATTGATACAGGCGGCCTGCGAGGGTGCGCGGCAGTATGGTGTCGGAGCCGGCGCATCGCATCTCATCAATGGGCACAGTATGGCGCACCATGCTCTGGAACAGGCGCTGGCGAGTTTTACCGGTTTTCCGGCGGCGCTGGCGTTCTCAACGGGCTATATGGCCAATATGGGTGTAATCACCGCACTGGCCGGGAGAAACGATGCCATTTTTGCGGATAGACTGAATCATGCTTCATTGAATGAAGCGGCGCTGCTTTCAAGAGCGCGGCTTATTCGTTATCCACACTGCGATACAGTTGCACTCGAACGGCGCCTCGCCGCGTCAACTTGCAGGCGCAAACTGATTGTTACCGATGCGGTATTCAGCATGGACGGCGATATTGCGGCGGTCAATCGATTGATCGAATTGTGCGAGCAGTACGATGCCATGTTGCTACTGGACGACGCGCATGGATTCGGCGTATTGGGCGACAAAGGGCGAGGTATATTGTTTTCCCCGGCAGGAGGGGGACTGCATTCAGAACGAATTATTTCACGCGTTATTTATATGGCGACGCTGGGCAAAGCCGCGGGTGTGTTTGGCGCATTTGTCGCGGCTGCGGAAGAAGTTGTCGAAACGCTGATACAAACCGCAAAAGGCTATATTTATACGACAGCCAGTCCACCGTTATTGGCCCACGCCTTGTTGAAAAGCCTGGAGCGGATCGAGAACGATGATTGGCGGCGCGATAAACTGTACCGTCTTATTAAATTATTAAAAATAGAGCTGCAACCTTTGAAATGGCAATTAATGCCTTCGAACACGCCGATTCAGCCTTTAGTCATTGGGAAAGCGCTAGACACAGTGCGTGTGAGTAATTCTCTGAAAGACAAGGGTATTCTGGTTCCAGCGATTCGCCAGCCAACTGTGCCGCAAGGTACTGCACGGTTGCGCATCTCGTTATCCGCAGTGCACGAAGAAGCGGATATACTGTTTCTGGCCGATGCGCTGCGTCAAATTGCGGCTGTTGATGGTGTGTATGGCTAAGCGGTCAATAATACATTGTGAAACACTGGGCAATGGCCCCGATCTGATTCTGTTGCATGGCTGGGCAATGCATGGCGGCGTGTGGCAGGGTATTCGTGATCAATTGGCAATGCGGTATCGTGTGCATTTGTTTGATTTGCCCGGGCATGGCCTCAGTCCGTCGCTTGAGCCCGGTGACTTCAGTCATATCGTTGAAATAATCAGCGAAAACCTGCCTGATGATTGCATCGTCTGCGGCTGGTCACTCGGTGGCCAGATTGCCATGCAGCTTGCAATTAACGACCCAGGGCGGATAAAGAAACTGGTATTGGTGGCAACCACGCCTTGTTTTGTACAACAGCAGGACTGGCCTTGTGGAATGGAACATCGGTTTCTGCAATTGTTTCTGGAAAATCTGCATTTGAATTACGGAACGACTATCAATCGTTTTCTGACCTTGCAAATCAATGGAGAGCAACATTCGACTCATGTTCTGGCACAATTGCGTACTTATTTTTTCAGTCGCGAGCGGCCGGATTATGCCACCCTGCAAAAAGGGCTTGTGATTTTGCAAACCAATGATATGCGTAGTAAACTGCAGGACATAAAACAACCTGTGCTGCTATTGCATGGTGATCGTGATGCGATTACGCATCCGTCCGCCGCGCAGTGGATGGCGCGACAATTGAAAAATGCCAGACTCGTCATGTTTCCGCATTGCGGCCATGCGCCTTTTTTGTCCAATCCTGAGCAATTTATAGCCTGTATCAATGCATTCTGATTTTATTCTGGACAAGCGCCAGGTGCGCAATGCTTTTGAAAAAGCGGCAGCCAGCTATGATCAATCGGCGGTATTGCAGCGCGAAGTCAGTAACCGTATGTTTGGGCGTCTGGAATTGATCAAATATATGCCGGACAGAATACTCGACGCTGGCAGCGGCACCGGTTACGGCAGTCGTAAACTGGCTAAGCGTTATCCTGAGAGTCAATTGCTGGCTGCCGATATTGCGGTCGGAATGCTCCGGCAATCGCGATCTCAGGAGGAGCGACAGCGCAGTGGTTCGCGGTTCTGGCCATTCCGGAAGAAAAGCGGAGCGCATTATGCCTGTGTCGATATCGAGCAACTGCCTTTCAAGGATGAAAGCATCGACATGGTCTGGTCCAATCTGACACTGCAATGGTGCAATGATCTGGATCGCACTTTCCGGGAAATTAACCGTGTATTGTCAGCGGATGGCCTGATCATGTTCAGCACGCTGGGTCCTGATACCTTAAAAGAACTCAGACATGCTTTTGCACGGGAGGATCAGTATGCGCATGTTAATCGGTTTGTCGACATGCATGATATTGGCGATTTGCTTGTGCATAATCGCTTCGCGACACCGGTCATGGACATGGAATATATCACACTGACTTATGACGATGTGTTAGGCGTCATGCGTGATTTGAAGGCCATCGGTGCCCATACCGTCGTGCAGGGCAAACACCCGGGATTGACTGGAAAGGCAAAATGGCAGCGGATTGTCGCGCAATATGAAACCTTCCGCGTCAATGGTAAGCTGCCCGCGACTTTTGAAGTTGTCTATGGCCATGCCTGGAAGCTGCCGCCAAAGCAAACAGTGGTGACACCTGAACTCCGCAGGCAAATCCTCATGGAGTAATCCGTACAATGTCCGCAGGCCTTTTTGTGGCCGGCACTGATACTGGTGTCGGCAAAACATACATCAGTTGCCTGCTGCTGCATGCGCTGGCTGCCCGGAATAAGGCGGTTGTAGGCATGAAGCCGATCGCTGCCGGTTGTGAGAACGGCCGGTGGCAGGATGCCGAGTTGCTGCGCTTCGCAAGCAATGTTGATGTCCCTCTTAACGATCTGAATCCCTATGCGTTGCAAGCACCCATTGCACCTCATATTGCCGCCCTGCAGGAGAATGTGGCGATAGAGATAGCGTATATCGGGCAGTGTTATGATCGATTAACGAGAAATGCTGAAGTGGTTGTTGTTGAGGGGGTTGGCGGATTTCTGGTGCCGATAAATGCTCATGAAACAACTGCTGATCTGGCAAAAGCGCTCGATCTGCCGGTAATACTGGTTGTCGGTATGCGGCTGGGGTGTATCAGTCACACGTTGCTGACTGTGCAGGCAATCAAACACGCTGGTTTGTGTCTTGCTGGTTGGGTGGCCAATTGTGTTGATCCCGGCATGCTGGCACAGGAAGAAAATATTGCCGCATTGCAGCAGAAAGTTGACGCTCCGCTGCTGGGGCGTGTGCCGTTCGCTGAAACACTCGATTTAACGCAACAGGCGCAGCGTATTGAAGTTGATAAACTGATTCAGATTATCGGGCAGGGGGATTGAGCAGTTTCTGTCTTTTCGTAATATGACGCCAAGTTACGAATGGCTTCGGCATTTGTCCAGGAAAAAACCCTGTCGACAGCCTGCTGCCAGGGCAACCAGAGATACGCGAGATGTTCTTTCGGTGCAATCGTTACGCGCTGCGGCTCGGGCAGGCATAGACTGAAAACATGCTCCGTATTGTGCGTTATTCCGGGCGCGTAGCGCCAGCGCCATTCTTCAAAAATTTCATATTGATTTTCCGTTTCCCAATCCGAAAGCGATGACACCGGGTAAGCTGTCGGACTTAATCCGGTTTCTTCGTTGATTTCCCGGATCGCCGTTTCCCGCAACGTTTCTCCTGGATTCTGACTGCCGGTGACCGATTGCCAGTAACCCGGGTGGTCAGCGCGCTCGAGCAGCAAAACCTGCAAATCCGGTGTATGAATGATCACCAGAACGGATACAGGGATTTTGTATGTCGTGGCGCTACGATTCATTGAAAAGTTTTAGTTTTTGGCTTGTTCTGTTTTTCGCAACCGGATATTCAATTCCTTGAGCTGTTTTTCCTCAACTGTACTCGGTGCATGTGTCAACAGGCACTGCGCGCGCTGTGTTTTCGGAAATGCGATGACGTCGCGGATTGATTCCGAGCCGGTCATCAATGTGACGATACGATCCAGCCCGAAAGCTATACCGCCATGTGGTGGCGCACCGTATTGCAGCGCTTCAAGCAGAAAGCTGAATTTTTCCTGTGCTTCTTCTTCGGAGATGTTGAGTGCCTGAAATACTTTTGACTGCACATCCTGGCGGTGAATACGCACTGAACCGCCGCCGATTTCGGAGCCATTGAGCACCATATCGTAAGCTTTCGACAACGCTGCGCCAGGATTAGTAGTCAACAGATTTTCATGGCCATCCGCAGGAGAGGTGAACGGGTGGTGCAATGCCTGCCAGCGGTTTTCCTCCTCGTCCCATTCGAACATCGGAAAATCAACAACCCAGGCAGGCTGCCAGCCGGGGGTGGCGTGACCATGCTGATGCCCGACCTTGATGCGCAACGCGCCGAGCGATTCGTTGACAATCCTGGCCTTGTCCGCGCCAAAGAAAATCAGGTCGCCGTCCTGTGCGCCGGTACGCTCGAGTATGGTCTGTATAATGTCCTCCGGCAGGAATTTCAGTATTGGCGATTGTAACCCAGCCTGTCCTTCAGCAAGATGGTTGACCTTGATATAGGCCAGTCCTTTGGCGCCGTATATGCCGACAAACTGCGTGTAATCGTCGATTTCCTTGCGCGTCAGCCGGCCGCCATCAGGGACACGCATGGCGGCGACCCGGCCGTTCGGTTTTTCAGCGGCCTCACGGAATACCTTGAACGGCACGTCCTTCATGATGTCGGTCAGTTCCGTCAATTCCAGCGAGACGCGCAAATCCGGTTTGTCGCTGCCATATCTGTGCATTGCTTCGGCATATGTCAGGCGCGGGAACGGAGTGGGCAATGTAATATTGCTGACTGATTGGAACAGCTGACGAATCATTTCTTCCATCAGCGCCATGATTTCTTCTTCTGTCAGAAAAGAAGTTTCAATATCGATCTGGGTGAATTCCGGTTGCCGGTCAGCGCGCAGATCTTCATCGCGGAAACAGCGTGCGATCTGATAATACCGGTCAAATCCGGAAACCATCAGTAATTGCTTGAACAATTGCGGTGATTGCGGCAGTGCGAAGAAGTGGTTTGCATTGACGCGCGACGGCACCAGGTAATCACGCGCGCCCTCGGGTGTGGATTTGGTCAGTATCGGTGTCTCGATATCGAGAAACCCTTGCTGATCGAGGAAAACACGCACTGCCATGGTCACCTTGTGCCGCAGGCGCAGATTCGACTGCATTACCGGACGGCGCAGATCGAGATAACGATGTTCCAGTCGGACAAACTCGCTGATATGATCGTCGTCCATAAGAAATGGCGGCGTCAATGAAGTATTCAGGATTTCCATATTGACCACCAGCACTTCGATTTCCCCACTGTGCAATGCTGGATTGATCGTGCCTTCCGGACGCCGTCTGACTTTACCAATGATCTTCAGTACATATTCATTGCGTATTTTTTCAGCGAGTTGAAATGTTTCGATGTTGTCAGGATCGCAGACCACCTGCACCAGTCCTTCGCGGTCGCGCAGATCGATGAAAATCACTCCGCCATGATCGCGGCGCCGATGCACCCAGCCGAACAGAGTGATGATTTCATCGAGATATTGAGTGCTGATGGCTCCGCAGTAGTTTGTGCGCATAATAGGTATTCAGGCCGAAAAATAACAGGAATTGAAATAAAAAAATTAAGAATCGAATTGCAAGGAGTTTACTTGATCAGTCAGCCGCAGCGGGGGTGGTCACACTGGTTTTGGTTTCATTTGGTTTTGCCATCGACGGTGTCGCATCAGTTTTTGAATTCGATTCAGACACTGCTTTGGAGTCCGTTTTGGATTCTGGCGATTGCGCCTGAGCATCGCTCTTTTCAGATTTGGCCGCTACCGGCGCAGGTTTGTTTTTGAAGTCCGTTACATACCAGCCGCTGCCCTTCAACTGAAACCCGGCAGCTGAAATCAGCTTGGCGTATTCCGCACTGCCACACTCGGGACAGGCTTTGATCGGCGTGTCGCTCATTTTCTGGATATGCTCTTTCCTGACGCCGCATGAATTGCAAAGATATTCATAAATGGGCATAAAAACCTCCAACAATTCAGAAAATAAATAAACCGGCTATTATACCTTAACCTGAATATTGCACCAGTAGGCTGTCAAGTTATGTTAGCCCTAAGCAGTAATACTTCCGGCGACTATCTGCCATTTCATTACGACTTACGGTTGTTCACGGGGTGTCAGGGCGTATCAGCGAGTGAATCGTATCGGTGTTATTGAGAAGAGATCAAGCGTTTAAATCGGAATTCAAAGATTCGGCTAGAGATATGGTTGAAGAATGTTTATGAACAAGTTTCACACCGATTAAAAAATATCTCGCAAAGTCATTTAATGTCTTTGGATATCGGAGGCATGCTTGTCGAGAAATACTGACCGCAGGATATCTGATTCGTATCTTGATAGTGATAAATTATATGACTTTGCAGTGATGATCAATCAGTTCCTTGTAGATATAGCTGCGTATGGTTCCGATTTGATCAGATGTTAACTGGATAAACTCAATCCCGTACATTAAAACACCGATCTCGTTTTTGCTGATTTGAAATGACCGGATAAGCGCGCGTAGCGATAAAGAAATGGTTGTGTCTTCTAATTCAACATCAAGCGCGATATCAATGGTATTTCCTTTTTCTCCCAAATCAGCGCGAATGGCGACCTCGGCGCCTGTGGCGCTGAGATTGGTGATATTTCCATCATACGATTGGCCATTGAGTGTGATTTTTGTTTCGATATTGCTTTTGATACGTATTGATTTTCGTATAGTTTGTCCAGATATACGCTTGGGAAATGATAGATGTATGTATTTGAATGGCAGTTTTGCAACGTGTTCAACAAACACATTGAAGCTGAAAATACATTGTCCATTGAAAAAGCGAACCAGAATCTGTTCGCCTTCGAGAAATGGATTGCCGACAATCCGGCTTGTTTCTGGCAGATAAATGATCAGGGTTTTTTCCGGAACATAGCCGATTACATGTACAGTACAATAGTCGCTGTTGGGCGAACCGCAAAATGTTTTTGAATAAGTATGCGATTTTATTTGTAGTCTGTCGCCAACCTTCAGTTTGATATCGTCAAATTCAAATGATGATGAGGAGTGATTATTATCTGCTGTGGATTGATCCAATTGCGCGTTATGTTTCATTTTACCGTCAGATTTTATAAAAATATGAAAATCATAAATATGTTCCAATGTAATCGGCTGACGTGCGTTTTCTTTTAGTCCGATTCGGTCGCATCAATAGGATGATGGGTGATCGCCAATTTTTTTGAATATGCGTTAACGGCGCAATGATTTTAGTAAAACAGGGAGTGGCAGGGTGGTGAAATGCGCATTGAGTGCTTTCGCCGGATGCTTCCGAAACTTACCCGTATTATTGTCAGCGTTGTTTTTATGAAGGGAAACGGCGCGTAAGCGTATCTCTGATCTTACACGCACTCAAGCGCATTTGTGGCGGAGCAGAGTCCGGTCTGCGTCTGCGATTTACTGATTTTTTTTCTGAATAAATTCGATTTTGTATCCATCAGGATCTTCCACAAAAGCAATGACCGTTGTGCCATGTTTCATGGGGCCTGCTTCACGTGTTATTTTTCCGCCACGTTTTCTGACTTCTTCACAGGCAGCGTAGGCATCATTAACTTCAATGGCGATGTGCCCGAAGCCTTCACCGAGATTATAGTGACTGGTATCCCAGTTGTGAGTGAGCTCCAATACCGTGCCATCGACTTCGTTCTGATAACCGACAAATGCCAGTGTAAAGCGCCCATCAGGGTAATCCTTCTGGCGCAAAAGCTTCATCCCCAATACCTGAGTATAAAACGCAAGTGATTTTTCGAGATGACCGACGCGCAGCATTGTGTGCAGAATGCGCATTATATTTTCACCATTTCAAAATCTTCTTTGCGTGCTCCGCATTCCGGGCAGGTCCAGTTGATGGGAACATCTTCCCAGCGCGTGCCCGGGGGAATGCCTTCCTCGGGCGATCCTTTTTCTTCATCGTAAACGTAGCCGCAGATTAAACACATATACCGATTATAGTTCTGATTTTCTTCAGTAGACATAATAGCTCGTCATTTCCATTTGAGTTAAAATGCTATTTTACGGTATTAATGCATGTTACAGCCACCCCCAAATGTACTTTCGTTTGCAGCCAATGATCCCAGCGGTGGAGCGGGTATTCAGGCTGATCTGCTCACTATCGCCAGCATGGGCTGTCACCCCTTGCCTGTCATTACCGCAATTACAGTTCAGGATACGACGGGTGTTGAGGAGGTGCTGCCGTTGGAGGCGGAATGGATTGAGAACCAGGCCAGGGCAATATTGGAAGACATGCCTGTGCATGCATTCAAGCTTGGTTTGCTGGGTAGCGTTGAAATCATCGCAGCGATCGCCGAGATTATATCGGATTATCCGGAGATACCGTTGATCATGGATCCTGTACTCACGTCAGGGCGAGGTGATGAACTGGCCAGTGAGGATATGATTGATGCGATGTGTGAACTGTTGCTGCCGCAAGTAACATTATTAACGCCTAACAGTCTGGAAGCGCGACGTCTTGCTGCATTTGATGATGAGAGCAATGGCTCGGATGTTTTGCCGTTGGATGAATGTGCGCACAGGCTGCTGGATATGGGGTGTGAGTATGTGCTGATTACGGGTACGCATGAAAACACAGCGGATGTTGCGAATACATTATTCAGTGCCGATGGCAGAATACGTAGCGACGAATGGAAACGCTTGCCAGGCAGTTATCATGGCTCAGGGTGCACGCTGGCTTCTGCGATTGCGGCGTCCATGGCGAATGGTTTGGCCGTGAATGAAAGTGTTTATGCAGGCCAGAAATACACCTGGCAGACGTTGAATGCAAGCTTCCGTCCCGGTATGGGGCAGCACATTCCTAATCGACTCTTCTGGGCTGATTTTGCCAACAGCATCGCCAGCAAGAAAGCGTTATGAACCGTAATAGCCGAACCTGTCGAGACTATCCTATCAACGGTTTGTACGGGATTACGCCGGACATGACGGATACAGCAGTCTTGATGACCCGTACGGAACAGGCACTCGCTGGCGGTACGCGATTGATACAATATCGCAATAAAACAGCAGATGCCATTTTGCGCCGCTGTCAAGCGGATTTGCTGGCGCAGCTATGTCGGAGATATGGCGTGCCGCTGATCGTCAACGATGATCTGGATTTGGCATTGGAGATTGGCGCCGATGGCGTTCATGTAGGTAAACATGATATAGGTGTTGCGGCGGCCAGAAAGCAGCTTGGCGCGGGGAAAATCGTGGGCGCGTCCTGTTACAATAAGCCGGAGCTGGCACATACGGCCCGGATACAGGGCGCTGATTATGTTGCATTCGGTGCATTCTATCCAACATTGACAAAACAGAACACTGCTGTTGCCACAATCGGCATGTTGAAAGAGGTGAAGAGTAGTCTGGTCGTGCCTGTGGTGTGTATAGGCGGCATCAATACAGTGAATGCGTTACCTTTGATTGAAGCCGGTGCGTGTGCGATTGCGGTAAGCCAGGCATTATATCAGGCCAGGCATGTCCGCGAGACGGCGGAAAAGTTTTCCCGGTTTTTTCCAGTTTGAGATAAAGACCCCATTTTGAATTGATTGATTAATATTTGAGAGTGATTTGATGACTTCACGTAACCAACAGCTTTTTGAGCAATCCCAGAAATATATTCCCGGTGGAGTGAATTCACCCGTGCGCGCTTTTAAATCAGTCGGCGGTACGCCCATTTTCTTTCAGCGTGGGCAAGGCGCGCATTTCTGGGATGTTGATGGCAAGACCTATATTGATTATGTAGGCTCATGGGGACCGCTGATATTGGGCCATGCGCATCCTCAAGTAGTAAAGGCGGTACAGAAAACAGTGGAATGCGGATTGACGTTTGGCGCACCGACCCAAGCCGAGCTGGAGATTGCCGAATTGATCTGTAATCTGGTTCCATCAATCGAGCAGGTGCGGCTGGTGAGTTCCGGCACTGAAGCGGGGATGAGCGCCATACGTCTTGCCCGCGGTTACACCGGGCGCAACAAGATCATTAAATTTGAAGGCTGTTATCACGGTCATGATGATTGCTTGCTGGTCAAGGCCGGTTCGGGTGCGTTGACATTCGGCAATCCAAGTTCCGCGGGTGTACCGCAGGAAACCGCGGGGCATACCATTGTGCTTGATTATAATGATTTGCCCGGATTGGAAGAGAGTTTTAAAAAATTTGGCGAAGAGATTGCCGCCGTCATTGTGGAACCGGTGGCGGGAAATATGAATCTGATTGCACCAAAAGCGGATTTCCTATCGTCATTACGTGCGCTATGTACACAGCATGGCAGTGTATTGATTTTTGACGAAGTGATGACAGGATTCCGCGTTGGCCTGGAATGCGCGCAAGGGCTTTATCAGATTAAACCTGATCTTACAACGCTCGGTAAAGTGATTGGCGGTGGCATGCCGATGGCTGCATTTGGTGGCAGACGTGAGATCATGCAGTGTCTTGCGCCTGTTGGGGCAGTCTATCAGGCCGGAACCCTGTCAGGTAATCCCGTTGCCGTTTCCGCTGGACTGACGACACTGAAACTGATACAGGAGAAGGGGTTTTATGACAATCTCGCAGCCAGAACCCGTCAGTTGACCGAAGGCTTGGCTGCCAGCGCTCGTAAACACGGTATTGATTTTTGTGCGCAGTCGATAGGTGGTATGTTTGGTCTTTATTTTAGCAAGGACATTCCGAGCAGCTTCGCCGAAGTCATGTCATGCGATAAAAACGCTTTTAATCGATTCTTCCATGCAATGCTTGACAGAGGCGTCTACTTTGCACCGTCGGCATTTGAAGCCGGATTTGTATCCGCCATGCATGGCGACAGCGAAATCAACGAAACTTTGTCAGCGGCGGACAGCATTTTTGCTGACTGGTAGGTAGATGTGAAGTGCTGCGGTAAAAGAATATGAATAAAATGATTTACTGAACATCTCTTTTACCGCGTTTCTGCTTAGTGCATACCTTGTATATAAGCTGATACAGCGCGCTTTTCGGCACCACTCATGCGCGTCAGAACCTGTTGCATGACTTTGTTGTCATTGGTGCGTTCCCCTTTGTTGAACAGATCAAGCTGTGTCATCGTGTAATCGGCGTGCTGTCCAGCCAGCGCAGGGTAGCGCGGCGGGATGCCGGTGCCGGTCGGGCCATGGCAGCTTGCACAGGCGGGGACACCATTTTCAATATTACCGCCATGGTAAAGTATTTTGCCCAGTGCGACGAGGTCGCTATCATCGGGTACTTTTCCTGGCGCTCTTTTTTGTGACGCATAAAAAGCCGCCAGATTTTCCATATCCTCTTTTGAGAGTTCTGCAACCATAGGCGTCATGGCCGCATTGTTGCGCACGGCCACGCCGTTTTCGTCAGCTTTGAATTCCATCAATTGCTTTAACAGATATTCAGGCTGCTGTCCGGCTAAACTCGGGAAGTTCGGAATGATGCTATTTCCATCCGCTCCGTGACATCCTGCGCAGACTCCTGCTGCAATTTCCTGACCTTTTGCCGCATCGCCTGTCGCTAAAACCGAAGTTGATAGCCCCATGGCAAAAACTGTTACCATTGCTAGACTTGTTTTGATCATTTTCATAATATTTTGTATTCCGTATTTTTAAGCCATCAAGATTCTGATACTTTTTACTTTCAAGGTACTTGAATTTAACGCAGCATTTTATCAAGGTGCAAGATTGTTCACAACAAGATTTGTGAAAATGCACATATAAATTTAATAACTTAATGAAGAAAATATTTTCTTTGTTCCTGGTTGCCAATATTCTGTTTGCGGGTGTGATGAATTTTCAATCGCATCAGCAAAAACCTGCTTTACTTATGGTGGATCCTGAAAAAATTATCCTGCTGAGGTCCTCAATGGACTGCATTATATGGGGAGATTTTACAGAAGCAGACTTGCCGCGTGCTGATGCTGCGTTAGTTCAGTTGAAATTGCCACGATCGCATAAACAGGTGTTTTCAAAAACAATCACCAGGTATCGGGTATATACTGCCCCTTTCGGAAACCGGCAGGCTGCTGAAAGGGAAATCAACAAACTAAGAAATTTAGGCTTCATCAGCCATCGCGTATCAGAAACCGGAGAGCGGTTAAACGCGATTTTTTTTGGTGAATTCGAGAATCGGGCAATTGCTGAAAGGTTATTGAGGCAACTGAAGGAAAAAAGCGAAGTCAGCGCCATGATTCATCAGCATAAAATTGAGTTGAGAAAGTATTTGATTTTTGATACTGAACCACAGATAGCTGAAGCGCTGAGTCATCTAACCGATCAATTTCCCGACAGCAATATGGAACAGTTGACCTGTGAGCGCTTATAATAAAAATATATGCACTGGATATACTCATTGATCATTGCATGTCAGAAAAACGAATTCTGATCTGTGATAGTAACAAATACACCCACAAGATGGATAAGAACGCCTAAATATATATGAAGAAGGTAACCATTAAATCCGCGCAGGAAATTGAGAAAATGCGTGTGGCCGGCAGGCTTGCATCCGAAGTGCTCGACTACATCACATCCTTCGTAAAACCGGGAATAACAACGGAAGAACTGGACACCCTGTGCCATAATTACATGGTTGATGTCCAGAAGACCATTCCTGCACCGCTGAATTATGCGCCGTCAGGCCATAAACCCTATCCAAAATCGATTTGTACCTCGGTCAATAATCAGATCTGTCATGGCATACCGAGTGCGAAGCAACTGAAAAACGGCGATATCTTAAATATCGACATTACAGTCATCAGCGATGGCTATCATGGCGATACCAGTCGCATGTTTTATGTCGGTGAGCCCTCAATTCAAGCCCGGCGTTTATGCGAAATAACATACGAAGCCATGTGGCGAGGTATTGAGGTCGTCAAGCCTGGAAATCATCTTGGCGATATCGGACATGTTATACAGAAACTCGCTGAAAGTGTCGGCTACAGCGTGGTCAGAGAGTTTTGCGGTCACGGTATTGGAGAAAAATTTCATGAAGATCCCCAGGTTCTGCACTACGGCAAGCCAGGTACCGGACTGGAGCTTAAGCCGGGCATGACATTTACGATTGAACCCATGATCAATGCAGGTAAAGCAGCTATACGCCATCTTCCCGATGGTTGGACAGTGACGACGAAAGACAACAGCCTGTCTGCACAGTGGGAGCATACCGTACTGGTCACTGACGACAGCTATGAAGTACTGACGGTCTCCAGTGGTGCTCCACCTAAGCCGGTAGTATATCGTTTCTAAATTCAATCAATACAATTATGATACGCAGTCACAGTCGCAGTCCTTCTCAAATCAGACCAGTTCATATTGTGAGACACTACACCAAATATGCTGACGGTTCGGTGCTCATTGCATACGGTGATACTCAAGTTATTTGCACGGCAAATATCAGTGAAAATGTGCCTTCATTTCTCAGGGGAAAAAATCAGGGATGGCTTACCGCGGAGTACGGTATGCTGCCCGGTTCGACCAATGAGCGCATGCAGCGTGAAGCCGTGCGCGGGAAACAGTCTGGTCGGACTATGGAGATTCAGCGTCTGATCGGCCGTTCATTACGCGCAATTGTTGATTTATCCAGACTCGGTGAACGAACGATACAGATTGATTGCGATGTCATTCAGGCTGACGGTGGTACACGAACAGCAAGCATTACCGGTGCATTTGTCGCCCTGCATGATGCCGTGGGCAAGTTGCTCGGTCAGCAGGCTATCGAAACGACACCGATATTCAATCATGTTGCCGCTGTGTCGGTGGGTGTTTGTCGGGGGGTTCCCGTACTTGATCTTGATTATCTCGAAGATTCTTCCTGTGACACTGACATGAATGTGATTATGACAGGAGCCAACCACCTCGTAGAGATACAGGGTACGGCAGAAGGCCATGCATTCAGCCGCCAGGAGTTAGATCAGATGCTGAATCTGGCTGAAAAAGGCATACAGGAATTAATCACAATCCAGAAAACAACACTGGGAATTGCCTGACAGCATGCTGAATCTGAAGAAGCTGGTGATTGCCAGTGGAAATAAAGGTAAATTGCGGGAAATCGGGATGCTGCTTGCACCATTAGAAATTGAGGTCGTGCCGCAATCCGCATTCAATGTAACCGAGATTGATGAGCCGCATCCGACGTTTGTTGAAAATGCATTGGCCAAGGCGCGCCATGCTAGCCGTCAAACTGGCCTGCCTGCGCTGGCCGATGATTCAGGTATTTGCGTCAATGCCTTGAAAGGCGCACCAGGGGTTTTTTCAGCACGCTACGCAGGCGAGCCGAAATCCGATCAGCGCAATAATATGAAATTGGTGGAAACGCTGGAAACATCAGCGGATCGCAGTGCATATTATTATTGCGTTATTGTTCTATTGCGTCATGCTGAAGATCCGCAACCCGTTATTGCAGACGGTTCATGGCATGGCGAGATTATTTCCGAGCCGCGTGGTGACGGCGGATTTGGTTATGATCCCCATTTTCTGTTGCCCGAATTCGACAGAACGGCTGCGGAGCTTGATATGAATACAAAAAATACGATCAGTCATCGTGGTAAGGCCCTGGCAAAATTGATTGAAATCCTGCGTTCCTGAAATAGCATTCTGGCCATCTTTATTTCTTACAAGCAGCACATTGCATTATGCGTTGTTATGGAAGAAGGCCATATATTAATGAACAGCAATTCGTGATCTACAAGCGTTTCCAAGGCTTTTCGATGTCATTGATAATTGATCCGAGACGAGAACATTGGAATGATTCAATCCGTAAATCGCAGCATACCCTTCCGGATTTCAGATGGTTGAATATATCTTATTGAGCATTTACGGACTGTGCATCACAGCGCTGTTTATTTATGGCGTCAATTGTTACTACATGGTGTGGCGTTTCTGGAAAACTCATCGACGGGAGGCAGCGCGGTTGCGTCAGCAAATTGAGGTGGTACAAACTATTTCTCCGGATAATGCGCAATTACCGTATGTAACGACGCAGATTCCACTCTATAACGAAGCGAATGTTGCCGAGCGCGTCATTCGCGCCGTTGCTGATATCGATTATCCGTTAGCACAGCATGAAATCCAGATTCTGGATGATTCCACCGACGAGACTCGTGCAATTGTTGATGCTGTTGCCGCAGCACTGCGGCTGTCAGGCAAGGATGTTCAGGTTTTTCGCCGCGACAGTCGCCAGGGGTTTAAGGCTGGTGCGTTGGCTGCGGGGCTGGCGGTTTGCAAAGGGGAATTTGTCGCGATATTTGACAGTGATTTTGTTCCCAATAAAAATTTTCTGCAGCAAATGATCCCGGTGCTGCTTGCGGATAAGAAACTGGCTTTTGTGCAGGCACGCTGGGGACATTTGAATAGCGGACATTCGATTCTGACGCAGGTGGAAAGCATCGGTATCGACGGTCATTTTATGATCGAGCAAAGTGCGCGGGCTTATAGCGGCTTTTTTATGAATTTCAATGGCACGGCAGGTGTCTGGCGGAAATCGGCAATTGAAGATGCCGGCGGCTGGCAGGCTGATACATTGACTGAAGATATGGATTTGTCGTATCGCTGCCAGCTGACAGGGTGGCACGCGACTTTTCTATCCGATGTTGTGGTGCCTGCAGAATTACCGCAAACCTATACCGCATTCAAAAGTCAGCAGTTTCGCTGGGCGAAAGGATCGATTCAGACAGCGTTGAAGCTGTTTCCGCGCGTGCTGAAGTCAGACGTGAATACGATGGCGAAGATACAGGCTTTTTTGCATTTAACGCATTACAGCATTCATCCCATTATGGTCGTGTTATCGCTACTGACGCTGCCGGTTTTGCTGATGCTGTCGATCAGCCTGCCATGGCAAATCATGGCGGTATTGATGGTTTGTATTATCGTAGCCATTTGCGGACCGAGTTCACTCTATATGACAAGTCAGATAGTGGCCCATAATGGTCTCAAAAAACTGTTTTATCTGCCGGTGCTGATGTGTGTCGGTGTTGGTATAGCGCTTTCCAATACGCGCGCGGTCATCGAAGCACTGCTGAAAATAAAAAGCGGTTTTGTCCGAACGCCTAAACACGGCGATGCAAAGAACGGGCGTTACCATGCTTATCAGGTAGGAGCATCCGTTCTTCCGGTTTTTGAGATTCTTCTGGGGGTCTATTGCATGATCAGCCTGCTGTACTATCTGCAGGCAAAGTACTATATGATCGGGCCTTTTTTACTGATATATGCATGTGGTTTTTTACTGGTCGGCATTCGTTCTTTCATTGAAGGATCAACGCAGGGCTGACAGTGTTTCCCGATGCGCTTACTACAGTATACCGGCGGCGTTGCTGGGGCTATGTATAATATCCGTATAACTTTTTTTTGTTGTTCAGTCGCTTTGATTCTTTTTGCCGGCGCATTGCACTGGTGGACATTCTGGACGGATGCTTGTAAAGCGTATGCCATGCTGATTTCTTACGGCGTGGTGTTTTTGGGTTGCATAGGCGCCTGGGCAGGCTTTCCTGATGGTTTACGCGTATCACAGAAGATCGGACTGATTCTGTTTATTTCGCTGATTGCCCGATTGAGCATGATGAGCATTCCGGAATCGGACGACGTGTATCGTTACTTATGGGAAGGCAAACTGGTTGCCGCCGGTGAGAGTCCGTATGCCTATCCGGCGAATCATCCGCACTATTTACCTTACTACGATGCTTATTGGGAAGTGATGAACCATAAGGACAAGTTGACGGTTTATCCGCCGCTGGCCGAATGGTTATTTGCCGGAATCAGCACTGTTGCATATACCCCATGGGCTTTTAAAATACTTTTCATTATTGCGGACTTGTGTGCCATAGGCGTGTTGATCGCCTTGTGCAGCCGCTATGAACTGGCTTTACGCAATGTATTGATATACGCGCTGAATCCGTTGGCATTATTTGCTATCGCCGGTGAAGCCCATTTCGATGCGTTGCTGATACTGGCCATTCTGTTGTCGGTCTGGTTTGCGGAAGACCGGAAATTTTCCTGGGCCTGGTTCTGGCTGGGTATGGCTATACAGATCAAAATTATCGCAGTTGCTTTGCTGCCGCTTTATTTGTGGCGTTGTCAATGGCAAAAAAGCTGGGTTATTTTGATTCCGTTGGCTGTGCCGTCGCTGTATTTCATGACGACACTGCCGGGATTGTTCCAGGGACTCTGGCACTTTGGCGGTTTGAGCACTTTCAATGGGCCCATACATAGTCCACTCAGCACTCTGCTGACGGGCGATATCGCTTCCGCGACCGGTATCGTGATGATTTTATTCGGAGTTGTGGCGCTATGGATAATCAGGTCGATTCCTTCATTGCCTAAAGCGGTGTATTTAACGCTGGCCGCGCTGGTTTTGTTTCTGCCGGTAGTGCATTACTGGTATATCCTGTGGGTGATACCGTTTATTGTTTTGTTTCCTGGTTTATCTTGGCTGGCTCTGAGTTTCACGAGTGGCGCCTATTTTTTCTCGGCATTCAGTGTGGAACAGGGTGAAGACTGGATGCTGCCTATTTGGGCCATGTGGATGATATGGCTGCCATTTTTCCTGCTGCTGGCGTATGAGTTGCGTATTGCGATATTGCGCAGGCTTTGCCCGGATGAAGTATGGAAGAAACCCGAAACATTGGCTGTGGTTGTGCCTGCTTTGAATGAAGAAAATCAGATCAAGGCGTGTTTATCCTCGCTGAAAGCCATGCAGCCGCCGCCTGACGAAATTATTGTCTGCGACGGCGGCTCTCATGATCGCACGGTTGCAGTTGCAAAGACTATGAATGTCTGTATTGTTACGGGCGGTGCCGGACGCGGCGCTCAGATCAGAACCGGGATAGCAGCAGCCAGTTCAGATGTGGTGTTGGTGCTTCACGCCGATTGCCGATGTGATATGGATATCCGACGGCGGATTATGGCCGTGCTGGAAAGGAATGCGGATGTCGTGGGTGGCGCCGTGGGGCAGCGCTTCATGGTTTCAAATGCAAAGCTGCTGGCGATTGAGTTATTGAATGATGCGCGCGCGACATTTGCCGGCGCCAGTTTTGGTGATCAGGGGCAGTTTTTTCGTGTCGCGGCACTCAGTAGGATGGGTGGCTTTCCGGGCTATCCCTTGATGGAAGATGTAGAGCTTAGCCTCAGGTTGGATCGGATCGGGCGTACCATCTTGCTGGATGGCGGTATTCAAAATTCCGAGCGCCAATGGAAGCAGCATTTTTTCAAGCGTGTCGGGTTGATTCTTAGGCTGGTTTTTATCTTTCATGTGAACCGGTTTCTGCGGCGTGATGTGACGGCGCAGTTGTATGCAAAATATTACAGCCGGAATGAGCACCAGGGGTGCGATAATAATCACCAGAAATAATTAAGTTTTTATTGGATTGTTGATTATGCATATTCATATTCTGGGTATTTGTGGCACTTTTATGGGTGGGATAGCAGCGATTGCGAAAGAAGCCGGGCATCAGGTAACGGGTTGCGATCAGAATGTTTATCCGCCGATGAGTACGCAGCTTGAATCACAGGGAATCGAATTGATTTCAGGGTTTTCCGCGGATCAGATCCGGCTCAGACCTGATATTTTCGTGATCGGTAACGTCGTTGCGCGTGGTAATCCATTGATGGAAGCCATACTCAACCGGAATTTGCCGTATAGTTCGGGTCCGCAATGGCTATCGGAGAATATATTAAGCAACCGATGGGTGCTGGCAGTAGCCGGAACGCATGGTAAAACGACCACCACCTCCATGCTGGCTTGGATTCTGGAATACGCTGGCCTGCATCCCGGGTTCTTGATTGGCGGTATCCCGCAGAATTTTGCCACTTCGGCGCGTATCGGTTTCAATTTGCCGGAGGATGTGCGCACGGTTTCACCATTTTTTGTCATTGAAGCGGATGAATATGATACGGCTTTCTTCGATAAGCGCTCAAAATTTATCCATTACCGGCCCAGAGTTGCGATTCTGAACAATCTTGAATTTGATCATGCCGACATTTTTCAGGATGTTATTGCAATTCAACGTCAATTCCACCATTTCGTGCGAATTGTTCCCAGCGAAGGGCTGGTTATCGCGAACGGCGCTGATATCCATTTGAAGCAAGTTCTGGAACAAGGCTGCTGGACACCTGTGGAAAAATTCGGTGTTAGCGACGGTTGGCATGTGAAGCACGATAATCATGCAGCGGAAATTTTTTACCAGCAGCAATCTCAAGGACTGTTGCAGTGGGACTTGCTTGGCGAGCATAATCGACTGAATGCCTTGGCGGCGATCGCCGCCGCACGGTATGCGGGTGTTTCAGTCGGTGTCGCCATGGAAGCCTTGTCGCAATTCAAAAACGTTAAACGCCGTATGGAGATACGCGGTAAAGTCAATGGCGTCACAATTTACGATGATTTTGCACATCATCCGACTGCGATACAGACAACGGTCAGCGGTTTGCGCGATCATGTTGGTCAATCGCGCATTATTGCGGTGTTGGAGCCGCGTTCAAATACAATGAAAATGGGCATCTGGAAGGATAAGCTGGCTAGCAGCCTGATCCAGGCTGATGTCGTTTTTTGCTATAGCCGCGATGCTGGCTGGGTTGATGGCGCACTTGCCGAACTCGGTGCTAAAGCGAGATGTTATGCTGATATGTCTATGTTAATAGCGGCCATTACAGAAATTGCGGTTCCAGGTGATCATGTATTGATCATGAGTAATGGCGGTTTTGGCGGTATTCACGAAAAATTGATGGATACGCTATCCATCTACAGGGGAAGTTCTGCTTGATGGGAGTTACTGGCCCAGTCATTTGCCTTCGAATTCGCACAGTGAGAACACCTTGCAGCCCATTCTTTCGAGGCGTTTTCGTCCGCCTATATCGGGAAGATCAATAACGAAGCAGCATTCATAGACTTCTCCACCCATGTCCTGTATCAACCGGACGGACGCTTCAGCAGTGCCGCCAGTCGCGATAAGATCATCAATCAATAAAACACGGTCACCGGGTTGTATCGCATCGACATGAATTTCTATGCGGTCGAAGCCATATTCAAGCTGGTAATCACGGCCTATCGTTTGCGCGGGCAATTTGTTCTGTTTGCGGATCGGAACAAATCCTGTTTTGAGTTCATAGGCTACAGGTGCACCAATAATGAAGCCGCGCGATTCGATGCCGACAACTTTATCGATCGCGTGCGTCGCATGACGCCTTGCAATTTCCTGGATGGTGGTGCGTAATCCGAGCGAATCCTTTAGCAGCGTGGTGATATCACGAAACATAATTCCTTGGTGTGGGTGATGCGGAATTGTTCGAATGAGGGATTTAATCGGCATGGTGTTCGTGTTCGATAATGACTGAGAAGCATATGGTTAGAAGGGAGGCGAAAAAAAACGGCCCCAACTAGAGTTGGGGCCGTTTCAGTTTACATCACTTTAATAGTATTGCAACATGAAATATATTGTTTTAGTGATCCATTGCTGCGCTGGCATCGAAGCTTGCAGGCGCTTTGAGTTGGGTCATCATGTCATCGTCCCACTTGCCTTCAACGTTCATATGCAGCGCTGCACCGAGTAATACCGCCTCAATCAGGTTATGACTGAGGTAGACATACAAACCGGGTTGCTTGAACTCATAAGCAGCAGCAACAGCTGAACCTGCTGGCACAAACCAGGTTTCCTGGCTTGTCAGCGGAACGTCGCTGAATGAACCACCTACCCAGTACAGATCAGCATGGCCGCCGATCAGGTGTGGATATGATGGACGGTTGGCCTGTGAGTGAATGAACAATACCTTTTCACCAACTTTTGCTGACAGTGCATTGTCACCCGTGATCGCGCCAACTGCACCGTTGAATACAACGTGTGTTGGGATCAGGCCTTTGGCCAGTTCGAGCATTTCATGCATGCCGGCAGCTGGTGAAGCGTATTCTTTGAAGTTGCCTTTGTCGTCTTTCGGCAGGTAGAAATCCTGTTCGCCGATGTAGAATGCACGGTCATAGCGATATGGTTTGCCTTTCTCGTCTTTCAGACCATCGCGTGGCAATACCATGATTGCGCCGCTCATGCCGGAAATAACGTGGAAAGGAATCATGGTGCCGCCAGGTGCGCAGTGGTAAACGAATACACCGGGCTTAACCGCTTTCCAGCGTAAAACGACTTCTTCGCCAGGTTGTACCAGCGTCAAACCGGCGCCACCCAGTGCGCCCGTCGCAGCATGAAAATCCACATTGTGGGCTAATGTGCTCTCTTTTGGATTGGACAGTGTAAGTTCAACATAATCGCCTTCGTGTACAACGATCAATGGTCCCGGAACAGAGCCATTGAAAGTCAATGCCCAGACTTTTGCGCCAGGAGCAACTTCAATCAATTTTTCTGTGGTTTCCATGCGCACTTCAACAACTCTTGGGCCACCTTTGACGGCCTGATCGTGTTTTGGAACCGCTGGCGGAGCCACCAGTTCCTGTTTGATACGCGGTAATTTTGAGATGTCTGTTGCAGCCACTGCAGCTTGCGTAGCGGCAAAACATAACAATCCCAGTCCAACAACTGCCTGAACAGCTTTAATCATATCTCCCTCCATAAATGATAAACATTGCGCTTATTATATATACGCCTTCTTATCTGTCATTGCATTCAGTTTCAGCGGTTGATTCGCCGACGAAATGAATACAAATAACACCTGCCCCTTTTCAAAGAGCAAAGGGCGGAACGCAGAATATACACTTTTAGAGCAAAACTGTCTATGTCTGAACACTGAATAAATAAGAAAAAATCCTTATAAATCACCTTCTAGCAGTAGGGTTTTGAGATGGGAAGGATAGTTTTTGTCGCGCAAACAAATTTGCTTGCATATCCATCGGACTACTCGATGGCTCTTAAAAATGGATGCTGCTGATACAAGTATCAGAAGAATGTCTTGTGTCTTTGAAGCTGCCAGAATTTCTTACTTTTCCTGTTCGCGTCATCGCCGGATACAAATCTTTCATGATGATACCGATTCATGGGGCAGGGTTGTTGAGTGGCTTCATGTGTAGTCAACAGGGTGTTTTATAAGTGTGGACGGCGAATACAATTTATTCCGCTTGATGCTATACTACTTACTATTGAATAGTCGCGACTGCGGCGATTGCACAACTTTGACATTTTCTCCAATTTGGATTCCATACCCAGATAAATTTCTATATTGAAATCCCTGTAATGCCTTTACCCCATCTGACAGGCCTGCAAGGGCCAATGCTTGAGCTGGAAAATCGTGTCAATACTTTAAAACCAATAATTGAACACTGGTTTCGCAGTAAGTGGTGTGAAAATGATGTGCCGTTTTACTGTTCGGTGGACTTGCGTAACAGCGGATTTAAATTGGCTCCAGTTGATACCAATCTTTTCCCGGGCGGGTTTAATAATCTGAATCCTGAGTTTATTCCGCTTTGTGTACAGGCCGTGATGACCGCGGTTGAAAAAATATGCCCAAGTGCGCACAGTATTCTTCTGATTCCGGAAAATCACACGCGTAATACATTTTATCTGCAAAATATTGCTGCGATTCAAACCATCATGCGACATGCTGGATTGAACGTGCGTATCGGCTCATTGTTACCTGAGATCAAATCAGCAACCGTTTTCAGTCTGCCGGACGGTCAATCCATTACGCTGGAGCCGGTTATCCGGGAAAATAATCAGCTGAGCGTGGAGAATTTTGATCCATGCGCGGTGCTGCTGAATAATGATTTATCAAATGGTATTCCGCAGATATTGCAGAATCTGAATCAAGTCGTTATTCCACCCTTACATGCCGGTTGGGCGACGCGCAAAAAGTCAGTGCATTTCAAGGCCTATAACGCAGTGGCGGATGAATTCGCTCAGCTGATCGATATTGATCCCTGGTTGATTAACCCTTACTTTACCTCATGTGGGAAAATCGATTTCCGCGAGAAAAAGGGAGAAGACTGTGTCGCCAGTTCGACCAACAAAATACTTGCGCTGATTCGAGAAAAATATCAGCAGTATGGTGTAAAAGAAGATCCTTTCGTTATTGTCAAAGCCGATTCCGGAACCTACGGCATGGGCATCATGACCGTTAAGGATGGTTCTGAGGTATACCAGCTGAACCGAAGGCAGCGAAATAAGATGGCTGTAGTCAAGGAAGGCATGTCGGTGACTAATGTGCTGGTGCAGGAGGGCGTTTATACTTTCGAGAATATCAATCAGGCGGTTGCTGAGCCGGTGATTTACATGATCGACCATTTTGTTATCGGTGGATTTTATCGGGTGCATACCGGACGCGGCAAGGATGAAAATCTGAATGCGCCAGGCATGCACTTCGTGCCATTATCCTTCGACTCCGATTGTCTGATGCCGGATTGCGTCAAGCCGCAGAGTCTGATGCCAAGCCGATTCTACGTCTATGGGGTTATCGCCAGGCTTGCTCTGCTCGCCGCCGCCCGCGAATTGCAGCAGACAGCGTATTGATTCACGTAAATATTTGACCAGGATGTGCCCGTGAAGCTTGCATTTATTCTCGATCGGCTTGAAGACATCAAAATCAGCAAGGACTCTAGCTATGCCATGATGCGCGAAGCTGTCCTG
The DNA here is from genome assembly GCA_028577615.1 of Nitrosomonas sp. Lineage (GTDB taxonomy): Bacteria > Pseudomonadota > Gammaproteobacteria > Burkholderiales > Nitrosomonadaceae > Nitrosomonas. The sequence continues at coordinate 151,128 of JAJSDU010000001.1, forward strand.
CGCAATCATCAGGTTTATGTGCTTCACCAGGAAGACATCATCTGGCGCGATAGCGCGGTGGTCAGCTTTGTCAAGGTTTTGACGATGAACGAAAAGACGACGCAGGCAGATAGTTGGCATCTCCTGAGCGAAACATTGATTATCCCCCTGCAGGCATTTGGCGCCGTATTGATGCGCAAGGATCCGCCGTTCAATATGGAATATATCTATAGCACTTATCTGCTGGAACTGGCGGAAAAGCAGGGTGCCCGCATCGTCAACAGTCCGCGTGGTATCCGGGATTTTAACGAGAAACTGGCAATCGCAAAATTTCCGCAGTTCATTCCCCCAACCTTGGTTACTCGCAGAGAAGCATTGATTCTTGAATTTCTGCAACAACACCAGGATATTATCCTGAAACCGCTCGACAGCATGGGCGGGGCCAGCATTTTTCGTATCCATGCGGCTGACCACAATATCAATGTCATTGTCGAAACCATGACGCACTATGGCACACGGACAATCATGGTGCAACGTTACCTGCCCGAAATTACCCAGGGAGACAAACGCATACTGATGATTGCCGGAAAACCGGTGCCTTATGCGCTGGCGCGCATACCAAAGCCCGGCGAAACACGTGGCAATCTGAACACGGGTGGAACCGGTGTGGCCCGGCCGTTATCGCCGCACGACAAATTGATAGCCGAAGCTCTTGGCCCGGAACTTGTCCGGCAGGGATTGATGTTGGTTGGCTTGGATGTCATTGGCGATTGTCTGACCGAGATCAATGTCACCAGTCCGACCGGAATGCAGGAGATTCATGCGCAGACGGCGTTTAACGTGGCGGGAATGATGATTGATGCCATTGAGGAAATGGTTGACGGGAATGCTTGTCAATAAAGATGAAGATGATTTTGCCGGACTAAGTTGTAATGATATTGAATTATTTTGATCATAATGCCACCACGCGGGTGGATGATGAGGTGCTGGATGCAATGCTGCCGTATTTTCAGCAGGAATTTGGTAATGCATCGAGCCGTCATGCGTATGGCATGACGGCGCGGTGTGCGATCGACAAGGCGCGTGAGCAGGTGGCAGCTGCTGTGGGTGTGCAGCCGGTGCAAGTGATTTTTACCAGCGGCGGTTCTGAAGCAAACAACCTGTTTATCCGCGGTGCGGCTGATAGCCTGAGTGCCGGGCATATTGCGATCAGCGCGGTGGAGCATCCCTGTATCCTGAAGCCGGCGCAGGCCTTGGTGCAGCGCGCCGCCGAGCGCTGGACAATCCACTACCTGCCGGTAAATCAGGCCGGACAGGTGGATATGGCCGCCGCCCGTGAAGCGATGACAGTGCAGAAACCCGCGCTGGTTTCGGTGATGCTGGCGAACAATGAGACCGGCGTGGTTCAGGATGTGGCGGCGATTGCTGACACTGCGCGCACGCACGGCGCTTATGTGCACACCGATGCTGTACAGGGATTGGGTAAAATTCCGGTCGATTTCGCCAAGCTCAATGTCCATGCCATGACTGTGTCGGCGCATAAGATTTATGGCCCGAAAGGCGCGGCAGCGCTTGTTATTGATAAACGGCTGTTATTAAAACCGCTGATTTATGGCGGTGGTCATGAAAATGGTCTGCGATCCGGAACGGAAAATGTGGCGGCGATTGTTGGTTTTGGCGTGGCCTGCGAGCGGGCTGCAGCGCGTGTCGCGGTAACGGCGCAACACGTTGGGCGGCTGAGGGAGCGTCTGGAGCAGGGATTGATCGAAATGGGCGCGGTGATTTTTGGCGTAAAGGCCGAACGTATACCGAATACCTGTTATTTTGCAATTCCGGATATGGAGGGTGATACACTGGTGGTCAAACTGGACAAGGCGGGTTTTGCCGTTGCTAGCGGCGCGGCGTGTTCGAGTGTCAATCCCGGGCAAAGTCATGTACTTGAGGCCATGCAGGTTGATCCGTTGCTGGCGCGCTGTGCGGTACGCATCAGCCTGGGCCACGCTAACACGCTGACACAGGTGGAGGCGTTTCTGAAAACGATCCGCGAAATCGTGGTGTCATTGCGAAGTATAAGCAGTCTTTCTTTCTGATCGCTAAACTGTCCGATGAATAATTGACTATTAATATCGCTATTGGCGGTAAAATCGCCAGTTTTTATGACTCATCAAAAATTAACGTATTCGTGAACCCTGTCAAAGCCATTATTCTGAGTGCCGGTCAAGGGCGGCGCCTGTTGCCGCTGACTGAAAATCTGCCCAAATGTCTGCTGCCTGTAGTTGATAAGCCTGTGCTGGCCTGGCAAATTGACGCGTTGTCTGCTGCTGGCGTCAAAGAAATCATTATCGTGGCGGGTTTTCAAATCAGTCAAATCGAAGCATTACTGCACGCGCACTATGCAAAGCAATCCAATATCAAGGTCGTGTTTAATCCATTTTATGAGGTGGCGGACAATCTGGCCAGCTGCTGGCTCGCGCGCGATGCAATGGATGGCGATTTTCTGCTGTTGAACGGCGACACCGTGATTGAACCTGCGCTGGTGACGCAGGTATTGAACTCGCCGTCAGCCCCGATTACACTGAGTGTGGATTTCAAGAAAAGCTATGATGCCGATGATATGAAAGTACAGCTTGATGCGAATGGTTGGGTTAGGCAGGTCAGCAAGATAGTTCCACCGGATGAAATTGATGCGGAATCAATAGGACTGGTCTATTTTCGTGACCATGGACCGCTTCTTTTCCGTCAGGCGATAGAAAGCGCATTGCGGCATCCGGCCGAACTGAGATCCTGGTATTTGTCCATTATCGATAAACTTGCCGGTCAGCATCAGGTGAATTCATGTTCCGTCAAAGGATTTCGCTGGTGCGAGATTGATTTTATAGAAGATCTGGCCAGAGCGGGCATGCTTTTTACCCGATAGTTGCAAGGAACAAGAATGAATGCACTTGTACTTAACGACACCATGCGCAAATTTGGCGCACCGCAGACGATCATTCATTCGTTTCAATACTGGAGCGTACAGTTGCGTCCCGCGCAGGCCACACTGGGCGCGTTGGTGATGGTTGCGCATGAGCCGGCCAGGGCATTTTCAGAACTCAGCGCGGCCAGTTTCATCGAGATGCATGCAGTCGTCAGCCAGATTGAATTTACGCTGACCAAAGCATTCCAATATGACAAAATCAATTATTTAATGCTGATGATGGTTGACCCGGATGTTCACTTTCATATTATTCCGCGTTATGCACAATCCAGGCTGTTTGCGGACACGGCGTTTGTCGATGCGGGATGGCCTGCCGTGCCTCAGTTGGGGCATATCAATGAAACGAATGAAACAATCAATCAAATGATTATCGCGCGTATCAAAGCCTGCTGGTTATGAATGAATTTGCAGAAACGAAAGAGACTCAGGAAACCACCGTGCTATCGGAAGTGGCGGTGAAGAAAATAGCTGAAAATCAGGAGGCAATCCAGCCGGAAACGCCTGAAGCAGTTTTTCCGCTGCGCGAAGCGCACAATCTGGTAAGTGATCTGATGAAGCCCAATCCGTGGATTTACTGGGCGGATTTTCTGTTCAGCAGTCTGGTGGGCTGGATCGCTTTTTTTACGGCATTGCGGTCGTCGTTGTTTTCGCTGTGGCAGATCGGCGCTTATGTGATTGCGGTGTTGGCATTGTACCGCGTTGCAATTTTTGTACATGAGCTTGCACACCTGAAAAAAGGCACGTTCAAAACGTTCAGAGTGGCATGGAATTTTATGTGCGGCATACCGTTCATGATTCCGTCATTTACGTACGATGGCGTGCATAACGATCATCACCGGCGCGATGTCTACGGTACACACGAGGATGGAGAATATGTGCCGTTCGCTACGCGCAAACCGATCGGAATGGTGGGTTACGTGCTGCTATCCTTTTTGATACCGCTAGTGCTGTTGATGCGCTTCCTGTTGCTCGTTCCATTGTCCTATTTGATGCCGTTCCTGCGTAAAGTCATCTGGGAGCGGGCCTCGTCGCTGACGATTGATCCAAGCTACAAGCGTGTGGAAAATGCCATTCGTAACGATCACAACTGGCAGCAGCAGGAACTGGCCGCATTTCTGTTCGCTGCCACCGTGGTGTCGTTGATACTGCTGGATGTGATACCGATTGATGTGCTGGTGCTCTGGTATCTTGTTGCAACGATGGTGTTTATTCTGAATTCCTTGCGTACGCTGGCAGCGCATGCTTATCGTAATCCAGGTGAGAAACCGATGAGTCATGCCGAACAGTATCTGGATTCGGTCAATGTGCCTGGCAATCCGCTGATAACGCCGCTATGGGCGCCGGTTGGCCTGCGCTTTCACGCCACACATCATCTGTTCATGAGTATGCCATATCATAATCTTGGCAAGGCGCATCGCCGTCTGATCAATGGACTTGGTGACAATACGCTTTATCTGACCACGGTGCGCAGCGGATTATGGGATGCTTTAAGACGGATCTGGCGCGAATCTTCCCAGGCGACCGAAACATCGAAAAAGGGACTGCACCACCAATGACGGTGCGTATTTCCTCCGGAACTGCGACTGACGCAGGTATAACGCGGCTTGTTCTGTTGCGCCATGGACAGAGCATCTGGAATCGGGACAAGGTATTCACTGGCTGGAGCGATGTCGCGCTAAGTCCCAAAGGAAAACAGGAGGCGATGGATGCCGGTTATTTGTTACTGCACGCGGGCTTTACCTTCGACTACTGTTTTTCGTCGTCGCTGCAGCGCGCCACGGAAACTGCGCAAGTGGTGCTGGCAGCGATGAAACTGGATAAATTAATCATACGCCACAGCTGGCGTTTAAATGAACGGCATTACGGTGCGCTGGAGGGAATGGGGCGGCTGGCGGCTGTGCGCAAATTCGGTCTCTGGTCTGTATTGCGCACACAAATCCGGTATGATGGCGAACCGCCAAAACTGAATACTGAAGATGCGCGTTTTCCCGGTAATCAATCCAATTATGCCGCGATTGATAAAACAGAACTGCCGCTTGGCGAGAGCTTGAAACAGACGGCGGAAAGACTGCAACCCTACTGGTGGAAAGTCATCAGGCCACAAGTAGTGCAAGGCAAGAGCGTAATGATTGTTTCGCATAAAAATGTATTGCGTGCCCTCATGGGGCAGCTCGATCAATTAACCGAGCGGCAGGTCATGAGATTGAAACTGGCGACGGGTAGACCGGTGGTTTACGAATTAAATCATGCGCTGCAACCTGTTCGGCATTACTATGTGGATAAAATGCCATAAGAGCATCTCTAAAAATCCATATTTCGTTACAATACATCGTTGTTCACAAAAAATATCGCCTTACAGATCCATCCTGTGCCGTGTCAATATTTTTTGTTCCTGCTTCGTCCTGCTCAGTTTTTATTCAAAACGCTGAATTATTAGAGACACCCATAACTGCTGATATGTGATGACATTGATTTACAGTTTCCCGCCGATCGCTGATCCGCAAGCTGAAATTCTGATACTGGGCAGCATGCCTGGGCAGGCATCGCTTGACGCAAATCGATATTACGCGCATCCGCAAAACGCATTCTGGCGTATCATGGGAGAATTACTGGGTTTTGACCCGGCAGTCGCATCGTATGCAGAAAAAACCCACGCATTGAAATCAGCGCGTATCGCGCTGTGGGATGTGTTGCAATCGTGCAGACGCAAAGGCAGCCTGGATTCCGGCATAGAACACGACTCCCAGTGTGTTAATGATTTCAGGCTGTTTTTCACGCAATATAAGCAAATCCACCAAGTTTTTTTCAACGGCGCCAAGGCGGAAGCCTGTTTCAGGCGGGATGTGCTGAGTAAACACATACCGGGATTGCAACAGATACGTTTGACGCGCCTGCCATCAACCAGTCCGGCACATGCTACGTTGTCATTTGTGCAGAAACGTGATCAGTGGCAGGAGTTACTGGGATCAAAGCTGGTTTTGCGGCGCTGTAGTAACTCGGTATTATCTGCCTGATGGATTGGAACTATTTAAAAAACTGGGGCGATTACTGGGCGCAATTGCGCAAGGTATTGCTCGATCCCAAAGTTGATGAAGTATTACTGGAAAAGTCGTTGTACGAGGCGCGGGAAAAAGTACCGGTGCCGGTACTGTGGCTGATCGGCAAGACGCAGGCGGGTAAGACGTCGATTATCCGCGCGCTAACCGGCAGCGAAACGGCTGAAATCGGCAACGGTTTTCAGCCATGCACGCGACTGTCGCGATTCTACGATTTTCCTGCGGAGGCGCCGGTGGTGCGGTTTCTCGATACGCGTGGTCTCGGCGAAGTGGCCTATGATCCCGGTGACGACATTCAGTACTGTGAATCCAATGCACATTTGTTGATTGCCGTGATGAAAGTGGCGGATATCCGCCAGCAATCGGTGTTTGACGTGCTGCGCGCGGTGCGTGCGCGCCATCCGGACTGGCCGTTGCTGATTGTGCAGACCGGCCTGCATGAATGCTATCCGCCTGATGGCCGGCATGTGCTGCCTTGGCCTTACGGTCAGGAGCCGTTTTCGGATACCGTGCCGTCTGACTTGAAACGCGCGTTGCGGGCGCAGCGTGAAGCCGCCAAGGATTTGCCGGGCCATGCGCCGATACGCTGGCTAGCGGTGGATTTGACGTTGCCGGAAGATGGTTACGATCCGCCCGATTATGGTCTTGAAGCCTTGTGGCAGGCGATTGAGGCGTTATCATCGCTGGGGCTGGAAAATCTGCTTAGCAGCACTGCGCAGGTACAGGATTTGTATGAACGCACCGCGCATCAGCATATCGTCGGTTATGCCACGACTGCGGCAGGGCTTGGCGCTTTGCCGGTGGTTGATCTCGTTTCGGTGACAGCGGTGCAGGCGAAGCTGCTGCACAGTCTGGCGGTGCTTTACGGACAGTCCTGGGATAAGCGCACGGTATCCGAATTTCTCGGCCTGCTGGGCGCGGGTGTGGCGACAGGCTATCTGGCGCGATGGGCCGGCCGCACGGTATCCAAAGCCATTCCGTTTCTCGGGCAGACGCTGGGCGCGTTATGGGGTGCAAGCGCCAGCGGCGCGACAACCTATGCATTGGGAAAAGCCGCTGTGTATTTCTTCGTGCGGCACCGAAATCAACTGAACGTGGACGCTGAAACCCTGCGCCGTATCTATGCCGAGGAACTCGAGCGCGGCGCGGCGATTCTGAAAGACCGCTGGCGCGGCGGGTCCTGATGAAAGCATTGCCGTACGGTATCGATCCGCTCAGGCTGCTGGCTTTTCTGTTGTTGATTCTGCCGTTCCTGGCGCTGCTGGGCTTCGGTATGGTCTGGCTGTGGCAGAACAGCTTTCTGCTGTTCTGGGCGTTGGCTATGTTGATCAGCAGCGGAATCGGTTATGGCTTGCAGCAATTATTGGTCAAACGTGAGCGCAAGCTGCTTGCCGAAGCGGCGACTGAACCGAATCCGGATTGGCCGCCGAGTGCGGACACCGCATGGGCGCAGGTGCAGGCGCTGGCAGAGGACTGCAAGCCGGAAGACTGGCCGCTGGAAGATGGCGGCTGGATTCTGGCGCTGGGGCGGCGGACGATGGAAACGGTTGCGCGTTGCTACTATCCTGATGTGGAGAAACCGCTCTTTGAACTGACCGTACCGCATACCTTGCTGGTGATTGAACGTGCAAGCCGTGACCTGCGCCATGACATAACAGAAAATATTCCATTCAGTAACCGCTTGACCTTGGGTGATCTGTTTCGTATACAGCGCTGGAAAGACAAGGCGGAGCGAGTATTTGGCCTGTATCGGGCGGGTCGTGCGATTGTCAATCCGATCGATGCGTTGCTCGGCGAGGCGTGGCGTCAATTGCGCGAACGCAGCTTTATGCAGGCGCGCGACGAATTGCACCGGTGGTTTCTCAGAACCTATATCCGCAAAGTGGGTTATTACGCGATTGATCTTTACAGCGGCCGTCTGGTATTGACCGATGATGAGCCGGTAACCGCGCGCATGGCGCGCACCAGCGCGGAAATGCGCGATATGGGCGCGAAACTCGATTTATCAGCCAGAGCTGAGGAGGAGCCACTGCGTATTCTGGTGTTGGGACGGTCGAATGCAGGCAAATCAAGCCTGATTAATGCACTGTTCGGTACATTGAAGTCGGCGGTTGATATTCTGCCCGACAGTACAGGGATGCTGAGGCCGTTTGTATTGTCGCGCGAGGGATTGACGCAGGCATTGATTTTTGATAGCCCGGGGTGTGACAGTACGCATTTTGGCTCCAGGCAAATAGGCGATGCGGCAAAAGACGCCGATCTGATTTTATGGGTCAGTCCGGCAAATCGTCCCGATCGACAAACCGAGCGCGAATGTCTGGATACTTTGCGCAGTTTCCAGTCGATGCAAATTGGACGCCGTCCACCGCCATTGCTGGTGGTTGCCAGTCATATCGACCGTTTGCGTCCGGCGAGTGAATGGAATCCACCGTATGACCTGACGCAGCCGCAAAATACCAAAGCAGCCAGCATCAGTGCTGCCGTGCAGGCAATCGCAGCCGATCTGACGGTCCCGGTTGAACATGTAATTCCGGTCAGTCTTATGGAGGGGCGCATTTATAACGTCGATGATACCCTCTGGGCGGCTATTCTGAACCAACAGGAAGCAGCATTCCGATCACGCCTGCTGCGCTGCATGGATGAAAAGAAAAAAACTGAAAACTGGACGCTGCTGATGCGTCAGATGCTGAACGCAGGACGCTTCCTGAAAGATTTGCCGGACAGACTCGGCAAGCGCTAGCCGTTCTCAGCTGTGCTGTCCTGACTTGTGTTACTTTTTCCGGTCATTGTATCGGACGGTGGTTTGGGATTGTCGAAGCGGATTTTGTCCGGTGCATTGGTGCCACCGGTAACTACGAATGTCATTGCTTCTTCGGTGCTCCAGTCAGTCATGACAACATTCTTGATTGGAACGATTTCAATATAACCAGAAGTTGGGTTCGGTGATGTAGGCACATAAACAGCTGCCAGCGCTTCTCCAGTTTCAGGGTCATGCATGACTTTGGTGATGAAACCGATGGCTTTCATGTCGGTGGAAGGGAAACTGATCAGCACTACGCGTCGTCCGGTTACCGGCGGCTGGCTTAATGTGGATAAAAAACGTTTGGTGGCGCCGTAAATCGTTTGCACAAACGGCAATCTGGCCAGGATATCCTCATAAAGCTCAATAACTTTTTTGCCAATGACAACAGAAGCCAGCAGTCCTATACCGTATAGACTCGCGATCGTCAGCAAGGCCGCAACACCTTGCTGGAAGCTGGAGTCGAGCAGCCAGGAGGCTACGGTATCGGAATGTGGCCGTACCGCTCGCGCGACGCCTTTCAACATTGGTTCGCCCATCTGGGCGAGTATTTTCAGTACAAATTCAAACACCAGCCAGGTTATCCATAATGGTGCGACCGTTAATGCACCGATTAATACATAGCGCCCGATGTGGCGTGAACGCTCGGTTGGTTGCTTGTTGCCTGGCGTGTTGCTGGTCTCTGGTGATTTCATGATCAGCGGTAAGTTCAGTGAGTGTGATTCTCGGGATAATCAGTGACAATAATCTTAGCAGATGAATGAAGGAAATATTATTTCCGGCCGGAAAAGATTGTGGAATTCTTGCAGACCATATGCCGGCGGTTATCACTGACTGGTAAGCAGAGTTTGTTCTTGGTAGAATCGCCACGCAAGGATGCTTTTATTTTTTTACTGAAATTTTACTCACTTAACATGTGGTGAAATAAATTTTTCGATTTTGACAATCCTGTACTGCGCTATCAGACAGGATTTTTGGACGCTGATCTTATTTATTAGAATTTAACTTACTGTATCTCGCGCACCTTCTTTGAGGATGTGCAGGAATAGAAAAAAGGGGCCCTTATGTCATATAGTTCAACACAAATTAGTAAACTTTTGAATAGTCTGGAGAAGCATCTTGCTGACGAACATCCGGACAATCCAATACTGGCTAAAGCCGTGAAAAGTTTCCGAAAACTGGATTATATCGGATACGGTATGGGATTAATCGGCAGAGACGAATCTTATGCAACATGTGTGACCTGGTGGCCCATGATCGCTGTTTTAGGCACTTTTTCAGCGGGAAAATCGACTTTTATTAACTCACACCTGGGCATGAAATTGCAACGCACGGGCACTCAGGCGGTGGATGATAAATTCACTGTTATCTGCTATAGCCGTCATAATGAAGCCAAAACATTACCTGGTGTCGCGCTGGATGCCGATCCGCGTTTTCCTTTTTTTCATATCAGTAAAAGCATCGAGGAAATTTCTGAAACAGGACAGGAGCGCATTGATGCCTACCTGCAATTAAAAACCTGTCCGTCAGAGAATATTCGCGGCAAGATCATGATCGACTCTCCGGGCTTTGATGCAGATAGTCAGCGTGCATCGACATTGCGACTGACGCAGCATATTATTAACTTGTCGGATCTGGTTCTGGTATTTTTTGATGCACGTCATCCGGAACCCAAGGCCATGCAGGATACGCTGGCGTATCTGGTTTCGGCCAGCGTGAATCGTGCGGATGCGAACAAGTTTCTGTATATTCTGAATCAGATTGATGTTACCGCTCAGGAAGATAATCCCGAAGAAGTAGTTTCTGCCTGGCAGCGTTCGCTTGCTGAAGTTGGCTTGATTGCCGGACGTTTTTATCGTATTTATAACCCGGAAGCAGCCGTTCCGATCAATAACCCCCAAGTCAAGGAGCGTTTCGAAAAAAAGCGTGACGAGGATATGGCGGATATACTTAAACGCATGCAGCAGATCGAAGTCGAGCGCGCTTACCGCATTGTCGGCAAACTGGAGCAGACAGCAAAGGCCGTTAAAAACCAGGTGGTTGATAAGCTGACCAGTATGTTGAGCGAATGGAAAAGCAAAGTCTTGATGTTTGACGGTATTTTGCTGGTGGTGCTGGCGGCGCTGGCTGGAACAGGACTTCATTATACTGAGTCCTGGGATTTGTTGAATGCGCTTGTTCCGGGAAATGAGGCATTTTCGCCTTTTGCTGCTGTGGCCGTGCTGTTCGCTTTGATTTATCTGCATTTTACCGTACGCAAAGTAGTGGCAAACGGTATCAAGAAAAAATTGATTCAGGAAATGGGGCATGATCATGAATCCTGCAGACAATATACTCAAGCCTTTGCTAAAAGCACGCTGCCATACCGGAGCATGCTTTTCAAAAAACCTGCGGGATGGAATGAGGTGGCTGAAAGAACGATTGACGAAATTGTCGACGAAGCAAATGATTACATCCAGGCACTGAACGATCAGTTTACCAATCCATCAGGACATGATGGGGAAAATACTCAGATCTGATCTGCCTGATAAAACCGTTTCAGCAGAAATTTAACGACGTATAGAAAAAACAAGGAAGAATCGGATTGATTTTAGCGTCAATGTAGGTGATTGGCGGAACTGTCCGGTTCTTTTTCGTGCGTAAATGCTCTTTCCATTTTTTGCCTCCAGGCCTATATTCCAAATAATGTAACAGCGCTGTTATTACTCGACGCAGGCGTATCTATTGATCGCTTGTCTCAACAGAAAAGCTCGAGTCGCTAAAAATACAGCCGTACTGTGCGATCAGTTTTGGACAAGGGCGCTATTAAAGAGTAAAATCCCGCTTTTTTAGATATCAAATAATAGGTTTAATTGGAGAAGCTTATGTCTGTTACAACTGAGCAAAAAGCACAGGTTGTGCGTGATTTTCAGAGGAATAACGGTGATACCGGATCCCCTGAAGTGCAAGTTGCACTTTTAACTGCTCGAATCAATGATCTGATTGATCATTTCAAAACCCACGTCAAAGATCATCATTCACGCCGTGGTCTGTTGCGCATGGTTGGTCGCCGCCGCAAACTGCTGGATTATCTGAAACGCAACAATGAAGATGCCTACAGAGCGTTGATCGATCGTCTCAGCCTACGTAAATAAGTTTACACGCAGTTTTCTGCTGATGCGTGGATATTCAATTCAGCGCATTGTTATTTGTAAAGACGGGTATGACTGAATGGTAGTCTTACTTGAGAAAAAGGATTATTAATTGAAACCTATCAAGAAGAGTATTACTTACGGGCGACACCAACTGACTCTGGAAACCGGTGAGATTGCGAGACAGGCACATGGCGCAGTAATGGTGACCATGGACGATACAGTCGTGCTGGTCACCGTGGTTGGTGCCAGGAACGTGGTGCCTGGGCAGGATTTTTTTCCGTTGACGGTTGATTATCAGGAACGATTTTATGCCGCCGGTAGAATACCAGGTAGCTTTTTTAAGCGGGAAGGACGTCCGAGCGAGAAAGAAACGCTGACTTCACGCCTTATCGATCGTCCGATCCGTCCGCTTTTTCCTGAAGGTTTTTATAATGAAGTCCAGGTCGTAGCCACAGTACTGTCCTCAAATGAGGAAGTGGATCCCGATATCCCGGCAATCATTGGCACGTCAGCCGCATTAGTGCTTTCCGGTATTCCTTTTGATGGTCCGATAGGCGCGGCGCGCGTGGGCTATGTCAATAACGAATACGTCCTGAATCCAACCACTACCGAACTCAAGGATACGCAGCTGAATCTGGTTGTGGCGGGTACCCAGCAGGCCGTCTTGATGGTTGAATCTGAAGCATTCGAATTGACCGAAGAAATCATGCTTGGCGCGGTGGTGTACGGGCATGAGCAAATGCAGGCGGTTATTACAGCTATAAACGAACTGGCGGACGAGGCAGGTGTAACAGCATGGGACTGGATACCGCTCGAAAAAGACACTGCACTGCGGGATAAACTTACTCAGCTGGCTGAAGCTGATCTGCGTCAGGCATTTAAAGTGAAGCAAAAACAACCGCGTACCGAAGCCATTGCGACAGTTAAGCAGAAAGCCATTGAGGCACTCGGTGTCGGCAACGAAGATGGACCGGAATCTAATGCTTTTGAGGAAGCTTTTTTTGCACTAGAGTCTAAAATTGTACGTAATCAGATTCTTGACGGTGAACCGCGCATTGATGGCCGTGGAACACGAACCGTGCGGCCTATTACTATTCGCAGCGGTGTCTTACCCCGTACGCATGGATCCGCGCTGTTTACGCGCGGCGAAACGCAGGCACTGGCTGTGGCGACACTTGGCACCACACGCGATGAACAGAAAATTGACTCACTGCAAGGTGATTATTCTGAGCGGTTCATGCTGCACTATAATATGCCGCCTTATGCTACCGGAGAAACCGGCAGAGTAGGCACGCCCAAGCGCCGTGAAATAGGTCATGGGCGTCTTGCCAAGCGTGCTTTGGCTGCGGTGCTGCCATCGCAGGATGAGTTCGGATATTCGTTACGGGTGGTTTCCGAGATTACTGAATCAAATGGCTCCAGTTCGATGGCCTCTGTTTGTGGTGGCTGTCTCGCGTTAATGGATGCAGGCGTTCCGATGAAAGCGCATGTTGCCGGTATAGCCATGGGATTGATTAAGGAAGGTAATCGTTTTGCAGTTTTAACTGACATTCTTGGCGACGAAGATCACCTTGGTGATATGGACTTTAAAGTAGCTGGTACCGATAAAGGCATAACAGCCTTGCAAATGGATATCAAAATACAGGGTATTACCAAGGAAATCATGCATGTTGCACTTTTGCAGGCACGCGAAGGCCGCTTGCATATTCTGGATATTATGAAAGAAACCTTGCCTGTCAACCGTGAAAGCATATCGGTACATGCGCCGCGTATCATCAAAATCAAGATCAATCCGGAAAAAATACGTGATGTTATTGGTAAAGGCGGGGCAGTAATACGCGCTTTAACCGAAGAAACCGGGACAACGATTGATATTACCGATGATGGTCAGGTGACCATCGCCTGTGTTAATGCTGAAAATGGTGAGCTTGCCAGAAAACGCATTGAAGATCTTACCGCAGAGGTCGAAGTGGGCAGAATTTATGACGGCACGGTACTGAAATTGCTGGATTTTGGTGCCATTGTCAGCGTGTTGCCAGGAAAGGACGGACTGTTGCATATATCCCAGATTGCAAAGGAACGAGTCAACAGTGTTACAGATCATCTCAATGAAGGGCAAACCGTACGTGTCAAAGTTCTTGAAGCAGATGACAAGGGCCGATTGCGCTTAAGCATGAAAGCCGTTTTGGCTGATGAAGACAGCGATGTGGTTGAAACAGCACCGGAAGCAACCACTGATACCACAGGTAATTCATAATAGAATTGGTATTTCTGCGGAAGATGTTAATCACATCTTCCGCAATAAAAAGCACATTTGTCAGCTTTCTACTTTTCCGAGACGAGGATTTGTTTCAGCTGGATCGTTACCGCTTGCTTCTGCGATTTTCCGATCCGGAAGTCAGTCGTGCTATCCTGCAAAGCAGTATTGTGACTTATAAAATTACTGATATGAAAGAATGTGCAGAACAGGGCGCATGATAATTTATCATCAGAATCACATTTTTGTCGGCTGTATATACGGAATAAGTGATTGAAGAAAATGAGTTTTGAAGTGTGATAGATATGTTTTTACGCATTGGAACTCGAATGAGTGGCTAAAACACGAAATAACTTCTTTGCTTTATTCGATAGGTACGTTACACGACTCCGAGAGCACTACATAAAAAAAGATTGTGCTTATTAGCGTTCAATTCCAGGGGGGTTGTCTTTCCAATAGCCAGCAGGTTCCTTCTGATTTTTCATTGCATTATGATTGATACCTATGAAAAATGCATTAGCCTGTTTTCACGGAAATGCGCCCGTATTCTGATTATTGCCGGGGAAGACAATGAGAAAGTTTCTCTTTGGTGTCAGAAAAGTAATCTGGATGTAAAGTTTGTGGCACTAAGGAACAAAAAAGGAGAATTGAATTTAAGGCAGCTTGATACTTTTCTTAATCATAAGATTAGCGAGATTAACCAACCTGCTGAATATGATCTTATTATTCTCGATCGAGTCTGCGATTCCCCGTTAATCGGCATAAAAAAAACTGAATCAGCCTGGAGAAATCGTCAGGAAATGCTCCATGCCGTATCGAGAAAAACAGCTGCAGATGGCTGCATTATTCTTTTCTCAAGAAATGCGGCATACCTCGGAAGCCCATTTGTTTTTTTTTATGCGTTAATTAATCTTTTTTGCCGTACCTTTTTGTCGGGCGCTTTTGGAGTCCAACTGACAAAAGAGTTAAAAATAGCGGGATTTTCACAATCGGCGTGTTTTTATGCCTATCCGGAATTGAATACGTTTTCCAAGCTGATATCTGACGACAAAACAGCTTTCCGGGATGCCATGACGAGTATGTACGGTCTGCCTTTAACAGTATCTCGTCAACCGCAATTCTGGTTACGCTGGTTGGGTTGTTATTTTCGACTGGACCGCTGGCTTTTGTGCTGCAAAATGATGTGGATCAGAAAATGATTCAACAAATCCTGGATACTCTGTTTGAACAACCTGATTTTAGAGAAAAAAAAGATTACGCGATAAATGTTATTGTCAGAGATCCTCTTTTAATCAAGATTTTCTTTAAGCATGACAATGCTTATTTTATCAAAGCAGCATCAACGCAGATAAGTGATAGTACTGGCTCCTGCAGCAGAACCGCTGACTATGCAAATACGGAACACGCTATTTCGTCCGCAGGTTTCCAAAAGATCATGCGTGAACATGCTGCGCTTGAAGAATGCGGCAGGCTGTACTCCGGCCTGATACCGGTACCTGTTACTTTCGCGGAATCTGATCAACATGTCATTTTAGTAACGAGAAATATAAATCATACAGTTGTCGGATTAAGTGAAATTTTTCTGACAACTGGACAAATACAGACATTCCTGACTGGTCGTGAAAGAATTGTTAAGCCAGAGCACATGGCTTTTCATGATCACGTGAAAACCTTAAATCAAGCCTTGAATGTGCTGCCAGAATATTTACATCAGGATATTCAGGCGATCAGATTACTTCACGCGTGGGATGAAATGCTCAAATCATTTCCGGTGATTCCACAGCATGGTGATTTGGCGATCAATAATATGGCAAAGGCTTGTACAGGACTTGTTCTGTTTGATTGGGAGGATTACGGTTTTGTAACAGTTCCGGGGTTTGATTTATGTGTATTACTTGCGTCCGGATGTAATTTTGATTTATCGGAATTAATTTTACAGATAGAGAACGATATCTATAAGGCGAATCAAAAATCTTTCTTATATCCGGTAATCGACGGACTGGGATTGCATGCCTCCCAGTTACTGGATTTGATATTAATACAACTGATTATTTTTTATCAGCTTAAAACCCAGCTTGGCTATGGTTCCGATGTTACTGCAAACACTGAAAGCCTGCTCAGGCAACTGTCCCGGTTTGTCTTAAACAAGGATAAAAGTGACTTTCAACACCACCGTCAATAAAAATAGTCTCGCTTCACGATATCTGCACTGAAGTGGAGACCTACAGCTTGAGTATCGAGTGGAGCTTTTTGTTGAAAGATGCCGCACACGGTTTTTGCATGCCGCTGATAAGAATAACTGACTTGGGTATTACGCATTCAAAATAGGGAGACTCGCATATTATGCAGGATCAGGAAAAGCTGGAAGAGTATATCGATGATTTATCCGATCTTTTTAAGATCCGGGTGGATTTGTTCAAACATCTGGCAACATTGAGCAGTGGTACCATTGTGGTGGTGGCGGCCTTTATAAGGGAGTTGCCTGAGCATTCCTCTGTTACATTGCTGACGCTTTCTCTCGCTTCATTTGTCCTGACCATAGTTCTTGCGGCATGGGCTTCCTTTTTTACGCTCGGGTATATCTTAATCGCAAAACAATACGCAGTCGGTGTTCAGTCCATTGCGCACCTTCAAAAAGTTGAGAAAGGCCTTCCCATTGGAATATTTCCCTTTGTGACCTTTATTATCGGTATGGCGAGTCTGGTTCTGTTTGCGTTATCTGCGGTATAGTACTCTGTATACATATATTGAGCTTCAGAATCCGGCTTTATCTTCCAGGATTCAATTTATTACCGCAGGAAGAATCATGTAAAAACCTTCCGCTGCACCTGGTGTCAGGCAGCGGAAGGTTTTTCTTTGAGTGCGGAATCAATGATTCCTGTTACGTTTTTTACAATTAGAAGTTAAAAGTCCACTCCTGTGTCCAATCATCATTTGCATCCTTGAATGCGCCGACATAATCGACTACGTCAAAGAAGGCGTCATTAACCGGCGCGCCGCTAAGCGTTAGAGGCGATCCAAAAGCAGGCAGATAACCGTTCAGTAGCGGGTCTTCAGTACTATTTCCGGATTGTGATGTAAACCAGTCTGCCACAGAGAAAGTAGCACCGTTGCCGTCGTTAAAATTATTAGTACAGTTGACGAATGAATTGACCATGGTCAATTCACCGGAGAGGTTACCCGGCGCACCTGCGTTCAGGAATGTGGCAGCACCATCAATCGAAATGCAATCAGGAAATCCGGTAATAACCGTATTCCAGATATTCGCGCCTGTGCCACGACGCAATAGAATGCCTTGCGTGGCGACTGGTGCGCCGATGAAAGTCATGTTTGATAATATTGGTTTTGCACGGGGCTCAATGTCGTTATTGACTTCATTGTTGTCAGCTTCAATGCCGCGATCGCCGTCGCTGGGCGCCTGTTTAACCAGAACAAACTGCGCTTTTCCGGTCCATCCGCTGCCCCAGTCAAGACTGTCATCACCGATGTTGGTCAGTACAAGGTGCTTCAGTCCAACCGTTCCGCCAAACATCTCAACGCCGTCATCAACGCCTTCGTGTACATGTACGAATTGGATCAGGGTGCCCGCACCCACGCCGTTCAATGTGAAACCGTTCAATTCTTCATCGGGTCGCACGGGAAAACCGGCAAAAAGTATCTGGGTGTACTTGACTATGCCGCTGTTGTCATTCGGATTGTTACCGCCGAAAAATTCAGAAGTAATCGCCTCGAATGGGATTTCACAGGGATTGACGCCGACATTACAACCGTTGACTGGCGCGTTGCCGGAAATCACCAGGCCACCCCATTCACCGGCGGATTGTTGCAGCGGTCCGCTCATAACAATCGGATTGTCCGGGGTACCTTCAGCGAAGATTTTCGAACCGCGTCTGATCCACAGGAAATCAGCACCTTGCTGACCGAAGATTTTAGTCCCGGGATTAATTGTCAGCGTGGTGCTGTTGCTATTGTCGCCGCCGATAAATACACCACCAGACAATACCCACTGAATGTTTTTCGTCAGCGTGATATCCTGATTAATCTCGCCGCTCAGAACACAGGAACCTGCAGCAGTGCTTGGGGTGGAGAAGCTCGGACAACCCTGAAACTGGTTGCTGACCAGCTGATCGACTGTAAAACGCAGCGGACTGGAGCCCGGAACCAATCGCAGTTTGGCATAGAATTCATCCGCACCGACAACAACGGATGGCACGTGTACTGCGGCTGTCGCCGAATCAAACACGACGCGTTGTTGTCCCTTGGCTGCCGGGATGGAAGCGGCATCAATCAGTTGCAACCCATCGCCGCTGATTTGCAGCCGTGCGCTGTAGAATTCCGAAGACGCGCCATTTAAAACTTCCACGATCGGCATATCGACAATGCCCGTTGCCGGATCGAATGTCGCCGTAGCTGCAAGACTGTCAGCCGCAAACATGCCTAGCAGCGCGGCCGAGTAAATCGATAATCTTGCTTTATTGCCTGTTAACCTCACCATTTTTTTCTCCAAATTAAACGTTGTGTGAACTATTGGTCAGGCAAATTTACCAACTTAATATGACAATCGTGTTACATGATGATGAATGAAGAAATATTATTATCGCGCTGGAAAAGTATTGAATTAGCTTGAATAATGGATTATAAAAAACTGAACTTAGCGTGATGTATATAATTGATCACGGTTAAACGAGGATATATTTATATGTCAATCACTTTGAATCACACCATTGTTCCTGCGTATGACAAGGAGAGAACAGCGCGATTTTACGCACGTATTTTCGGATTTGAATATATCGGGGCATTCGCGTCATTTGTCGTGGTGCGAGTCAATGAGACACTGTGTCTTGATTTCGCAGTAAGGGAACAATTCGAATCGCACCATTATGCGTTTAAGGTTTCGGATGATGAGTTTGATCAGATATTTGCGCGCATCAAAGCGGAAGGTATCGCCTATGGCAGCAGTCCGTATGATCCCGGGAATATGGAAATCAACCATAACTATGGCGGCAGAGGTGTTTATTTTCGTGATGAAAACGGACACTTGCTGGAGATACTGACGGTGGATTATGAAATAAACGTTACAGCCTGATTCTGGCCCGTTTATTGAGTCGGAATGTGGATGGATTCGGGATTATGTGCTGCTATAAAATGCCGCTGTCAACAGTGATCTTCGGTATAACGAATCCCGGTGATGACATAGCGCGTCTGTCCGGCAGGGCGCTGCACAGTTACTTCATCGTCTAGTTTTTTTCGCATCAGCGCCCGGCCTACCGGCGAGTCCATACTGATCCAGCTTTTTTCGACACTGAACTCATCGGGTCCGACGATACGGTAAATCACACGTTGCCCTTCTTCGTCCTCAAGTTCAACCCAGGCGCCGAAAAATACCTGCAGCGGATTATCGGGTGGTTGATCGACCACGATGAGTTCATCAAGACGTTTCTGCAGATAACGGATACGCCGGTCTATTTCACGCAGCTGCTTTTTGCGGTAAATATATTCAGCATTTTCTGATCGGTCACCTTCAGCCGCTGCAGCCGACAATGCAACTGTCACTTCACGGCGTGTCACCCACAGATCTTTTAATTCCTGACTCAGTGTTGCATAGCCCGATTTAGTGATATACGCAGAACTCTTTGGTTGCGGTGGCCGGTAGCGGGGCATGCGACTTTTTCAGTACCTGTTGATTTGCGCCAGCTGGTCAAGTTTGTTAGTAAACCAGCAACAAGCTGGCGCGCTGTTGTTAATCGTTTAATGGATGATTCTGCTCAAGGATCTCAATTCGGGCGGATTGGTCAAATCTGTTCTGTTGAAGCTGAACATGAAAAAGAAAGTGTAACCATTATAAAAAGTTTCAGCAGTATACGGTATCGTTGTATACATAAAACGGTTCGATGGCAACTCATAAATATCCAGGTGGAAATTTGTATAGCCTGTCTGGTTTTGTGATTTATAGATGGCTAATTCAGGTAGCGAGATCGGTATAAAAGATCCACTGACAGGCGGTATGCCGAAAAACGTTTCGCCGAATTCCGTTCCCAGCGAATTGACAATGACATTGATTTTATACTGAGCGTTTTCAGCGTTGTCGACGATATATCCCTGCCTGCCCAGCCAGCTGCTGATCATTTCGCCAACAAACGGGTTGTCCGGAGTCAGTCCAGCGGTTTTCAGTGATACTTTTGCCCCGACAGGGATGTGCAGTTGCAGATCACTTTGTTGTCTGGACAGACTCTTGGCTATTGCTTCACTATGCAGCAATTGTTCAATGGGTGTTCTGGCTGAATTCGTGATTTTCTGTGTTGACGAACAGGCTGACAAAAATAATAGAAAAATTGCAATTATAAGAACAAAATGCATTCGAGCTGTGAAGACCATTTTTTGACCTCTTGATTATTTTTTATATTAATAACAGTAACATTAAATCGAACATGCAACAAACCGGTTACATTTTGTAAACTCCGGCTTGAGGTTTCTTTCTGCGTGCTCGCGCATTGTCGTGTTTCTCAGTAAAGCCGCTTACAGGCTGAGCGATGATGTTTGACAGGTCCAATTGCAGTGCGGTGATCTATGCTGGCTTACGCAGGCGATGACTTACCCAGAGCGATGTGGCAAATAATAACAGCGCACCGCCTTGATGTGCTGCAGCCAAATGAATCGGGACTGCATGCAATAGTGTGGTCACGCCGAGTGTGACCTGGATGATCAGCATCAACAGGAATAGATGGCAGGCCAGTTGTGTCGTTCTGGGCAGGTCGGCACGCATCGCTTTGTACCAGAACAGCGGAATGGTGAAAATAAGTATCCACGCAATCATGCGGTGATCAAACTGTACCGTGGTAATGTTTTCAAAGAAATTACGATACCAGGGTTCCAGTACGAACAGATCCGGCGGAATAAAATGACCGTTCATCAACGGAAAAGTATTGTAGGCCAATCCGGCACGTATTCCCGCCACAAACCCACCTGATAAAACCATAATAAAAATTAACCAGGACAATCCATGCGCAAATCGACGCAGACCGTCCATACCATGATTTGCAGCGGATGGCGATAACAATCCTAATGCAACCCAGAACATTGCCGCGAATATGACAAATGCAAGCCCCAGGTGCGCTGTCAATCGGTACTGGCTGACATGTGGATTGTCAATCAAGCCGCTCATCACCATATACCAGCCCATAAAACCCTGAAGTCCGCCAAGTATGAAAATTCCAGTAAGCTTCAGACCGAGGGGCTTGTCAATTTTCTTTTTGATCAGGAAATAAACAAACGGTATGAAAAATACAATGCCAATTAATCGCCCCAGAAGCCGGTGAAAGTATTCCCACCAGAAAATTGTCTTAAATTCCTCGATACTCATGCCTTTGTTGATTTGCTGGTATTGCGGTGATGTGCGATATTTGTCCAGCAATTCATCCCAGTCTGCCTGACTGATGGGAGGGAGTGTACCGACCAGAGGCTGCCATTCGACGATTGACAGTCCTGAATCCGTTAATCGTGTTACGCCACCGACCACAACCATGGCAAAGACCAGGGCACAGCAAATAAGTAACCAGGCTGCAACAGGTTTTTTTTCTGAATTCATGGAAAAAATACAATTAAAAATTTAAAAATGTGATTGTTTTATTGTTTGGATCGAATCAAACGCTGTTTTTCTCGTTCCCATTCTTTTTGTTTCTCGGATTCTCGCTTGTCATGCAGTTTTTTACCTTTCGCAAGACCGATTTCAAGTTTGATTCTGCCCGTTTTGTAATGCATATCCAAAGGAATCAACGTATAGCCGGCACGCTCAACTTTACCGATGAGTCGCTTTATTTCCTCTGCATGCAATAACAGCTTGCGCGTTCTGATCGGATCAGGAAGAATATGAGTTGAAGCTGTTTTCAGCGGACTGATATGACAACCTATAAGGTATAATTCACCGTTGCGGATGATAACATAGGATTCCTTCAATTGAACGTGACCAGCCCGTATCGCTTTGACTTCCCAGCCTTCCAAAACAATACCTGCTTCGTATTTTTCCTCTATGAAGTAGTCGTGAAATGCTTTCTTATTTTGAATAATACTCATTCAGGTGGCGTCAAATTTTTTAATAAAAGGTGATTATTCTTTAAATTTTGTGTATTTTATCAGCTTTTCAATAATGTACCGCAAATAAGAAAGTGGCTTCCCGTTATGGCAGAAATCGAAAAAACAGTTTTAGTACCTTATTCAGCGGAGAAGATGTTTAATCTGGTGGATGATGTCGCGAAGTATCCGGAATTTCTTCCCTGGTGCGATGGTACGACGGTGATTCAGAAAAGTGAAACCATCACGCATGCAACCGTCAATATCAATTATCATCATGTCAAGCATAGTTTCTCAACTGAAAACAAACGCAATCCTCCCGTACTTATTGAAATGACTTTACTGAACGGCCCGTTTGAGCACCTGGATGGCCATTGGCGGTTTATTCCTTTATCCGACGAAGCTTGTAAAATTGAATTCCGATTGCACTATACCTTTTCGCACAAGATTCTGGAAAAGCTGGTAGGCCCGGTGTTTCATATGATAGCTAATAGTTTTGTGGAGTCATTTATCGAGCGTGCTGACGCTACTTATGGCGAATAATCATCAAAGCAATACTGCAACACTGATGGAAGTGGAAGTCGTCTACGCGCTGCCGTCGCGGCAGATACTTGCAAAAATATGGGTTCCACCTGAGACAACGCTTGAACAAGCTATTCAATTTTCAGGTATTACGAAGCATTTTCCTGAAATTGATTTGAATAGAAATCGAATCGGAATTTTTGGCAAACTTGAGAAAAAAGAGACCATTGTGCGGCCGCACGATAGGGTAGAAATTTATCGTGCGCTGTTGATTGACCCTAAAGAAGCCAGAAGATTACGTGTATCAGGAATCAAAAGTAAACAATAAGCTTTTTGCGTCTAAAAAATTTATCCTTTATCGGCGAGGAAGCACCATGAAAGTTTTACAGTTTTTGCTGGTAGTGATTTCATCCAGTTTGTTCTCATGGCATGTTGTCGCGCAATCGATTGTCTATCGTGGCTTTGAGTGTTCAAACCCGGTGAATGGTAACGATCCGGCGCCAACCAATATACCCGTTGAAAGCAGGTTTGAAGTCGTCGAAAAACTTGACAGCGGAATGTTTCGTTTAAAACTGACCGGTGGTCTGCCGAGATTTGTTGAGAATGATCAACGGATTTGTATTGACAGCGACACGGCCATTGGTTTTGTCGGAACGCCTGAGTCTATCACTACGGGCGGATTGCCGTTAAGACTGGATAGTGTTGATGCGACGGCTTATTTTAACGGACATGATCTGGTTATAGTTATCAATTCAATTTATACTGATTTAAGTCAATTTCGCGGTACTTTTTCTTCATTCAGTACGAGTCGCATTCAGCCGGTAACGAATACGCTGCTCCTCGATTATGATCATGCGACTGCCACCTTCGAACTGAAAAAGGTTATTCACAATAAGGGGTTTGTACATACCAGTGGATCGACAGGATTACTGACACCTTTTATAGAAATTATCATTCCCTCCTTTGCAGCAACGGGATTATTTGAGCCACCGCTGATTTTAGCACCGCCATCTAGCATCATCTATCGATTTGAATAATCAATCGTTTAATCCAGTGAACTGTTTCCGGAGAATTAGATAAAATCAAACAAAGACAGGCGCGTGACTGTTGAGAAAGATTTCTGCGCTGCTTCCAGATAAACTTGTCGCTTGTTCAATTCCGATATCGCCTGGGCAAAATCCACGTCGCGCAGTTCTGAAAGCCTTTTTTCATACTGAATCTCGAGGTCACTTCCCTGACTGTTGAGTGCTTCAATCTCCTGCATCCTTGATCCAACCGATGCACGTGTCGTCAGAATTTGTTCAAGTCCACTGTCCAGATTTTTCAACGCTGAATTCAGATTGTTTGTTAATCTTGCGCCGCCGCCTGTCTGTTCTCTGACAGGTGTTTCCAAGGTAGTAATTAAATCACCGATGGTTTTGAAAATGCTCTGATTAGTGCTCGGAGAAACCGTGAACGTGTCTCCGGCAGCGGGGGTGTTGTTGATACTGAATTGCAAACCATCAAACTGAATGATATCGTTTCCAGTAAAAGTATTACCAGTGGATAGCGTCGCTCCTGTTGTCGAATTCACAACATCGTAAGTTAAACCGCCAGCACCGGAAGAAAATGTGATTTCGTAATGATGCCCGGTCAGACTGGCCGGATTTGTGACTGAACCCGTATTGATAATTCCACCGCCGGTATTTGCAGAATTCGCGGCTGTGGTGAAGATGCCGTTTCCATTTTTGATTCGCTCAAAAATATTTGTGCCAGAATCGCTGATGGCTATTTGACGGGTTGGGCCAACCTGGTTTAAACGTTGTCCCTGATCGCCGTTATATTGAACGAGCAAGCCAGAATGAGTGAAAGGCTGGGTTTTCGCCTGGAAACCTGAAAACAGGTAGTTTCCTGTACCATCTGTAATATTAACTTGCCCCATTAGCGCTTCAAACCGGCTGCGAAGTTCAGTAGCCAGACTTTTTCGATCCGAATCTGTTAAAGAGGTATTACCTGCCTGCACAGCTACTTGGCGGATATCCTGCAGATTTGCAGAGATATTTTCCAAAGTTGTTTCAACTAATCCAAGAGAAGCAACAGCATGATCGCGATTGATGGAATACTGCGTATTAACTGATGCCGCTTGTGACAGGCCGATTGTCTGCGCCGCTGCAATCGGGTCATCTGATGGTGTTAAAATACGCCGACCTGTTGATAATTGCTGCTGTGTTTTGACTAAGGCTTCCTGCTGCTGCAGTATTGTAGCCGTGCCCGAATCAAACATTCCACTGGTACTGACACGCATAGTGTAATCCTCTTATTTTTACTTTAACCCTTCAGAGGGTGTTGAAAAATTATCTGCGTTGCCGTTGCTGCGTTAAAAAAAGCCTAAAATGCTCATTTATCACGCATAAACTCCGCTTTTTACCCGGTGCTTCAGCGCATCGCCCTTGGGGCAGCCTCTTGGCTGTTCGCTACGCTTTGCTTGAATCGCCTGTTTCTGCCTTGCATCGGTTGCCTCGATTACGTTTTTCAACATTCTGTTATTCCGTAATTTTCAGGTAAATTAGCCAATTCGAAGTATGGAGTCAAAAAGTGAGCTACTGATCTCGATAACTTTACTTGCAGCTTGGAAAGCTTGTTGAAAACGCAACAAATTGGCTGCTTCCTCATTCAGATTGACACCGGATAACGCCTCTATGGAGCGTTTCGTTTGAGTGACCAGGTTGGCTTGTACTGTGCTGGTGACTTCAAGATCGCGTGTTTTGTTGCCAAGCAGGCTGACCATTTGTCCATAAGCTTCTTGAAATGAGGCTGTTCCGTTTGCCATGCTGTTTTTCGTTTGCAACTGAGCCAGTAGCAAAGCGTTACGATTATCAGCAGTTCCTCCATTATTAGGTTTAATGGAAAATATATCACCAGCACCGGGTTGGCCTTCGATTTTAACGGTCCATCCATTGAAACTAATATCGGTACCTGCCGTATAGACAAGGTTTGCTGCCGGTAATCCGGCGCCTGTTCCGGTAACATCGAATTGACCGTCATAAGGTGAATGAAACGTAATAGTAACCGGCTGCTGCAAGTCCGGATTCAATGGAAGAGGATTAATACTGCCCGCACTAATCGTGGCACTGCCTGCGTTTGACAATGCAGCTTCGGTACGGACGGGTAATGCCGCAGCTATTTTCGAGGTATCTGAAATATTAACGGAAATATTCTTAGCGCCATTGATCGTCGGCTGGATTAGAAATCGTTCATATGCATTGATTGTCGCGCCCGTAATTCTGACGCCATCCATAATTAACGGCGATCCCGCCGATGGGATCGTGGTCGTACTGACTGAGTTGTTATCGGATAATCGAGTCAGACTGTAATTTGTGCCATCGTAAGAGAAGCGGTAGTCGCTCGTGGTTAATTCATTAACATTGCTGATATCAACAGCAATATTGGATGCTGGATCATTGAGCGCAGATGATAATACCTGCGGTTGAGGCACAGTAAAAAAGTCAGTCCCCAGATTGCCATTCAAATCCATGCCTGCTCGATGTTGGTCATTAAATGTTTGCGCCATGCTGATAGCGATTCGGCCTAAAGCATTTTGCGCTTCATGCAATGATTCTCTGCGGAAACTCAGGATGCCGCCCAGACTGCCACCTTGTATTTGGTTCTCGGGCAATATAATCGTTTTGCTGCCAATATTGATACCGATAGTCAGTTCCTGAGGATTGTCATGCGATACTATGGTTTTAAGCGGCATGACATCGGTGCCAACAACAACTGCCTGCCCTGTGCCAATAAAAACATTGTATGCGCCGTCTCTTTGTTTTACTACATCAGTATTTATAAATTTGCTCAGTTGATTAATAAGCTCATCGCGTTGATCGTGTAGATCATTTGCCGGCTGGCCGGCGGCCGATCCTTCGGCGAGCATGATATTATGATTCAGCTTTGCGATCTGTCCGGTCAGTGAATTAATCTCACTAACTGTATTTTTAATTTCAGCATTGATTCCATCATGCATCTCGGATAATTGGTGATCCAGACTATGCATGCGTGAAACCAGAGAATCAGCATTGCTGATCATGGCCTGGCGTGAGGGCACTGAAGAAGGGTTGGATGCAACATCATTGACGCCATTAAAAAAGTCCTGCAACGATGGCGACAATCCGGCAACAGGGTCGGCCAGGAGGTTATCAATTCGACTGATCTGATTGTAGTGTGCTGCTTGTTGACTGCTTTGCGATTGCACCTGAAGCAGTTGCGTAGTCAGAAACTGATTGTGAAGACGCTTTACGGTTGTGACATTAACTCCGTTACCAATAAAGCCGGCTCCCGTGGATTGTGAAATATTGGTGCTCTGGATGACTTGTTGCCTTGAATATCCTGATGTGTCGACATTTGTAATGTTATGGCTTGTGGTAAGCAAATTGGCTTGCGCCGCATTCAACCCTGAAACACCAGTTCCTAGTATATTGCCCATTGAATTAGATCAGATCCTGAAAATTTTGGAATTAAATATTTCCTTATAAATCGTTCGATATATTTATATCAACAAGTCGTGCGTAAAAATCCTTATATTTCTCTGCTATGTATAACTCATACTTTTAATGTGTTGTAACGGCAGGAAAAGCAAATAATTAAATGACATCATGATGGTGCAAAGCCGGATTGCTCAGAATTCGCATCAGTTTGTTGCCATATTGTGGATCGGTTGCGTATCCAGCTTTTTGAAGGCCGTATGCAAATTCGGCAGCACTCTGTGTATTGACAACATTAGCGTATCTTGGATTGTTTGAGAGTAGATTCGCATAATCACGAAAACCTTCTTCATAGGAACTATAGGCGCGAAATTTTTCCACTGTTTTTTGAGGAACGCCATTGATGTACTCGGTTGTTACAGTTTCAACTGTTTCGCCTTGCCAGTTCTTTCCAGCTTTGATGCCGAACAGGTTATGGCTTGGAGAATTATCAGGACGGCGTATCTCATGCTTGCCCCAGCCGCTTTCAAGTGCAGCCTGCGCTAGCATGAAATGTGCTGGTATCCCGGTTGTCGCCGATGCTACACTGGCATGCGGCATGAGTGTATTGATAAAGTCAGTTGTTTTGCTGAGTACGGTGTTTGATGTTTTTTCAATTGCTCGTTGGTCCATGGAAACATTATTTTCATACGATGCAATTTTGATTGTATCTTGCTCGACAGGCCATAGTTTGTAAGATTTATCTGTAACTGTAGCTGACATATCAATATTTGGGCTGCCGGATACATTCACATCGAGCGATGCTTGATTTATTGGCGAGGTTCGCTGCACTTGATCAGCCTGTGGCAGTACCGGGTGATCATCAGGCTTGTCATATAAATAAGGCGTAAATGATTTATCCTCGGTTAGTTTTGTTAAAGGCGTTGCCTGATCGGGTTCGCCGAAAGTGCGCGTCAATTGTTCGACCATCATGTCGGCGAGTCCTACGCCTTTGGAGGCAAGCGTTTGTGATAACTGCTGGTCATACATTTCGGTATAGAACTGAGTCTGCTGGCTATCGATCAATCCACTTTTAATTGTCGCATCGCGCATGCTTTTGACAAGCATATGGAAAAACAAAGCCTCAAATTGCTTTGCGGCTTCCTGCAGTGCTTTTTTTGAATCGCGATTTGACAAGGCATGCAAGTCATCGATACTTTTGCTATCAATAGCAAGTTTGCTGGTAAAATCGAGTGAATTCATCATGATTATAGAGATCCTTATATAACTTCCAGTTCGGCGCGCAGCGAACCTGCGGCTTTAAGTGCCTGTAGTATCGATAATAAGTCTTGTGTGGTAGCACCAATAGCGGTCAAGGCTTTAACAACCTCAGCCAGATCTGCTCCGCCAGGTAAAAACATTAAATTGCCTTCATCGCTGCGTATTTCAACTTGCGCGCGTTGTGCAACGACCGTCTCGCCGCGCTCGGCAAACGGACCGGGTTGACTGATGACCGGCTCGCTGTTGATAATGATGGAAAGATTTCCGTGCGCGATGGCACTGGGTTCCAAAGTTACAGATTGATTCATGGCAACAGAACCGGTGCGGGAATTGACGATTACTTTTGCAGCATCTCTCGCCGGTGTAATATTCAGACTCTCGATTTGTGAGATAAACATTACGCGCTCACTCGTATTATGTGGCGCTTTTACCTGTATGAGTCTGCCATCAAGCGCAGATGCTTTATCCGGGTAGATGGCGTTGATAGCGTCAACGATGCGCGAGATCGTTGTAAAGTTAGTGGAATTGAGCTCCAGATGAATATAGTCCTCCTGCCCTAATGCGGAGGGAACGGCGCGTTCAACAGTAGCGCCGCTACTGATTCTGCCGGCATTCAAATGATTGATCTGTACGCTGCTGCCCGCTGCAGCTGCACCTGCGCCACCGACCATAACGTTACCTTGTGCTATGGCATAAACCTGATTGTCGGCACCTTTTAACGGCGTCATCAACAATGTGCCGCCGCGCAAGCTTTTAGCATTTCCCATGGAAGAAACGGTCACGTCTATCTGCTGACCGGGGCGGGCAAAAGAGGGCAGGGTGGCAGTGACCATTACAGCCGCGACATTGCGTAATTGCAGAAATGTTCCAGGAGGAAGATTTACGCCTAACTGTCCCATCATATTGATAATACTTTGTACAGTAAAAGGTGTCTGTGTTGTTTGATCGCCAGTGCCATCCAAACCCACTACTAAGCCGTAACCGATTAACTGGTTGTTTCGAACACCTTGAATGGAGGCTAAATCCTTGATGCGTTCTGCCTGGACAAAACAGGGAATGAAAAGAACAGCAATCAATATCAAGGAAGGAAATTTATTATGATTTTTCATGACATTGATCTCTTGATTGTTTCCACGTGGCAATAGAAAATTTAGAAGGGTGAAATATTCAGAAAGAAGCGCGATAGCCAGCCCATTGTTTGTGCTTCATCAATGTAACCATTTGATCGATATTCAATCCGCGCGTCAGCGACCTGCGTGGACGAAACAGTATTGTTGATGATATTGATCGGATTGATAACGCCTGAGAGACGAATAAATTCATGACCCTGATTAATGCCGACCTGCTTTTCTCCGCTAACGAGTAAATTGCCGTTCGGTAAAGCACCAAGAACGGTTACTGTAATAGTACCGGTGAAATCATTATTGCTGGAACTTGCGCCCTTACCATCAAACTTATTATTTGATGCTGCTTCAAACTCGGTGCCACCAAGGAAGTTTAACGGTACACCGAGAATGGCTGTCGGTATGGAAAAATCAATACTGCCGGAACGGTTGACATTGCTGCCAGAGCTTTTTCGCGCATTGGTTTTTTCATTGAGTGTTACGATAATCGTATCGCCAACACCACGTGCGCGCCGATCTTCAAATAATGGCGTGTAGCGCCCCCCCGGCATGTTTGCGACAGATTGAAAGATACCGCCGCTCGCTTCACTCAGCACTGGCAATTCCGGCGGTGGCACGGTAAAGGGCTGATGCGTGCGCGTTGACGGTGTCATCGTACATCCGGATAGCAAGATGAAAAACATCAACACAAAAAAGCACGGCCTGTCATTTTGTCGTTGTAAGTTGTCTGCCATTAGTTGCTCCGGGAATTAGCCGTTGTCTATAATTGTGTTAAACGCTGCAGCATTCGATCAGATGTTTCTATAGACTTGGAATTTATTTCGTAAGCACGCTGCGTCTGAATCATGCCAACCAATTCTTCTACTACATTAACATTGGATGTTTCTACAAAACCCTGGTTAAGGAGTCCAAGTCCATTGGTTCCAGGTGCATTCGGAGTGGCTACGCCACTGGATGCTGTTTCCAGATAAAGGTTTTCACCCACCTTCTGCAGTCCAGCCGGGTTAATGAAACTTGCCAGCTGGATATTGCCGACCTGTATGGGTGTCTGTGCTCCGGGAACCAGTGCTGAAACAGTGCCGTCGCGTGCAACAGTAATGCTCAGGGTGTTTGGTGGAATAGTAATCGCGGGTTGTACGACGTAACCGCTGGATGTTACAAATTGCCCGTTTATGTCAGACTGAAATGCGCCATCCCGGGTATAGGCGGTTGTACCGTCCGGCATCAGTACCTGGAAAAATCCTTCACCTTGAATCGCGACGTCACGTGAATTTCCGGTTTGTTGCAGATTGCCCTGCGTGAAAATACTCTCTGTTGCGACAGGCCTTACGCCAACGCCAAGTTGCAGCCCGGAAGGGATTTGAGTCTGCTGAGACGATTGTGCTCCGGGTTGACGGATTGTCTGGTAAAGGAGATCTTCAAAAACCGCGCGCGCACGTTTAAATCCGTTTGTACTGACATTAGCCAGATTGTTGGCGACAACATCCATTTTAGTTTGTTGTGCATCCAGTCCTGTTTTGGATATCCATAATGAACGTATCATAATTTTTACTCCGATTAGCTTTAATAATTTAGCAGTAATTGCTGTCTGGCAGCCTACGCTCTGACCACCAGGATTTCGCTGGCCTGTTGAGCATTGCGCTCAGCGCTTTCCAGCATTTTCATGTACATATCGAATTGGCGGGCGAGGGAAATCATGCTGACCATTTCATGAACAAGATTGACATTACTGCCTTCAAGCGCACCGTCTACTAATGTGACATGCGCTGCTGGCAATGGGATCGTACCGTTCTTCATGCGAAATAATCCGTCAGCGCCTTTAACAAGCTGATCTTCAGGTGGATCGACCAGTTTAATACGCCCTGTAATGGCGACTGTGTTAGGCAGGGGTGTTATCGGTACAGCAGAGACTGTGCCGTCTTTCGCAATCGTGATGCGGTTCTCCAGTGGCACTGTAATGAAGCCGTTGTCACCTTTGATATTTATTCCGCTTTGCGTTTGTAAAATTCCGGCTGGACTGACTTGAAGGCTGCCATTGCGCGTATAGGCTTCTTCGCCATTCGGCAGCTGCACCGCAATCCAACCAGATCCGCGGATCGCGACGTCCAGGTTTCTGTCGGTCTGTTGTATGGGGCCCGGCGTAAAATCCGCTCCTGTTGTTGAGTCTACTACGAAAGCGCGTGTTGGAAGACCGTCCCCAAATACGGGGACGGCGCGAAATGCGTTTGTTTCCGCACGATAGCCAGTAGTGGATACATTAGCCAGGTTGTGCGATACAGTTGCTTTATGATGTAGCGCATGAACTGCTCCCGACATTGCGGTATAGATTAAACGATCCATTTTACCTGCCTGTTTCAGTGATTATGCCGTGCTATAGATTGACCAGAGTCTGCAATAGTGCATCTTGTGTCTCAATGGTTTTGGCATTCGCCTGATAAGTTCGCTGAGTTGTAATCATATTGACCAGTTCAGCCGTCAAATCAACGTTTGAGTCTTCAATGGCGGATGATTGTAATACGCCAAGAATTCCCGATCCGGGTGCGCCGATCAGCGGTTGACCTGCTGCGGGAGTTTCAAGCCAAAGATTGTTTCCAACAGGTTTCAGGCCTTGTGGATTCGTAAAATTTGCTAGAGCGATCTGTCCAAGCGTCCTGGATTCTCCGTTAGTATAGTTGCCGCTGATTAAACCTTCGCCATCAATGGTAAAACCAGCCAGCGTTCCAGAAGAAAAACCATCCTGGGTAATTGCGTTGACACCGAATCCGGTACCGAACTGCGTTGAATTGCTTAAATCGAAAGTGAAGTCGAGGGGTGATGTTGCGCCGAGTGTCGGATTTATTGTGGCCAGATCAACCGATACGGCAATAGGTGCTGCGGGCGCAGTCAGGACGCCATTACTGTCGAAAGTTACTGCCTGAGATGCGCCGCCTCCAAGTGTAACGCCAATAGGAACACCTGCGGCTGTTGATGCGCCGTCAACTGTTGCGTACATATCCCAGGAGTTAGCAGCATTTTTCTGGAAATACAGCGAGAAAACATGAGAATTGCCTAAGCTGTCATAGATAGTACCTGACGTGGTGCCATTATAGGTTGTTGGATCTGTAGCATCAAAGGCCGGTAACGGCGCGGGTACATTCACACGGGAATCCAGATTGAGCTCCAGGCCAAAACTTGAAGTCGACTGAGGTTGCAGTGCAGTTGTCGAAACCCTCAGATTGGTCGGCGCGGAATTAAGTATATTACCGTTTACATCTGCCGCATAACCGGTCAGGTTCAATTTGGAATTATTGACAATGAAGCCGCTGTCGTCGAGGTGGAACTGACCGTTGCGACTATAGGATATCGCGCCGTTATCATTCATGCGGAAAAATCCATTGCCATTAATTGCAATATCCAGTGGATTGCTTGTGGCTGTAATATTGCCTTGTGTAAACTGTTGAGAAACAGCTGCCACCTTAGCGCCCAGTCCTCTGTTTTCGCTTGATGCTCCTGTTAGTGAATTTGCATATACATCACTGAATTGTGTATGTGATTGTTTGAATCCTGATGTATTGGCATTTGCAATGTTGTTACCAATGACATCAAGGCTTTGCGTTGCTACGTTGAGACCACTCAGTCCATGTTGAAAACCCATAATTTATACTCCTTGTGCTAAAAAATCTGCTTAATGTCGGCCATGCCGAAAAGACCAAGTTTACCCATGTCAAGTACTGCATCATGCTCACCGGGTGAAACGCTGTTGACCAAGCCAAGTGCGAGTGGATTGACTGTGATTTCCTTGTCACCCTGTTTTGCGTTGATGGTAAAAGTATAATTACCATTGACTGCGCTGGTGCCGCTGTTGGTCATGCCATCCCATATAAATGTATTTATGCCGGACGATTGCGCGCCTAGCTCCAAAGTGCGTACCGCAATACCTGAATTATCCAGAATAGAAACGCTTAGCTTGTCAACCGGTTGAAGCAGTTCGAAGCCGCCCAGCGCCGCATTGTTTTCAAGAGACATTGTGTTTCCCGGAACCAATGCTTTGTGGCCGATCAATTTGGTTGCTTCAACGACACGACTGTCTTCCGCACCGGAAAGAAGTTTTTCCAGTGTTTTGTTCAGTTTATCTATACCAGTGACCGTACTGATTTGCGCAAGTTGACTGGTTATTTCAGCATTATCAAGCGGATTGAGCGGGTTTTGATTTTTCATTTGTGTTACAAGCAGTTTGAGGAATCTGTCTTGTGGGTCTTCGACACTGTTTTTTGATGCTGTGTTGGTCGCGACTGTTGGAAACGATTGTTTAGCGGTTTCCTGAACTGAATTCATAGTGATTTATCTCCTATTGACCAATAGTGAGTGTTTTCTGCAGTAAAGACTTGGTTGTGTTCATCATGTCAACATTATTCTGATACGAACGTGATGCCGACATCATATTGACCATTTCATCAACAACGTTGACATTGGGTTTTATGATGTACCCATCTTTATCCGCAAAGGGATGATGAGGTTCAAAAATTTTTCTCATGGGCGATGGATCATGCACAACCCCGGCGACTCTGACACCGCTGGCGGCATTTTCATCAGCTTTGAGTGTACTGAATATCACTTGCCGTCCGCGGTAGGGCTCACCGGAAGAATCGGTCACACTGTCTGCATTGGAAAGATTGCTGGCGACAACATTAAGGCGATGAGATTGTGCAGTCATTGCCGAGCTTGCGATGTTAAAAACTTTAAATAAAGACATAGTTATCGCTCCTGCATTGCGGTTAGCAGATTTCTGAATTGCATATTAATGAACGTTATACTCGCGTCATATTTGATCGAATTGTCTGCAAAGCGGGTGCGTTCTGAGTCCATATCCACAGTATTTCCATCAATACTGGGTTGCAGTGGAATTCGGTAAAGTATGTTGTTGCCAATGCCGTTATCCTTGCCATTAGCGACATGCAGTGGTGAGGTTGTATTGAGCGCAGTTGCTGGAAGTGATGCCGACAGTTTCTCGCGCAGCACACCTGAGAAATCGATATCCTTGGCTTTAAAATTCGGTGTATCTGAGTTGGCAATGTTACTGGCGAGGAGTTCATGTCTTGCCGCTCTGAGTCCCAGAGACTGATGATGAAAATTGAGTGTTTTGTCTAGCTTGCTGATCATATCCATTCTCGCTGGAAATGGCCCGATATGTTGCAGGCCGGTTAAAGTAATCGTATGGTCAGCTATGCTAGGGTATTTACCGCATATATGAAGTTGAGAATAGAGCCGGAAATCTCCCTTTGCTCAGGTGATTCCGGATGTGGCATGGCTTTAAGATGTCCTGGCTATTAATAACTGCCGCAATCATGTATTTCAGGAAATCATAATGCATAGTAAATCATCGAAATTGCTTGTCTTTCTTTTCCTTATTACTGCTTCCTTTCATTTATCAGCTGAAAATGCGCCACCGCAATATCAGGATATTTCTTTAATACAAAGCGCAGTAAAAGAGTATATCAATAGCCATGTCACCAATCCCGGCGGCGTTGTGCAGGTCGAAGTAGGTCAGATCGATAGTCGTATTATGTTACCTGAATGCGCCCATCTGGAACCTTTTGCGCCGCCGGGTAGCCGATTGTGGGGAAAAACTTCTGTAGGGGTGCGGTGTGGTGGCGCACTCGGATGGACCATCTACGTGCCGGCGGAAATCAAGATTATGACTAACGTGCTTCACGTAGCACGGCCGATTGCGCGCGACCAGACGATCGGATTCGACGATGTTTCCTTGCAAATGGTTAATCTGACACAATTTCCGGAAGGTGTTTTTACAGAACATTCGCAGGCTGTGGGAAAAATTGCAGCCGTAAATATTACCGCTGGTCAGCCAGTGCGGCCGAATATGGTTCGTGCGCCTTTCACCATTTTGAGAGGGCAGAATGTAAAGCTGACAGTGGTAGGACGGGGGTTCAACGTCAGTTCAGAAGGCCTGGCGCTATCGGATGCATCGGATGGGCAGCTGCTTCAGGTACGCAATCCGTCCGGACGTATCATTAGTGGTCTGGCAAGACATAATGGTGTCGTCGAAGTGCGCCCGTAGCACAAGACCTTTCACAGATAGAACGTTACATCAGGCGACCAGTTAAATTGATTGACGTTATCTGAAGTAACCTGATGCTCGGATAATTCAATAAAGTGTTCATGCAAATGCAGTTCCTGTACATAAGCATTCCAGGAATTGATCGGCTTGCCTGCGCAAAGTCTGATGATTAATTCATCGATTGCTGCTTCATCGCCGATGAGCGAGCAATGAACGCACGCATTATTTTTTGCATCATTCGATGCACCACCTCTTAGCGCTCTCTTTTCGGCGGCGCGAATGAATGTTTGCCGGAACATGACACCCTGAACATTACCCGTCACATAAAAACTTATCTTTTTCAACAATTCGTTCCTCTGCTCGGAGTTTTATTGTACGAAGAACCGGTTCATGATACGTTAACGCAATGCGTTCCCACACGCCGGTAAAAAGGCCTCTTCGCTTGAAAATTCAAATTGAGTTATATGTTTCATCTTACATGGCCGACATTTATTTTTCATTAGAGAGTTTGTAACAGCGTTGCATTGAGTCGGCATGCTAGCAATCATTTTTAACCTGGAATCGGTATAAATTCTAAAATCTTACCTCAATAAATCGTATGCGGATTTTATCGTGTCATCCCAGTTATTTCGTACCGGTTGGCGTGAAATAGAATCGCCACTTCACAAAATATTCACATTTTCTTAACATTCTCTTAACAATTAAATAGTGCTGCAATATAATGCGAATTAACATCATTTGCATTAGTGTTTTTATAATCAAAAAATGGGATTACTCGCATTGTATATACAGGTACGGTCGATTCTTCTGACGAATACCTGGAAAACAGTGTATGGCAAATGATTTGCCAATGATGTGTGTATCCGCTTCGAAACAATAACAGCTGGTTTAGTAACCAGATCAGCAGAAGTTAACAGGTCGACAAAAGAAAAATTACGACCGAAACGCGGATTTGTACAGATCATTTGGTCATTCTAAAAAGCCATTGAATTTTAGCTTCAGGTAAATAAGTAGAAAAGCGGAATGTTGCTTAGACCGCAATTAATTTAATTTTCAGGAGGAATTGGTTTATGCGGTATTTTAAATACAGGCTCATTACAGCCGTGTTCGCTGCGGTTTTCGCTTCGTCGCTGCATGCACAGCAAGGCGATGCGACCGATAAGGATAAAACAGTCAAGGAACAGGAAAAAAAACAAATCGTCATGCCCCGGATTGATGTTGTCGGCGTGCCCGAGAATCTGACCAATGTTTCCGGTACCGCGAATGTTCTCGATAAGGAAACGCTAGAGCAGAGCAGGGTTTTTACTGTTAACGAAGCGTTACGCAAGGTGCCCGGTATACACGCGCGTGATGAGGAAGGATTGGGATTGCGGCCCAATATCGGTATACGCGGCTTGAATCCGACACGTTCGACCAAAATCAATCTGCTGGAGGATGGTGTTCCGCTGTCCTATGCGCCCTATGGGGACAATGCCAGTTACTTCCATCCACCCATTGAGCGTTTTGAGAGTATAGAGGTGCTTAAAGGGGCCGATCAAATTCGTTTTGGTCCGCAAACGATCGGTGGCGTGATTAACTATATTACGCCGACACCGCCGCAGAAATTCGGCGGTCATATCCAGGCAATAGGCGGTAGCCGCGATTATTTCAACGGCAAGCTGCAAGTCGGCGGCAGGGGATTGCTTTTTGATTTTACGCATAAACAGTCCGACGGCGCGCGCGATAATGTCAACAGCGAACTGAGGGACTACAATCTGAAATATGTAGTCGGGTTGACGGATAATCAGGCGCTGACACTGCGGGCAAATTACTATACCGAGGATTCGCAAAACACTTACAGCGGACTGACCACCGCGGAATTCAATAACTTCGGTGCGCGTTATAATCCGTTTAGAAACGACAAATTCAACAGTGGCCGGGTCGGTTTGTCGGCTACACATGATGTCTTCATCACCAATGATCTGTCGCTGACCACCAATCTTTATTTCGCACGGTTTGACCGGGACTGGTGGCGTGCATCGAGTACAACTTCCGATTCACAGTGTGGCAGCGATTTCACAGCGGCGCGGAACAGCGGGCAGGCCATTGATGTGAATACCTGTGGAACACAGGGGCGCTTGCGCGAATACTATACCTGGGGTGTGGAGCCGCGTTTAAGGTATAACCATAATCTGCTCGGTGTATACAGCAATCTTGATTTTGGTTTCCGGGCACACTTTGAGACCCAGGATCGCCGTCAGGTGAATATCGGGCAGTTTGATCCAACACAGAATGGATTACGGGAAGATAACGTACGGGAAACCCAGGCGTACTCCTGGTTTATGACCAACCGCTTCAATCTCGGCCAGTTTACGGCAACGCCCGGAATACGGTATGAATATATTGATTTTGAGCGTAGAAACCGGCTGAATGGTGTGGGCGGCAGCGACAATCTGGACGCCTGGTTGCCCAGTCTCGGTTTGACGTGGAATCCGCACAGCAAGGTGACCGCATTTGCAAGCGCGCACCGTGGCTTCGCGCCGCCACGCACCGAGGATGTTATTGGCGGCACCGGAACCAGTACCGATGTCGGTGCTGAAAAATCAGTCAACTGGGAAGTTGGCACACGGGTAAACGTGATGGAAGGCGTCAACCTGCAGGCTTCTTTCTTCCGCAATGATTTCCAGAAACAGATTGCGGTAGGTTCTATCGCCGGCGGAAGCACGCCGCTGGCGCAAGGCGAAACCCTTTACCAGGGGATTGAATTCTCCGGCAGAGTTGACATGCCATTAGGTACGTATATTCGCACCGCTTACACCTGGCTGCCCACTGCCCGACAGGAATCTCCATTCACGCGCGTCGATACGGGGGTAGCCGTACCCGGCAGCGCGAGCGGCAACCGCTTGCCTTATGCGCCAGAGCATCTGGTCACGGCTGCGGTAGGTTTTGCCAAATGGGGGTTGGATTCACAAATTGAGGCCGTGCACGTAAGCCGGCAATTTTCCGACTTCGCCAACACCGTCGCATCTTCAGAAAATGGTCAGGCCGGTCTGATTAATGCGTACACGATTTTCAATCTGGCGATCAATTATCACCACGCGCCATTGAAAACTACCTTCTTTTTCATGATTAAGAACCTGACGGATGACGTCTACATTGTCGACAGAACCCGCGGCATTCTTCCAGGCATGCCACGTCTGTTCCAAGGCGGTATTCGTTACACCTTCTAGAAGGAAGTTTTTGGCAAATTCTTTTGAGTCGCTGTTACGCGGAGATCAATCAGTGTCTTACGTAGCAGTGGCGCCCTAGAGACTGTCGTCACGAGAATTTGAGTCATAGTGCGAGACAACGAATCTGGACGATGGCGAGAATGAAGATGAATCGCCCCGGGTTTACAGGAGACTCTATTTCTTGAGAGGATAGAGTAATGAAAAAACAAATGAGATATTCAACGGAAGTACGGGAACGCGCTGTCCGGTTATTGCGAGAACACCAGGGCGATTATGCGTCGGAGTGGGCAGCACTGGAATCGATAGCATCCAAGATTGGTTGTACTGCTGAGACGCTACGTAAATGGGTACGACAAACTGAGACTGATCAAGGTATTCGAGGCGGCATGTCAACCTCGGAACGTAAGAGACTCAAGGAATTAGAGCGCGAGAATCGTGAATTAAAGCGTGCCAACGAGATATTGCGCAAGGCATCTGTTTATTTTGCCCAAGCGGAGCTCGTATATGGACGCCTCCAGTTTGCCAAGTGATTTTCCGTCATTTTGGTGTAGAAGGTTAAGATCGCAGTCGTATATTCGGGCTATTTGTGCGCTCATTTTGGCCATGCGCTGCCCATGATGGAATCTGCCGGCTCCCAAACGGCCGCACAGCATTGACCGATTGGTCCTTGCTATCGAGCTCCACGGGTTTTGCCAGCACCGGTCTGACCTGTCATGGCAGTCAATATCTGTCAATTCGCTACACGGAACGCCTGGCGGAAGCCAATATTGAAGCTTCTGTTGGCAGTGTTGGCGATTCTTACGACAATGCGCTGGCTGAGACAATTAATGGATTATACAAAACAGAGGTCATTTGGCATCGCGGCCCATGGCGCAACATTAGTGAAGTGGAAATTGCTACCCTGGAATGGGTTGACTGGTTCAACAATCGCCGGTTACTGGAGCCGATTGGAAATATTCCGCCGGCTGAGTTTGAAATGGCATATTATCGCCAACTGCAGGAGTCAGCTGATGCAGCCTGACTCAAACTAAAAAGTCTCCGGAAAAACCGGGTCGATTCAGGTGAAGGTTAGCACCAGGGCTAGCATTCAATAACGGACATAACTTACTCTAACAAATATTCAATCTCAAGAGCAGGGCGCAACGTTGAATCTTCAGCATAGTCACTGCTTACAAATGTTTTCATATTATTGTTGCCGCTTATAGGTATCAGTTTCCATCCAAAGTTTGGCCTGCCATTTTGAATCGCCTGTACTCCCTGAGTGACATCAATGATTAACCAGCCCGGATTCCATGAAACTGAAGCTTCACCATCAAATTGACTATCAATATCTGCTCCAATACTGGTAGCACCCGCTTGATTCCAGAAAACTGCTAATTGGCTTTCTTTCCAGGTAACTTCATTTTCAAGCCAGGGCGATAGTAATGCATGTACTCGATAAACATGATCATAATAGGATGATTTGTAGAGCTTTAATTTTGCTGAAGTAATTACCGCCTGATCAGGGACAACGCCTCCCTCCGAATCAAAAATTGCAAATTGAATCAATGAACTAAGGCGAGAACCCGTGGAGTTGTCCAGCAACTTTACGCTGTTGCCAAAATTTGCAAAATCATGATATTCATAAATATAACTGTCCCAGACATTAGCAAAGGCATTTAGCCCTCTCTGTAACGTAACGCGCAGGCTATTATTAGCTGATTGTGTGACGTCAATACCCACTGAAGCAGAGTTAACAGTTAAAGCACCATTATCGGTTGCTACGACGTGCAACGTGTGCATACCCTCTGTTGCATTTTTCCATACGAACTCATAAGGTGCTTGGGTTACTTCGCCAAGCAACGTACCGTCGGCAAAAAAGGCCACTTTAGTAATGCTGCCATCGCTATCACTGGCATCTGCTGTTAATAGTATAGGAACGCCGACTTCAAACATCTCACCGGCATTAGGTGCTGTCAATGTCGCCACAGGCGGTTGATTTGTCAAGTCTGAAACAGTAATTGACGCGCTTAAAGAAGTTGATTGCTTACCATCGTCGTCAGTAGCTACAGCATACAAAACATGCGTGCCAGCTGATGCATTTGTCCAGGAAAATTCATAGGGGCTGCTGGCATCTTCACCCAGAAAAATCCCATCTGCGTAAAATTCTACTTTGGCAATAATGCCATCTGGATCACTTGCGCTGGCTCTGAGCAAAACCGATGTCCCTTCCACAAATTCAGTACCTGATGACGGAGTCGTCAAGCTAACAACAGGCGGTAAATTTATGATACTGGTATCAGGCATATATTCAATTTCCAGTATGGGCCGAAGCGCAGGATCAGTCCCATATTCACTGCTGGCAAATGTTTTAGTATTATTATTACCGGATACTGGCACAAGTCTCCAGCCATAGTTCTGCCCGCTGGCACTCATCGCCTGAACACCGCGCGTCACATCTATATTCAGCCAGCCAGGATTCCAAGCAGCGGCACCCTCTCCATCATGAATGGCGGCGATATCCTGACCAAGACCCAATCCACCAGCCACATCCCATAATACGCCCGATTCTCTTTGTTTCCAGGTCACGTCAGTTTCTGACCAATTGAGCAAAATCCGGTGAGCACGATAAATATAATCGTAAAATGACGTTTTGTATAAAAACAGCTTTGCCGATGTAATTGATGCGCCATCAGGTACTGGGCCACCTTCACTGTCAAAGATTGCAAAACGAATGATTGAAGCAAGGCGGCTTCCGCCCGGCATATCCATTAACAAAGCATTTTCTCCATAATTGACGGCGCCAAAATATTCATACATGTAGGAGTCGGTAGTTCCTGTATAACCACCTGATCCTTCCTGCAGAGATATTTTTACACTATTGCCTGTGCTGGATTGAGTTACGGTAATCTGACTGAACTGAGATATTGCCGTACCTCCGCTATCATCTGTCACCACTGCATTTAGATTATGCGTGCCAATTGCAGGATTCGCCCAGATAAACTGATAAGGCGCACTCAAAACCTCACTAAGCAAATTACCATTAGCATAGAATGCCACTTTTGTAACAAAACCATCTGAATCATTCGCTATTGCACTGAGTTGAACGGAGGAACCAAGTTGAAAATTAGCACCTGAAACAGGTGAAGTTAAATCAACAGTTGGTTGCAAATTAACTACAGTAGAAGAATTCACCGTAATCGACACGCTTGAAGAAGTTGTTTTTTTATTATTATTGTCAATGGCAACAGCTTTCAGCGTATGTGTGCCAGTTGATGCATTTGTCCAGGAAAATTCATAAGGACTACTGGTATCTTCACCCAGTAAAACACCATCTGCGTAAAATTCAACTTTGACTATACTGCCATAAGCATCGCTGGCATTGG
This sequence comes from Nitrosomonas sp., assembly GCA_028577615.1. Classification (GTDB taxonomy): domain Bacteria; phylum Pseudomonadota; class Gammaproteobacteria; order Burkholderiales; family Nitrosomonadaceae; genus Nitrosomonas. Next base: position 193,390 of record JAJSDU010000001.1, read on the forward strand.
CTATGAGTAAAACGATGGAACCGTCAGCAAACTCAGCTCCTGCAGATGGACTGGTTAAACTGACCGCAGGTGGCGAATCCGTTGAACCTGAACCGGAAACGTATTCGATTTCCAGAGCGGGGCGCAATGATGGGTTGTCATTAAACTCGCTGCTCGAAAATGTGATAAGGTTATTATTCCCGCCTTTGGAAATCAGTTTCCAGCCAAAATTTTTTCCATTCGTGCTCATGTCCTGAACACCCGATGTCACATCAATTTCAAGCAGCCCGGGATTCCATGCCACTTTCCCTTCACCATCCGAATTAGTGGCGAAATCGACGCCAGGCGTATTAGCTCCCGGAGTATCCCAGAATGATCCGGATCCCTTTTGCAGCCATGTTGCGCTGCCTGCACTCCAATCAGATATTAACCTGTGAGCACCAAAGACATGATCATACGCTGAATATTTATTAAGTGATAATTTTGCCTTGCGGATCAAAACACCATCGGGTATTGGCCCGCCTTCATTTTCGAAAATTGCAAAACGGACTAAAGGTGTCAAACGAGAGCCGACTGTTCGACTATATAGAGTGTGACTTGCCGATAGGTTACTCGTGCTCAAAAATTCATCCAGATAAGTATCAATAGTTCCTGTATATCCATTTAAGCCATTCTGTAAAGTAATTGTTTCAATCGTGCCGGATGACACGGTGACATTTAAGGGGCTTGATACAGCTGATGTGTCATCAGTAAATAGAGCGACGGCCGTTAATACGTAGGAACCTGGAATTCTGTTCGTCCAATCAAAACTATAAGGTGCGACATCGGATGAACCAATGGGATTGCCATCAAGAAGATATTGCACACGTGATATCGTTTTTCCTAAAGCATAAACAGATAATTCAACCGGCTGATTTGAGAATACAGTTTCACCATCTTTTATATTAGCAATCGACACGCCTTCATTCTCAATTTCTGGCTGCCAGTTTGCTGGCTTATACACCCAGATATCCCCAGACCACGAGTCAAATAATCCTATGTAAGCATCAAGTGCTCGTGCATACTTCCATTTTCCAAGAATTGGATTGACTACACTGCCCTGTCGAGGCACAGATTGACCCTCGGGTGTCACACGACTTAACACCCAGTTTCCGGAAGACAAATCCTGTGGGGGTATCAATTTCCAGATATCCTGCTCTCCATCCCACAAAAGAAAAACCTGCCGCAGATGATCATAATCAAGTCCGTAGTAGATTAACCTACTGAAATCAAATGATCCCCCAATCACATTGGGTGAGAAAATTACATTATTCGGTATTACGCCCTGTGGTTGATCCAGATTCCAGAAAGTAAATGTACTGCCGGCTGTTCGTACAAAAATTTTACGTTGTGGATCATAAGCACCAACACCCTGAAAAGAAAACGTGGATCCTGATGCTACCTGACCAACTACTTCATAAATATCTTGCGATGAATCTGAACTTGAATAAGCAGAATAACGAAACAATCGACCATTAGCTTGGAGATATAAAACATCAACATCATTTTCTTCCGCATACGCAGTCACCGTATTGATAAACTCAGTAGGAAGAATGACGTCAGGCGTAGCAGGAATCAGATTATTCCGATTGCTCCACATGCTCTTACCAATGACATCCGGAAATAGCTGCGGATTAACCTGCGAGCCTGTTGTGCCGCCAACTGCATTCCCGTCCGCCAAGGCAGGATCAAAAAAGTACGGTCCGGTCAGAGAGCCATTTGTATGAATGTAACGTGAACCTGTATTAAACGCAGCGCCGCCAAATGTAACAAATCTATCCAGAATCGGGAAAAACTCCGAATTGTCATATGTATGAGCTGCGACTGGCGCGTTGAAAACACCATCGACACTTTCGTATTGTCCTCCTGCGATATGCTTTACCTCCGACGGCAGTGAGGCGCGTACCCAGTTGAGCGTTGAAGATTCCCAGAAATAAACTTCATTTCCAGGATAATTCGCATGACCACCGCCATAGATAATTATATTTCCTCGATTGGAGTCCCATGCCATGGAGCTCCATGCACCAATAATACTGTGAGGTGCGCCAACAGAGGGTGCCTGCGGAGGGGCTGGTCGCTGTTTGAGTGGCGTCCAGACATCATCGTATCGATTTGCATTTAGTTTTACCCAGCTATTTTCAGGCGCCATTGCCAGAATGCGAGCAATTTCAGTGTCCAAGCTTAGCTTCCAGGCACCTTCGCTTTTTCCTACCGATGAAATTAGAAACACAAACAGAACAGAAAGATAAAGATTTTTTAAAATTTTGTTAAACAGCTTGCTTTGTGATTTTTTCATGATCTGGTATTTCCTCGTGAAGGTGCACCTCTCCGCTGAATCCATGGGCAGTGGTTGAAAAAAATTAGTGCATGGCCTTTATTGAGCGGGCTTGCAGGCTGAGGGGAAACGTATTCGATGCAACTCGATGCAAGGCACAAACAGGTGGCGCAAGCAGAGCGCAGCGAACAGCCGTGAGGCTGACTAGCAGGACGAGGCGCTTGCGCCGAGTAAAAAAACGGAGCTCATGCCTGAAAATGAGTATTCTGAGCCTGTCTTTAACACTGCAGCTGCAATACAGATAGTTTTTCCTGAAACTACAAACCTATACTAAGAAAAAGCTGTACTGATTATAAATACTACTAAACAATATCCAGCGATTCAAGTCACTTATTCATGGTAACGTTAAAGTGATTGTCCGATTCAGTGTGCTGGTGTGGTGAAACTCATTTTTAATGGGTAATATCAGGGCATGATACAGAGCACGTTCCGGTAACACTGCTGCATGCGGAGATATATTTCCATAGCAGGATTTACAGAAATTCCACAGAACTCGTCCAATTTAGAGATGCCCTTCAGGAGAGGCAGAATTAAGTGGTATATTTGGGGGGATAGCTGAATGGTAATTCATTAATTTGCTGTTCAGTCGATTAAAAGTTGATCTGAAATCAGTTTAAGGAATATACCAAGTTGGAATTAATTTTTTCAGAACTGTGAATTCCTCGACTTATAGTCGAGGATCGCTCGTTTTTGCATACATATGTGTTTTACATATACATGTTTTGGTAGATCAGTGGCGTTTTACTCCGCGCGAATAACACCTTGTGGACGTTTGATTGCTTTTAGTTTCTCCTGGCTGGATACGTCATATCGCAGCCGATAGTTTTTTAGATAAATCAACCAGGCAAGCAATTTCTCTTTCGGACCTTTTGTTTTTTTGTAAAGTGGAAATTTGTAAACTGACTTTACGTTGTCCATTGTCAGATGAATGCCCAGGAAATCATTTATTTTTGCAATTGTTTCTTCTGGCGTCAGCTGTAAATCTTCAAACATGAATTCGATATAATCCTGCTGGTTCTCTTTCAGGAATTTTTTCAAGCCATCTGTTATCGCTGCATTATAGAGGCGGGTGAATGCTGGGCTCTCAATGTGCCGGCGCAGATTGGCGGTAATCCAGGATTGTTCGCTGTCACGTGTAAGAATCATAAATGCAATCTCGTCCAGTGGCAGGAGTTTCGCCCATATCCGTATCGTCAGAACAAGTCTTGGATCTTTCCAGATCCAGGGTTTGTTTTGCTGACAGGTTGCGATAAATTCCCGGTAAGGATTGAGGTCGATTGAGGTGGCTCTATGCGCTAACTCATCTAGTATCTCGAATGAAATAATATCGTGTTCGCGACTGCCCGTGTAATCCAACTCTGTCAATAGTCGATTGTTCAGCTCAATCAACTTGAGATTCTCATACGTATCATAATCCGGTTTTTTAAAGGTGGTATTGCCATACCAATAGCCAGCTTCACCCAATAGTGCAGTAAATACAGAGCTGCCTGTCCATCCATGTGTAAGAATAATTACATTTTTTTTCATTTGCTTATACCTAATTTTCAGAAGTTTTATTGAAACGAGGCGTCAGGATGCTTATTGGCCGATCTGCAATCGTCGGTGAATAAAGCTGTATTCTGAAGTGTGCCATAGAATGAATGCAATGCGTGTGGATTCATGTGCTGCCGCTATATTTCAGCCAGCTGAACTTTCCATGGCGCTGCCGGCTGCTGCGGGTGCGTGGCTTTGTTATTTAGCCATTGCCAGATACGGCAATACATAACATTTCCTTGAATATTATTTGATACAACGCAAGTATATATTTCAATTTTTAAATTTTTATTACAGCTATGTCTTTATGCTTTGTTTCATGTATGTCCGGGAGTATGGCGTTGATGCCGAAGGCAGCGTATTCGAACGATGTGCTGATTGACATGATCAGAATAATGGACATTAATGCCTTTATGCAGATATGATGACTTTGCGATATTACTACGGTTTTTGTGACCGCATCATATGTTAGCCGTGATGTTTCGAATCCAAACTAACTCCAGGAGGTTATGATGAAGATAAGTCGGCTACTGCTTATAAGTTTACTTGTGCTTGTAATTCCGGTGTTATCAGGCTGCTGGATACTCGCAGCAGGAGGGGCTGGGGCATACGGTGGTTATAAGGCAAAAGAAGAGGGATACACCTTGCAAAATCCAATCAAAAAGGAAAAGCAGGATTCAGAAGATAATCCTGCCAGTGATCAAAAGAAAGATTAGGATGAAGGCAGGATTCTGCCGGACACCGGACTGACTTGCTGCGTCAAGGGATGGTGCCCCATATTTCCTCAATATTCTGTTGCATAATCCTGACTGATACGTTTCAGGTTCGTGTTTCAAAGTTTTCGATTCACCGATACTGAAGCCAAAATCGGAAACGAATCAGCCGATACTGAAGTTGATTCTCAGTGTCGATAGATCAGACGTAAGATGCAATAACTGTTCTCAAGCGGTCTGTAACCGTCGGAACGTATGGCAGCACTTCGAGTTCGACATCAGAAGCATTCAGCGTTTGCGGATGTAATTGCTGTTGTTTCCAGTCGTGCCAGACTTTCCGCGCTTCGTCGGTGTTTTTGCAGGTGCACAGCACGATACCGTCGGCGGTCATGAGTGTGGCCATTTTATTCGGCCATTCCTTGATGTAGCAAAACATAAAAACTCCTTTAATGTTTTCTGATACAGCGCAAGTGTAAATTCTGATTGTTAAAGTTTTATTACAGTCCGGTTTTATATTGGTCTTTTGACCATTAGGGATTCTGCGCATCCAGGCCGGTCATTTTTCGTGGATCGACCCATGTATCGAATTGCTCGGCGGTGACATAACCGGTGGCGATCGCTGCGGCCTTGAGTGTCATGCCTTCGCGGTGTGCTTTTTTGGCGATTTCCGCCGCTTTGTCATAACCAATCTGCGGATTGAGCGCGGTGACGAGCATCAGCGAGTTATGCATGAGCGCATCGATGCGTTCCAGGTTGGCTTCGATGCCGATGGCGCAATGATCGTTGAAGCTGGTGATGCCGTCGGCGAGCAGGCGCACGCTGAGTAGGAAGTTATGGATAATCAGCGGTTTCATGACATTCAGCTCGAAATTGCCCATTGCGCCGCCCATGTTGATCGCAACGTCGTTACCCATCACCTGGCAGCACAGCATGGTCATGGCTTCCGATTGCGTCGGATTGACTTTACCCGGCATGATCGAGCTGCCGGGTTCGTTTTCCGGGATTCTGAGTTCACCGATACCACAGCGCGGACCGGAGGCGAGCCAGCGGATATCGTTGGCGATTTTCATCATCGATGCGGCCAGCGTTTTCAGCGCGCCATGCGCGTGAACTAGTGCATCGTTGCTGGCCAATGCTTCAAATTTGTTCGGCGCGGTGACAAACGGCAACCGGGTGAAATAGGCGATCTCGTTCGCGACACGTTGCGCAAATTCAGGGTGCGCGTTCAGACCCGTGCCGACCGCAGTGCCGCCAAGCGCGAGTTCGTATAAATGGGGCAGGGCGGCCTCGATATGTTTCAGTCCGTGATCAAGCTGCGCGACATAACCGGAAAATTCCTGGCCGAGCGTCAGCGGTGTGGCGTCCTGCAAATGGGTGCGGCCGATTTTGACGATGGAGGCGAATTCCTCCGCCTTGCGGTTCAGCGCCGCGTGCAGGTGTTCCAGCGCGGGCAGGAGTTCATGGTGAACCTGCTCCGCCGCCGCGATATGCATGACGGTAGGGAAGG
>JAJSDU010000020.1 GCA_028577615.1 Nitrosomonas sp.
CCAGCGCACCGGCTGGCTTTACGTTGACCGGTTCAATGACAGGATAGAACGTTACGATGCGGCTGGAAAACTCGTTTCAGTTGAAGATCGAAGTGGATTGACGCATACGCTCTCCTATAACGCTCATGGAAATCTCGCCAGCGTTACCGACTCCTTTGGGCGGCAACTCCAGTTTACGCATGATATTCAGGGCAATTTCGCTGACCTGGTCGATCCATCAGGCAGCATTTATCAGCTCAACTATGAATCCACCGGCAATCTGACCAGCATCCGTTATCCCGACGGCAATAAGCGAATCTATCATTACAACGAGCCTGCCTATACCAGCGGCATCAATCTGCCGCATGCATTGACCGGCATCACCGACGAGAACGGCGTTCGTTATGCGACGGTTACTTACGACACGAAAGGCCGGGCGATCATGACCGAGCATGCCGGCGGCGTCGATCGTTACCAGATCAGCTATAGCGGAGACGGCACGGCGCCCGCATCGACAACGACAGTGACCGATCCGCTCGGCAGCCAGTACACGCATAACTTCCAAACGATTCTGGGCATGGCTAAAAGTGTCGGCCAGACCCAGCCTGCGGGATCGGGTTGCAGCGCAGCATCTTCCGCGACAACCTACGATAGCAATGGCAATGTCGCGAGCCGCGCCGATTTTAACGGCAACAAGACCTGCTACGCCTATGACCTGAACCGCAATCTCGAGATTGCGCGGGTTGAAGGCTTGTCTTCCGGCAGCAGTTGTCCGGCCGATATGGCGAGCTATACGCCAGCACCCGACACGAGTGAACGCAAGATCGTGACTAACTGGCATGCGAATCTCCGTCTGCCGGTCCAGTTGACAGAAGATGGCCGCGAGACGACGATCAGTTACGACGACTACGGCAATGTCACGCAACTGAGCATCCGCGACACCGCAAGCAACGAAACGCGCACGTGGACGACCCGCTACACTTACCATGCCACGGTGCCGGGCGTCATCGTGCAGCGCATCGAAGACGGCCCGCGCACCGACGTAAACGACATCACCACGATCGATTACTACGCGCCTGATGCAGTCTGTGACGGCGGTCATTTCGGCTGTCGTGGGCAAGTGATGCGCATCACCAATGCGCTCGGCCATGTTACCGATATCCGTCGCTATAATGCGCATGGTCAGATCGAGCAGATGATCGATGCCAACAACCTCGCCACGACGTTAATCTACGATAGCCGTCAACGACTGATTTCACGTGCTGTGGGCGCCGAATCGACCAACTATCGGTATAACGCTACCGGTCAACTCGCTCAACTGACCCGCCCCGATGGCAGCAGCATGGACTACGCCTATGACGATGCGCACCGGCTGATCGCGGTCAGCGACAACCTCGGCAACACCATCCGCTATACGCTCGATGCCGCAGGCAACCGCACCAGGGCAGAAATCTTCGACGCCACCAATACACTCGCGCAATCACGTCAGCAGGAATTCGATGCATTGAACCGGCTGTGGAAAATCGTGGGCGCACAGAATCAGATCACTGAACTCGCCTATGACGCCAGCGGTAATCTGAAACAGACCATCGATCCGCTACTGCATACGTCGACGCGTCAATTCGACACACTCGACCGGTTGATTCAGGCGAACGATCCAATGAGCGGCCGGGCATTGCAATCATACGATGCGCTCGGCCAGATCACCCGGATCATCGATCCTGAAGGCATTACCACGCAGTACGCCACCAATGCGTTTGGTGATGTCACTCAGGAAATCTCGCAAGACCGGGGAACAACCACATACACCCATGATGCCGCAGGCAACCCGCTGACGAAAACAGATGCCCGAGGCGTGGTGCAGACCACGGCGTATGATGCGCTGAACCGCCCGATATCCCGGTCTTACACGACCGTTACCGGTGTGCCGCAAACCGGCGCGATCACATGGACGTACGATACTGGCGCTAACGGTACCGGGCGCTTGACGCAAATGAGCGATGAATCGGGCAATGTCAGTTATCAGTACGATCAGTATGGACGACTGACGAGCAAGACCCAGACTGTCGATCACTACCGGGAAAAATTCATCCACACGCTGAGTTACCAATACAACGCCAGCGGCCAGCTGATACGCATGACCTATCCGTCCGGCACACAAATTGACTATGTCTATGGTATCGACGGACGCCCCTCACAGTTGCTCGTCAACGGCAGCAGCCTGATGCAAAACATCGCCTACCGTCCTTTTGGCGAACCGGAAAGCTGGAACTGGGGCAACGGTCAGCCGCACAACCGCAGTTTTGATCTCGACGGCAGACTCACGCAGCACCCATTGGGTGCAGATACCCAAACGCTGACTTACGACTCGGCAAGCCGGATTGTCGGCATCACGCACACCAACCCGGTCAACAACCGCAACTATGCCTACGACGCGCTCGACCGCCTCACCAATCAGTCGGACAGCACCAGTTATCGCGTCTGGAATTATGACGCCAACGGCAACCGCATCAGCGAACAATCGGGCGCCACAGTGTACCCGTACACCATCGATGCAAACAGCAACCGCCTGCTCCATGTCGCCGGACCGGTGGCTAAAACGTATACCTACGATGCGGCGGGCAATCCGCTTGGCGATGGCGCGCTCACCTTCAGCTGGAATGCGGCCGGGCGCATGGTGCAGGCAGCCTCTGCGCGTAACAGCATCACCCATTATTTATACAACGGCCACGGCGAGCGCGTGATCAAACGCAGCGGCCGGAACGCGCGAAGCGATCCCCGGCTGTATGTCTACGACACCAATGGACAATTGGTGGGCGAATATAGCCAAACACATGGCGCCAGAAAAAACGCTAACTGGACTGTTGCGCAAGAAACCGTCTGGTTTGGCGATATCCCGGTCGCCGTGATTAAACAGCCATCGCCAGCCGAATCAATCGAGGTTTACATGATCCATGCCGATCACCTCGGCACGCCACGGATCATTGTTGACTCAACTCACACGCCGGTATGGCGCTGGCAGAACCAGAATGCCTTCGGCAGCAATCCGCACGACGAAGACCCCGGCGGCGACGGCAACCTGTTCGAATATAACCTGCGATTCGCCGGACAGTATTTCGACACGGAAACCGGGCTGCATTACAATTACCACAGGAATTATGAACCACAAACCGGTCGATACCTGTCCCCGGATCCGATCGGGTTGGCTGGCGGTCTCAATACCTACGGGTATGCACTGCAGAATCCGGTGAGTTTTAACGATCCGACAGGCGAATACGTCCCTCCCTTGTTACTGTGGGCATTTGGCGGCGCGCTGACCCTGTGGGACATGATGGCGCCCATAAAGCCCCATCCGGTCTACCCCGATGCCATTGAATCGGTGGTAACGCTGCCGGGTCCTTTGGGTAAAATCGGGAGTGCCAGGAAGTCTTGTGAGATTGCACAGGGGGTACGTTATGGACCAACGAATCCTGGACCGCTGGACGATGCTACAGCTGCCACATTTAGAAGCGGGTCTTATACGGCTACGACGGTATCTAAAACCACTACTCTACACAGGGTTTATGGCGGTAGTGCCGGAAAGCTCGGTCATTATTGGACTAGAACAAAACCAAGTGGGCCGCTTCAATCTCAATTAGATTCCGCACTTGCACCGCAATGGGGAAATACTGCACAACATGTTGTTAACATTCGAGTGCCCAAAGGCACAACAATTTTTGAAGGTGCCGCTGCTCCGCAGTCTACTGGCGTTGGTCAAATTCTGGGGGGTGGTAATCAAGTCTACATTCCCCGCGTAGATCCCAAGTGGATTCAATAGGAGGAATAGATATGAAGACATTGATTCAACTGCTCATGACTTGCGAAGCTTTGTTACGCTCTGTTGGGGAGGTTTTTTGGGCGGACAAAATTCAAGCTGTTTTGAAAAGAGGCGGAAACCATTTAGAATTTTATTTGCTTGAAGAGATTTTATCGTGGTATGGAGGCATGGGATCATTTACTGATCTCATGATCTCTGAATATAACGATCATTTAGTAGAAGGAAAAAATGAAGAAAAACTAAATGATGACCTGAATCGATTGAGAAACGAGATTTATCAGGAGGCGGTGCGTCTAAAGCGGAACTAAAGTTTTGACGTCGCAAATAGAACAAGTATCTGGATTTGCCAGGGAGGCATTCACCTATATAGGCTGAATGACTTCACAATGGGCCGATTCGGACAAAAAACGAGGAATGAATGTGCCTGTCCAACCCCATTGAAACACTATTTTATAACTCACACGCGCGCAGTTAGTCCCTATGCTCGTTTGATGAGGCGCAAGATGAAAATGAGCACGATTGCGCCAATGGTTGCAACGACGATCGCGCCCAGCAGACCTCCACCCACGGACACACCAAGCAGGCGAAATAGAAAGCCTCCAAGCAATGCGCCTACCACACCCACGACGATGTCTCCGATGACACCAAAGCCGCCGCCCCTCACGAGTTGCCCTGCTAGCCACCCGGCCACCAACCCGATCAAAATAAACCAGACAAATTCCATGACTTCCTCCTGGTACGAATGACTCCACTATACGACCCCCTAAGGAATGGGGTCTAACGGCGTAAATCAGCCGCGCTATTTTTTGGCGTCGGCTGGATTTACTTGCTGGAAGCCAATTGCTCGAGACGTTCGGCCAGCCAAATCTTGATGATGGACTGGCGTGTTACACCCAACCGTCTGGCTTCCTTGTCAAGGGATTCGATCATCCAGTCTGGAAAATCGACATTTACCCTTCTTTGTTTTTGCAGAGGACGCTGTGCCTTGGCAATGTCCAAGACCGCGCTCACGTCCTTGCCACTGTCAAAATCGGAATCAAATTTCTTCGCTTTCATACAGATTTACCTCCTCAGGCCACTCCCGGCGAACAGAGATGATGCGGATGTTTTTGCTGCGGTGTGCGATGACCGCAGCCCAGTACTTACCTTTGATTCGGCCAATTACCATGAACGGGGTTCATCAGTCGTTTTTGCCGGAATCTCAATCAGATATGGATCATTCCAAAGATCCTGGGCTTGAACAAAATCAATCCCATGTTTTTCCAGGTTAATTCGGCTTTTCTGTTCATCGAATTCAAACGATAACATGGTATAGAAAATATACCATTATTGGAGATAAATCAAGAACTGGGTATGGATTATGCGGCTTCTAACGCCACGCTCTACGGCAATTCTGGAGCGCAACGGAAAAATTGCCCGATAGCAGCGCATTGTTATGTAGTGCTGTTTTATGTGTTCAAATGCGTTGCGTAGCAAATCGATTTACTCGACTAATGGCCGATTGGTCTTGCGTTCGGCAAAATTGACCATAAAAAAACAAGGAACCTCCGGGGAAATATGGGTACGCCGATATTCTATCGTTATTTCGCTTGTTTTCCTGTTTTTAAACTATCTCTTGATTGATGCGCCTCCTTGCGGTCGGCGCATCCTACCGGGCTATACCGAAACACAATTCTTTTAGCTTATGCAGTTGATCATGATGCAGAAGGAAAACATCATTTGCTTTGGCTAGTTGAATCGCTGAATGCGTGAACTTCGCATTTGTAACCACTGCGGCAAATTGAGCCTGTTCATAGGCTTTTCCAGCAACAATTTCTTGTACAGCAGCATTGCCCACATTAGATGAATATAATTTGCATTGAATAACCAACTTCTTACCATTCATGGTCGCAATTACATCAATGCCTTGATCACCTGAATCCTTCGTAGTTCTCGTTTTCCAGCCCAATTCTTTTAACGTGTCTGCAACTAAATGCTCATACTGAACTGGATCCATATCATTTGAAAAGTTCGATTTTTGATCATAATTTGACGTTAAAACATATATATAATCAACCAATTCTTCTTTGAATCTAACAACCTCATCAACGGTCGCAAGATTAAAAATCTTGTTTCTTTTCAAATAATCATCTGGACGATCATATTCTCTGTAATAACCAATAGTTCTTTCAAACTCTTTAATTTTATCATCGAGAACTTCATTAAAAAAAGTTGACAGCTCTGCAATCCACTTCGACTCATCCACTTTACCATACTTACTTGTAACTGTTAGCCTTTTCCTCTCTAAAGACAGATCTTGGGCATGTAAAGATATTAAATCTTTAGTCCTTTTTTTATTTCTTCGATACGTTTAGGTCGCATTTTTTCTGCGTACTGCTTTGCTTTCTCAATTGATTTTTTTTCTTCTTTTTCTTCTTTTGATAAAAATACGTCAGCACTATAAAGCACAACATATATTAACGCGATAACTACAAGTACAACAATGCCTATCGCAGGGTATGAAATCCATGGGTTTGGATTAGCCATCGAACCAATAACAACCAAAGCCAAAAAAATCCAAACAGCCTTTTCCAAAAAATCTCCCTTTACTTATTGACTACCGCAGTCATTAGAAAAATAAAATTTTTCAACTCGAATTACGGTAACAGTTTACTAAATACACTTAATTCCTAGCCTTTACTTTCTTTTGCGGCCACGTTTCTTCGCCTTAAGTTCACGGCCGGTCATTGCCGTTAACTGTTCGATCCAATCCTCCGAGCCCAAAGGTCGTCCCGTTGTTTCCGACTGACGAAGCCTTTTAAATGCCTCGGTAACATCTTCCTGAGCAAGAAAGGTGGCGAAGTCACCATAACGATCCAGCACAGGCGCAACCTTGACCAACTCGTTGTCCTGCGCTGACAGGTGACTGGCAACACTTGACCAGCGCCACTCTTCTGCCCGCTCAACCAACCCGGCACGAACCGGGTTCATCGAGACATATCGCACAGCATGAGCCAGATGCTCCTCATCCATCACAACTGAGCCAAACCGCCCTTGCCATAAATGCCCTGTCACTCGCAGGCGGGCATTTATATATCCAGTATAACGCTTATGTGCATCGGCAAAAGTACGGCGCAATCCATCCTCATCTGAAGAAACGATAATGATATGCACATGATTGGGCATCAGGCAGTAACACCAAATCTCAGCCTCGGCCTTTCGGGCTGCCTCCCCCAGCAATACCCCATAAAGCTCGTAGTCGCCATCCTCAAAGAATGTTCGAGCGCGGCGATTACCACGTTGTGTCACATGATGTGGATAGCCGGGAATTACAATACGAGGTAAGCGAGCCATGCTGACAACAGGGCATAATTAGTGCATTTAGTAAACTGTCACCGTAATTTCACCGTAATTTGCGTAATTTGTAATTTCTTCAGTAATTTCCTTCAGGGATTTATTGGTGAATTTATCATAAGAAAAATGAGATGAAACATGAATTTCCCCAACCTTTTGCTCAGCAGAAGACGAGTAAAGTTAGGCTGTATGCGATATTGAAAGACCCCCATCTTTTAGTGGACGTCCGGCGCCACGGGCGCGAAGTTGATGACTTGGTTAGCTGCGAACTTCAGCAAGTATTTCATTAGCCAACGACTCCATTTTTTCAAGGCCTATATCTGCTTTTTCTAACTCTTCACTTTCAAATTTACCAGGATCCGCCCAATGCCTTCCCGTCATCCTACAACGTTGTGCTAACGCGTCGAGATCTAGATCCTCCAGCTTAAAACTGAGCTCAGTCCAAGCTGTGCTTAATTCAGCCTCTGTATTGTGATCTTTGCGGCCAGTTTCATTGATTTGACGGACATATACAGATGTTTTCCGTGCTGCAAGAATAACCTGTCGCAGTGCGTGTACAGACTCTTCTTTACGCGCTGCGCCTGCACGTTTAAGGTTCACAACCCAACTTACAGCGTGCTTGATCAGCTCCCAAAGAGAAACTGATGTAACCAGATCTACCATACTTGTTCCTCAGATGATCCTCGTAGCAACTAACAAATAGCGATTATCCGCCGCCTTCCCAAAGTTTGCCAGACCCCAAGCTCTTCTGGCGGCGGATAAACCTTGTTGAACTCAACCAGCAGGGAACGGCACTTATGAAGATTGTAAGACTGCGGAAGTGAAAGTCAACTGACAACTGCGGCGAGCAGATATCGTGTGAGTTAAAAAATAGTGTTTCAACGGAGTTAGGCAGGTATATTCATTCCTCGTTTTTTGTCCGAACCGGTCCATTGCGGAGTCATTCAGCCTGTATAAGCGAAGGAATCCCTGGCAAGTGCAAACACTTGTCCGCCAAGTGGCGGTGCAAGCGAGGAGTAGCATGTTTCATGAAGGAAAGGTGTCATCAGCCCTATGGATCAACAATATTAACATCCACAAACCTGCCGCTACTTCTTCTCCCTGGCGCGCGCCAGCGCCAGTGCAAGTGCGCTGACCGGTTCGGTTTTACGCGCGGTTGTTTGTTTATCCGGTGAGCGTCGTTTGCGCGCATCGTGGGAGCGGGATGGGCGGGTGTCGGCGCTGGGGGATGGGGAAGGGGTCGCCGCTTTTTCCTCCAGCCGCATGGTCAGGCTGATACGTTGCCGGGCGGCGTCGACTTCCAGTACTTTGACTTTGACGATCTGGCCGGGTTTGACGATTTTGTGCGGATCCTTGACGAAGGTGTTGGCCAGGGCGGATACATGCACCAGGCCATCCTGATGCACGCCGATGTCGACAAAGGCGCCGAAGGCCGCCACGTTGGTGACCACGCCTTCCAGGATCATGCCGGGTTGCAGGTCGGCCAGCGTTTCGACGCCTTCCCGGAAGGTTGCCGTTTTGAATTCCGGGCGCGGATCACGGCCGGGTTTTTCCAGCTCGGTGAGAATATCCTTAACGGTCGGCAGGCCGAAGGTGTCGTCGATAAACGTTTCCGGAGAAAGCTCCTTCAGCACTTCCGGGCGACCCATGACCTGTTCGATCCCTTTGTTCAGGCGCGCCAGGATGCGTTCGACCACCGGATAGGCTTCCGGATGAACGGCGGAGCGGTCCAGCGGGTTGTCGCCGTCATTGATGCGCAAAAACCCGGCGGCCTGCTCGAAAGTTTTTTCGCCGACTCGCGGTACTTTGAGTATGGTTTGACGATTCATGAACGGGCCATGGCTGTCACGGTATTCCACCATATTCTGCGCCAATACGCGGTTCAGGCCGGAAACCTGCGCCAGCAAGGGCGCCGATGCGGTGTTGACGTCCACGCCGACCGCGTTCACGCAGTCTTCGACGGTGGCGTCGAGCGAACGCGCCAGGATGCGTTGATTGACATCGTGCTGATACTGACCGACACCGATCGATTTGGGTTCGATCTTGACCAGCTCGGCCAGTGGATCCTGCAGGCGCCTGGCGATCGATACCGCGCCGCGCAGACTGACATCCAGATCGGGAAACTCGGCTGCGGCAAAGGCCGAAGCGGAATAGACCGAAGCGCCCGCTTCGCTGACGACGATTTTGGTCACTTTCAGTTCCGGCTTCTGTTCCGCGGCGAGCCTGACGACCTCGGCGGCCAGTTTATCCGTTTCACGGCTGGCGGTGCCATTGCCGATCGAAATCAGTTCGACGCCATGCTTCAGCACCAATTGCGTGAGGGTTGCCAGCGATCCCTGCCAGTCATTGCGCGGCTGGTGGGGATAGATCGTGCCGGTTTCCAGCAGTTTCCCGGTGGCATCCACCACCGCCACTTTGCAGCCGGTACGGTAGCCGGGATCGAGGCCGAGCACGGCCTTGGGGCCTGCCGGCGCAGCCAGCAGCAACTCACGCAGATTGCGGCTGAATATTTTGATGGCTTCCGCTTCGGCCGCTTCGCGCAACTGCATCAGCAGTTCGGTGCTGAGATGCAGGTGCGCCTTGACACGCCAGGTCCACTGACAGACATCCGCCAGCCATTGATCCGCGCCGCGTCCCCGGTTTTCGATGCCGAAATGGGCGGCAATCATGGCGACGCAGGGATGCGGCATGATCGCTTCCGAGGCTTCATCCAGACCGAGTTCGATTCTGAGCACGCCCAGGGCGCGGCCACGGAACAACGCCAGCGCGCGGTGAGAGGGAATGGTGCGGATCGGCTCCGCATAGGCGTAATAATCACGAAATTTTTCCTCTTCCGCCATTTCCTTGCCCGCGACCACCGTGGAAGTCAGGATGCCTTCATGCCAGAGTTTATTGCGCAAGGCGGCGAGCAAACCGGCCGTTTCCGCGAAACGTTCGGCCAGAATGTCGCGCGCGCCTTCGAGTGCGGTTATGACATCGGGTACGTTGATCGCCTCCACGCCTTCGGCAGCGGGCTGCACTTTGATATATTTCGCGGCTTCCTGCTCGGGAATCAGAGCAGGGTTGTTCAGCAACGCATCAGCCAGCGGCTCCAGTCCGGCCTCCCGGGCGATTTGCGCGCGCGTGCGGCGTTTGGGCTTGTAGGGCAGGTAAATATCTTCCAGAAGCTGTTTTGTCGCGGCCTGTTCGATCGCGCCGCGCAGTTCATCGGTCAGTTTGCCCTGCTCTTCTATCGAAGCCAGGATCGTCATGCGGCGTTCTTCCAGTTCGCGCAGATATTGCAGGCGTTCTTCTATGCTGCGCAGATGCGTGTCGTCCAGATTGCGGGTGACTTCCTTGCGGTAACGCGCAATGAAAGGCACCGTCGCGCTGCTGTCGAGCAGATTGACTGCCGCCGCCACCTGCTGCGGCGTGACGGAGAGCTCGGTGGCGATCAATTGCACAATTTTCTGCTGTGCAGCATCTGAAATCGTTTGTGTCGGTAAAGAAGTCATAGGTTTAATTGCGCCGGAGCGTTACCAAGGCAGTGCGGTACTGTTCTGTGATTATGGATGTTTTCTTGAAATTGAAAACCTGGATTATTTGCTTAAGCTGGCGTTTCAATCGGCAAACGTTTATCAAGCTCAGCTGCGCTTTATACCATTTCAGGCCATGCTTTTCCACCTGTGACTAATGATCAGCCGGAAGCGACTGTGTTTCCCCGCTTTTTTGCCGAAAAATTTTTTTAAGCTGGTGACATCGCTTACAATAGAGCCTTTTTTATAGCCTTCTGCTTTCAGCATTTCGTATTGTATGAATTTATCGCTCATTGCGTTAACACCATTTCTGGGCGCTGCGTTTGTCGCGGCCATTTCGCGCATGGGTCGTCTGCACGCCGCCTGGGGAGCGGGCCTAATCACTTTGATTGCACTGGCTTTCCTGTTTCCGTTCATTGCCGGGGTTTTTTCAGGTCAGGTTGTGGTGCAAAGCGTCAGCTGGATTCCGCTGCTGGGTCTGGACTTTGCTTTCCGGCTGGATGGGCTGGGGCTTTTGTTCGTGCTTCTGATCCTGTGCATCGGTCTGCTGATCATTCTTTACGCGCGATATTATCTTTCCGAACGCGATGACATGGGGCGCTTCTACGCGTACCTGCTGATGTTCATGGGCTCCATGCTGGGCATCGCCACGTCGGAAAACATCATACAGCTGCTGATTTTCTGGGAATTGACGAGCCTGTCGTCTTTCCTGCTGATCAGCTACTGGCAGACGCGCCATGAATCGCGCATGGGCGCGCGCATGGCGCTGGCTGTCACCGGCGGCGGCGGACTGGCGCTACTGGGCGGATTCATCCTGCTCGGCGAAATTGTCGGCAGTTACAATCTGACGGATATTCTGGCGTCCGGCGACCTGATCCGCGCGCACGACCTGTATCTGCCCATGCTGATTCTGGTGTTGCTGGGCGCATTTACCAAGTCGGCGCAGTTTCCTTTTCATTTCTGGCTGCCCAATGCCATGGCCGCGCCGACTCCGGTCTCCGCTTACCTGCATTCGGCCACCATGGTCAAGGCCGGTGTATTTCTGCTGGCGCGACTGTTTCCGGCGCTGTCGGGTACTTCGGCATGGTTCTGGCTGGTCTGCATTACCGGACTGGCGACGCTGGTTATAGCCGCCTATATCGCGATGTTCAAGCACGACCTGAAAGGACTGCTCGCTTATTCAACCATCAGCCATCTGGGCCTGATCACGCTGCTGTTTGGCATTGGCACGCCAATGGCTGCTCTCGCCGGCACTTTCCATATTATCAATCACGCAATTTTCAAGGCTTCACTGTTTATGGCGGCCGGGATTATTCATCATGAAACGGGCACGCGCGATATGCGCATCCTGAGCGGCCTGTGGAAATACATGCCGTACACCGGCCTGCTCGCGATGGTTGCCGCCGCGTCCATGGCGGGCGTGCCGTTGTTCAACGGCTTTCTGTCCAAGGAAATGTTCTTCGCCGAAACCTTATCGGTCGCCGGTCAGCCCTGGGATTGGCTGTTACCGGCGACAGCCACGCTGGCCGGAATATTCGCCGTAGCCTACTCTCTGCGCTTTATTCACACTGTTTTTTTTGGTGAAATATCCCCCGACTTGCCCAAACAACCGCATGAACCGCCGCGCTGGATGAAGGTACCGATTGAAATCCTGGTCGCGCTATGTCTGCTGGTTGGCATTTTTCCGGCGCTCACTGTCGAACCCATCCTCGATATTGCCGCCTCCAGCGTCCTGCAAAGCCCTGTTCCGGATCATGATCTGGCGATCTGGCATGGGTTTAATACCGCCTTATACATGAGTATCACCGCGCTGGTCGGTGGCATAATTCTCTACTTGATTCGAAGACCGTTATTCGTGTTGCAGGAGCGGCTGGACAAATGGCTGAGCTTCAAAGACCTGTATGAGCTGCTCCTGGCGAAACTGTTTTATCTGGCCAACGCCGCCGTGCATTTCCTGGACAAGCAATCCCTGCAACGCATGGTGCTGATATTCATACTTTTTATCCTGGCACTGGGCTTATCCGGCGTGTCGGGAATGGATGCCGGTTACAGTCTGACTGGCGGACGCGCGACACTACCGATTGATGGCGTCAGCCTGCTGGTTGCGCTGGTTATCGCGGCTGCCGCCGTGGCGACCGCCGTCATGCACCGGCAGCGGCTTGTCTCGCTCATTTTATTGGGCACCGTGGGACTCGGCGTATCGCTGGTTTTCGTGAAATTCTCCGCGCCTGATCTCGCGCTGACGCAGCTCTCCGTCGAAGTGGTCACCATCGTGCTGATGCTGCTGGCTTTATATTTCCTGCCGCAGGAATCCCCGAACGAATCGGGCGGATGGTTGCGCAGCCGGGATGCAATGATTGCCTCGGCAGCCGGTGGCGGCGTGGCGCTTCTGGTCTGGGCGGTTCTGACGCGACCTTATGAAACCATTGCTGACTATTTTCTGGAAAACAGCCTGCCAGCCGGGGGAGGCACCAATGTTGTGAATGTGATTCTGGTCGACTTCAGAGGCTATGATACGCTGGGCGAAATCACCGTACTGGGATTGGCCGGTCTGGGTATCTACGCCATGCTGGAGCAGCTGAAACTGGCCGGATCAAGTCATGACGGCCAGGGACGCGCCTGGGATACGGACATGCATCCTGTCATTATGGCTTCTTTTGCACGCCTGCTGCTGCCGCTGGCGCTGCTGGTATCGCTGTTCATACTGCTGCGCGGTCATAATTTACCCGGCGGTGGCTTTATCGCCGGTCTGATCACCGCTGTCGCTCTGGTGATGCAATACCTTGCCAACGGCGTTGTCTGGACCCAGGAGCGTATACCCTTCAATCTGCATGCCATTATCGGTTACGGCCTGCTGATCGCCACCGCCACCGGACTGGCGAGCTGGTACTTTGGCTATCCTTTCCTGACGTCGACATTCAGTCACATCCACTGGCCGGTCATCGGTGAATTTGAACTGGCTTCGGCAATGGCATTCGATCTGGGCGTTTATTTGGTTGTAGTCGGTGCCACATTACTCATTTTGGTTTATCTGGGACTGGTGCATCACCAGAGCCACCAGATGAAAGTCAGGAAGCGGATACGCTGATGGAACTGCTGATCTCTTTAATCATAGGCGTGCTGACGGCAAGCGGCGTTTATCTGTCGCTGCGCGGCCGCACATTTCCCGTTGTGCTGGGTTTGACCTTTTTATCGTATGCCGTGAATTTGTTTCTTCTGGTCATGGGGCGGCTGACCATCGGCAGCCCGCCGATTATCACCGATGGCATAATCCAGTACGCCGATCCCTTGCCGCAGGCACTGGTATTGACGGCGATTGTGATCAGTTTCGGCATGACGGCATTTGTCATCGTGCTGGCGCTGAAAGCGTTTTCTGAAATGGGCAATGATCAGGTGGACGGCCAGCATAAACCATGATGAATCATATGACTATCTTTCCGGTAATATTGCCGCTGGTAGCGGGTATTCTGCTGCTGTTATTGCCCGGCCGCCTGCTGGCATTGAAGCGCGGCGTCAGTCTGATTTCGGTTCTGCTGCAACTCATTGTTGCAGGGTTACTGCTGAACACGGTCAACAGCGGTGAAATACTGGCTTATGCCCTGGGTAACTGGTCGCCGCCTTTTGGCATTGTGCTGGTCGCCGACCAGCTGGCGGTATGGATGCTGACGATCACAGCGCTGGTCGCCATCTGCGCGCTGTTCTATGCTGCGCGTGGCACGGACAGCAGCGGCGCGCATTTCCACACCCTGTTTCAGTTGCAGTTATTCGGCCTGAACGGCGCTTTTCTCACCGGCGATCTGTTCAACCTGTTTGTGTTTTTCGAAATCCTGCTGCTGGCGTCTTACAGTCTGTTGCTGCACGGCGGCGGCCGTTTGAAAACCAGAGCCGGCCTGCACTTTGTTGTCATCAATCTGGTCGGCTCAACATTGTTTCTGTTTGCAGTGGGTACGCTGTATGGCCTGCTGGGTACGCTGAACATGGCCGATCTGGCGGTAAAAGTGGCTGCCGCACCGGCGGATGACGCTGTGTTGATTCATATCGCCGGTTTGCTGCTGTTTGCCGTTTTTGCCCTGAAAGCCGCGCTGGTGCCGCTTTATTTGTGGCTGCCGGCGGCTTACGCGCATACCAGTGCGCCGGTTGCCGCGTTGTTTGCGATCATGACCAAAGTCGGCGCATACAGCATTCTGCGCGTTTATACCCTGATTTTTGGCGCTCAGGCAGGCGCTGCAGCGAATCTGATCGAAGCCTGGCTGTTGCCCATGGCCATGCTGACACTGATCATCGGCGTACTCGGCGTACTCGCCAGCACCCGGTTGCGCCAGCAGGTAGCTTATCTGGTCATCGTCTCCATCGGTACGCTGCTGACCGCGATCGGCATCAATTCAACCGCGGGAATCACTGCCGCGCTGTATTATCTGCCGCACTCGACTTTCGCGGCGGCGGCATTTTTCCTGCTGTCCGACAGCATCGCGCAGCGGCGCGATGTGATGGACGACCAGTTTGAACCCGGTCCGATTATCCAGCAGCAAAGATTGCTGGGCAGTCTGTTTTTTATCACTGCAATTCTGATCGCCGGTTTACCGCCCTTATCGGGCTTCATCGGTAAATTTCTGATCCTCAACGCCGCTTTGCCACATTCGGCCTTTTTCTGGATCATCGGCGTCATCCTGATCACCAGCCTGTTCACGTTAATCGCGCTGGCGCGTAGCGGCAGCATGCTGTTTTATCGCGCGAAGGCGCCGCATAGCTGCAACATCACACCCGGCGCAGAACCGCGCAGCGCGTTTGCGCTGACCATCGAACTGACACCGGTGGCCTGCCTGCTGTTATGCTGCATCGGTCTGGTTATTTTCGCTGGCGTGGTTACCGGATACACTGCCGCCACTGCGAATCAGCTGCTGCAACCCGAAATGTATATCGAATCAGTATTGCGCATGGAGGTCATCAAACCATGACACGACTGTTACCGCATCCCTTGCTGACACCCGCGCTGACAGGCATATGGCTGTTGCTGAACAACAGCATCGAACCGGGCCACATCCTGCTCGGTTTGCTGCTCGGCTGGATCATACCCGTGCTGACGATCCGTTTCTGGCCGGATAAGGTAGTCATCCGCAAACCGGCTGTTCTGCTGCGTTTTGGTTTCATCTTTTTGTATGATATTGTCGTGGCGAACTTCACCGTTGCGCGGCTGATTCTCGGCAGCCCGGAAAAACTGACGCCCGCGTTTGTCAAGCTGCCGCTGGATTTAACGTCCGATGTCGCGATCAGCCTGCTGGCCAGCAGCCTGACCTTGACGCCCGGCACGTTGTCGGCGCGGCTTTCGGAAGATCACAGCTATCTGCTGGTGCATGCCCTGAATGAAACCGATCCCGATACACTTATCGCAACCATCAAACAGCGTTACGAAAGACCATTGAAGGAGATTTTTGAATCATGTTAGCGGTCACCATTCAAATCGCATTCGCACTGGTCACCATCGCAGTGATCATGAGTTTTTTCCGCCTGCTGCGCGGCCCGGATATGCCGGACCGGATTCTGGCGCTGGATACCCTGTATATCAACACCATCGCCTTGCTGGTTTTACTGGGCATCTATCTGGGCAGTGCGCTTTTTTTTGAGGCGGCGCTGCTGATCGCGCTGATGGGTTTTATCGGTACGGTAGCATTATGCAAGTATCTGTTGCGCGGCGATATTATCGAATAAGTCATGCTGGAATATTTCTTATCCTTTTTAATTCTGACCGGCGCGTTGCTTACATTTATCGGCTCGCTCGGACTCGTCCGGCTCAAGGATTTGTACACGCGCCTGCATGGTCCCACCAAGGCAACGACGCTGGGCGTCGGCTGCCTGCTGATCGCATCGTCCATCTATTTCAGCACGTATACGGAAAACATCAGCCTGCATGAAGTGCTGATTACGTTGTTTCTGTTCATCACCGCGCCGGTGAGCGCGCATTTGCTGGCCAAGGCGGCGCTGCATTTAAACCTGCATTCCATCGCGAAAACACCGGAAAACGACATTGAAGCGGAAAGCAGCGCGGCGGATAATACAGAATTGTCAGGCAATACGGAAAATACCGGATCCGGCGGATCCGGAACAGCACAGGGCAATCCGCAGAAAGCGCCAGATCAAATCCGGCAATAACACCCGTGGCCAGGAATAGGGCTTAACGCCGAATGCGGTAAAGTCAGTAACATCACTGATATTCATCGGGCTTATACACATGGATACGGCTGATGAAGCCGTCCGGCTCGAAGTAAATACGCTCCCGTCCGCGCCTTCTGACCGGTTCGTTCGCTGCCGCATCGGTTCCTGTCATCAGAAAATCGAATTCGACACCGTTATCATCCAGCGCGCGGTACTCGGTTACTTCCCAGTGCGCATCCGGATAACGCGCGAAAAAACTGGCCATCATTTCGCGAATGGCAACGCTGCCCTTGTATTCTCCGAAATAGTCCGAATGATAGATTGCGCTGCCCAGAAACATGACTTCCAGTTCCCTCAGATCGTGTTTATTGGAAAGCGCGACATAATTTCTTGCCCATTCAATATACAGTTTACTGTTCATCGATCGTTCCTGCCACTATCCATTAAGAACATCTCTAAAATAAATCGGTGTGTTGTTCATGATCCACCGCGCAGCGCAGCGCAGCGCGGTTCAGTCATGTTTTTGACGCTTCACGCAGAAAAACCCATTCATCTGCACTGCTCACTATCGGATCGAAATGATAGCCCGCCACATCGAAATCCTTGATCGCTTCCGGATCGGACAATTTATGCTGAATGATGTAGCGGCTCATCAAACCGCGGGCTTTTTTGGCGAAGAAGCTGATAATTTTATAGATGCCGTTTTTCTGATCCTTGAAAACCGGTGTAATGATTTTTCCCGCAAGTTTCTCCGGACGAACAGACTTGAAGTATTCATTCGAGGCCAGATTGATCAGCGTATCTGTTTTCTGCCGTTTCAGTTCACGGCTGATCGCGCCGGTAATCCGATCGCCCCAGAAATCGTACAGATTTTCACCACGCACATTCGCCAGCTGCGTTCCCATCTCCAGGCGATAGGGCTGCATCAGATCGAGCGGCCGCAGCACGCCGTAAAGGCCGGAAAGAATGCGCAAATGATCCTGCGCAAACGCGATATCCTCTTCCCCCAGTGTTTCCGCGTCCAGTCCCGTATACACATCGCCTTTGAATGCATACAGCGCCTGCTTGGCATTGGCGGGCGTGAACGGTCTTGTCCATGTGCGGTAGCGATCGGCATTCAAAGCCGCCAGTTTCGGACTGATCGACATCAGCGCGCCGAGCTGGTCCGGCGACAGTGTTCTGAGCTGATCAATCAATACAGCCGATTCATCCAGAAAATCGGGCAAGGAATATTGACCGGTTCCCGCAGGCACTTCGAAATCCAGCGTTTTGGCCGGAGAAATCACAATTATCATGCAGTATCATCCTGAAAATTTCCGATCGAATAGCATTTTTCGCCTTAAGTATACTAAAATCTGGCCTCATCAGCCTACTGAACCCGTAACGGTATCCGGCGGTACGGGCGAAACGCGCGCAGCGCATAACACAAATAACTTTTCTTACCCGCCACCCCATGTCGAAACGCGTCCGGCAGATACTCCTCGGTATCTTTACAGGCCTGCTTGGCTGCTTTATCTATCTGACGCCGCAGGGCTGGGCGCTTGAGGAGAGATACGGTCTCTACTGGCTGTTTCAGTTTCGCGGCGCGATACCCCCACCCGATGAAGTCATGGTTGTCGCGATTGACCGGCCGTCGGCAAACCAGCTGGGATTGCCGGTTTCGCCGAATTTCTGGCCGTGGCCCAG
Source organism: Nitrosomonas sp. (assembly GCA_028577615.1). Lineage (GTDB taxonomy): Bacteria > Pseudomonadota > Gammaproteobacteria > Burkholderiales > Nitrosomonadaceae > Nitrosomonas. The sequence goes on from JAJSDU010000020.1 coordinate 18,481, forward strand.
GGACATTCATGCGCGCCTGATTGATCGCCTGGCCAGCGCCGGCGCTCAGATCATTGTACTGGATCTGATCTTTCATACGCCTGGCGCAAATCCCGGGCACGACCGGCAACTGGCGCAAGCCATCAGAAATGCGGGCAATGTCATCATCGTCGAACGATTGCACAGTGAGCTGCTCGCTTTAACCGATAACCAGACCGATGCATTGCAATTCAGGCTGATCAAGGAAGAAAGCATACCGCTGTTGCCCGAGTTCACGGATGCAGTCTTTGCGCACGCGCCTTTCCCGCTGCCGGACAAGCCGCGCATCAACGCCTACTGGGCGTTCAAACCAGGCATGGGCGATGCGCCGACGATTCCCGCGATTGTATTCCAGACTTACGCGTTGCAGATTTATGATGACCTGGTGGCGCTGCTGCGCACAATCCGGGCGCCGGACATTGATCAATTACCGCAGCAGCGCCATCAGATCAGCGACATGGAAACCGTTATATTTTTTCTGCGGCAGTTGTTTACCGATCATCCGGATATCAGGCAACGCATCGTTTCAGAACTGCACGCAAGCCGCCTGGATGACCGGAAAAAACAGCTGATCGCGTCACTGATGAAGGTATACGCCAGCGACGGTGCGCATTACCTGAATTTTTACGGTCCGCCGCGCAGTATCCACACTGTTCCGTATTATCAGATCGTGCAATCCGCCGAAGGTGATGAAGCATCACTGAACACGCTGCGCGCACATGTCGCGGGTAAAGTCGTTTTTGTCGGCCTGTCCGCAACCACGCAGTCGGAAAACGAACTGATCCGGGATGCCTATCACACTGTATTTACCGACCCGGAAGGCGTGAAAATCAGCGGTGTGGAAATCGCCGCCACAGCCTTTGCCAACCTGCTTGAAAACAAACCCGTCAAACCTTTTCCTTATGGCGGCAGCCTGGGATTGCTGTTCAGCATGGGATTGATGCTGGGCATGATCCTTCCCGCGCTGACCAATCGTGCGCTGATCGCCATCAGCGCAGCCCTTGCCGGAACCTATGCGTTGTCTGCCGGGCTGCTCTTCACGCAGACCGACATCTGGCTGCCGCTGATCACGCCGCTTTTCATCGTCATTCCCGGCGCAACCGCGGGCGCGGTTCTCCTCAAATATCTCGCCGCCCGGCAGGAACGCGATCAATTGCTGGCGCTGTTCGGCCAGTTTACGCCTGGACGTGTCGTCGCAGACATGACCCGGCATATGGATTCCATACAGCATAAAGACCAGATCGTTTCTGGCGCATGTTTGCTCACCGATGTGGAAGGCTATACCACGCTCGCCGAAGAGATGGACGTGCGGCAACTGAAAACGCTGCTGGATGATTATTTTGCCATCCTGTCCCGCTCCGTGCGGGAAAACAATGGCGTTGTTTCCGAAAAAACCGGCGATGCCCTGCTGGCAGTCTGGGAAGCCGCAAAAAACGAAGCAGCCAGCAGGATCCTGCGCGAACAGGCCTGCGCGGCAGGGCTTGCCATACTAAACAATGTCAACCGGTTCAATCGTGAAGGCAGCCATCCCGCGATGCCGACACGTATCGGCATTCATTTTGGCGAATTGCTGATCAGTAAATTCGGTTCCAGCGCACGCGAAAATTATATCTACCGTACGGTCGGCGATCTCGTCAACACGACCAGCCGCATCGAAGCGATCAACAAGCGCCTGGGTACGAGGCTGCTGGTTACGCATGAAGTACTCGACGGGATCAATCGCTTTCTGACGCGCCCATTGGGCGTTTTTCGATTCGCCGGCAAATCCTTGCCGGTTCAACTGCACGAACTGGTCGCCCACAGACAGACCGCCAGCGAAGCGCAAATGCTACTGTGTGAAATGTTCGCGGCGGCGTTGACCGCCTGGACACAGCAACGGATTGACGCGATCGAAAAATGGCAGAACATTCTCGCGCGTTTCCCGAACGATGGCCCCACACGATTTTATCTTGATATCTGCCGGCAATCCCCGCCAGAACAATGGAATCCGGTTATCAGACTGTCAGAAAAATCTTGAACCGTGATAACACCGCGCCATGTGATAATTCTCACCGACAACACAGTCGCATCAAGCCAGACTTTTAAATCAGCGGGGATTCCACCGGTAAATATGCGCTCGCAGCATTCCTGCATGAATTATAAAAAATTCATCAAAATCAGGTTATTACATATTTTTGAATCAGATTGCCAAAATTTTTTTTTGTTAAGCTATTCTTTAAGGTGCTGTATTAATCGAAAGCTGTGCTTATGACACGATGAATATTCAGCAAACGCCACTCATTCGAGCAGCAGGTAACCGGATTTATTTTCTGGTTCTCGCCGCTATTGTCCTCGCGCCATTCATGCTGATACGCAGCGCGCTGGGAGCCGACGCCTGTACTGTACGCGCTGCGCAGGTGGTATCCGTTCAGGGGATTGTCGAAGTGCGCCGCCATCAGTCCGCATCCTGGGAGCCTGCCGTGCTCGAGACGCAGCTCTGCGCCGGGGATTCGCTGCGGGTACGCACGCACAGCCGCGCCGCCATCCGCCTCAATAACGACAGTGTCATGCGGCTTGATCAGCGTACGACGATCACCATCCCTGAAAGCGAAGAAAACAAAATCACCGCGCTGATCGACCTGATCAGGGGCGCGATGCATATTATCACGCGCACGCCGTTGCCGTTCAAAGTCAGAACCCCCTTTCTGAACGCGGGCGTGGAAGGCACGGAATTTTCCGTTGAAGTGGAAGCCGATCATGCGCGGGTGGTCATTTTCGAAGGCCGTGTTTCCGCCAGCAACGAGCATGGCGACGTGATGCTGACCGGCCATGAAACGGCAATCGCATATCAACACCGGCCGCCGCTGAAAGCAATCATCGCCAGACCGCTGGACGCCGTGCAGTGGGCGCTTTACTACCCGGCGATTATCGGCTATCACCGGAATCAAGGCAGCGCTGACCCCGGCGATGCGATGCAACAGGCTGAGTACCTGTTGTCCGTCGGTCAGGCGGATGAAGCTGCGGTTGTCATCAATCGCCTGCTCGCCGATAACCCGGCCGATAGCGCGGCCACCGCGCTGCTATCCATTATTGCTGTTGTCCGGAACGACAGGGATCGCGCGCTTGAACTGGCGCATCAGGCTGTCCGGCATGACAATTTATCCACACCCGCCCGACTTGCGCTTTCCTACGCGCAACAGGCCGCTTTCGACATTGACGCGGCGCTGGCCAGCCTGAAACAGGCGGTCAGCCTCGATCCGCTGAATGCATTGATCTGGGCAAGGCTGTCCGAGTTGCAGATGTCCGTCGGCGAACTCGATCAGGCGCTGGCGTCGGCTCAGGAGGCCGTCAATTTGAATCCGGTCATCGCCAAAACACAGACCGTCCTGGGGTTCGCTCACTTGTTGAAGATAAACACAAATGAAGCCGAATCGATTTTTCATGAAGCCATACTGCTTGATCAGGCCGATCCCATGCCACGGCTTGGCCTGGGACTGGCGCTCATCCGCGAGGGACAGCTGGAAGCGGGGCGTATTGAGCTCGAGATTGCCGCCAGTCTCGATCCTGGCAACGCACTGATCCGCAGTTATCTGGGCAAGGCGTATTTCGAGGAAAAACGGTATTCACTCGCCGAAACGCAATTTGAACTGGCCAAAGCATTGGATCCACGCGACCCGACACCCTGGTTTTACGACGCCATACAGAAACAAACGCAGAACCGGCCGGTAGAAGCGCTGCAGGATATTCAGAAATCGATCGAACTGAACGATAACCGCGCCGTTTACCGTTCCAGATTGCTACTGGATCAGGATCAGGCCGGACGCGGATCGAGTCTGGCGCGCATTTACGACAACCTCGGCTTCGACAAACGCGCCATCATGGAAACCGCCCAATCGCTGAGTCACGACCCATCCAATCATTCCGCGCATCGATTTTTGTCTGATACTTATGCCAGAATTCCACGGCACGAAGCCGCCCGCGTCAGCGAATTGCTGCAAGCCCAGCTGATGCAGCCGATTAATGTCAATCCGGTTCAGCCCCGCCTGGCTGTCGCGGATCTGAACATCATCACCAGCACGGGACCCTCCGGAGCCGGTTTCAATGAATTTGCGCCGTTGATGGAACGCAATCGTTCACAATTTGTAGCGTCCGGCTTTGGCGGTAATAACAGCACGTTCGGTAACGAAATTGTCTTTTCAAAACTCTATGAACGCACATCGGTCAGCCTGGGTCAGTTTCATTACCAGAGCGATGGCTTGCGAACCAATAATGACCAGAACCACGATATTCTCAATGCGTTTATACAGCATGCCGTCACGCCGAAACTCAATATTCAGGCGGAAGTGCGGACACGATCGACCGATCAGGGCAATTTATCGCTCGATTTTGACAGAAATACGGACAATCCACGCGCGCCGCAAAATCGGTTTCGTAGAAACATAGACGAAAATACTGCGCGGATTGGTGCCAGATATGATCTGGCGGTTAACCAGCATATCCTGTTATCCGGACAATATCTCAACAGAAAAAGTGAGAATATCGACCCTTCGCCTATAAATCCTTCACCACTCATCAATGATTTCAGCAATTTCGAAACGCTGGCAAGAAATGAAGGATATCAGACAGAAGCACAGTACCAATTGCGCAATACTGGTTTTAATGTCATCGCCGGGGGCGGGAATTATGACATTTATGTCAATCGCAGTGTCACAGACAGAAATTTAACCAATGACCTGGTTTCCAATGCCGCAAAACAGCATTTTAATATCGACAGAACCAATGGATACCTATACTCAAACCTGAACTATGGTTCAATTCTGACTGCAACGCTGGGTTTTAGTTATGATGCTTATATGGAAAGAGATTTATCGATTAACCGATTTAACCCAAAAATCGGCCTGCAATGGAATATGGCTGACAACTTAAGACTGCGAGTGGCCTGGATCGAAGCTGTTAAAGCACCGCTAACCGCTAGCCAGACAATTGAACCCACGCAGGTTTCCGGTTTTAATCAATTATATGATGATATCAACGGTACGCAGTCACGCCGGATTGGAATAGGGTTGGATGGACATTACAGGAAAAGAATATTCAGTGGTTTTGAAATATCGAGCCGCGATCTGCAGGTTCCTTTGTTTTTTCAAAACAGGGCTTTCCTGAATGATCAAAAGGAAAAACTTTATCGTGCATACTTATATGGTTTGCCTGATAATAAATGGGCGGTAAAAAGTGAAATTCAGTACGAGCAATTTTCTCGAAATGAAACAATAACAGGGCCACGCACCATAGATACGCTCAGCATACCTGTCAACCTCAGCTATTTTAATTTTCATGGATTGTTTTTCAGTTTGACCGGCACATTTGTACGGCAGGAAATCGATCGCCTGGATAATGTCAACAATAGAACCGAAAATTTTTTTCTCTTTGACGCATCTCTGGGCTATAGACTACCCAACCGAAGAGGCATTATCAGCCTGGATGCCAGAAATCTGTTCGATCAATCTTTTTTATTCAGAAACCTGCATTTTCAGACCGCGGAACCCATCAATCCGATCTACCTGCCTGCAAGAACAATTTTCACACGCTTCACTTTAAATTTTTAAAAGGAGAACCTCAATGCATAGCATCAGAAAAATGGTATTGTCTTTCACTGTTCTGCTGACAGCGCTTACACTGGTCAGTTGCAAAAGCGGTGAATATGATAGAGATCATCGGCAGTCGCGTGACGCTACGACGCTGATCGCCGTCGATCGATTACCCCCTGAAATTGCAAAAAGACTGGAAGAAAAAGGGGACGACGTCGGTTTCCTGATCGTTCACGACATAAAAACAGGCAATGTGCGGCTGCTGCTGCGCGAGGACGATGAATATAACGTGCTCAATGATGAGGAGAAAAGAGCGTTTTTCTCAAAACCGAGAACACATATCAAAACTACAAAAGTCATGATAGAAACAGTGGAAGTAAATCCAAAATGCCAGATTATCTATATCGATGGATCGGCCGAGGTTGTGTGCAAACATTCCAAGCTGTAACGTTCATTTAAAAAGGCCATTATCATAGGCGCGTTTGGGCGTCTATGATAATTCGATTGAAAGCAGCAAGACTTCAGGTAGTGATCATCAACATGATTTCGTAATCTTATTAATGGATTACCAGTGCATCGCCCAGATAACTGGAATCGAATAATCCTACCGTAAAATCATCCTGTATGAAGTGATTATGCAGATACACGGCCTCATCAATGACTAAATCCAGTAATTCCTCATCGGTCCATGCAGGCGTTGGTGGCGCATCGTTCAAGGCGACAGAAAGCAATGCCCGGAAATCATCCGGGTTGCCGCTTTCCGGAAATGCTTTGATCTGACTCAGTTCCACTTGATCAAAGCGAGAAAACATGTTGATCAACGTACCATAGAAAATGGATTCTATATTCTCATCGGTCGCAGGTATATCACCTAATCGGGATATGCCCAGTTCATCAGCATCATAGACGCCATCAGCAGGCTGGAAATCGTATCTGGCTGTAAATGGAAAATCATATACATCCGGAAACTCGGTCAGCGGTTGAACTTGCTCCCTGAGCGAGTCTGTCGATAAAACACCTGTCTGACTGTTAAATCCAACCAAATCTTCCAACAAACCGATATCGGTATTGAAAAGAATGCTCGTATGATCCAGTCTTCCTGGGTCAAAATCAGCGCCCGCAAAATAATCATCAATAACAGAGACAGGAGCATCGGTAATTTCATGCAACATCGCCTGAGTTACGCCATATTCCCGCGCCGTGACATAGATGACTTCCGGTTGATCGATATTGGCGAAAATAAAATCCAGAGCCTGCTGTACTGTCACTCCAAATTTAGCCAGATGTGCTTCTGCTGATATAAACTGCTTTCTCGACATGAACCCTTTTCCTTACTCTAATTAAAAACCGATTCTAAGCGACGGCCAGTCCCAGGAAACTCTGATCGAGCACGCCGACAATGGTGCTATCTTCGACAAGTTCATTAATTAGAATCACTGCCTCGTTGACAACCAGTCTCACCATCACATCGTCCGGCCAAGGAACTATTGCCGGGATATCTTTAAACGCTTCGAGGGCAAATGCCTGGAAATCATCAGATTCCCGCCTCTCAGTAACTGGAAACGAAACGATGGGTGTTAATTCTGACGTATCCAGCGCAGAAAACATTTTAATTAATGAACCATAAAACAGCGATTCGATGCTCGCGATGGTGGCCGATACATTACTCAACGTGGCTACGCCCAATTCTTCCGCATCGTAAATGCCATCGTCATCCTGAAACGGAAATTGCGGACCAAACACAGCATCATATTGTGAAGGATCGTTGAGTGCCTGCTGTACAAACCCCCTTAATGATTCATTCGACAGAATGCCGGTTCGCGTGTTAAGTGTGATTAAAGAACTTAAAGCACCCGGATCCGAATTGATCAGAATATGCGTATCATTCAGTTCGCCGGTATCCAGATTGAAGGACGCAAAATAATCATTGATTACCGCGGTTGAGAATTGGGTTATTTCGCTGAGCATTGCGGTGGTTACCGCGAATTCCTCGGCTGTGTCGAATATTATTTCAGGCTGATCGACGTTGGCAATGATAAAGTCATAGGCCTGTTCAACGGTTACGCCAAATTTAGCCAGGTGCGTTGCTGCTGACATGCTGTGTTCCTCCGATCGCGTTTACAGGATAGTGTTGCAATTATAGATATAGCGCGTATATCAAAATCGGTTTCCATTATTCATCAGCTTTTTCCAGCACATAAACCAATGAATATTTGAATTTCTGCTGTCAATCCGTCGCCCGCGCCAGACTGAAATTATAAACCAGGAAATACCCCCCGCGTTCAACCAGCGTAATGTTAAGACTCACCGGTCCCGTCGAATAATCCGCAATGCCGGAATAGTTGATGCGTTTATCGCCAAACAGAGAAAAAACGCTCGCAGTGCGTGAAAAGTTGAGTTCGTTGATGGAATAAAACCAGCCAAATTCCCGATACCGGTCAAGTAGCTGTTTTAACTGTTCATCGGTAGTGGTTTCTCTGGCTTCGGGGGCCAGATGCCGCAACAGCGGTTCTTCCTGCCAGGTGGATATCTCTGTCAGAATTTGCGCCACCGCGGGTTCGGCTGTCTTGCTGTAGAAACGCTGCTCACTGTTGGTGTGAACATACAGCATAAAGACAATAATCACTAATACCGCTGTGATAAGACGTAGTGTTTGGATTTGCATAATTCACAGAATCAAGGAAATTGATCAACAAATCAGGAATGGCTCTCTTCCCACAACTCACCCGGCAGGCCATTTCCGGGCAGGGGAATATCGAAATGACGAAACGCGATGATCGTTGCCATTCGTCCGCGTGGCGTCCGTTTCAAATACCCTTGCTGAATAAGGTATGGCTCCAGTACATCTTCGATGGTATCGCGTTCCTCGCCGATAGCCGCCGCCAGATTGTCAACGCCGACCGGACCGCCACCAAATTTTTCCATCACAGCCAGTAATAATTTGCGATCCATGATATCCAGCCCGATCGCATCGACATCGAGCATGTCGAGCGCCGCATCGGCGATCTGGCGATTGACCTGTCCATCCGCACGAACTTCGGCAAAATCGCGCACACGGCGCAGCAGGCGGTTGGCGATACGCGGAGTGCCACGCGATCGCCGTGCAATTTCAAACGCGCCTTCCGGCGTCATTTGCACATTCAACAATCCCGCTGAACGCATGACTATCCGACTGAGTTCCTCCGCACTGTAAAACTCCAGCCGCGAAACGATGCCAAAACGATCCCGCAGGGGATTGGTCAACATGCCGGCGCGTGTGGTGGCGCCCACCAGTGTAAAAGGCGGCAGATCCAGTTTTACTGAACGCGCGGCAGGCCCCTCGCCGATCATGATATCCAGTTGATAATCTTCAAGGGCGGGATAGAGTATTTCTTCAACCACGGGAGACAAACGGTGTATCTCGTCGACAAAGAGCACATCATGCGGCTCCAGATTGGTCAGCAACGCCGCGAGATCGCCGGGCCGTTCAAGTACCGGTCCGGAAGTATGGCGCAGACTGACACCCATTTCTCGGGCAATGATATGCGCCAGTGTTGTTTTTCCCAGACCAGGAGGACCGAACAGCAGCACGTGATCAAGCGCTTCTTTACGGCGCCGGGCCGCTTCGATGAAGATCTGTAATTGCCCCCTGATTTTTTCCTGGCCAACATATTCATCAAGCTGCTTGGGACGCAGCGCGCGCTCCAGCAATTCCTCCTGAGAAGAGGCGGCAGAAGCGGTAATCAAACGGTCTGTTTCTATCATTGTCAATGCTATTTATCCCTGGACAGCCGCTGCAACGCCTGACGTATGCCTTCTGCAACCGTTGTCTCCGCCGGTATCTGCTGCACAGCCCAATCAGCCTCGCGCTCATTATAGCCCAAAGACAGCAGTGCATTGAAAATGTCGTTTGTCTGATGTAATGCGCCTGGCACTTGAATCGCATCGAGTTTCTCTGTCTTGAGCTTGTCGCGCAATTCAAGCAAAAGCCGCTCGGCTGTTTTTTTGCCAATTCCCGGAATTTTGACCAGCCGCGAACTGTCATGCGCGCTGACAGCCTGATGCAGTTCGGCGACATTCATGCCGGACAGTAACGCCAGTGCCGTTCTTGAACCGACACCGGTTATTTTGATGAGCTGCCGGAACGTCTGGCGCTCCGGTTCGGTGGCAAATCCGAACAGAAGATGCGCATCCTCGCGTATAAGCAAATGCGTATGCAGCGTTGTCTGCTCGCCCACGGCGGGCAGGACAAAAAAGGTGCTCATGGGCACGTCGATTTCATAAGCGATACCTTTGACATCCAGCAACACCTGCGGCGGCTGCTTTTCGAGAAGGGTACCGCTCAGTCGTCCGATCACACCAGCCGTCCCCGTTTCATGCGCATGTTCATTCTGCCGATTTCGACCAATCCCGATCCGCTGTGCGCATGGCATATCGCGCAGGCCAGCGCATCCGCAGCGTCCGTGCCAGGCTTGCTCGCCAGGTTTAGTAGCCGTATCACCATTGCCTGCACCTGACTTTTATGCGCATGCCCATTGCCAACCACGGCCTGCTTGATCTGTAGCGCAGTATATTCGGTCACCTCAAGATCACCAAGCACTGCGGCGCAAATGGCGGCGCCTCTTGCCTGTCCCAGCAGCAGGGTCGATTTTGGGTTAACATTGAAGAAAACCTGCTCGATAGCAACCTGATCAGGGCGATAGCGCAGAATGATTTCACGCAAGCTATCCATGATCAATTTCAAACGGGAGGGCAGAGAACCTTCGGCTGTTCTGACACAGCCACTGCCAACATAAGCCAATTGATGGGCATGGTGATCAATGACACCAAATCCGGTGATACGCAAACCGGGATCTATGCCGAGTATCCGAATAAAATCACCTTTTAAATTTATTCTTCAAGTACTGCGGTGGTATAAACGGCCTGCACATCATCGAGACTCTCCAGTGCGTCCAGCAGTTTCTGCATTTTGATTGCGTCATCGCCAGCTAAAACCGTTTCATTGGCCGGTTTCATGGTCACTTCGGCGATTTCGGCGATGAATCCCGCTTTTTCCAAAGCTTCCTTCGCGGTTACGAATTCATACGGCGCGGTGATGACTTCTATACTCCCGTCCGCGTGGGTAATAACATCCTCGGCGCCCGCTTCCAAGGCGGCATCTATGAGTTTTTCCTCGCTGGTACCCGGTGCAAAAAGAAATTGCCCACAATGCTTGAACAAAAAGGCGACTGATCCGTCGGTTCCCAGATTACCACCATATTTGGTGAAGGCATGCCGCACATCGGACACTGTTCGCACGCGGTTATCAGTCATGCAATCAACCATGACTGCCGCACCCGAAACACCATAGCCTTCGTAACGAATTTCTTCATAATTCACGCCGTCAAGATCACCACTGCCACGTTTGATGGCGCGTTCCACATTATCTTTCGGCATGTTGTGGCTATACGCCTTGTCCATTGCCAATCGTAAGCGAGGGTTACTGTCCGGCTCAGCGCCACCCAGACGGGCTGCTACGGTAATTTCCTTGATAAGCCGGGTAAAAATCTTGCCACGCTTGGCATCCTGCGCCGCTTTTTTATGCTTGATATTAGCCCATTTACTATGACCAGCCATGGATATCTTTCTCTTTGATGTGGAATAACTTATCTTACCACTGCATCAGTCCGGGATAAAGTAGTCGTCCAGTGCTCCAGCGGGACAGTCTGCCGATCAGCGCTAAAATGGAAAAACTCTAAGATATTCATCATTCCACTGTTACCGCTTTGGCGAGGTTACGCGGTTTATCCACATCAGTGCCCTTTACCAGCGCTACATGATAGGCCAGTAATTGCAGTGGAATCGTATGCAGAATCGGGCTCAGAATGCCTGCATGTTCTGCAAGCCTTATGACGTGAATCTGATCGCTTTCTTCGATCTGCGTATCGGCATCCGCAAACACATACAACTCTCCGCCGCGCGCATGTACTTCCTGCAAATTTGATTTCAGTTTACTCAGCAACTGATCATTCGGTGCTATGGCGACCACGGGCATTTCTTTGTCTACCAGCGCCAGCGGTCCGTGCTTCAATTCACCTGATGCGTAAGCCTCGGCATGAATATATGAAATCTCCTTAAGTTTCAATGCGCCTTCCATGGCTATCGGGTAATGCACGCCGCGTCCGAGAAATAACGCATGCCGCTTTTCCGAAAATCGTTGCGACCATTCCTGCACTTCCGGTTCTATCTGCAAGGTTGATTGCAACGCTGCGGGCAAATGGCGCAGCGCCGCGATCACAGATGCTTCCTTCTCAGGGGGCAATTTATTTCGCATTTTCGCCAGCACAGTGGTCAGCAAGAGTAATGACGCCAGTTGCGTGGTGAATGCCTTTGTTGAAGCCACGCCGATTTCAGGCCCGGCGCGAGTCAGAAAACGCAGATCGGTCTGCCTGATCAGTGCGCTTTCAGCCACATTACAGATCGCCAGATTATGCAGATGGCCAAGCGTTTTCGCATAGCTCATGGCTGCCAGGGTATCCGCTGTTTCACCAGATTGCGATATACCCACCACAAGTGTATGCGCATCGGCTATCGGGTTGCGGTAACGATATTCACTGGCTATTTCTACAGTACAGGGTAATCCTGCTATGGTTTCGAGCCAGTAGCGGGCCACCAGTCCGGCATGGTAGCTGGTGCCACAGGCCAATATTAACAAGCCTTTAGTTTGCGAAAAAATCTTCTCTGCAGCGCTGCCAAATAATCCAGGTGAAATAGCTTGCGCATTGAGCACCATTTCCAGCGTGTTGGCCACTGCGCCGGGTTGCTCAAAAATTTCCTTTTGCATGAAATGGTCATACGGCCCTAAATCAATTGCATCGCTGGTCAAATCACTTTGATGCACAGGGCGATTAATCTCCGGACCGAGAATTCCATTTTTACACTCATAAACAGCGTAGTGGTCTTTGTAGAGTTCAGCGATATCGCCATCCTCCAGATATACCATGTTTCGCGTCGTTTTCAATAAGGCTGAAGCATCAGATGCAGCGTAATTGCCATCTTCTCCCAGTCCGAGCAGCAGCGGTGCGCCGTTACGGGCAACGACAATTCGTTCCGGATGGCTCTCTTCTATTACTGCTATAGCATAGGCGCCCTGCAATTCCGAAATTGACTGACTCACCGCTTTCAGCAAGCTGTCTGATTTTCTTAAATTAAATGCGATCAAATGTGCGATAACTTCGGTATCCGTATCAGAGTCAAATTGAAAACCTTCATTCTGCAAACGCTTTCGCATGATTTCATGATTCTCGATAATACCGTTATGAACCACGGCAATTTTCGATTCTCTGCTGGAAAGATGTGGATGAGCGTTACGTTCTGAAGGCTCTCCATGCGTGGCCCACCGTGTATGCGCAATACCTGCAAACCCATTGGTTTTCTGTTCGGCAACTTTTTTTTCCAGCTCCGCCACACGACCGGCTGTGCGGAGTCTTTGCAGTCCGTTACTGGTAATCACCAAACCTGCGGAATCATAGCCTCGATATTCCAGGCTGAATAATCCATCCAGCAGAACCGGAACTATATTTTTTTCAGCAATTGCGCCCACAATACCGCACATTTCAAGCTCCTCTCACCCGTGTATAACCTGAATCCTGATTTCTCATTTATGCTTTGACGGCCGTTTCCATCCTGTCAATGTCACTTGCCTAGTCCTTGATAAGGTCAATTCATTTTCCGGCGTATCCTTGGTAATTGTTGAGCCAGCGCCGATAGTTGTCCCCCGGGAAATTTTTACCGGTGCAACCAGCTGTGTATCTGAACCGATAAATACATCATCTTCAATAATGGTCTGATGTTTGTACGCACCATCGTAATTACAGGTAATCGTACCTGCTCCAACGTTGACATTGCTTCCCATAACTGTATCGCCGATATAACTCAAATGATTAACCTTGCTGCCTTCAGCTATAACACTTTGCTTGATTTCCACGAAGTTTCCAATGTGCACATTGTCATTAAGATTCGTGTCAGGACGTATTCTTGAATAAGGACCGATTCTGCAGTTCGTACCTATTGCTGAGTTTTCAATATGCGAGAAAGGATGAATAGTCGTGCCATCCGCGACCGTGACATTCTTTAATACACAGTTTGCCTTTATTTTTACCCTGTTACCCAGTTTTACATGGCCTTCAAACAGACAATTGACATCAATCTCCACGTCATTGCCGCATTCCAGCCGCCCACGAATGTCAATGCGCGATGGATCATATAACGTCACACCGTCTTCCAGTAATCTGCCCGCGTTTTCTTTCTGATAAATGCGCTCTAGTTCTGCCATTTGGGCGCGGCTATTCACGCCTAGGATTTCCCAGTTATGATCCGGTTGCGCAGATAGAATCGGAACATTTTCATCGACAGCCATTTTAATCAGATCGGTCAGGTAGTACTCTTTTTGCGCATTATCATTTTTGAGTTTTGGCAACCATGCATGTAATTTTCGATTAGGAATGTACATTATTCCCGTATTGATCTCATTAACTGACCGTTGTGTTTCAGTGGCATCCTTCTGCTCAACTATACATGCTATCGCACGCGTGTCCTCATTCCTGATAATTCTCCCGTAGCCGTAGGGATTTTCAAGTTCGGTTGTGAGTATCGCGCACTTTTCTTCCGAGCCTTCCTGAACGAGTTTGCTGAGTGTCCCCGTACGTACTAATGGAACATCACCATACAAAACCAGAGTCGCGCCGTCTTCATCAAGTTCCGGCAAGGCTTGCAATAGCGCATGACCAGTACCAAGCTGGGGTTCCTGTTTAATCCAAATAAGATCATTTGTACAAAAGCGTTCGATGACCTGCTCGCCGCCGTGACCTATCACCACACAAATCCGATAAGGCTGCAGCGCCCTCGCCGATTCTAATACATGCGAAAGCATCGGTCTTCCGGCCAATTCATGCAGTACTTTCGGCAATGAAGACTTCATGCGCTTACCAATTCCAGCTGCCAGTATCACTATATGTAGTTTCGATCCCATTTGCGTGATTCAGTAGGTAAAATCAATATTCTATAGCTTTCCTGAATTAATCTGAAATCGATGTGATAACAAAAATCAGGGTATTTCTCAATCGTTTCTTATAAAAAAAAAGGCGACTTTGATTGTCGCCTTTTTTAATTTACTTTGACAGTGTACTAATGTCTCCGTCTTCTCAATTTTTCAATAGCTGCCAACTGAGAAACAGCTTCCATCAATTCAGCCTGTGCTTTTGCGTAATCCAATTCTGAAGCTTTGTCCTTCATGGCCTCTTCGGCTGCGCGTTTTGCTTCTATGGCCTTTGCTTCATCCAAGTCATGACTCCGTATTGCAGTGTCTGCAAGAATCGTCACAACATCAGGCTGTACTTCAAGCATGCCGCCTGAAACATAAACCAGTTCTTCTTCTTTTAATTGCGCTTTTATACGCACCATGCCGGATTTTATTCGGGTTAGCAAAGGTGTATGGCGTGGATAAATACCCAACTCCCCCATTTGCGCAGGTGCGACCAGAAATTCAACTGGCCCTGAGTATATCGACTCCTCTGCACTGACGATATCGAGATGAAAAATGGTACCCATTAATTTTGATCCGTTTTATTGAATGTTTTTAGCTTTCTCAACGGCCTCTTCTATGCCACCAACCATGTAAAAAGCTTGTTCCGGTAATTCATCGTATTCACCTGTTACTATACCTTTGAAACCTTTAATGGTCTCCTTCAGCGGCACATATTTCCCAGGTGATCCTGTAAATACTTCTGCCACGTTGAAAGGTTGTGATAGGAATCGCTGGATCTTACGCGCACGGCTAACAGCAAGTTTATCCTCTGCTGACAATTCATCCATGCCCAGAATTGCAATGATATCTCTCAATTCCTTATAGCGTTGCAAGGTTTGCTGCACTTGTCGTGCGGTATTGTAGTGCTCTTCGCCCACAACAAGTGGGTCGAGTTGCCGGGATGTTGAATCAAGCGGATCCACCGCCGGGTAAATACCTAGCGATGCAATGTCACGCGACAATACGACTGTTGCATCCAAATGGCCGAAAGTCGTTGCCGGCGAAGGATCTGTCAAATCATCCGCTGGCACATAAACAGCCTGTATTGAGGTAATTGAACCTGTTTTCGTTGAAGTAATACGCTCCTGCAAACGTCCCATTTCTTCTGCCAGCGTTGGTTGATATCCAACCGCCGAAGGCATGCGACCAAGCAATGCCGAAACTTCTGTCCCAGCCAAAGTATATCGATATATGTTATCTACGAAGAACAGAACATCTCTCCCTTCATCCCGGAAAGCTTCAGCCATTGTTAGTCCGGTCAATGCCACTCGGAGTCTGTTTCCTGGCGGCTCATTCATTTGACCATAAACAAGCGCGACCTTATCCAAAACATTGGAATCCTTCATTTCATGATAGAAATCGTTTCCTTCGCGTGTTCTTTCACCAACCCCTGCAAATACAGAATATCCGCTATGCTCAATTGCAATGTTGCGGATAAGTTCCATCATATTGACTGTTTTACCAACACCTGCACCACCGAATAAGCCAACTTTTCCGCCCTTAGCGAATGGGCAGATTAAATCGATAACTTTAATTCCGGTTTCCAGTAATTCGGTAGAAGCCGACAACTCATCAAAAGCAGGTGCTTTACGATGTATAGACATTTCCTGTTCGGATCCGATATCGCCCAGTTCATCAATGGGTCTCCCCAAAACATCCATAATTCTACCCAGCGTCTTTGTCCCCACTGGCACTTTTATCTCAGCACCCGTATTTTTTACAATCATGCCTCGACGCAATCCATCTGAAGATCCCAGAGCAATTGTGCGCACGACTCCGTCACCTAATTGCTGCTGCACCTCCAGAGTCAGATCGGATCCTTCCATGATCAATGCATCATACACTTTTGGTATGGAACCCCGATCAAATTCAACGTCTACAACCGCACCAATACACTGAACAATTTTTCCTTGACTCATTGTTTTATCCCAAATACTTTTAGTTTTAAACTGCTGCTGCGCCACCCACGATCTCGGACAATTCTTTGGTAATTGCTGCTTGTCGTGATTTATTATAAATCAGCGTCAATTCATCAATAACATTGCCAGCGTTATCTGATGCGGCTTTCATCGCCACCATTCTAGCTGATTGCTCAGATGCCATATTTTCCGTTACCGCCTGATAAATAAGCGCTTCCACGTAACGAACCATAACGTCATCAATTACAGGCTTGGCTTCCGGTTCATAGATATAATCCCACGCTACTTTGGATGATGACTCTGATTTTGACTGCATTTTATCGTCTGTTAATGGCAGCAGCTTTTCCATCACAGGTTCCTGTTTCATGGTATTCACAAAGCGATTATAAAAAATATAAACCCTGTCGAACCGATCCTCAGTATAGCCATCCAGAACCACTTTTACCGCGCCAATAAGCCTTTCCATATCGGGCGCATCACCCAAACCAATGACTTGAGATATGATATTCGCCCTGACACGACTCATAAATCCGAGGCCTTTATTTCCGATGCAGCAAACCTCAATCTCCTCACCTTCAGTCTGCCATTTTTTCATCTCGCTCAAAGTACGACGAAGCACATTCGTATTCAAACCGCCACATAGGCCTTTATCCGACGTAACTACTATTATGCCTATGCGTTTAACAGTATCTCGTTCAATCAGGAAAGGATGACGGTATTCCGTGTTAGCCTTGCTCATATGTGCTGCAACATTTCGGATTTTCTCTCCGTAGGGCCTCGCTTTTTTCATGCGATCCTGTGCCTTGCGCATTTTAGACGCAGCCACCATTTCCATCGCGCGTGTAATTTTTTGCGTGTTCTTTACACTCTTGATTTTATTGCGAATCTCTCTGCTGCCAGCCATAGCCTAGTATGTTCCGTTCTTTTTAAATTCTTCAATTGCAGCTTTGAGGCTTTTCTCTGTTTCCGCATCCAGATCTTTTGTGCTTTCTATTTTATCCAGAATTGCGCCGTGCTGTCCGCGAATATAACTCTTTAAAGCTGCCTCAAAGGCCAGCGCTCGATTTACTTCAACATCGTCATAATAACCATTATTAATCGCAAACAACGTCAACGCCATCTCGGAGACACTTAATGTTGCGTATTGCGGTTGCTTCATCAATTCTGTCGCCATTTTCCCGCGATCAAGCTGTTTTCTCGTCGCATCGTCCAGATCTGATGCAAATTGTGCAAACGCAGCCAGTTCACGATATTGAGCCAGTGCTAAACGAATACCACCACCCAGTTTCTTGATAACCTTTGTCTGTGCAGCGCCACCAACACGGGAAACTGATACACCCGCATTGATCGCCGGGCGTATACCCGCGTTAAATAAATCCGTCTCCAGGAAAATCTGTCCATCCGTGATCGAAATCACATTAGTTGGTACAAATGCCGTCACGTCTCCAGCTTGTGTTTCAATGATCGGCAACGCGGTCAGCGAACCCGTTTTACCCTTCACAGCGCCATTTGTATTTTTTTCCACATACTCTGCATTAACACGAGCGGCACGTTCCAATAAACGTGAATGCAGATAAAATACGTCTCCAGGATACGCCTCACGCCCCGGCGGTCTTCTTAAAAGAAGTGAAATTTGCCGATAGGCCCAAGCCTGTTTCGTCAAATCATCATAAACAATCAGTGCATCCTGTCCTTTATCGCGAAAATATTCACCCATTGTACATCCGGAATAAGGTGCGATAAATTGCATCGCCGCAGACTCAGATGCAGTCGCTGCAACAACAATGGTATATTCCATTGCGCCAAATTCTTCCAGCTTACGCACAACGTTTGCAATTGATGAGGCTTTCTGACCAATTGCCACATAGATGCATAGCATGTTCTGCCCTTTTTGATTGATGATCGCATCAACCGCAACGGCGGTTTTTCCGGTCTGCCGGTCGCCAATAATCAGTTCGCGCTGCCCCCTGCCCACCGGCACCATTGAATCGACTGACTTCAGACCTGTTTGCACTGGCTGGTCTACTGATTTACGCCAGACAACCCCCGGAGCAATTTTCTCGATGGGTTCAGATCTATCAGCCGTGACAGGTCCCTTTCCGTCTATAGGTTGGCCTAGCGCGTTAACAACGCGCCCGAGCAATCCCTCTCCTACCGGCACCTCCAGAATTCTTCCGGTACACTTTACCGTATCCCCTTCGGAAATGTGTTCGTAGGACCCCATAATAACAGCGCCCACCGAATCTCTTTCCAGATTGAGCGCGAGTCCGAATGTATTGCCCGGAAACTCAAGCATCTCGCCCTGCATCACATCAGACAAACCATGTATGCGTACAATACCGTCTGTAACTGATACGATAGTCCCCTGCGTACGAACCTCTGCTGTATCAGCAAGTCCTTCTATCCTGTTTTTAATCAGTTCGCTGATTTCGGATGGATTTAACTGCATTTCATTTAACTCCTAGCTTTTAAGGGCATTTGCCATCGCTTCAAGCTTACCACGTACAGAAGCGTCGAATATTTCATCTCCGATCTCGACTATAACGCCGCCGATTAATCCGGAATCTATTTGAACTTTAGCTTCAACTCTACGCTTGAATTTTTGCTCTAATGCGCCGATCATTTTTTTTAGCTGATTACTGCTTATTTCAAAGGCAGACACAATATTTGCTTCGAGAACGCCATCATGTTGAGCTTTTAGTTGCTCAAATAAATATCGAATTTGCGGCAACAAACCTACACGGCCGTTTTCTGCAAGTATGCGCAAAAACTTGCGCCCATCTTCATTGAATTGTTTTTTGCCAATCTCGAGTAGCAATTCGCTTAACTGCTGCGAGGTTACTATCGGATTACCTATCAGCGCTTTAACATTTTCGTTATCTGTTATATCTGTTGCATCGCGCAACATCTCAGACCATTCAACCAATGCATTTTTAGCTACCGCCAGCCTGTATACTGCATCAGCATAGGGCCTTGCTACTGTAACTGCTTCAGCCATTACTCAGATCTTCCTCAATTGACGCCAACATATCCGCATGCACTTTTGCGTCCACTTCTCTACGAAGTATTTTCTCAGCCCCTGCCACTGCTAATTTTGCAGCATGTTGCCGCAACGCTTCTTTTGCACTGAAGATTTCATGATTGATCTCGGCTTTCGCTCCAGAAATGATGCGATCACCTTCTTCCTTAGCTGTACGTTTAGCCTCTTCTACAATTTCCGAGGCACGTTTCTCTGCCTGGAGAATTACATCAGATGCCCGTTGCTTTGCTTCTTTCAAGATATCTGCGGCGCGCTGACTTGCCAAGTCCAATTCATGTCGACCACGCTCACCCGCCGCCAAACCATCAGCGATTGTTTTCTGACGCTCCTCGATAGCACGCAGCAATGGTGGCCAGACAAACTTAACGGTAAACCAGATAAACGTTGAAAATGCTAATGCCTGAGAAATTAATGTAAAATTTATATTCATAACCAACCCATATTGGTTCTTAGATTTTGTTTTACTGAATCACTGCAAGCAATGGATTTCCAAATGCAAAAAGCATAGCCAAACCAACAGCAATAATGAATGAAGCATCGGTCAACCCCAGTAACAGAAACACTTTACCTTGCAAGGTTGGAATCATTTCGGGCTGACGAGCAGCGCCCTCAAGGAAACGGCTACACATTACGCCCACACCGATACACGCTCCAGCCGCACCCAATCCGATCATCAAACCAATACCAATTCCTGTATATGCCTGAATCAGCGCCAAATATTCTACATTCTCCATGCCTATTTTCCTTTAGTTAAGATTAATGACTTGTTGTAACAAAAAACAAATTAATGTGACTCATGCGCCATTGATATATACACGACAGCCAGCATCATAAATATGAATGCCTGCAAAGTCACGATCAATATATGAAATATTGCCCAACCAGCACCGAGTATTGCACCAAAAAACACACCCGCCACGCCTGTTGCAGCCCACATGCCTATTAGCAGGAATATAATTTCACCTGCATAAATATTACCAAACAAACGCAGTGAATGAGAAAGCGGCTTTGAAACATATTCAATGAAATTGAATAACAGATTCAATACCCACAACAACGGATTTTTGCCAAATGGAGTGCAGAACAACTCGTGCATCCATCCACCCAGCCCTTTAACTTTCACGCTAAAGAAAATCATCAGGAACCAGATTGTTAATGCCAATGCAAAAGTGGTATTGACATCAGTTGTCGGAACTATCTTCCAGTAGTGCAGGCCAAAGACGTTTTCCGTGACCCAGGCTGTAATATCAATGGGCATAATATCCATGGTATTCATTAACAACACCCAGACAAATATTGTCAACGCCGTCGGCGCAACAAACACATGCCGATTACCGTGAAATGTATTTTTTACTTCATTATCGATGAATTCAATCATTAATTCGACGAAGGCCTGACGCCTGCTTGGAACACCCGAAGTCGCTCTGCGCACCACTAACCACACACAGCCCATTCCGATAATTCCCAAAATTATTGACGTCACCAGCGTATCCAGATGCAATGTCCAGAACGCGCCTTCTCTGACCTGTACGGTCATGTGCGTCAAATGATGATCGATATATTTAGTTGGGGTAAGCTCTGTATCCGCTGCCATCGCTGCCTACTTATCTATAAGATATATTATTTATATTTATCTGATTAACACTAATTCTTGTTTATTTTTTCTGACACAAACAATGCCATGCTATGCATGATGACCGTCAAAATAAACATTCCTATGAATGCGAAAGCATTGACGTCTTCATACACCTTAAATACCAGCCAGAGCAAAAGAACAATCAGCGTAATTTTCACTGCCTCGGCTCTCAATGCAGTTCTGATTGTCCCGCCAGCCGTAAATCCTTGATGACGAGAAACAATCACCGCAAATACCGCCGAAGAGATTACGCTTACCATTCCTCCCAGCAATGCTGATACAGCAACCTCAGCACTGCAGCACGCTGTCAATCCAATCGTAATGATTACTGTACTCAATAGCTGCCAGCACAGAACCGTCTGTAATGGCTTAACTGTTATCCAAGACGACATCGGCTTTATCCTGGAACAAAAACGACCTTCTCTACGCCATGAAAAGGCGGAATTCTAAACTGATATCTATGACCAGTCAATGCAAACATTAGTATCCCGTCATTAGCATGGCTATTTATTTTGCTTTGATATTAAAATCATACCGGAACTCAATGCGATTTCTTATGCTTTTGAACGAAGCTTTACGTCAATTTGAATTGCAGGGAAGCCAACTGAAAATACAATTGATTTGTCGTCATCAATTCGGCATGCGTACCGACTGCTTCCAGCCGACCCTGATTGAGCACTGCTATTCGGTCTGCTGCCTGCACTGTAGACAATCGATGCGCTATAACAATCGTGGTTCTATTATTCATTAACCGCTCAAGTGCCTCTTGTATACAGTACTCACTCTGCGCATCCAGCGCACTGGTCGCCTCGTCCAATAATAGGATCGGAGCATCTGCCAGAATGGCCCGGGCAATCGCTAACCGCTGCTTTTGTCCGCCTGACAGGCCTTGCCCCATATCGCCCAGTTGGGTCTGATAGCCCTGCGGCAACCCAAGGATAAAATCATGGGCGTAAGCCAGTTTTGCGGCCGCTTCAACTTCAGACTGCATTGCATCCGGACGCGCGTACTGGAGGTTTTCATAAATTGACCCATAGAATAGCGCGGGTGTTTGCGATACCAGAGCATAGCATCTGCGTAATGCAGAAAGATCTACCCGCCGAATATCAACGCCATCCAGCTTGATATTTCCTGACTGGCAGTCATAAAAACGTAACAGTAAATCGAGCAAAGTCGATTTACCCGCACCCGAAGGCCCAACCAATGCCAGGGTTTCACCTGAATGTATCCGTAGCGTAAGCCGATCTATTGTGCGCACATCCGGGCGCGATGGATATGCAAAGGATAAATTGTCGATGGTTATAGCGCCCGATACTTTGGGCAGCGCCTGCGCAACCAGAGGGGACCGTATTTCACTGGGTACCCGCAGAAGTTCCATGGTACGCTCAGCCGCACCAGCAGCACGCTGCAATTCACCGATCACCTCCGAAATGGAAGCCACCGCAGAACCCACGATAACACTATAAAATACGAACGCAGCCAACTCACCTCCGCTAATGCGGCCTTCGATCACATCGACACCACCGACCCAAAGCATGACACCTACGGCGCCCAATACCAGAATGATGACCAGTGTTACCAGCAGTGCGCGTTGAATAGTGCGGCGTTTGGCAACCACAAAAGCATCTTCAACATAGTCATGGAATTTTTGCTGATCTATCGGTTGATGATTGTATGCCTGAACTGTCTTAATCTGACTCAATACTTCACCCACATACGCGCCTACCACGGCCACCTTGTCCTGACTTTCCCTGGACAGCCCGCGCACACGCCGCCCGAAAATCAAAATCGGTGCAACCACCAATGGCACACAAATTAAAACAATGACTGTCAGTTTCGCATTGGTAACAAATAACCAGATGATGCCGCCGACCATCATGATTAAATTGCGCAGCGCGAACGAAATTGAAGAACCAATGACCGACTGCAGCAGCGTCATATCAGCCGTAAGCCGGGATTGGATTTCCGCACCGCGGTTTTTCTCAAAAAAACCTGGATGGAGATGAATCAAATGATTAAACACACTGCAACGTATATCCGCGATCACACGCTCACCTAGCCAGGTTACCCAGTAATAACGCGTAAATGTACCTGCCGCAAGCGCCAGCACCAGACATAAAAAAATCACTACATACTGGCCTAGCAGCATTCTGGATTGTGTTGCAAATCCATGGTCAATCAGCAGGCGAATACCTTGTCCGATTGACAATGTTATTGCCGCCGTAAATAACAACGCCATCAGGCTGTAGATAATCTGACGCTGATAAGGCAAAACAAAACCCGATAACACTTTAACAAGCTGCCAGCGTGCTTTTCTATCAGACACTTGATGCCGCATAAATCAATGTTGCATGCAAATCAAAACTTTGGACAAACAAAAGGGAGCTGTGCACACAGCTCCCTTTTGTTTGTCCAGCATTGACAGCACAATAAAAACTATACGATTAACCGTGTAGTTATTCCTTACGCTCAGTCACTTCCACCAGATGATATCCGAATTGAGTTTTTACCGGTCCTTGCACTTCATTGACAGGCGCACTGAAAACGACCGCATCAAACTCCTTCACCATCTGTCCCGGACCGAACTCTCCAAGTTCTCCACCTTGCTTACCTGATGGACATAAAGAATGCTGTGCAGCAATCTCAGCAAAATCTGCGCCATGCGTAATTTCATTTTTCAATTGCTTACATTCTTCCTCGGTTTTAACCAAAATATGACGTGCGCTTGCTCTAGCCATCAAATTCTCCTGATCGAATTAAGAAATATTTATTTGTCTCATCGTTACATTTAATCACAAATCAACGTAATTAACGAGCTTTTCTATTTCATTTAACAACCCGTTTCTACAGGACAAAAGAACCCAACATCACATTCTCGTTGCAATTCTTTGTTATTTGTAACTTCAGGCACGGAAACGCAATTTACTCAATTCAAGCATACTGACCAGCGGAATACTGTCAAAAAAATGAAAACTGAACTGTCGAGTCTGATAACCTGTTTTTCTTCTGACAGACACAGCGATTCGATGACTATTATTGGGATAAAATAGCCAGCTGCGCCAAGATTCGGCATAATCAACTCGAACTAAAGGCAGTTCGAGTCTTATATTGTCATTCATAAATTCCGATCTGCTCGTTCCTATATGAAAGCCGAATTCACGCAAGGATAAGGATAGTCCTAATCCATGGGCTTTGATATGCGATTCTTTTTAGTGTCCAATAATCAAAGAAACGACTGCGCTGCTCATTTTCAGGCGTTTTGAGCAGCTCTGAAAATTCCTCTGGAGAAAAATAATTTTCAGCAATGGAAAGAATACACAGCTTCTGTGAATCATTTCCACATCACAACCGATATCATCATTCACCGTAACAGCGCCGATGATCACGTCATCTGCATGACTGATACTAAATCGCAAGGGTAACGGTGGATTAATCATTTCCGGCTTGCCATGTGAATTCTGCCTAAATCGCCAAGAATGGGCGACATATTTACATAACGTGACAGCAAATCACGCACAAAGACTCGTGTTATCAGCGTATAATGGCGCTTCTTGGGACAAAGATAGGCAATTTGCTTCAACCGCTCATCTTCAGTCAGTAAGTCTTGATAACGCCTCAACAAGTCAGTTTGGCGTATTCTGTTTGCCCTCGAAATCCAAATATGGATGTCGTTGCTTTCCAGCGGCAAAATCGAAAACAAATCGGCAAAACCACGCATCCGGGATTGATTAAAAAAAACGAATTATCCGGATTTGGACGTAATCATCATTTCGCATACCGGTCAGAATGTCTTTTGATTGTCCCCTGGTGAAATCATTGGCGGTTACATTCAGGAAAAGTGTTGATTCTGCCTCTATTTTCCATTTTTCCTGCAGACGACGGCTCGCATTCAGTCTGAAAATCGACGCGCGCGTCTCCAGATCAATTGTATTACCGACAACAAGCTGCGTATCGGGGGCATCATTAAAATTTAATCGAATCCCAAAGAATAAGTCGTTATTAAAAGGCGTGGGAGGCGCGGTCCGGTCTCGCCCATCATATAAATATTCAAGCATAACGCCCATATCTGTACCGCTGTTTAAAACACCATAAAAGGTATATTCAAAACCCGCCACAACTGCGGCAAAGCGATTTTCGCCCTGGCCGCTTCGCGTCAGGGCTTCAAGCTTCCACAGCCAATTGTCAACGGCACCCTGAATATCGATACTTGTCTGATGGATCAGTTCATAAAAAGGCGTTAGCACACTCGTGTTTTGATTAGGCAATACGCCGCCTTCATCCAGAAACCTGAGGCTCGGCTCACGACCAACACCCCAGAAATGCGACAACCCGATATCCCAAAGACCGAAAGTATGATTCCAGCGACCGGCAAAACTGGGATGCCAGCGATCGAATCCGTCAAATAGCGGATCTTTACTATCTACCGGCAATTCAAAACGCAGGCGGCCACTTCGTGCCGGAAAAGTCCGATCCCGGAAATAAGGCAGGTAAAACAAACTGAAATTACCATAATCCGTCGAATAATTCAGATTAACCATAGGCTGACCCAATTTTTCCTGGCCATTCAAATTTTCCACCAGATCAACCTGATTGATCACATCAATCAAATGCCGGGATTCCGTTGCTCCCCAGAAAATTTTACCCACGCCCACTCTTAAATCCCAGTTTCTGCCGAGATGAAGCCAGTTAAGTTCACGAATATCAAAATGTGTTCTGTTTTTATCCTGACTGTCTACACGCCCGAACGGTATAAAGGTTATACGATCCGAACCGGAATTCCATTCACGCCGGAATTCCGGTTGAAGCATGATTGAAGGATTTAGCGTATTGTCATTTTGCACCGCATACGAAGGAGATTGCGTATAAAGTCTGAAATCCAGCAATCCATGCCCCGATATTTCCACTGCGGATAATACGGCCGAGAAAAATGTGGCCAGTGTTGCAATGATGCAGTTAGCCACATAACGAAACCTCATTCTCTTACCTGATATTTCTAAGGGCATCAACAGAAAAATCCCTATCGCTGAAACCATTCCTGAATTTGTAGTTTTTTCGCAATAATTCGGTACTTTTCCCATTCTGATGATTCGTCATTACCAATTTCCCCGCTTTCCAGAAACGGTCGATATGCAATTCATAATCACTGAAAATGAGCGTTTTAAGTAATTCGTTTTTACGATCATAGAAATCGATTCTGCGCGGCTGATAAATCGTTTTATCAATCCACTCAACTTGGCGGGTATAGCCTGAATACTCATACGCAGGGATATTTTCGACAACAAAGGTATCGTATTCACCCAGCATTTCATCTCTCAGGTATTTATAGGTATATTTTTCCAGCTCCCACGACGCGATATCTTCAAATGCAAATTCACTGCCCACAAACGGGCCCGATTTGTTGACCGTTGATATACGCTTCACCCTTTTTAAGGAAGGCAGGTAAAGCCATTGATCGTCAGGTTCCAAACCATGCGAATGTGTCAGAACTGCCGTACCCCTGACGTCAGCCGGACTCTGAAAAACACCGATTTCCTTATCACCGTCACCTTCGACTTCAAGCGTTTTAACCATGAACAAACGCGTGCTTTCTTCACCCCGGGCATTCCGTAGCGTCATATAGGCCTCATGCATACTGTCGACAAAACCATTGTCCCGCCGGTTAACTTCTGCTTGAATGGCATATCCTTTTTCTTCCGGGGTCTGCGCAAACCCGTCAATACTGATTAGTAACACTGACACAATAATTAAAATTATATTTTTCATGAATATTCTCCTCGTATGAATAATAGAAAGGCCCATGCGCTACTTCAGTAAAGTTGTTGCACTCTGAATGCGTAAAGATTTTTTGTTCGCCGAACAAGCTTTTGATTTTTCGATGAACATGAGTATAGGGGGGAGTAACAGAAAATCAGCCAGCAGTCCCAGGGCAAAAATAATCGCAGTCAGCATTCCCATCTCCTGATTAATCTTGAAGCTCGATAATGCCAATATCAGGAATCCAAGAATCAGCACCACAGAAGTAATCCACAATGCGGCGCCAACCGTTATGAAGGTATATCGCACCGCATCCTCCGGAGATAAGCTCAACTGTTCGCGCGCATACTGATACCGGCTTAAGAAATGCACCGTGTCGTCAACCAGAATGCCAAGCGTCATGGCGATAACCACCGAAGAAGCCATGCCAACCTGCCCGACCAGCAACGCCCAGACTCCAAAGGCCATACCGGCCGGAATTAGATTGGGAATCAGACTGAGCGAACCGATTGACGCCGATTTCAGTACAAACATTAACAACACTGAAATCAAGCCAATGGCAAATAACACACCGCCAATCATGCTGACGATATTTCTTTGCCCGATATGGGCAAACAAAAGCGTTGTACCCGTACCGTCGCTATGCGCGAATTCCGGCGCATACGTGTCCAGCCATGACTGCGCCCTCTTTTCCAGATCAATAACCTGCTGGCTTGAAATACTGTGCAGGGAAGCCGTGACACGTGTTGCCGATTTTGCAACATCGATACGGTCATTAAGATCAAGGCCGTAAGGTAGCGACATTTCAAAAACGAGCAAATATTGCGCGGCCATTTCCGAAGTCTCGGGCAGCCGGTACCAGGCCGGGTCGTCACCATGCATATTCTGGTTTAAACGTTTAAGAATGTCTGTAATAGCAAATACATGAATCGTTTCCGGCTGCTGGCGATACCATTCAGCGAAAGCATCGACTGTTCTGAGAAACCCGGGATCATTGATTCCGCCTTCCGCGCCGGATTTCAGCGAATAGTCAATCCTGTAAATGCCGGTCAGATGATCGGTCGTATAATCCGTATCCTGTCTGAACTGCACTGACGTATCAAAGTACTTTACATATTCATCATCCAGTGTATTCAAAGGAATGCACGCAATCAGCGCCATGACCAGAACTGACAGCAGAATGAAATATTTTTTCCCATGAAGCAGAATATTATTTGCCAGTCTTTCCCATAGTTGATTGCTTCTTGCAGAAAATGCGTTTTTTGGCGCCGGCAGCGATACAACCAAAGCCGGCAGCAGGCTGATGGCAAACATAAAAGCGATTCCCACACCCATCGCCGTGATATTACCGAGGTCACGAAACGGCGGTGATTCACTGAAATTCATGGAAAGAAAGCCAATGGCTGTTGACAGATTGGTAAAGAAGATTGCTTTAAAATTGCCACTCAAGTTATCCGCCATGGCTTGAATTTTTTCCTTCCCCTTCGCCAGCAATTTGTAGTAACCCGTTAAAATATGGACAGTATTTGCCACAACCAATGTCAACAGGATTGTTGGCGCCGGAATACTGGAGGGCGAAAATGCAATATCCAGCCAGCCAGCCAGGCCAACCGCTGCAACAAGCGATACCGTAATCATCACAGTCGCAGCCAGAACACTCCATGCTGATTTAAGCAGAAACCATAAGACAACAATGATGACCGCCAGCATAGCCGGTGTGAGCGTACGCATATCCAGCTCCGAGGCTTCCGCAAACGCAGTATCCATCATCACCGAACCTGTTATGCGGATATCCAGGTCAGGGTATTGCAATTTCAACTGATCGGCTTGTTTCCGGACGAAACGGGTGACATCGCGGGTTTCAGTATCCAGATTGACGCCCGGCCGCTGAATAACCACATTAAAGCCCATCACTCTCGAATCCGGCGAAACCAGCCGGTTTACAAGAAGCGGTTCATTTAATGCATATTCTCGAATCTGCGCGATTTCCGCATCCGATAACTTTGCAGCATTGATCACCAGATCCTTTACGGTAAGGTCATCGCCGTCTGCGTAACTGTGCTGGAAATTGGTAATTGAATCAACGCGCGTTGAATGCGGTGTTTGCCATAAATTACGCGTGAGTTGTTCGGCTACCGCCAGGTTGCGGGATGTGAAGACATTGCCGTCAGCCGGCGTAATCACCAGCAATACGTTGTCATCCCTGGTGTACGTTTTCTGCAAGCTTTCATAAGCCATTAACTGCGGATTATCTTCACTGAAAAACATGCGGTAATCACTTTTAAAGTGAAGATACTGAATCCCATAGCCCGCCAGAGCTGTCAATGACAGACATAAAACGACAATCAACCAGCGCTGCTGGAGAATATATTGCGCATAAGCTTGTACCATTTTAAAACCTCTCTACTTAATCACCGGAGGACATTCCGCACTGGCCAGTACGTTCATTTCCCTGGCGAGGGTATTGACCGTAAAAATTACATCGTCTTCCGTTAAATTGCTTGTAATAAAAAAACGCAGCCGCGCTGCGGACTCGGGCACGGCCGGATACAGGATGGGATGGACGCATATACCCGCACGCATGAGCCGCTGGCCCAGTTTCAAGCAGGCAACGGAATTTCCGGTAATGATCGGCACAACCCCCGTTCCTTCGGCCAGCCCCGTATCCAGACCATTCCTATGCGCATGTTCCAGAAAAAGTGAAGCACGATCGCGAAGACGCGCCGATCTTTCCGGCTCCTGCTGCATAATTCTGGCGGCGGCAAGCGCGGCGGCGGTATTCGCCGGAGATATTCCGACACTGAACAATATTGCACCTGCCACGTTGTACTTGATATTCTCAATCAGCGCATTTGAGCCGCAGATATATCCGCCGCAGCTTGCAAATGCTTTGCTGAGGGTGCCCATCCAGATATCCACGTCTTTTCCGCTGACAGCAAAATGATCATGGGTTCCCAAACCACGCGATCCGATCACACCGGCCGCATGCGCCTCGTCAACCATGAGCAGGCAATGATATTTTTTCTTGATCCTGATAAATTCAGGCAGATCGGCGATATCGCCATCCATGCTGTAAACACCCTCGATCACGATCAGAACGCGCTCATAGCGGCCTCGGTTCGCGGCCAGCAGTTGATCAAGCGATTGCCAGTCATTGTGCGGGAATGCCATCCTGCGCGCCCCCGAAAGAATACAGCCGGTGATGATGCTGTTATGCGCCAGACTGTCATGCAGCACAAGATCTTTCGGTCCGAACAAGTGGCCGATTACCGACACATTGGTCGCATAACCACTGACAAGGACAACAGCATCTTCAGTATCGTGCATTTTTGCCAGTTCTTTCTCCAGTTCTCTGTGCAGCGGGATTTCGCCGGAAACGATCCTGCTGGCCGATACAGAAGTTCCATACCGATCAATTGCATCCTTGGCCGCTTTGCTGACATCAGGGTGCCCGGACAAACCCAGATAGTTATAACCTGAATAATTAATGTACTCCTTGCCGCCAAAACCGGTAACATGGTCACTTACGCTGTCATGCACTGAAAAATAGGGATTGTCGAGTTTTAGCGCCGCAAAAGTTTTAATCTGCTCTTTGATCAGGGAAAACCCCGGGAACTTATCAAATTGGTAAAACTCGTCCGGTATCTTTTTCTTTGCACCCAGTCGATTGGCAGCCTGATCAACGCCGCTGTTTTTCCCTGTTTCCGCACTCGCCAGCAACTGCCGGAGAAATTGGCGTTTTTCCTCACTGTTCATACCTGCAACATCTTTTTGCACTTTATAATCGCTCCTTCAAGACATCAGTTGTTTAATTAGCGCATCGACATCTTCTTCAGATAGCCGGTCGACCAGCGAATCCTTCTGCTCTGCACTCTCCGCCATGGCATTGCCTGCCAGCTTTGTCTTTTCAAAAATCGCCTCGACGATCAGACTTAAGCTTTGTCCGCGCAGCAGTTCCAAAGTGGAAATTCTCACGCCAAATGTCTGGAAAATCGCAGCCTGTAGCTCGGCTGCCATCAGTGAATCCACACCAAGCTGGGTTAAGGAGTGCTGCATCTCGATTTTTTCAACGGGTATACGCAGCGTTTTGCCGATTTGCACCTGGAACGCCGTTGACATCGCAGCAATCCGCTCATGCGCCGGTAACCGGCTGATCTCCTGGCAAATACCGGTCATTTGCGAATCTGCAGCGCCAGATGACGGCATCAGCTCTGAGAAACGGGGTGAGTTACCGCCCATCGGCTCAAATTCCC
Organism: Nitrosomonas sp.; assembly: GCA_028577615.1. Taxonomy (GTDB): domain Bacteria; phylum Pseudomonadota; class Gammaproteobacteria; order Burkholderiales; family Nitrosomonadaceae; genus Nitrosomonas. The sequence continues at coordinate 49,708 of JAJSDU010000020.1, forward strand.
GCCAGCGAGACCAGTCAGTGTTCATTAACCCGTATTGCGCCAGTTTCATATTTCTCATGCTCGCCCATAGATCCAGCGATTCCCCTGCATCCAGCGGCGTTATGCCCATATTCTCCAGATGTTTGCTGACTTCCTCGCTTTCCAGCGCCATACCGGTCGCAATAGCGCCCCAGTTGATGCTGGTTGCGGGCAATCCATTCGCCTGGCGATGGCAAGCCAGCGCATCAAGAAAAGTATTTGCGGCTGAGTAATTGGCCTGACGGCCATTTCCGATCAAAGCAGAAACCGATGAAAACAATACGAAGAAATCCAACGCCATGCCGGCGGTCAATCGATGAAGATTCCATGCTCCGATCGCTTTAGCCTGCATCACGGTGGAAATCCGGTACGGATTCAAATCACGGATCGGCGCATCGTGCAATACCGCTGCTGTATGCAGAATTCCCTTAAGCGGCGGAAACGTTTGCCTGATCTTACTCAATAATTGTGTAACCTGAACTTCATCAGCAATGTCAACCAGCGCTTCCATCACCTGTACGCCTTGTTTTTTCAGCGCCGCCAGCACTGTTTTTGCTGCATCTGTAGTCGCGCCGCGCCTGCCTGCCAGAACAAGATGCCGCGCGCCATGCTTGACCAGCCAGTTGGCAGTTTCCAGACCAAATCCGCCAAAACCACCGGTGATTAAATAAGAAGCGCCAGCATCCAATCTATATTCGTCATCGCCCAGCGAAACTGAGATTTCCGTTATATCGCTGAAAGATATCACCGGTGTTTGAAAATGACTTAATGCAGGCTCTGCAGACAGCTGCTTTGGCGAAAGCGGATACGAAACAGCGCAGGACAGCGGGTTTTCGCCCAAATAATGCGTGATTTCAGATAACATTCCGGCAAACAGCGCGGGTGATGACAATGCCATAGCTAATCCATCCGGCTGGAAGAGAATCGTACCCAACTTATTTGAAGATGCTCTCGGGAAAACTGAATTCCGCGTAATCACGATTTCACGCATCGCAGAAAAACCTGATCGGGGAAAAACGGCTTCCTCGCTATCCGCGTGAATCCATGCGCCAATTTCAGCAGATTGTCCTTTTTTTCTGAATGAATCAGCGAAATCAACTTTACGGGCATCCAGAACAGTCAAACCATGCCGTGATTCCAGCGCCCTGATTTGCGCGTCATCAGCGCTATAGAACGTCAGATCTGCGTTCAACCATTTTGAGATCTCCAGCAGCGCAGATATGCTCAACCCGGACTGCGCATCAACCAGCAGTGTTTCCCCGGATGAAATGTTCGTCAGATACCTGAGCAGGTAGTAGGCTGGAAGCAGGGAAGCAGCCAGCGCGACCAGATCTGCCGGAGCCATCTCTTTAAGCGGTCCCGTTACAGTGAGTACCTGCGTCACGGGCAGCGTGCAATGCGAGGCGGGCATGCCCTGAGCAGCGATAATGACGCGATCATTTTTGTTCAGCTGCGATACATGCCTGCCTGTCCTGCATACACGTCCTGTCGCCAGGTACCCATTGACCATGTTTTCCCCGCCAGGATCTGCTGCCGCAGCACCATCAAGGCATACATGGTCGACGGCAATTTCCACTTCATGTGCTTTTGGCCGGACACGGAAGGTTGCTTTGAATGCAAAATCATCACTCAGCTGGAATGCTTCCACCTGCGCGGCATTGATCGATAAAGTCTGATCACGGAAATCATCATCCGGTATTTCCACATGCGCCAGACGATGCACAAATCGCTGTGCATCGCGGAATGCCACGTCGTCCTCGGTATTGTCTGACAACAGCTCGGTTATCAGTTGCGCAACAGATGACTCAACATGGCGGCCATCGAGATCGATCAAAGAACATTTAAACGCGGGAAATTCATTATGCGCAACCCGTGCCAGTCCTACCAGAGACGATTGCGCCAGATTGTTCAATCCGTCATCTTCTTTTACCAGATGCGCATCCTGTGTCACAAAATACAACCGGGGTGAAGCCGGAGTTAATACCGCTTCAACAATCTGCAAAATCTGCAACGCAGCGGATGTCTGCCCGACTCCTGCCGGATCGCCCGCAGCGCCAGACGCGTTTAAGCCCCACAAGTAGACTATTCCGGCGCAGTTCCTGTCTTTTACGTATTCAAGAATCGTCCTGAGATGATGAATTTGATCGCAGTCCAGCGCGCGAATAGCGGGATCACCCGTCTGATATATATCTGCAGCTTTGATCTGAAATACGTTGTTACCCGGTTCCGCTTCGAGCTGCGCGCACAGTGCATTGCAGGCATCGCTGTTATTCGCGAAAACAACCCACGCGCCGCTGCGATTATTTTCGGCTTCAATCGCCTGCTGCCGCCACTTCCATGCATAAGCATATTCTGCAAGCCGCGCCGCGGATTCTTCCTGCTTTGTCTGCAATGCCCTGCAGAACAAATTGTCTATCTCTACGCATAAATCCCCTGACGCGTCATACAGAAACAGCGAACCCCTGATGCCTGTTTTGTCTTTCTGCACCAGCTGCCCATGACACCAGAGCAGCTTCCCCGGAGGATTATGGTAGGTAATTTTTCCAATCGACACGGGCATATAGAAACAGGCATCATCTTCAACCAAAGTAATGAGTGATTGGAAACAGCCGTCGAGCAAACAGGGATGCAGATAATAAGCGGACAGGTCGTCATGCAGATGATCATGCAGCTCGATTCGCGCCAGCACTTCATTTTTCCCCCGATTTATCTGGCGAATGGTCTGGAAACAGGGGCCATATGCCAGACCTCTTGTTGCCAGACTGCTGTAAAGCAGACCGGTGTCTACGTGTTCGTCACATCGTCTGGAAATTTTTTCAAGCCTGTTCGCAGCCTGTCTACCGTTGCCTTTATTATTGCCGCCAGACTTCCATTCCTTCACTACCCCTGAGGCGTGCAACTGCCAGTTAGCCGAATCTTCCCGTTCTTTGCTGAAAAAAGAATACTTTCCGTTTTCAC
>JAJSDU010000021.1 GCA_028577615.1 Nitrosomonas sp.
CTTGAATTCAAATCCCATTCCCGCCACGGCGCAATAACATGTATGTTTGGTTCCAGTGCATAATAACCCAGCTCAAACCGTACCTGGTCATTTCCTTTACCGGTAGCGCCATGAGATACCGCATCAGCTCCGGTTTCTCTTGCAATCTCAATCTGCCTCTTGGCAATCAAAGGGCGTGCAATGCTGGTTCCCAGCAAATACTCACCTTCATAGACAGTATTCGCTCGAAACATTGGAAAAACAAAGTCACTGACAAATTCCTCGCGCAAATCATCTATATAAATCTCATTAACACCAAGCTGCCGCGCCTTAGCACGAGCAGGCTCGACCTCACCGCCCTGCCCGATATCCGCTGTAAATGTCACAATTTCACAGTGATACGTATCCTGTAACCACTTTAAAATTACCGAAGTATCCAAACCGCCAGAAAAGGCCAAAACCACTTTATTTATTTCTCGCATTCTTTTTTACTCACGATTACTCATTATCAGACCTTCCAATCTTTCCCAGCAGCAAATACTCCATCAAGGCCTTTTGCGTATGCAGGCGATTTTCAGCCTCATCCCATACCACGGATTGAGTACCGTCAATCACCTCGGCGGCTACTTCCTCTCCCCGATGCGCTGGCAGGCAATGCATGAACAACGCCTTTTCCTTTGCCAAAGCCATCATTTCTGCATCAACGCAAAAAGCTGCAAAATCCGCTCTCCTTTGCTCGACCTCTGCCTCGAATCCCATACTGGTCCAAACATCCGTTGTAACCAGATCAGCATCTTTTACCGCATCACGGGGATTTGCAAACGCTTCAAAATGCTTTGCCGTCCTTAATCCAATCCGTGAGGGATCAATATCATAACCAGGCGGCGTAGAAACATGCACCTTAAAATCGAATATTTCAGCGGCCTGCAACCAGGTGTTGCAGACATTATTGGCATCACCTATCCAGGCAATGACCTTTCCTTCGATATCTCCCCGGTACTCTATAAACGTAAAGATATCCGCCAAAATCTGGCAAGGATGATATTCGTCAGTCAAGCCATTAATCACGGGTACACTGGAATAATCCGCAAAGCGCCGCAAAGTATCGTGTGCATAAGTACGAATCATTACGATATCGACCATACGCGAAATAACGCGGGCCGCATCCTCGACAGGTTCGCCTCTGCCCAATTGTGTATCACGCGTGGAAAGATAAATGGATGAGCCGCCCAGTTGGTTCATGCCAGCTTCAAATGACAATCGCGTTCTGGTCGAATTTTTATCAAAAATCATTGCCAGCGTTCGATCAGTCAGCGGCCAGTATTGCTGATGTTGTCTAAACGCCTGTTTTATAAATCGCGCACGAGAAAACAGGTATTCATACTCTTCCCGGCTAAGATCATTAAACTGAAGATAATGCTTCAACTGCATATAATATAAATAAAGACTAATCAGAGAAAATAATTAATTACTATTTATCTAATCAGCCATTCAAAAATTCCCGAATTAATCGGCAGGTTGTATCGACCACCTGCCTGGCTTCATCCGGCTGCATCACCAGAGCAGGCAACAGGCGAACCACCTTTTCGGATGTCACATTAATGAGCAATTTGTAATCCAGCGCCCTTTTAACCAAGTCCGAGCATGGCAGTGCCAATTCTACGCCTATCAATAGTCCCTGCCCTCTGATCTCCACCACACCATCAACATCGGCAAGCTGCGCGCGCATCTGCTCTCGCATAAAAACACCCAATTCATGGGCATGATCAATCAACGCATCTTCTTCAATCACTGCAAGCGTTTCAAGTGCAGCAGCGCAGACCAGTGGATTACCGCCAAAAGTAGAGGCATGGTTGCCTGGTTTCAGCACTTCAGTCGCCACGCCCCTGGCCAGGCACGCGCCGATAGGAACACCTGAACCCAGTCCCTTGGCCAACGTCATTACATCCGGCATAATATCGCTATGCTGAAATGCAAACCATCTGCCACTGCGTCCTATCCCGGACTGTACCTCATCAAGCATCAGCAGCCAGCCATGCTGATCACACAAAGCGCGTAATTCCTGCAGATAACGTGCCTGAGGCACGTTAACACCGCCCTCCCCCTGAAAAGGCTCCACCAAAACAGCAACGACATTTTTATTATTCTCCGCTACCTGTTTGATTGCTTCCAGATTGTTATAAGGTACTCGCACAAAACCTGTCAGCAAAGGCTCAAATCCCGCCTGCACTTTCCGATTACCCGTGGCAGTCAGAGTAGCCATCGTTCGTCCATGAAATGACTGTTCCATGACAACAATTGTTGGCAAAGCCACGCCATTATTATGGCCATATAATCTCGCCAGCTTTATTGCAGCTTCATTGGCTTCAGCGCCGGAATTACAGAAAAAAATCTTTTCCATTCCAGACAATGCCGCCAGACGCGCAGCCAGCTGCTCCTGTTTTTCTATAAAATAGATATTTGAAGTATGGATAAGCACTTTTGCCTGACGGCATATCGCCTCCGCCACACGCGGATGGCTATGTCCCAGACCACAAACAGCTACGCCCGATATGGCATCCAGATAACGTTCGCCTTGACTATCCCACAGCCAGACACCTTCTCCCTTCACAAAGGTTACAGGCAGCCGTGAATAAGTATTCATTACATTTGACACGTCTATGTTTAGCTCGCTTAATTGACTATTAAATGCAACATCTTGATATTATGAATGAGGTGTAGCAGTTTGCGCGGTATGGCACTACCGAGAACACCCCGCCCCAAGGTTCCGTGATTTTTAAAAAAGCTATCATCTTCACTCATATATCCAGCTTTTTCAAGTTATTTTTTCCCAAAAAACGCGCCAACTTGATTTTATTTTACTAGGAAAGAACATTTCAAAGTTAGCTGAGACCACCATCATGGTAGAATAAAAAAATTTATACCAATCAATTGATGTCATATATATCCCCGCGCGATAGAAACCGTATCTGCGTTAATCGTGCCATCACAGCTGTTTTTACTCATTACAAAACATGAATCAATTTGCCAAGGAAACACTGCCGGTAAGCCTTGAGGAAGAAATGCGCCGATCCTATCTGGATTACGCCATGAGCGTCATTGTAGGACGCGCATTGCCGGATGTCCGTGACGGCCTCAAGCCTGTACATCGCCGGGTTCTATTCGCCATGCACGAGCTTTCCAATGACTGGAATCGACCGTACAAAAAATCTGCCCGTATCGTGGGCGATGTGATCGGTAAATACCATCCGCACGGCGACACCGCCGTTTATGACACGATTGTGCGCATGGCACAGGATTTCTCGCTCCGTTATATGTTGATTGACGGGCAAGGCAACTTCGGCTCAATTGATGGCGATAACGCCGCAGCCATGCGTTACACCGAGATTCGGATGTCGCGTATCGCTCATGAACTGCTTGTCGATCTCGACAAAGAAACTGTGGATTTCGGCCCCAATTATGATGAATCCGAAAAAGAACCGCTGATTCTGCCGACAAAAATACCCAATCTGCTGATAAACGGCTCTTCAGGCATCGCCGTGGGTATGGCGACCAACATTCCACCGCACAATCTCAATGAAGTCATCGACGCAAGCCTAAAACTGCTGGCAAATCCGGATATCAGCATCGACGAACTGATTGAATGCATTCAGGCGCCTGATTTTCCAACTGCCGGTATCATTTATGGCATATCCGGCGTGCACGATGGCTACCGTACCGGACGCGGACGCGTCATCATGCGTGCACGCACGCATTTTGAAGACATCGACAAAGGCGGTCGACAGGCGATTATCGTTGACGAACTTCCCTATCAGGTCAATAAAGCCAACCTGCTCATTCGCATAGGCGAGCTTGTACGTGACAAAAGAATCGAAGGTATCTCGGATTTACGCGACGAATCGGACAAATCCGGCATGCGTGTCGTCATAGAGCTCAAACGCGGCGAACTTCCTGAAGTCATCCTGAATAATCTGTATAAAGAAACGCAGATGCAGGACACTTTCGGCATGAACATGGTTGCGCTCATCGATGGCCAGCCACGTCTTCTGAATTTGAAACAAATCCTGGATGCATTCTTACGCCACCGGCGCGAAATTGTCACTCGCAGAACCGTTTTCGAACTCAAAAAAGCGCGCGAGCGCGGACATATTCTGGAAGGTCTTGCAGTTTCATTGTCCAATGTCGATGAAATTATTGCGCTGATCAAAGCTTCGCCAACACCTGCTGTCGCCAAGGAAGCCTTAATGGCCCGTGAATGGCACTCAGGTCTGGTCGAAGAAATGCTCGCACGCGCCGTAACCGATGCGATGGCGCTCCGCCCCGAGGGATTATCGCCGGAATTTGGACTGAGGGAACAGGGTTACCGGCTTTCCGATGCGCAGGCGCAGGCCATACTCGAATTACGCCTGCAACGTCTCACCGGATTGGAACAGGATAAAATCGTCGAAGAATACAAAGATATCATGGACCGCATTATCGACTACCTCGACATTCTGGCGACACCAGGGCGGATTACAGACATCATTTCGGAAGAACTGGAAGGCATCCGGCAACAATTTGGCGACAAGCGCCGCAGTGAAATTGTCGTTGATACGCAGGACCTCAGCATGGAGGATCTGATTGCCCCCGCCGATGTAGTTGTCACACTCTCGCATAACGGATACATCAAATCACAGTTACTCGACGAATACCGCGCGCAGAAGCGCGGCGGACGCGGCAAACTGGCCACCAGCACCAAGGAAGATGATTTCATCGACAACCTGTTTATCGCCAACACACATGATTATATTCTGTGTTTCTCCAGCCTTGGGCGCGTATACTGGATCAAAGTCTACACAGTCCCTCAAGGAGGTCGAACTTCGCGCGGCAAACCGATCATCAACCTGGTTCAATTGGAGTCAGGCGAAAAAATCAACGCTGTGCTGCCTGTCAAATCGTTCGATGACAATCATTTTGTATTTATGGCCACCGCGCTGGGCACGGTCAAAAAAACGCCTTTATCCGAATTCTCACGACCGCGCAGCAATGGCATTATTGCTATCGGCCTCAACGAAGATGATTATCTGATCGGCGTCGCGCTGACCGATGGCAAATACGATGTCATGCTATTCTCGGACAATGGGAAAGCCATGCGTTTCAGTGAAAATGATGTCCGCCCGATGGGACGCGGTGCACGCGGTGTACGTGGTATGAGACTGGCGGCGGGTCATAAAGTCATATCCATGCTGGTCGCCGAGGATGAAGAACAAGCTGTGCTCACCGTAACCGAAAACGGCTATGGCAAGCGCACACCAATCAGCGAATACACCCGCCATAACCGTGGCACACAAGGCATGATTGCCATTAAAACCAGCAAACGCAACGGCAAGGTTGTTACCGCAAAACTGGTCCGCCCGGATGATGAAATTATGATGATCACTTCAGGCGGCATATTGATTCGCACCCGTGTCAATGAAGTACGCGAAATGAGCCGTGCAACTCAGGGCGTGACGCTGATCAATCTCGGCGAAGGCGAGAAACTCACAGGCTTGGAACGCGTCATTGAAAGTGACGAAGAATAAGCCAGCGCGATGTTGTTTTTTCCTTAAAAAATTTCCGTATTTTTTCTGATACAACCCATGAACCCTATCTACAACTTCAGTGCCGGTCCAGCGGTATTACCGAAGGAAGTCCTGAGGCAGGCCCGTGATGAAATGCTTGACTGGCAGAACAGCGGAATGTCTGTCATGGAAATGAGTCACCGCGGCAAGGAATTCATGTCCATCATTGAAACGCTGGAAAGTGATTTACGCGACCTCGCAGCCATACCGGAAAATTACAAAATCCTGTTTTTACAAGGTGGTGCATCCAGTCAGTTTGCCATGGTGCCGATGAATCTGCTGCGCGGCAGAACGGTCGCGGATTATATTCTGACTGGCCAATGGTCGGAAAAAGCCGCCCAGGAAGCACAGCGCTACTGCACGGTCAACATCGCCGCATCTTCCGGAGACGCCAGCTTCACCTACGCCCCTCGGCGGGACGCATGGCAATTAAACAGGAACGCTGCATACATTCATTACACAACCAACGAAACAATTGGCGGCGTCGAATTCAACTGGACGCCTGATTTGCCGGAGAACAGCGATATTCCTCTGGTCGCCGATATGTCGTCGAATATTTTATCGCGCCCACTGGATATCTCACGCTATGGACTGATCTACGCAGGCGCGCAAAAAAATCTTGGACCAGCCGGTCTGGTACTGGTTATTATCCGTAAGGATCTTGCGGGTGACGTATTACCCGGAACACCCACCCTGTTTGATTATCAGGTGCATATCGACAACGCTTCCATGTACAACACGCCACCAACTTACGCCATATACATGACCGGATTGGTCATCAAATGGCTCAGGCAGCAAGGCGGCTTGGCTGCAGTTGAACAGGCGAACATCCGTAAAGCCGCGATACTGTACGATATGATTGACAGCTGTGATTTCTACCACTGTCCGGTCGCCCGGTCAGATCGCTCGCGCATGAATGTTCCGTTTACACTCAAAAACGCCGCGCTCGACGCCACATTCCTCAGTCAGGCCGAGACTAATGGACTGATTCAGCTGAAAGGACATCGCTCTGTCGGCGGTATGCGTGCTTCGCTCTATAACGCTATGCCCATTGATGGGGTTGTGCGGCTGGTTGAATTCATGAAGGAGTTTGCCGACAGAAATGGTTGATCACCAAAAAAACACTTTCAGCATCCAGACATTAAATCAGATTTCACCGCTGGGGCTGGATCGCTTCCCGAAGGATCGATACCATATCGGAGCGAATATTGCCAGTCCGGATGCCGTTCTGGTGCGCTCGCACGACATGCTCAATATGGCTATTCCCGAAAGCGTTCTGGCCATCGGACGCGCAGGTGCCGGTACCAATAATATACCCGTGCAGGCTATGAGCAAACGCGGCGTGCCTGTATTCAACACGCCGGGAGCTAACGCCAATGCCGTCAAGGAACTGGTGATTGCAGGATTGCTGATCGCCGCGCGCAATCTTCTGCCGGCACTGCGTTTTGTCGAAACCCTGCAAGGCAATGACGATGCGCTGCATCAGCAGGTCGAAAAAGAAAAAAAACGTTTTTCCGGCATCGAGCTGCCCGGACGCACGCTCGGCATCATAGGGCTAGGTGAAATCGGCCGGCTGGTCGCTGATGCTGCACTTAAAATGGGTATGAAGGTTGTCGGATACGATCCGAATATTACTGTCGAATCGGCCTGGAGCTTGTCATCCGAAGTCAAAAAAGCCAATACACTCGAAGCATTATTGCGTTACAGCGATTTTATCACGGTTCATGTGCCGCTACTGGATTCGACCCTGCACCTGATCAACGAAAAAAGCATCAGCCTGATGAAACAAGATGTTATCGTGCTGAATTTTTCGCGCAACCGTATTGCAAATGAAGACGCCATACTCGACGGCATTGCATCCCGGAAAATAAAATATTATGTTTGCGATTTTCCCAGCCAGAAGCTGCAGCATCACGAAGCCGTCATTACATTGCCGCACTTGGGCGCTTCGACACAGGAAGCCGAGGAAAATTGCGCGATTATGGTAATCCACCAACTCATTGATTTTTTACAAAACGGAAATATCAAAAACACGGTCAATTTCCCCAATATCGGCATGGAGCGCGAGTCGCCGCATCGGATAGCAATAGCCAATGCCAATGTGCCCAATATTGTCGGTCAGGTTTCCACCTGCATGGCCAAGGCCGGCTTAAACATACACAATATGGTCAACAAATCCCGTGGCGAAATGGCTTATACTCTGGTTGATGTGGATAGTCCCGTTCCGCAGAAAGTCATTGAAGCGATTGCTTTGATTTCGGGCGTGCTATCCGTGCGCTACGTACCTTTCCCGATTCAATAAACATTTAACGCGCCATGAATGAGGAATTAAAACAATTACGCGGCAAGATTGATGGCATCGACAGTGAAATACTCAGACTGGTCAATATGCGCGCGGAATGCGCCCGGCAAATCGGGATCATCAAAAAAAATGGCATAATCTACCGGCCTGAAAGAGAAGCCCAGATCCTGGAACGGATGCGACGAGAGAATTCGGGACCGCTCGACAATACGCGTATCGCGCAGCTGTTTACCGAAATCATGTCGATATGCCGCGCGCTGGAAAAACCCATGACAATCGCTTGTCTGGGTCCGCAAGGCACATTTTCCGAAGAAGCTGCCATTAAGCGGTTCGGTACCGCGGTCACCACGCTACCTTGTGATTCAATCGACGAAGTATTTCGCAGTGCCGAATCCGGCAACGCCGGCTATGGCGTCGTTCCTGTAGAAAATTCAACCGAAGGCGCAGTTGGCAGAACACTCGATCTGCTGCTTCAGACATCACTGACCGTCTGCGGCGAAATCCAGCTGCCGGTGCATCAATCTCTGATGGCCCGGCAAACCGACTTAAAACAGATCAACAAAATTTATTCGCACCCCCAATCCTTCGCGCAATGTCACCACTGGCTGCAGGCCAATCTGCCAACGCTATCCAGCAAGCATCACATTCATGCGGGTAGCAATGCCGATGCCGCCCGCCTTGCTGCGCAGGATAGTAATGCAGCTGCAATTGCCGGAAAAAGAGCGGCTGAACTTTATGGTTTGACGATTTGTGCCGAAAATATCGAAGATGATTCCAAAAACACCACTCGCTTTCTGGTACTCGGCATGCAAAACGTTGAACCGTCAGGCAACGATAAGACATCGCTGATCATGTCCGCCGGCAATTATGCGGGCGCCATTCACCGTTTACTGACGCCTTTTGCAGCGCATGGCGTCAGCATGACCCGGCTTGAATCGCGCCCCTCGCGCATCAATCTCTGGCAATATGTCTTTTTTGTCGACATCGAAGGTCATCAGAACGACAGTAATGTCGCTGCCGCACTCAAAGAACTGAACGAACAGGCAAGTTTCCTGAAAATACTCGGATCCTATCCCGTCGCACAGTCCTGATTCAAAGCATGACAATCCAGACCGTCTGTCGCATTGCAGCGAAAACAAGTGATAAAAATCAATCCAGATATTTCAACTATTGATAATAAAAATTTATTATGAATCTTTGTGATTTTGCGCCGGAATATATCCGCGCCATACAACCGTATCAACCGGGAAAGCCGATATCGGAACTCGCCAGGGAAATGAGACTGGAAGAAGGCAACATCGTAAAACTGGCCTCAAACGAGAATCCGCTTGGTGCCAGTCCGCTGGCAATGGAAGCCATGATTCAGGCACTGCACGATATTGCCCGCTATCCCGATGGCAGCGGATTCGAATTGAAGCAGGCATTGTCACAGCGATACGATATCAGCAGCGAACAGATCGTCCTCGGCAACGGCTCCAACGATGTATTGGACCTGGCTGCGCGGGTTTTCCTGAAACCGGGCGCGACCGCTATTTATTCGCAACATGCCTTTGCTGTCTATCCGCTGGTCACGCAGACCATCGGCGCCAAAGGCATTCCGGTACCTGCCCGGGACTACGGGCATGATCTTCCGGCGATTCTGGATGCCATCACACCGGAAACGCGCATGGTTTTTATCGCCAGTCCAAACAATCCAACCGGCACGTTATCCAGTGCCAACGATCTGCTGCGTTTCATTGAACGCGTATCGCGCGACGTTCTGGTCGTACTTGACGAAGCCTATTATGAATATCTGCCCGCGGCAAACAAGCCGGACAGCATCAGCTGGCTGAAACAATTCCCTAATCTGGTTATCACGCGAACATTTTCCAAAATCTATGGACTGGCCGGCGTGCGTGTCGGCTTTGGACTCGCACATCCCGAAGTTGCCAATCTGATGAACCGTGTACGCCAGCCGTTTAACGTCAGCAGCATTGGATTGATCGGCGCGCTGGCGGCACTGGAAGACACTGAATTCATACAACGGGCATATGCATTGAATCGTGCGGGCATGCTGCAAATGACCGACGGCTTCCGCAAGCTGGGCGTAAAATATATCCCGTCATACGGCAACTTCATCAGCTTCGAGATTAAAGGCGATACCGCGAATACGCTCAAGGTTTATCAAAATCTGTTACGGCAGGGTGTTATCGTTCGCCCGTTGGGCATCTATGAAATGCCGCATCATTTGCGCGTCACCATAGGACTGGAACAGGAGAATCAGCGTTTCCTGCAATCACTCGAATATGCACTGGAAGAAGTAACATGATTATTGTCATGAATGACTGGAAACCTGCCGGCGGTATTGCACAGTCTTTGACCACATAGCATGTCATCCACGACGTTTAACAAACTGGTCATCATCGGTGTCGGACTGATTGGCGGTTCCTTCGCACTTGCACTGCGCAAGGCCGGCGCGGTGCGCCGCATTACCGGTGTCGGACGCAGCCGTGAAAACATGCAGCGCGCACTGAAACAAGGCGTCATCGATGAAATCGCGCCTGACATGGCATCCGCCCTGCATCAGGCCGATTTTGTGCTGCTCGCCATGCCGGTCGGGCAGACTGGAAGCATCATGGCGGAGATCGCGCCACACTTAGACTCGAATACCGTCATCTCTGACGCGGGCAGCACAAAACAGGACGTCGTCACGGCTGCGCGCGATCATCTCGGCGAAAATCTGAAAAACTTTGTACCCGGCCATCCGATTGCAGGCGCCGAGCAAAGCGGCGTTCTTGCCGCGCAGAACGATCTGTACGCCGGCAAGCATGTCATCCTCACCCCGCTCGCCGAAACCCGGACTGAGGCCGTCGAAACAGCCACCGCCTTATGGCAGGCCTGCGGCGCGAAAGTCTCGCAAATGCCGGTTGAAGAACACGATCGCATCCTCGCCGCAACCAGCCACCTGCCTCACGTCCTGGCATTCGCGCTGATGAATCATTTACGCAACAGCACGGATAGTCCTGAAAGCCTGCTACGCTTTGCCGGCAGCGGCTTCCGCGACTTTACCCGAATCGCCAGCAGCTCGCCGGAAATGTGGCGTGATATCTGCCTGGCCAATCGCCGGGCGCTCCTTCAGGAACTGGAAGCTTTTCAAAACGAGCTGGACATGCTGCAAACCCTGTTGCAGGAAGAAAATGGCAATGCGCTGGAACAGGCCTTCATACAGGCGCGCCGTATGCGGGAAGACTGGCTGAATCGTCAGGATTAGCAACACAAAAAGAGCATGGGTCATTTTTTGTGGAAATCGATAGCATCTCGCGGGGATCGACCGATTACACAAAACCGCGATATCCTCCGCAACACAGGAAAATGAATACCATGTATTAAAATAAAATCCAGCAATTCCGGGAATTAAGTGGTGATTACCGCTTCACTGAATCAGTCCGGCATATTTTTATAGCTGCTTTACTTTTACGAACGCGCCCTTATCATTATTCGAACATGAAATTCCACAAATGGTTGTTATGTGCCTTAGCAAGCACTGTGTTATTTTTCGATACCTACTCAATTACGCTCCAGGCTGGCAATCTGAAAAATTTTATCAGCGAAAGCAGAATAAAATTTGGTGGCTGGATTAATGGCGGCGCGACCTTCAATCCCAGTCAGGCCGGCGGATATAATGGCCCGGTTATTTTTGCCGATCAGGCAAACCGGTTTCAACTGAATCAATTGAATTTATTTGTACAACGCCCCGTGGTATCAACCGGAAACGCCTGGGATATTGGGGGGCGCTTCGATTTTATGTTCGGTACAGACGCCATTTTTACTCAAGCCTTCGGTGTTCCCACATTTGATGTGAATACTGGAGAACCGCTCAGCAGAAGCAACTGGGATCTGAATCTATGCTGTTCTTCGACACGCACTTACGGCATCGCATTGCCGCAGACTTACCTGGAAGTTTACGCCCCTATTGGCAACGGACTCAATGTCAAGCTGGGACACTTTTACACGCCGACGGGGTTTGAAACGGTCCCGGCACCCGACAACTTTTTTTATACGCGCGCTTATACGCTGAATGTCGGCGAACCTTTTACCCATACAGGCCTGCTGGCAAACTATACCGTCAATAAAAACTGGGTCGTTTTGGGTGGCGCACTTACCGGCAGCGCCACCGGTGGCTGGGATGCGGGATGGGACAAAGAACTGGAGAACTGGGGCAGCATTGGAGGATTTACCTGGAGCAGCGACAATCAGGCAACCTCACTGCATATTTCAGGCACGTATGGCGCAACTTCCACGCGCAGCAGCGAGCCCTGGGGATTCTATAACATCGTCTTCAAACAAAAAATCAATCCCAGAACGCTGCTCGTCCTGCATCATGTCTATGGCCTTGCCGGCGGCGTTTTACTGAATAATCTGCACTACACCAACACCATAAAAGACGCGGAGTGGATGAGTGTTGTCGCGCATCTGTATTATGATCTGACAGATAACCTGTCCGCGGGTATCCGCGGTGAATGGTTTCGCGACAAACACGGTTTCCGCAATCCATCCCCTTTCAGGATAGCCGCCGCGACCAATATCGTGAATGGCACGGCAGTCAGCTATGCCGGCGACATCAACAGTGTCACGACCACGCCGGCGGATTATTATTCGTTGACAGTAGGCTTAAACTGGAAAATAGCTAAAACACTGAAACTGAAATGGGACGCCATCAAAAAACTGAATGCCCGCCCCAATATCCGTTACGACAGGGTCGATGCCTATCAAACGGCAGCCTACCGGCCATTTGACGGCAATAAAGACCAAATCCTGTTTTCACTGGATTTCGTACTGCCTTTTTGATGACGCCATTGCAAACTACTGCGGGTCGATGCCCGAGCATGTTCTATCATAATGCTTTGCTGTCGGAATATTCCGGCTCTGCCGCCGTAAACTCATCCTCGATATCACTCTCTGTTCTGCTCATTTGATTTTCCTGCTCTCTCGCCATCCGCCTGTGAAGATCAACATGACGCAGGCTGTCTTCCAGAATTTTTTCATACCGGTGTATATTCGCGGCAGAATGCGATCTGATATCCTGGCCCTGCCAGCCAAAATAATAAGGATGTGTCTCGCATTCTTCGAGCATTCTTTTATTCTCGATCAGTTGTGCTTTCGCTTCTCTGGCTACATCTCCGTAATACTTGACCAATGCATCATGATCGTGGCGGGCGATATTTGCCGTGTTCATGGTTTGCGGATTCATTCGTGCGCAGGAAGTTAACAAAGCAATCATCAGCAAAGACAATAATAGTACTGAAAATTTTAATGCTTTCATGATCAATATCCTCCCAACTTTAACCAGCAAGCTCATATTAATTGAATCAATTCAGCGCGGATATTAGGGAAACTCTTGTTTTTCCCTAAAGGAAACCATTAGAAGACAGCACTTCATATTTGCATGACAGAAAAGACTTGATGCTTCTTTGAAACCATGAGACCAGAATCAACAGCGCAATCGTGTTATTCTGTACGCCATCATAGACATCATCACACAACCAGACGTTATAACAACGAACCCGTCCCACATGATGTTTTCAGAAGCCGCCGAACGCAACAAACGTCCGATTCTGGATAAACTGCACCCACTGCTGGCCGATTGCGCAGCAGTACTGGAAATCGGCAGCGGCACCGGCCAGCATGCCACTTTTTTTGCTCCGGCCCTGCCCCACCTGGTCTGGCAACCTACTGAATTGCCCGATAAACTGGCCTTGCTCACAAGCACGAGCAGAAGTCATCCATCAGAAAACCTGGCGACACCGCTGCCGCTCGATATTGACGATGATTACTGGCCCAGGATTCAGGCCGACGCCGTTTTCACCGCCAACACTTTGCATATCATTCACTGGCCGCAAGTCTGCCGGTTATTCAGCCGTGCTGGCGCATTACTTCCGCAACAGGGAATCTTCTGCACCTACGGACCATTCAATCGCGATGGCCGCTACACCAGCGCCAGTAACGCGCAGTTCGACGAATGGCTGAAAAACCGCGACCCTGAAAGCGGCATCCGTGACATTGCTGATTTGCAGCAACTGGCTGAAAAATGCGGCATGTCGTTACAGCATGACTTCGCCATGCCCGCGAACAACCGCCTGCTGGTCTGGCGCAGGAATTGAATTCAGCCGCAGCAGATTTATGCGCCAGCACCCCCATGCCGGCATGGCTGGCATGGTTCAATCCGATGATCCTTGACGCGCATGAACATCTAACTTTAATGGGTCTGAGTCTGAGTCTGGCTCCGGTTACTGTTCTGCCGGAACGGCAGCATCAGGGTGTAGGTACCGCACTGATCAATTCAGAGCCCAAGTGCTGCAAAATCCTCGGTGTCAGCGCGATTTTCGTGCCTGGATATCTGGATTACTACGCGAAATTCGGATTTCAGCCATCGGTATGCTTCGGAATCACGTCGGAATACGATGTGCCAATGGAGGCGTTCATGGCCTTGGAAGCTCTACCGGACTACCTGAATGGCGCATCAGGAACGATCAAATTTCATGTCGCGTTCCAGGCTATCTTATAGCCCTGTCGCGTGAATGATTCGAGAAAGCGCACGCACTCTACTCTACCAGTCAGCAAAAATCAAAACCCTCATTCAAGGCAATCGCCATTTTTGTTCCTGAGACAGCGTCTCGCGTAATAGGCAAAACCAACCGCACTGCGCTGCGCGCGGAGTACCCAGTCGTGCGCTTCGCGTGCAAGTTCCGCTTTGACCGGCTTGATTGCGCCTGCGGAAAGTGCGATGAGCTGCATCCGGGCCGCACGTTCGAAGGCGATCGCCAGCAGACAGGATTCCTCGATACTGCCGCAGGCGACAAGCAGGCCGTGATGCGCCAGAAACAGCGCACGTTTTGATCCGATCGCCCGCGCAATCAGCTCACCCTCTTCATTACCGACCGGCACGCCGGGCCATTCCGGCAGAAAAGCGACATCGTCGTAAAGCACGCAGTTATCCATATGCGAAATTTCCAGTGGAATCTCCAGCATGCTCAGCGCCGCGGTATGGATGGCATGCGTATGAATGATGCACTGCACATCGGGGCGCGCCCGGTATAGCCATGAATGAAAACGGTTGGCGGGATTCGCCATGCCCTCGCCTTCGAGTACTTCCAGATCTTCATTGACCAGCAGCAGGTTGCTCGCGCGGATTTCATCAAACCCCAGTCCCAGGCGCTGGGTCAGATAGGTGCCCGGTTTCTCACCCCGCGCAGTGATCTGTCCAGCCAGCCCGGAATCATGACCGTTGTCAAACAAAATGCGGCAAGTCAGCGCAAGTTTCTGCGCCTGGGTATAATGCGCGCCCTGCAACACAGTCTCCATCTGGCTGACAGATTGCCTGACCAGTTCATTCTTATTCAGATCAAAAGTTTTTCCGCTCATGGCTTTTCCAGTGTATGTTATTTACCAGGGAATGACTTGCCCGTCGTAGGCAAAAAACTTGCCGCTATCGGTGTGAATCAGATCCGCAATGACCTGGCGCATGCCGTTGACGCTCTTTTCGGCGGAGATCAATGCGTTCGGACCGCCCATTTCGGTTCGAACCCATCCCGGGTGCAGCAACGCCACGATTACGCCTTTGGATTCCAGATCGATCGACAGGCTTTTCATGACGATGTTAACCGCGGATTTGCTGGAGCGGTAGACATAGCTTCCGCCACTGGTGTTGTCAGAAATACTGCCCATCTTACTGGTGATCGTCACAATTTTCTTTGTATCACTTCTGGCAATCTGGCGATAAAACGCATCCGCCATTTTGAGCGGCGCCATTGCGTTCACCTCAAAGGCATATGCCCATGCAGCATAGTCAACCTGATGAAAACTGTCGCCGTGGCTGGCGGGGTAGACGCCTGCATTATTGATCAGCACGTCAATCTCTTCTGCTGACAATGCATGGGACAGCTGCTCAATCTGCGCACGATCGGCGACATCGAGTGCATGCACCTGGATACGATCCTGAAACTGTGCGGCCAGTTGCTGCAATGCATTGGATTCAGACGGATTTCGCGCGCAGGCCAGAACGCGCCAGCCATCTCCGGCATACTGCCGTGTAAATTCGAGTCCTATGCCGCGGTTCGCACCGGTTATCAAAACGGTTTTCATTCGATTTTAAGATTCCTATACTGCTGCTGTTTATCTAATCAGTCTGTTCACTGTCCAGACTGTTCGCTCACACTTGTCTCCACTGATACGTTCATTCTATCAATCAATGTATTAAATTGAAAATCCGGGCAACGCAGAAACCATGAAAATACATGATTTTTTGGCCAAAGCCTTGTCTCAAACCCTGCTGCTAAGGTATAGTTCGCACTCAGCCAAACATGTTCAAGCAGGAGAGCGCGCTCCAGATTATCAGGCGATAGTCACGGCGCCGCCGAAGGCGTAACCCCCCGGAATCGCTCAGGCAAGGTCAGAAAACGATTGAAAATCATTGTTATCTCCTGAAAACCGCTTGAAACAGGCAATCTGGAGAGTGCTTAGCAATTCGCCATTCATTTAATGGCACTGTTTTTATTGCTTGGCCACCGAAGGGGCACGCGGACATCCCGTAAATCTCTCAGGTAGAAGGACAGAGGGGTGAAGTCATTCTGAATGTTACAATGACTTATTTTTTATTATCGGGAGAAAATCCGTGCTGAAAAAAACGCCTCTGAACGAAACACACCGCCAGATGAACGCCAAAATGGTGGATTTCGGCGGCTGGGACATGCCGCTCCACTATGGCTCGCAACTTGAAGAACACCACAAGGTCCGTCAGGACGCCGGGATGTTCGACGTATCGCACATGCTGCCCGTTGACATCAAGGGTGACGGAACGCGCGACTTTCTGCGCAAACTGGTCGCCAACAATGTCGACAAAATAACCATACCCGGCAAAGCGCTGTATACCTGCATGCTGACGCCGCAGGGCGGCATCATCGACGATCTGATCGTTTATTTTCTGACGGAATCCTGGTTCCGCATCGTCGTCAATGCCGGTACCGCCGACAAAGATGTCGCCTGGATACTCAAACAACGTGACGCACTCGCTCCCGGACTGGAAATCACGCCGCGTCGCGACATGGCGATGATCGCCGTGCAAGGCCCAAATGCGCGCGCAAAAGTATGGCAGGTCATTCCCGGTTCGCAGGCGGCCACCGAAGAGCTGAAAATATTTCAATCGACAACCCTTAATCACTTTTTCATCGCCCGCACCGGCTACACTGGCGAAGATGGCTTTGAAATTATTCTACCCGCTGAAGAAGCACCGACATTCTGGAAATCGCTGCATGCAGCAGGCGTCGCACCCGCAGGGCTTGGTGCCCGCGATACACTGCGCCTTGAAGCTGGCATGAATCTCTACGGCCAGGACATGGATGAATCGACATCGCCACTGGAATCCGGTCTCAACTGGACTGTCGACCTGAAAAGCGAGCGCGATTTCATCGGCAAGCAGGCGCTGCTGGATTCAAACCCGACGCAGCAACTGGCCGGACTGGTGCTGCTTGACCGCGGCGTGCTCAGAAGCCATCAGAAAGTGGTAGGACAGGTCAACGGTCAGGCATTTGAAGGCGAAATCACCAGCGGCGGATTCTCGCCGACCATCAATCAATCCATCGCTCTGGCGCGCATCGCCATTGGCGTGTCGCCCGGCGACGAAGTACAGGTGCTGGTCAGGGATAAGCAATTACGCGCCAAAGTGGTAAAATACCCTTTCGTACGGAACGGAAAAGTTCTGGTTTAACCAGGAAACATCTCAATCATCTATCAACATCGCAAAATTAATTCTGGAGCAAATAAATGAGCATTCCATCAGATTTGAAATACACCCGCTCGCACGAATGGGTCAAGATTGAAGCAGACGGCACAGTAACCGTAGGCATTACCGATCACGCGCAGGAACTGCTCGGCGACATGGTGTTCGTCGAATTACCCAAAGTGGGCGACTCCTTTTCGCAAAAACAGGAATGCGCTGTCGCCGAATCCGTCAAGGCTGCGGCAGATGTCTATGCGCCCATATCCGGCGAAGTCATTGAAGTCAACTCGGCACTGGCTGACAGTCCTGAGAAAATCAACCAGGATGCCTTTGGTTCATGGCTGTTCAAATTAAAACCCGGCAACCCGGCCGAACTGGATGGGCTGCTGGATGCCGCCGGTTATCAGGAAGTACTCGACAGCGAAGATCATTAAATCGAATTCTATCGGCGACCCACCGTGATCAATCGCACCTTTTTTATCAATTCTATGGACTTAGTGTAATTCACCATGCCGTTTATCCCACACACAGAAGAAGATATTGCTGAAATGCTTGCCAGCATCGGCGCTGATTCTATTGAAGCGCTGTTTGATGAAATTCCCGCCGATCTGAAAGGCGGCACCTTGAAAGAAGTTCCGCCCGGGTTAAGCGAAATGGAAATTACCCGGTTGATGATGGAACGTGCCAGCCAGGATGGTTTTTATCAGAATTACATCGGCGCAGGCGCTTACGAACATCATATTCCGGCCGCCGTCTGGCAAATCACCACGCGCGGTGAGTTTTATTCCTCCTATACGCCGTATCAGGCCGAAGCCAGCCAGGGCACCTTACAGTTACTGTACGAATACCAGACCATGATGGCATCGCTGACCGGCATGGATGTTTCCAACGCCAGCATGTACGACGGCGCGACGGCGCTAGCGGAAGCCGCGTTGATGGCGGTCAGATCGCACAAATCTTCCCGGCGCATACTGATTCCGGAAACTGTCCATCCGGTGTACCGCAAAGTGGCGCGTGCCATTGTCAGCAACCAGAAAATCGAGATTGTTGAAGTTCCGTTCGATCAGACATCCGGACAAATCCGGCTGGAGTCGCTGGATGCTTTTGCCACCGATGACATCGCCGCGCTGGTTATTCCGCAGCCCAATTTCTTTGGCGTACTGGAACAGGTCGATGCATTGACCGACTGGGCGCACAGCAAAAACGCGCTTGCCATCGGCGTGGTCAATCCTGTCGCACTGGCATTGCTGAAACCACCTGGAGAATGGGGCGAAACAGGCGCAGATATCGCTGTCGGCGAAGGTCAGCCCTTAGGTATCCCGTTATCCAGCGGCGGTCCTTATTTCGGCTTTATGGCCTGTAAAAACAGCCTGATTCGCCAGATTCCCGGTCGTATCATCGGACGCACGAATGACCTGAATGGCAAGCCCGGTTTTGTTCTGACGTTACAGGCGCGTGAACAGCATATCCGCCGCTCGAAAGCCACCTCCAACATCTGCACCAACCAGGGGTTGATGGTTACGGCGGCGACAATTTACATGTCTTTACTGGGCCCCGATGGGCTTCGCCGGGTTGCCGCGCAATCCCATGCAAACACGTCCAGCCTGATCAAAAAACTGACCGCGATACCGGGCGTGGAACAGGTATTCGGCAGTCCGTTTTTCCATGAAGCCGCCATCGGCCTGCCGTCATCCGCAGCCAACGTGCTCGCGAAGCTCAAGCAAAACGGCATACTGGGCGGCTTCGACCTGCAAACGCATTATCCGGGACTGGAGAACACCCTGCTGGTCTGCGCGACAGAAACAAAAACCGAAGCCGACATCGAAAATTATGTCAGCCAATTCCGGCAGGCACTTGGCTAAACAGATTGAATCTATTCCAAACACACTACAAATCGAGGAAATAATTATGGTTACGCATTTAGGCAATCCAATTCGCATTGAAGGCACTTTTCCCAAAATTGGTCAAAAAGCACCGGCTTTCTCGCTGGTCAACCGGGATTTGAAAGATGTGACGCTGGCAGACTTTTCCGGTAAGAAAAAAGTGCTGAACATCGTACCCAGTCTTGATACGCCGGTCTGTGCGCTGTCCACGCGCAAATTCAACCAGCAGGCGAGCAACATGAACAATACCGCCGTGCTGATTATCGCGGCGGATCTGCCATTTGCCATGAGCCGCTTCTGCGACACGGAAAATCTGGATAAAGTCGTTACGCTTTCAACCATGCGCGGCGCTAATTTCATGAAAGACTACGGCGTGCTGATTGCCGAAGGCCCGTTTGCCGGCATCACCGCGCGCGCTGTTATTGTGCTGGATGAAACCGACACGATCGTGCATGCCGAGCTGGTGCCGGAAATTGCCGACGAACCCAACTATGGCGCGGCGCTGGCGGCACTGAAATAATCTGACAGTCCCTGAGTTCTGTGGCATTTCATCAACGAATAACCTTTTTCTATTAAACGATAACGTTCCAATCATGCTGATATTCGAACACGCGCGCCCTGGACGTCGCAATTATTCCCAGGCACCGAAAACTTCCGCCAGTGTCGATGACATTCCGGATCATCTGCTGCGAAAAAAACAGCCCCTGCTGCCGGAAGTTTCTGAAATGGACACCGTACGCCATTACACGCGGCTGTCGCAAAAGAATTTTTCCATTGATACTGAATTCTACCCGCTGGGTTCCTGCACGATGAAATATAACCCGCGTGCGTGCAATGCACTGGCCATGCTGCCGCAGTATCTCAGCCGGCATCCGCTGGCGCCGGAAGATACCGGACAAGGCTTTCTTGCCTGCATGTACGAATTGCAGGAAATTCTCAAAGACGTCACCGGCATGGCCGGCATCACCCTCGCGCCGATGGCGGGTGCGCAAGGCGAACTGGCAGGCGTGATGATGATCCGCGCCTATCACGAAGCGCACGGTGACTTCGAACGCACTGAAATTATCGTACCCGATGCGGCGCATGGCACCAATCCCGCTACTGCAGTGATGTGCGGTTTTAAAGTGGTCGAGATCCCTACCGACAAGGAAGGCAATGTCGATCTGAGCGCGCTCAAAGCCGCCGTTGGTCCGAAAACCGCCGGTCTGATGCTGACCAATCCGTCCACGCTGGGCGTTTTTGAAGAAAACATTGCCGAAATGAGCCGCGTCGTGCACGAAGCGGGCGGTTTGCTCTACTACGACGGCGCCAACCTGAACGCCGTGCTCGGCAAGGTGAAACCGGGCGACATGGGCTTCGATGTCATCCACATCAACCTGCACAAAACTTTCTCGACACCACACGGCGGCGGCGGGCCAGGTTCCGCGCCGATTGGCGTTGCCAAACGCCTGCTGCCGTTCATGCCGGTGCCGTTTGTCACGCTGGAAAACGGCAAATACCGCTGGGTGACCGAACAGGAAAGACCGCAATCGATCGGTCATTTATCCGCACACATGGGTAATGCCGGCGTGCTCCTGCGCGCCTACATTTATGTCCGTCTGCTGGGCAGAGAAGGCATGAATCGCATTGCCGAATTCGCCACGCTGAACGCCAACTACCTTATGGCGGAGCTCAGAAAAATCGGCTTTGAAATTGCGTACCCGACGCGCCGGGCAAGCCATGAATTCATTGTCACCATGAAAGACATCAAGGATAAAACCGGCGTCACCGCGATGAATCTGGCAAAGCGCCTGCTCGATAAGGGCTATCACGCGCCGACAACGTATTTCCCTATTCTGGTGCCCGAGTGCCTGCTGATTGAACCCGCGGAAACCGAGTCCAAACAGACGCTTGACGCATTCGTCACCGCAATGAAAGAAATTCTCGATGAAATCGAGCAACAGCCTGACATGGTTAAAAGCGCACCGCACAACATGCCGCTGCGCAAACTCGACGATGTCAAGGCAGCGCGCGAACTGGATCTCTGCTGGAAACCCAGCACGTAAAACACGCGCTATTGCAAAACCAGCCGGTGCGCCAGCACCGGCCAACTTCATCAACTACTCACACCAGCGTGCAAAATAGTTTGAGTAGCATTTTTTTCAACAAATCCATCATCCGAACTAACAGCTATGCGCACACTGATCTGCGGCTCGATCGCTTACGACAACATCATGGTCTTTCCGGATCATTTCAAAAATCATATCCTTCCCGAGAAAATTCATGTTCTGAACGTTGCATTTTTAGTACCGGAAATGCGCCGTGAATTCGGTGGCTGCGCGGGGAATATCGCCTATAATCTGAGAATGCTCGGCGGCGAACCGGTCATGATGGCGACCGTCGGCGACGATATCCAACCCTATCGCGAACGTTTCGAACAAATCGGACTCGATCAGTCGAATGTGCTGTACGTCAAGGATACATTTACCGCGCAGGCGTTTATCACCACCGATCTG
The DNA here is from genome assembly GCA_028577615.1 of Nitrosomonas sp. Taxonomy (GTDB): domain Bacteria; phylum Pseudomonadota; class Gammaproteobacteria; order Burkholderiales; family Nitrosomonadaceae; genus Nitrosomonas. The sequence continues at coordinate 22,014 of JAJSDU010000021.1, forward strand.
GATGACAACCAGATCACCGCGTTTCATCCTGGCGCAATGAATTTCTCGCACCTCAATTCGGTCTCCGATGCAGACAATATTCAACTGGGCATCATCGCACCAGACGGACGCGACGGCATGCTGCAGCACGCGCTTGAATTTCATCAAAACGGCATTCCGTTTGTCTTCGATCCCGGCCAGGGCCTGCCCATGTACAATGGCGACGAACTGACGGACTTCATCGACAAAGCCGACTATGTCGCGGTCAATGACTATGAAGGCCAGTTGCTGCAGGAACGCACCGGTCTTACACTGGAAGCCATCGCCAGAAAAACCAGAGCGCTGATTGTGACACTGGGTGCGCAGGGCTCGACCATTTATACCGATGGCCGGCAAATCGACATCCCCAGCGTAAAACCGCAGGACATCGTTGATCCGACCGGCTGCGGCGACGCCTACCGTGCCGGCCTGCTCTACGGCATCGCGCATGGCATGGACTGGCAGACAACCGGACGACTCGGCTCGCTCATCGGCGCGTTGAAAATCGCGCATCGCGGCGGCCAGAATCACCAGTTCACCCGCGACATGATCGATCAGCTTTATTTCGAACACTTTGGCAGCCGGATTTTAGTATAAATAACCTCGACGCATCCACGAGCCTGGATGCGTCGAGGGAAGTGCTGAATATTGAAAAGCAGAGCGTAATCATGAGCTCCGGAGACACCAAGATCATCGACCGGCTTCCCGCCGCCGAAGTAACTAAACAGCTGAACTGGCAAGACTTGTGTCTTCTCAACAACGCATCGTCGAACGGTTCAATCTCATTTCCGCCACAACCGAATTGAAGCGCCTGCACAATACACTGACCAGATCAGAGGGATTATACCGAGGTACTACATTTACTCTGCGGCATGTTACACATCATACCGAAACACGCGATGATTATGATGTTCCTGATACCGGAATAAAAAATTTTCATTTGTATATTTTGTCGGCATAAGGCAAGATTTGAACTTTTTACACCGAGAAAAGAATTCGCCGTGATCTGTTATGAACACCCCCTCAATGAACGTATCCGCACGCTGCTGAGACTCGAAGACCTGTTCAAAAGAATCGATTTTTTCTCCGCCAAAGATTCTCCGATGCAACATCATGCTTCCTTGATGACGCTTTTTGAAGCGCTGGAAATCACTACGCGCGCGGATATCAAATCCGATCTGCTTCAGGAGCTGGAACGTCAGAAACAGTTTCTCGAAGGCATGCGCAAGAATCCGAATATTTCTGAAACGGCATTGGAAAATGTGCTTGAAAACATACAGTCCACTTTCCGTTCCATGCTGGAAATTTCAGGTAAAGTCGGCGAACATCTGCGCGATAACGAGTGGCTGATGACCATCAAGCAGCGCAGCAGTATTCCCGGTGGCGTTTGCGAATTTGATCTGCCTTCGTATCATTACTGGCTGAGTCTGGACCCGGCCTTGCGCCGCAAAGACTTCAATGAGTGGCTGGCTCCGTTGCTGCCGATACGCAATGCGTTCGGCATTGTGCTTTATCTGCTCAGAAGCAGCGGCAAAACAATGCAGTGCATCGCGCAGCATGGCATTTTTCAACAACCGAGCTCAGATTATATGGCGCATATGCTGCGTGTCAGCGTAAGCGAGGATTTTCCCTGCGTTCCCGAAATCAGCGCGAACAAATATGCGCTGAATATCCGTTTTATTCCGTCGCAATCCGGACAGCGGATAAAAGTTTACGAAAAGGATGTCGCTTTCGAACTGACCTTCTGCAATCTGTAACGCCGCATTCCATCATTCCGGCGGCTCGAGAAAAGCGGATCGCCTGACGTGATGGACGGGAATCACCCTATCCCAGTTTTTTCAGCTGTTCATTCAGGCTGCTCAAACGTGAGCTGAAACCTGTCAGGCGTTCTTTTTCCTGTTCAACCACGCTTTCCGGCGCACGTTCAACAAAACCCGGATTCGACAACTTACTTTCCGCCTTGGCTATTTCAGCCGTAACGCGCGCAATTTCCTTGTTTAACCGTTCCCGTTCCGCCGCGACATCGATCTCGACGCGCAGCATCAGCCTGAAGTCATCGACGATGGCCACCGGCGCATCCGCATCAGGCAGTCCATCCGCGAAAATCTCAACCCCGGAGAGCTTGACCAGAGACTGCAAGTAAGGCGAAAAACCGGCCAGTATGCGTGGATCCCCCGCAGCCAGCAGCGGCACTTTCTGCGCGGGCGACAAATTCATTTCGCCGCGCAGCGTCCGGCAGGCATTCACCATTTCCTTAAGCAAGCGGATATGCGCTATCGCCTGCGGATTTATTTTTGCCGCATCCGCGACCGGATACGCCTGGCACATGATACTGTCGCCGGACTTTCCGGCCAGTGGCGCAACTTTGTGCCAGAGTTCCTCGGTTATGAACGGAATGATCGGATGCGCCAGCCGCAGCATCGCTTCAAGCACACGGACGAGCGTCCGGCGTGTCGCGCGCTGTATGGATTCATCCGGACTGTTGAGCTGCACCTTGGCCAGCTCAACATACCAGTCGCAATATTCGTCCCAGACCAGTTCATAAATTTCCCGCGCAACCAGATCAAAGCGATAATTGGCAAACGCCTGTGCAACGGCGCCTTCCGCCTGCTGCAACCGGCTGATCATCCATTGATCGGTCTCCGAGTAAGTGCACGGCAGGCTGTCATTCAATCCGGTATCCTGTCCTTCGCAATTCATCAGCACATAGCGCGTCGCATTCCATAATTTGTTACAGAAATTGCGGTAACCTTCACAGCGCTGCATATCAAACTTGATATCACGCCCGTGCGACGCCAGGCTGGCGAAGGTAAACCGCAGTGCATCCGTGCCAAAAGCCGGTATGCCATTCGGAAAATGTTTGCGGGTTGTTTTTTCGATCAATTCGGCCTGTTTTGGATTCATGAGTCCTGTGGTGCGTTTGGCGATCAGTTCATCCAGCGTAATGCCGTCGATCAAATCCAGCGGATCGAGCACATTACCTTTGGATTTGCTCATTTTCTGGCCTTCCGCGTCGCGGATCAGGCCGGTGATATACACTTCGCGGAATGGCACCTTGCCGGTGAAATGCAGAGACATCATCACCATGCGTGCGACCCAGAAAAAAATAATATCGAAACCGGTAATCAACACCGACGTTGGCAGAAACGTTTTCAGCTCGGCTGTTTCATCCGGCCAGCCCAGTGTCGAGAAAGGCCACAGCGCTGAAGAAAACCAGGTATCGAGCACATCCTCATCCTGGCGCAGACCGGTTTTTCCTGAAAGCTGCTGCGCTTCCTCAAGGCTATGCGCAACCGTAATATGGCCATCTTCATCGTACCAGGCGGGAATGCGGTGCCCCCACCACAATTGCCGCGAAATGCACCAGTCCTGAATATTTTCCAGCCACTGATTGTAAACATGCGTCCAGTTCTCCGGGGTGAATTTGACCTGACCACTGGCTACCACTTCAAGGCCGCGCTTCGCCATGTCGCCCATGGACACATACCACTGGTCGGTCAGCATCGGCTCGATAATGGTATTGGTGCGATCACCGCGCGGCGCCATCAGTTTATGAGGCTTTGTTGCAACCAGATAGCCTTGCGCTTCAAGATCGGCGACAATTTTCTTTCGGGCATCAAAGCGATCCATGCCCTGGTATTCTGCCGGTGCAAGGTCGTTAATTTTGCCATCCAGCGTGAAAATATTGATGGGTACCAGCTGATGGCGCTGTCCCATCTGATAATCATTGAAATCATGCGCCGGCGTAATTTTGACGCACCCGGTGCCGAATTCGGGGTCCACGTAACTGTCGGCAATCACCGGAATGCTGCGTTCGCATAACGGCAGGCGTACATGACGTCCGATCAGATGCTGATAGCGTTTGTCCTCCGGATGCACGGCAACGGCGACATCGCCGAGCATGGTTTCCGGCCGAGTCGTGGCGACGACCACCGCTTCGTCCGTGGCAATTCCGCCATCGTCAAGTTCGAGCGGATAGCGGATATGCCATAACGAGCCGTTTTCCTCCGTGGCGATCACTTCCAGATCGGAAACCGCGGTCTGCAATACAGGATCCCAATTCACCAGCCGCTTGCCGCGATAAATCAGTCCTTCGCGATAAAGCCGCACAAACACTTCCGTTACTGCGCGCGACAGCGCCGCATCCATCGTGAAACGCTCACGCGTCCAGTCACAGGATGCACCCAGACGCCGCATCTGACGGGTAATGGTTGAACCCGATTCTTCCTTCCATTGCCACACGCGTTCAAGAAACGCCTCACGGCCAAGCTCACGACGGTTGATATTCTGCTGATCAAGCTGACGCTCGACGACGATCTGTGTCGCGATCCCGGCATGGTCGGTACCCGGCTGCCACAGCGTATTGTCGCCTTGCATGCGATGATAGCGCGTCAGCGCGTCCATCAGCGTATGCTGGAAAGCATGCCCCATATGCAGCGTGCCGGTGACATTCGGCGGCGGCAGCATAATGCAATAAGCCTTTGCAGTATCTGCCGCCTTGGCATTTTCAGGTTTGAAATAACCGGCTGCTTCCCAGACCGGATACCAGCGGTTTTCTATTTGCTTCGGATCAAAGCTTTTCGCAAGTTCCATGTGAAAGATGAGTGATTTGATTGTAAGGATATATGACAAAAGTTTGCCATTATAAGGGATGATGCGGATTGCAAGCCATGCTTTAAGACTTGAAGGTATATTTGACTGCCCGAACTATAGCGTTGTGTTTTCTCCCGGGGTATCTTTTTCCTGCACCAGGATACGGTTCTCCAGTGCCTGCACCAGAGCCTGTCGGTCTGCGTAATTCAAATCGACATGCGCATCATGCAATGCTGCGTCTAGTAACAATCGCAACGGCGACAATTCGCCAAATTCCGGCTGCAACGCTTTTGATCGCAATCTGACGACTTCAGTCAACACAGGTATATTATCCGCATCGATCAGTCCCTGCATCTCGTTTACGACGCTATCAGGCTGATGATACTTTTCGATCAGGAAATTAAATTTCTCGAGAATCCTGTCATTCTCGAGCTCCAGTTCAGAATTGCCAGTACTGTGCATAAAAGATCAGTGCGTTGTTAAATCATGATGATACAGCGCGTATCCTGTCTGTTTATATAAACGATAACGATCGCGGGCCGCCAGTTTATCCTCAGGTGATACGCCTGCAATTTCAATTACACGATCAAATTGCTCGATCATCTGTGGACATTGCGCATCCAGATTGATCAGTATGGTACAGCCCTGCGCTGTCGCAATCCGATTACTCAGAATAATCGGTGTTGATTTAACCAGTCGCTCATCGTCATCAATTGCACAATGCGGAAGGAAGCTGGTCTGCTGATAGGTCCAGAGCTGTTTATCAATTTTCTCGAGTATCGCCGCATCGGTCGCATAAATCATTACCCGCGCATTTTGGATTAGCGCCTTGGCGCAAAGCCGACATGCCACATGCAATTTGTCATTAGCGCCTGAATAAAAAACGATCTCGGTCATTACGCTTCATCAACAGCAGCATTTTTTCAGCCAGTTCCAGGCTTGCGGACTGCATGTAACTTCATGCTTTAGCAGCTGCGGCCCGGTTGATCAAAAACTGTGTCAGTAAAGGCACGGGCCTGCCGGTTGAACCTTTCTCCTTACCGGATTTCCATGCTGTTCCGGCAATATCAAGATGCGCCCACCGGAATTTCCTGGTAAATCGCGACAGAAAACACGCCGCTGTAATCGTACCGCCCGCGCGACCGCCGATATTCGCCATGTCCGCGAAATTGCTTTTCAGCAATTCCTGATAATCATCCCACAACGGCAACTGCCAGACTCGATCCGCCGCCTGCTCGCCGGCCGCGATGACTTCCTGCGCTAACGCGTCATCGTTACTCATCAAACCCGTTGCGATATTACCCAGCGCAATGACACAGGCGCCTGTCAGCGTGGCAATATCTATGACGACTTCCGGATCATAGCGCTCCGCGTAAGTCAGCGCATCACACAGTATCAAACGGCCTTCTGCATCGGTATTGAGTACCTCGATCGTCTGTCCCGACATGCTGGTAATCACATCTCCGGGTTTGGTTGCACTGCCACCGGGCATGTTTTCGGTTGCCGGAATGATCGCCACCACATTGACCGGAAGATTCATCTCAGCGATGGCCTTTATCGTTCCCAATACGCTTGCTGCACCACTCATATCGAACTTCATCTCATCCATCTCGGCCGCAGGCTTTAATGAGATGCCACCCGTGTCGAAAGTCACGCCCTTGCCGACTAATACCACCGGCTTGTCCTTCTTGCCGGCGCCCTGATATTCCAGAGCAATCAATTTGGGCGGCTGATGACTGCCGCGCGCAACGGCCAGCAAGGCGCCCATTTTCTGTTTTTCCATCTCTTTCTTGTCGAGTATGGTCGCCTTGAGTTTATAAGTCTTGGCAAGCTCCTTAGCCTGCTCAGCCAGATAACTCGGTGTGCAGATATTCGGCGCGAGATTGCCAAGATCTTTGGTCAGACTCATTCCGTGCGCAATGGCTGCACCTTGATTGAGCGCTGTCTCGCCCGTCGTCAAATCCTGAGAATTGCTGATGCAGATTGTTATTTTGCGCAAAGACTTTTTATTTTCCTCTGGCTTGCTTTTAAGTTGATCGAAGCGATAATTGCTTTCAACGGCCAGTTTTGCAATTTGCGTCACTTTCCAGGCGACATCCCGGTTTTCTAACGGAAGATCAGCCAGAAATAATGCACAATCAGCAATACCTGTGCTATGCAGTGTACGGAACACAGCTTGTACGATGCTGACAAAAACACTGTCTTTAAACTCTTCCTCTTTTCCCAGCCCAATGAGCAGTACGCGTTTGCTTTGAACATTTGGAACCTTGTGCAACAACAAAGTGGTATTGGTTTTGCCTTCAAGATCACCCTGACTGATAATGTCCTTGATATATCCCCCGGACAGATTATCCAGTTCTTTTGCAGCGTCAGTCATTTTCTTTGACTCAAAAATGCCAACTATGATACATGACCCACGTTGTTTATCCGGGGATGTTACTTTAATTCCAAATTCCACAACTCGCTCCTTTATCCTGGTCAACGATTATTATTGAGTTCTCAAAAAAACAGTAAAAAAATAGTAATTGACTTGCTTTGCATCAAAATTCATATCAATTGAATACTATAGCATTGTATGCAGAAAAAATGACCAATTATAATGACAATAATATTGTAAGATTATGCTGACAATATTATTGTCAATTAGGCCTATAGTCTCTGTGTAATCTAAGAAGATCAACAGTTATAAAAGCAAGTCCGATTTGCACGATAATCGAGTCAATTTATGAATGAACAGCTAGCCAATCAACTGCGTCACTGCAAAACCCTTCCAACGTTACCCGCGATTGCTGTTAAAGTTATAGAATTGGCCAATGATCCGGATATCAATCTCGACGATTTGTGCAAATACATCATGCTAGATCCGGCGCTCTCCGCAAAAATACTGAAAATGGCCAACTCACCACTCTATAAAAGCCGTCGTTCGGCTTCAAATATCCGGCAGGCGATCAGCATTCTGGGCACGCATACTATTATTGTCATCGCGCTTTCGTTCTCATTGACAAACACATTCATAAGAAATCCGATAAAAGGCAATGGAATAATCGACAATACGCAATTCTGGCGACGCGCAATCGCATCAGCACTCGCCTGCCGTACATTGGGTGAAAAGCTGGGCCTGCGGTTTGTTGATGATTTATTTCTGGCGGGATTATTACAGGATATCGGCATTCTTGCTTATATAGCGATCATGCCGGATGAATACGAACCTGTTTACACATCCTCGAATGATCATGATGCTTTATTAATGAATGAGCGCCTGACATTCAGTTCAGGTCATGACGAAGTAGGCTATGCGCTCCTGAAGCAATGGCACATACCGGATCACATCGCCCTGACATGCATAGCCAGTCACTGTCAGCCTGAGCCTCAAATGGCCTCGTCGCCCAATCTGTATTCCTGTGCTGCTGTCTCACGTTATCTGGCAGAATATTTTTTAACACCGAGCAGACCTGAAAATTTAATCAATTTGATCCGATCAGCTCGTGCCTGGCTCGATATTGATTCAGAGACGTTACTGGAAGTTTTTAACGCAATGATTGAGGCGCTCGATTCTATCGGAGACTTGTTTGAAATCACCTTCTACACACCTGCTGAAATTGCCGGAATTCTCGACGAAGCGAAAGAGTTACTGGCGTTACAGACGGTAACCAAAGTTAAGGAACTCGAAGAAAAAACACAACATGACGGCTTAACCGGCGCTATGAACAGAAAATTTTTTGATGAGACAATACAGCGCGAATTCCACCTCTCTTCACAACATCAATTCCCTCTCACGATTGTAATGATCGATATCGATCACTTTAAAAAAATCAATGACACATACGGTCACGTCGCCGGAGACGAAATTCTGACTTCATTTTCCGGCATCATCGTTAAGCAGATTCGGGAGGAAGATTCTTTTTGCCGTTACGGCGGCGAAGAATTCGCCTTGATTCTGCCGGGAACGCCACCCGATGCCGCCAGGAACATCACACGCCGCCTGAAGGATGCCATCACGGCGCATTCAATTAAAACCGATGACGGCACCGAAATCCGGATCACTGCTTCATTCGGCGTTGCATCCTGCTTAAATGGCATACCCTGTTTTAAAAATCCCATTGATTTAATCAAAGCCGCCGACTCGGCGCTGCTTGAGGCAAAAAAAGCAGGCCGCAATTGCATCGTTGAGTGGAAGCAATCCTGAACATTGTTCATTAAACTGATAAAATCAGCCTTATTTTTGTAAATCATAAGAAAGTTCATTGATGCATCTCATCATTCAAGGTACTGAAATCGAAAACAGCGATTTGCGCGCACTTGCAAAACTGGCTGCTGCTGATCAAATTGAAAGAATCACGGGAGAAGCCTTCAGGCTTAAAAATATTCAACAGCAGACAGGGGTTGCTGAGTATTGCGCCGAAGCGAATCTGGACTATGCTTTTGTGGATGCCCGCAGACGATTTTCTGATTTCAAACTGATCGCCATGGATATGGATTCAACGCTGCTTGCGATAGAGACCATTGATGAAATAGCGGACATGCATCAGATCAAGCCACAGGTCTCGGAAATAACCCTGCAAACCATGCGCGGCGAGATCAGTTTTGAAGAAAGCATTACGCGACGCACGGCCTTGCTGGCAGGCTTGCATGCCGACGCACTGCAGAAAGTCTATGACGAACGCGTCCGACTCAGCCCTGGCGCTGAAGTTTTACTTGGGAAAGCGCGCAACGCCGGCATAAAAACAATGGTTATTTCAGGGGGCTTCTCTTTTTTCACTGATCGCATCAAGACTAGGCTGAATCTCGACTATGCTGCTGCAAACACACTCGAAATAAAAGATAACAAGCTTACCGGAAAATTAGCAGGAAAGATTCTTGGCCGGGAAAGCAAAGCCGAAGCGATCAAAAAAGTATGCGAAGCGCTCAACATTCAGCACGATCAGGTCATTGCCATAGGCGACGGCGCCAATGATCTGGATATGATGGCGGTAGCCGGTATCAGTATTGCATTTCACGCCAAACCCATCGTACAGGAAAAAGCCACCTACGCCATCACGCATGTTGGTTTGGACGGCGTTGCTAATTTATTCGGTGCGTAAATTCGAATCATCCATACGATCCAATCCCGGCCATCCCGGCATAAAAAAACACGCGGCAGCGCACTCAGCGTATTAAAACCCGGCAAGGAATATTTTAATAAACCGGGTTATACATCAGCGATTCAATGTAGTCTCCCAATTGATCCGGCAATTTTTCTTCAACCAGGCCTTCCCGCACGGCAACTTCACAGACAGATACCGCAATAGCTTTTGAGACCGCTCTGACACGTTGCAAGGACGGATAAACACTGCCTCTGCTGATTTCAGTATCGGTCACCAGCTCCGATAGCACTTTTGCCGCAGACAAGAACATATTCTGTGTAACCAGACGCGCGGAACTGGCGTAAACACCAAGCCCGATTCCCGGAAAAATATAAGCATTATTACCTTGCGCCGGTTGAAAATAATGGGTCTTATAACGCACGGCGTTAAAAGGACTTCCACTTGCATAAATAGCCCGACCGTCACTCCAAGCATAAGCTTCTTCCGCTGTGCATTCAGTATGCGATGTCGGATTGGATAGCGCAATGATTACCGGACGTTCATTCACTTCGGCCATTTTGCGGATAACTGCTTCGGTAAATGTGTTTGCCACCCCCGTCGCACCAATCAGCACATCAGGTTTTACAATTTCGATGGCGTCGACGAAACCACAAGGCGGGTGAGCATGGGCGAAGGGTTGAATGCGCGGTTTGATGACTGCATTTGTCGATACAACCAAACCCTTCCGGTCAATAAACCAGATACGCTCCCGGGCCTGCGGCACGCTTAATCCTTCGTTACAGTAAGCCATAACCATCAGCTCGGCAGTACCGCTCGCAGCGGATCCTGTGCCAAGAAACATAATACGCATGTCTGAAAATTTCTTTTTTGTGATACGCGATGCGGTATAAACACCCGCCAGGGTCACTGCAGCGGTACCCTGTATATCATCGTTGAAACAACGCACGTTCGGGCCATATTGATCGAGAAATCTGAATGCATTAGGGGTGAGGAAATCTTCAAATTGAATGAGTGCTCGAGGGAAACGCGCACGAACAGCCTGAATAAATTCATCCACCAGCGTATTATAGGCCTCGCCTTTCAAGCGTGCATGAGGATAACCCAGATAAAGCGGATCTTCCCGCAAAGCCAGGTTATTCGTGCCGACATCAAGCATGACAGGCATGCAATATTCGGGGCGAATACCGGCACAGGCAACATATAAGGCTGTTTTGCCAATCGATATACCCATCCCGTTGGCGCCCAGATCACCCAAACCCAGTATGCGTTCACCGTCGGTCACAACAATGACGCGAATATCTTTTTCCGGCCAGTTGCCCAGAATAGCTGCGATATCTCCGCGGTCTTCCGGCGTAATATAGAAGCCTTGCGGTCTTCTGAAAATATGTGCAAACGCTTTACACGCCTCTCCAACTGTAGGGGTATAAACCAACGGCATAACTTCTTCCATATGGTCGATCATGATACGGTAGAAAAGCCGCTGATTACGCTCCAGCAAAGCGTTCAGAAAAATATACTTCTCAATATCATTCGTCTTGCCGCGCATATTCTCAAGCGCACGTTCTTTTTGTTTACTGATACTGGCCACATCATACGGCAATAGCCCGCGCAAACCATATTTTTGCCGTTCCTCACGGGTAAATGCGGTTGATTTCGTACATGACGGATCATCCAATAACGCTTTGCCATACAGATTTTTCATAACCCTGCTCCTCGGTTACCTGGCTCAACTGACAAACATGAATCACAGTGTCTGGATCGGCCGCAGAATATAAAATAACGCATTGAAAATGATATGATTCATAAATCTTATCGCAGCCTCACACGTCTATGGCAAGCACATCGACAATATGCACCACAAAACATTTATTTTTTCAGTGTATACCGATTTGGAAACTTATTACGCGTATAATTAATCTCAGTTATTACTGAAACATAGGTTTCAGATGTAAGTAATATATTTTTATTCGATTTTTTTATTTCAGATATTATGAATCAATCATTTTTTCCTACACCCGACCCGGACTTGTATACTGAAGATGAAATCTCAAAACTTGTGCACGAATTTTATGCAAAGGCCAGAAAAGACCCTTCTCTTGGTCCTATTTTTGAAGCACATGTCATCGACTGGGATGCGCACTTCATTCAAATGATTAATTTCTGGTCCGCACAGCTGCGCGGCACAAGCCGTTTCCGTGGGGCTCCAATGCCCAAGCATATCGCACTACCGGATCTGTCCGCCGAGCTATTTCTTCGTTGGCTGGCGCTTTTCAAACAAACCACGCGCGAATTGGGAAATATAGCGTTGGAACAACATGCCAATGCAATTGCCACATTCATTGCAAACAGGCTATGGCAAGGCTATCAGATAGGTAATTATCCGGACCGGCATCCAGAGGCATTACAAATTGCTTAAAATTGCCAAACCAATTAGGTAAAAAAAGGGTATTTGTCCTCGTTTTCCCTGCATTGGAATTACCAGGTTAAGCTATAAAATAATTTGAATTCTTTCCCGAGTAAGGTAATTTCATTGAAAAGTATCAAAAGTAAAATTTTCGTGTTTGCTTTATTAGCAACACTGATACCTTCACTTACCCTGGGATTGCTCTCATTTCGCCAGAATGACAGCTCGATCAGGGAAAATCTTACACGGGAATTACGTACCCTTGCCAATCACGCCAGCAGTGAACTAATTTCCTGGATCAATCGAAATATTCATGAGGCGGCTCCGCTGACAACATCCAGAATCATGATTGAAGCGTTGTCTAACGCCGCCAACCAGCAACGTGACGAGAAACCGCAGTCACACGATATGCTTAACAGCTACTTGCGTTTGGTTCATGCAAGGCTCGATAAATTTCTGGAACTAACGGTGATTGATACACAACAGGAAATTATTGCAAGCAGTTCAGATCAATCATTTCTGAATAAATCTTTACTGGATAATCTGGTCAGCCTTGATACATCGCAACAAAGCTTCATTCTGCCACCCGTAATAAATGAACAGTTTGAGACAGTGACTGTCAGCATCGCTTTACCCATCCTGTCTTATGAAAATTATATTTTAGGGCAGCTGGTGCTAACTTATGATTTGCAATCGATCAGGTCAAAGATGGAAGATCCGATCAAATCCTCGCGCGGAGAAATTCTTATGGTGAATAGCCGTGGCGAGCTTTTATTAGCCAGCCATGGCACCATTGATCCGACAGCACGATTGAGTTCTGATGCTTATCAAGCTTTGGCGAATAATCCGGGCGAATTACTTCAATTTCAGGATTTCTCACATCATCAGGTTATTGGCCTTGCGCAGAAAATCAATGTACTGCCGGTTATTATTATTGCCGAAAGGAAATATGAAGAAGTTTATGCCGAAAGAATTGAACAACGCAATTTTTTCGTAATCCTGGTTTGCGCATCTATTTTCATCGTGGCAGCTATCGCAATTTATCTGGGGCGATCGATTGTAACGCCCTTGCAGAGCCTGATTGACGCAACGAACCAGATCGTTAAAGGAAATCTTGACATACCCCTAACATCAGTCCTTAGAAAGGACGAGCTAGGCAGACTTGCGCAAATGTTCAATCATATGACGGAAAAATTGCGCCAGAACCGGGCTGAGATTCTTACCGCGAACGAAGAATTAAGAATGAAAAATCAGTTACTTGAGGAATTATGTGTAACCGACAGTCTTACCGGACTCTATAATCGCAGCAAGCTGAATCAAATTATTACCGATGAGCTCTCCAGATCGCATCGTAACAAACGGCCTTTTGCCATTCTTATGATCGATGTTGATTACTTCAAGGAACTCAACGACAGCCTGGGACATATTGCCGGCGATGAAATACTGGCAACCGTCTCCAGAACGTTAATACAGTCCATTCGATCAATTGATTTTGCGGCACGTTATGGTGGTGATGAGTTTATTGTCGTTTTAACCGAGACAACCGCAAAAGAAGCCACAATTACCGCGGAACGGATTCGCACTCAAGTATCCGAAATATTTTGCAGTGTCGTTAACAAATCAATCCATGTCACATTGAGTATTGGTATTGCACAGTCAGAGCTCAAGGACACATTACCCACCGATCTTATAACACGTGCGGACAACGCATTATATGAAGCCAAAAAAGCCGGTCGCAACCAGGCGCGGGTTGTTGGTTCAGACATCTAAAATTCACTATCCGTTGTTAATACTTTTATGAATGTATTGGATACCCATCCCTGCATGTTGTTTTCGGCTTGAACCCTCAGCCAATTCCCCTGATAAGCAGTCGCTGTCAGGGGAGTCCCTTTTTTCAATACCGCTCTGATAGCAGCCCGTGTTCCTGGAGTCTGGCGTAAATTAACATCTGCTGTCGTTTGCAGCTTGATCGGCAGGTTAAAAACCACCGTAGGCCGATTAACCATTTCCCGACCGGAAGCAGCGATCATGGCCGTCATATTAATGAATTCGATCGACTGAGATGCATAGTGCGTCGCGGCAGCATAATCATCTTGAGAAAAATATAACCCTGCGGCATTTAACAATTGTTGCGCCTGTGTTTTTAACTGCTCATCGAATGATTGCGCGGATTGTCGATTCAATGCATCCATGGCAACTTCCGCCTCAGCGATCAAAGACGCAGAACTGGATCGTGTCGCCAGACGATGCAGCTTGATCTGAGTTCGTGCGATTTCATGACCTGTCGCCTCTATGACCTGATCCTGTTCTTTTTCACGAATACTCTTTTGTTTGATTTCAATATTTTTTCTTGCCAGCTGCAATTCAAGTTCTTTTATATTCTGTTGCTGCTCTTCTATTACACGCCGCTGATCCTCGATACGTAATAATAATTCCGTATCGCTATTAGCCGACGACTCCTCGACAGGCGCCTCAACTGTGGCACATCCGGACAGATGGACAATGTTCACAGTAGCGAACAATACGAACAGAGCCATGCACAAACGGTTATTGCTGTATTTCTTCTGTTGCGTCCTAAATTGTATTTGCGGTCTTAGAAAATCCATAATCTATAATCTCTGAAAGATTTAACAACCAAAAATATAAGGAAAAGCAAGGCAAGAACGCACATCGCCGTAGACAAAAATTACCCAATCCTTGTGTTCTTAATAACGGGAAATCTGTAGAAGCAATCGTATCGCGACTACGGAATCAGGAATCGACGAGGAAGTATGAACCGCTGTTCCATTAGCACAGTAGATTGATCTTAAACTCGACAGATTCCTTAACGGCTCAAAATTATTTCAAGCACAAATTTGCTACCAATATAAGCCAGCAACAACATCGTAAATCCGGTTAACGTCCAGCGAATCGCTATCCTGCCTCGCCAGCCGTAAAACTGGCGTCCAACTAACAGAGCAGCAAATATACCCCAGGAAATAAATCCAAACAGCGTTTTGTGAGAAAATGTAACAGATTGACCAAAAACTTCTTTTGAAAAGACTACCCCGCTGAGTAATGTCAATGTCAGCAAGACAAATCCGATCCAGATAATCCTGAACAGCAGTTTTTCCATGGCCAGCAACGGTGGCAGATTGGTCAGCAGTGAACGTGCAGCCGGATGGTGCAGCTGATATTCGGCAACCGTCATCAGGATGGCGTGCAACGCAGCAATGGTTAAAAAACTGTACGCTGACATCGCAACGATAAGATGCGCTTTAAATGCAGGTAATTCGGTATTCTCCAGTGGCTTTAATGATGGAAATATGAGTGGCAATACTACCGCAATTGCAGCAGCGATGGCGATTGGGGCCAGTAGTGTCTGCAATCCCTGATAACGACTGAAAAAACCGGAAAACCAATAAATCAACGCAGTCAGCCATATAATCAACGAAACCGCGTTGCCGACACCAAGATTCAATCCCGCTCCTGCCAGAGTCGACTGATATAGCGTTACTGCATGAAGTAACAATGGCACCAGCATAGCCATTTGCACACGGTCACTCGCGACAACGGCATTTTCATTCGCTTTTGCTCTCAATGAAAAGGATCGCTCTGAAATATCGCGCCACACGATCCAACCAACCAGTATATAAAGCATAAAAGCGGAAAGATAAGTTAAAATGCCAATCATTGAAATAATCATTCATTAAAGATATCGACAAGCTGTTTAGTCTACATGGCGCTTTAATAAATTCAAAGTATCCTTCCCCATATTTCACCAATTTTGTTATACGGCAGTACACTTTATACATTTTTCCGAGGTTCAAAGTATGTTTGAAAATCTTACAGGTCGTCTTTCAGGGATCATCAAAACACTCAAGGGTGAAGCCAGACTGAGTGAAAGCAATATACAACAAGCATTAAGAGAAGTTCGTCTGGCTTTGCTTGAAGCAGATGTCGCGCTGCCTGTTGTGAAAGAATTTATTGCGCGCGTCAAAGAAAAAGCCGTCGGCCACGATGTTCTCGACAGTCTGACACCAGGACAAGCCCTGATTGGCATCGTGCATCAGGAATTAATCACCATCATGGGTGGAGAAAAAGAAGATCTCAATCTCGCAACAACGCCTCCCGCCGTTATTTTGATGGCTGGATTACAAGGTGCTGGTAAGACCACGAGCAGCGGCAAACTGGCCAAATGGCTCATGGATCAGAAAAAGAAAAAGGTTCTGCTGGTATCCTGCGATATTTACCGTCCTGCAGCCATACATCAGCTGGAACTACTGGCACAACAGACCGGCGCTGATTTCTTCCCGGCTCAGGATGGTCAGAAACCTGGAGAAATCGGTCTTGCCGCACTGGATTATGCACGTAAACATCATCATGATGTTTTAATCGTCGACACCGCAGGCCGCCTGGGCATAGACGAAGCCATGATGCAGGAAATCAGGGAGCTCGAAGCCTCGCTTAAGCCAATAGAAACCTTGTTTGTTGTAGATGCCATGCAGGGGCAGGACGCGGTTAATACAGCAAAAGCATTTTCGGAAGCATTGCCATTAACAGGCGTAGTGCTCACCAAACTCGATGGCGATTCACGCGGCGGCGCCGCATTGTCTGTCAGGCATATAACCGGAAAACCCATTAAATTTACCGGGATCGCTGAAAAACTGACCGGACTGGAAGCGTTTCATCCTGATCGCATGGCTTCACGGATTTTGGGCATGGGCGACGTTCTTGGCTTGATTGAAGAAGCCCAGCGCAGTACCGATGAACAAGAAGCAAAGCGGCTTCTGCAAAAAGTCAAATCAGGCAAAGGATTTGATCTGAACGATTTTAAAGCGCAGTTCCAGCAGATGAAAAAAATGGGTGGCATGAGTGCCATGCTCGACAAACTGCCTGCGCAACTCAGTCAGGCCGCGCAGAATGTCAATATTGATGAAAAAGTCATCAATCGATCCGAAGCAATCATCAACTCCATGACCGCACAGGAACGTACCAAACCCGACATGCTGAAAGCGTCAAGAAAACGGCGTATCGCTGCAGGCGCCGGTGTTTCTGTTCAAGAAGTCAATCGGTTGCTCGCACAGTTTGAGCAGGCAAAAAAAATGATGAAAATGATGAACAAAGGCGGCATTGCGAAAATGATGCGCGGCTTGAAGGGCATGTTTCCGCGGCTACACTGATAGATAGCGCCCATTATTCTGCGGCGGGCGCATGCTCAAGACCGGAGACATATTCTCCCGCTTGAATTTTTTTGTGCGCAAACCAGCCACGATTCACTTCCAGCGCATATTTAGCCGGTCCGGCGGAATAATGCGCGGTAAGTGTATAAGGTTCCATATCTGCAATGTTAAGAATAATCCCTTTTTCATCGATAAAAGCCACGCTCAGCGGAATCATGGTATTTCTCATCCACATGCTATAGTAAGCACTTTTCGGGAAAATGAATAACATCCCGGTATTCTCAGGCAGCACCGGCCTGAACATCAAGCCGCGCGCGCGGGCTTGCTGCGTGTAGGCAACTTCTGCGCGCAGCTCATGATTTGCGATTGTCAGTGGAATTCCCGGCAGCGCTGAAATCTCCGCATGCGCGACACAACTGATGCCAATCATCAGAAATACAGAAATCCGAATGCCCGCATAACGCATCAATGCTTACCTGTGCTGCCAAAGCCGCTTTCTCCGCGGTGGCTTACGTCAAAATCTTCAACAATATTAAAACCAACCTGCACCACCGGCACAACAACCAGCTGCGCAATGCGCTCCAAAGGTTGCAATTCAAACGGTGTTTTACCTCGATTCCAGCAGGAAACAAGAATTTGCCCCTGATAATCCGAATCTATCAGTCCGACAAGATTGCCTAAAACAATGCCATGCTTATGTCCCAATCCTGATCGGGGCAGTATTATTGCCGCCAGTCCGGGGTCAGCGATATGAACCGCTATGCCGGAAGGAATCAGCAATGTCTGTCCGCCATCAATTGTTTCCACCTTATCGATACAGGCGCGCAAATCAAGGCCAGCCGATCCCGGCGTGGCATACGACGGCAATTGCTCACGCAAACGGTCATCCAGTATTTTAATATCAATGGTTGTCATACGATGTTCAGCTCATTATTGATGTTGTTGCGCATAGAGTACCGCAATATGTTCGATCAGCTTGCGCGCCTGCACTGACTTGGCTGCTTTGGCAAAATAACGTTTGCCTGTATCGTCAAATAAAACCAATGCCGCTTCATCAGCTCCCAAGGTTTCCTGTGCTTGATTGGCAACCAGCAGCGATAATTTTTTTTGAGTACGTTTGCGCGCTGCATACTGTTCAAGATGATCTGTTTCAGCCGCAAAACCCACACAAAAGGGTGGGTTGTCTCTATCAGCCACATGTTGCAGGATATCCGGATTCAGTAATAGTTCCAACTGTATTTTCTGGTCGGATTTTTTTATTTTTTGCGCGCTGGCGGTAGCCACACGATAATCCGCCACCGCAGCGACACCGATAAAAATATCCGTACCGGCAATTTCGGCATCAACCGCATTAAACATGTCCAGCGCACTCAGCACGTGAATTGTTTGCGCCGCTGCCGGTGGAGTCAAACAGACCGGACCGGAAATCAGTGTAACTTTTGCGCCGGCATTCAATGCAGCCTGCGCAATGGCATAACCCATTTTTCCGGAACTCAGATTGGTAATACCGCGCACGGGATCGATCGGTTCATAAGTCGGGCCGGCTGTAATCAGAACATGTTTTTGCCGCAACTGGGGAATAATTGCTGAGCTGTCATTTAATGCTTCCTGCACTGTTTCCAATAGTGCATGCGCTTCAAACATGCGCCCCATACCGACTTCGCCGCACGCCTGCTCTCCGCTCACCGGTCCGACAATCCTGATGCCATCGTCCAACAGACGCTGAATATTGCGTTGTGTGGCAGGGTTGATCCACATTTGCCTGTTCATCGCCGGAGCCACCATCAACGGGCAATCACGCGCGAGACAGAGTGTACTTAACAAATCATCAGCCATGCCACCGGCAAGTTTTGCGATGAAATCGGCGCTTGCAGGCGCAATAAGAATCATATCCGTATTACGCGAAAGCTGAATATGTGCCATATTGTTTGCCGCATTGGTTTCCCATAATTCCGTATATACCGGCTGACCAGTCAGCGACTGAAACGTAACAGGCCCGACAAAACGGCATGCTGACGCAGTCATCACAGTTTGCACCACAATTCCAGCCCGAGTCAGCAAACGTGCGAGTTCCGCAGCTTTATACGCCGCTACGCCACCGGTAATCCCCAGCAGCAAATGCTTCCTTTTCTTTGTACCTTCTCTACAATTTCCTGATTGTTCTTTCTGCTTTTCAACATCTGGAGACACAGCATTTGCCTTTATTAAAAACGCACCGCATAAAATAATTCAATCAAGTTTGGCTCGCACCTTATTTTGGCTTAAAACTTTGGATCATTTAGAGATCCTCCAAAAAAATTTTACATACCCGTGATGCTTGTATATATTCACGGGAGCCGATTGCTTATTATATAACTTCTAAAATTGTTTAAAGCATTATGCCCGTCAATATTCCAACGTTGTTTCCAGAACATGTATTACACATACCCGGTATTAAACTTGGCATTGCCGAAGCTGGTATAAAAAAACGCGATCGAAAAGATTTATTGATCATCGCGCTGGACGAGAACACGCATGTTGCTGGCGTTTTCACACAAAACCGTTTCTGCGCCGCCCCTGTAATTGTCGCAAAGGAAAACCTGGCCGAATCCTCAATACGTGGTCTCGTAGTGAATACCGGCAATGCCAACGCCGGTACAGGCAGCATCGGCATACAGCATGCCCACGCAACCTGCACAGCGCTTGCCGGATTACTTGGCTGCAAACCACAACAGATATTGCCGTTTTCTACTGGCGTCATCATGGAGCCATTGCCGATTGATACTGTCATTCAGGGCTTGCCGTTAGCAGTCGCCGATCTTGACGAAAACAACTGGTACGACGCGGCACAGGCGATCATGACAACCGACATTGTTCCCAAAGGCGCATCCCGTCAAGTAAAGTTGCAGGATAAAACAGTGACTGTCACCGGCATCGCCAAAGGTTCGGGCATGATTCATCCGGATATGGCAACCATGTTGGGTTTTATAGCAACCGATGCCTCGATTGATCAATCCCTGTTGCAAAAAATGATTCACGATGTGGCGGATCGATCATTTAACCGCATTACCGTCGATGGTGACACTTCAACCAACGATGCGCTCATCTTAATGGCTACCGGACGGGCTGAACATCGTGAAATCCGCGATTCCGAAAGTCCCGAATTTATTCAGCTGCAGGAAACGGTTATCGAGGTTGCTACGGAATTAGCGCAAATGATCGTTCGCGACGGTGAGGGCGCAACAAAATTCATTACTGTCCAGATAGAATCAGGAAGAGATGTTACCGAATGTAAGCAGGTGGCATACGCCATTGCGCATTCTCCGCTAATCAAAACAGCCTTTTTTGCATCCGACCCCAACCTGGGAAGAATATTAGCTGCGATTGGTTACGCCGGATTGAAGGATCTGGATGTTAATCAAATTCAGCTATATCTGGGTCATGTGCTGGTTGCCGAGAATGGCGGCCGGGCGCCGGGATATCGTGAAGAACAGGGCCAAAAAGTCATGAACGAGACTGAGATCACCGTGCGCGTGGTACTGAATCGCGGCAGTGCTTCGACCTGCCTGTGGACCTGCGATCTATCCTACGACTACGTAAAAATTAACGCCGACTACCGGAGTTAGTTCAGTAATACTTGCATGGACAAACTGGAACAGTTATATGGCCGGGCGGAGAAATTGCTGGACCACCTGGAACGGCTTCTCCGGGTTGATTACCCTGAACCGGACTGGCAGAACAGCGTGGCCTTCCGCTGGCGGAAGAAAGACAATCATGGTCACATTGAATCCATCAGGCATCCCGATCGAATTCCATTGGAAGCACTATGTTGCATCGAACCGCAAATAGCGCGCATTGAGCAAAATACGCGCCAATTCGTGCAGGGATTTTCTGCGAATAACGTCCTGCTGACCGGCGCGCGCGGCACAGGAAAATCATCACTGATTAAAGCATTGCTGAATAAATATGCCAAATCGGGGTTACGCCTCATTGAAGTGGAAAAACACCACCTGACCGATTTACATGATATCGTCGAAATTATTTACCAGCGCTCAGAACGCTTTATTCTGTTTTGTGACGACTTATCTTTTGAATCTGATGATCCAGGTTACAAAGCGCTCAAAGTCTTACTGGACGGCTCTCTCACGACGATCTCCGAAAATGTATTGATTTATGCAACCTCTAACCGGAGGCACATGATACCGGAGTATATGCGTGATAATCTCGCAACGCATCATTCTGGAGAAGAAATACACCCCGGCGAAGCGGTCGAAGAGAAAATTTCTCTGTCGGAACGTTTTGGTTTGTGGATTTCATTTTATTCCTTCGATCAGGAACAGTACTTAATCATCGTGCAATACTGGCTGGCGTTTTTCGGTATTGCGGAAATAACGCCCGAAATAAGACAAGAATCCCTGCAATGGGCGGTGGAACGCGGCTCGCGCAGCGGCCGCGTTGCCTGGCAGTTTGCCAGAGACTTCGCAGGCCGACAGAAATCAATCAATTAGCTTACTTTTAAACTCCATGGAAGCATTCCCCATCGTAGAGGTCGCCGCTGCTGTTATCGTCAGACCGGATGGAAACTTCTTGCTGACTTGCCGTCCGGAAGGAAAGCCCTATTCAGGCTACTGGGAATTTCCAGGTGGTAAAGTTGAAGCTGGTGAAGCACCGCTGCATGCACTTGACCGGGAGCTTCAAGAAGAACTGGGCATCCAGCTTACCAAAGCCGAGCCTTGGATTACGCGCACATTCACTTATCCTCATGCCACAGTCCGTTTGCATTTTTATCGAATCACAGAATGGCACGGTATTCCCTATGGACGTGAAAACCAATTGCTTTCCTGGCAACTGCCCCGCCATGTTGAAGTTAAACCCATGCTTCCCGCCAACGCCGCAGTATTGCGCGCATTGATGCTGCCGCCCGTTTATGCCATAACACATGCATCGGAAATCGGAATTGACACATCTCTGCGTCAAATAGGACAAGCATTCCGGAATGGCTTGCGACTACTACAGATACGCGAAAAAACCATGGATGAATCGCTTTTCCTGAGTTTCAGCGAACAAGTTATTGCGTTTGCACGCAGCGTCGACGCACAAGTATTGATTAACACGGATACAACTTTCCGGAAAACGGTGAATGCCGATGGCATTCACCTCTCTTCCAAGCAACTCATGGCGCTGACCGCGCACCCTGGATCGGACTGTGGCTGGCGCGGCGCCTCATGTCACAATGCCGAAGAACTCTATCAAGCAGAATTGTCAGGCCTTGATTTTGTTGTACTCGGCCCGGTCTATCCGACATTAAGCCATTCAGACACAAAACCGTTAGGCTGGCAAAAATTTGCCGCACTGATCCGTAATTATTCATTACCGGTTTATGCACTGGGCGGGATGACCTGTAACGATCTGAGAACGGCTCAGGAAATGGGAGCACACGGCATAGCAATAATGCGGCATATTACTGAGCTATAATCAGCACGAAATGATCGCGCCTAATTTTCGGTTTTGTTTTCCGGTGATCGTATACGATAAGATTCCTGTGCCCACTGCGCAAGATCCATAGTTTTGCAGCGTTCAGAACAAAAGGGTCGGAATGCGTTATTTGCATTCCATAAAACAGATTTTCCACACTGAGGGCAGCTAACGATGCGTTGCTTCATAAGCAGATCAAAAAAACAAATTGATTTAATTTAGCCATAAAAATTTATTTTATCATCGCAATACAAGGGCGAAAAACGTTTGATGCAAGAAAATACACAGCGTGCGTAACAACGTAATAAATCAACCGCCTCCGGCCATATTCCTGATGGGACCAACCGCAAGCGGAAAAAGTCATGTGGCCCTCGAAATCGCCAAACAATTTCCGGTCGAAATTATCAGTGTAGATTCTGCTCAGGTATATCGCTTTATGAACATTGGCACTGCCAAACCTGATCCGGTGACACTGAGCAGCGTCCCGCATCATCTCATTAATATCATCGATCCCACAGAAAGCTATTCGGCGGCACAATTTCGGGAAGATGCGCTGTACGCCATGCAGGCAATTACCCGGCGAGGCAATATTCCGTTACTGGCAGGCGGCACCATGCTTTATTTTCAAACACTTTTGGAAGGCCTTTCGGATTTACCCCCGGCAGATAAAAAATTGCGCCAGTCAATTGAGAATGAAGCGAAAACTTTGGGATGGCCCACTATGCATGAAAAACTCTGCAAGCTGGATCCTGAAATTGCGCAACGTATAAAACAGAACGATTCTCAGCGTATTCAACGCGCCCTGGAAGTATGTTTCATAGCAGGTCAGCCTATGTCCAAATTACTGGGATCATCCAGAAATTCCCGCCCACCCTACCAGATTATTCTTTTAGCATTGCAACCTTCGGATCGCGGTCAGCTCCATCTGCGCATTGCCAACCGTTTTGAAACTATGCTGGATCAAGGATTGATTGATGAAGTTGCGGCAATTCATGAGCAATTTCCCGTTACTGCCGATTTACCTTCCATGCGCTGCGTCGGTTATCGGCAAGCCTGCCTTTATCTCAGCCAGAAAATTACGCTGAAGGAATTGCACGACACGGGTATTGCCGCAACCCGGCAACTTGCGAAGCGACAATTAACCTGGTTACGCAGTATAATACGGAAACATGAAGTCACTGAATTTGACTGCTTGACTGATGATCTCGCTAATCAGGTTTGCATTCGATTACATTTGATCGGATTATTGAAAAGCAAGGTAAAAATATAAACCCGATCACTTTTGATCGATGTCAACGTACGATGTGCAGTTTTCTGGGAATCTGTTCTTTTTTAGATAAGTTTCATTTTAGTTCTTTATATCGTGTATTTTTTAAGAGGAGATATAGTATGAAATATTCTTTGCTGATACTTTTTTTTACCATCTTTGCCTTAAGCGCGTGCGGTGAGCCTAGACGGACTCCGGATGGTCACTTGATGGATAAACCAACGCCATCGGCATATGACCGGGATGATTTTGATACAAGCCCAAGAGACTCTGAATAAACTCTAACCGTTTTATTATTTATCAGTATTTTTTACAAACATTGGATGATCAATAAAGAAAAATGTCTATTAATCATCCAATGGCGGGAACAACTGGATGCATCGTAAACTTGATCCATCAACCAGAAGCAAGATACATAAAATACGGCAAAACAAGCTGAGCAATATAGGAAGATAGCTACGCTACAGATCTCTCCAACCGTCCTTCCTTATCTCAGATCACAATCCAGGAAAATCCAGGTTTATGATATGCCAGATTCAAACCTGCAATAACGCATTGCGCTCGCACACTTCATCAACTTCTCTAGCTGCATTTAATGTGTTTACTGGAGCTTCTAATACAACTTGTCTATGATTATTCATTGGCGGTATGATAAATAAATAAAACACACAAAATAGTACACATCAAAAGGCCAATTCAAATACGAGAGGAAACGTTATGCTCAGCCGATATACTTTACTAATCATTGCAGTCATCGCCCCATTAATCCTGAGCGGATGCGAAAATTATGCTGAAAGAACCCATGAATCCTGGATTGAAGCGCCATCTGGTATTGCCTATGATGATTCGACAATTTATGCAAGAATTGCGTATGCGGTTAATACAGATCCAGAATTGCAAGGCAGCAATATCGAAATCAAGGTTGATCAAGGTAAAGTCTTATTAAGCGGAACGGCTGCGAATCAGAATCAGATTACGCGCATAAATATGCTTTCCTGGATGGTTGATGGCGTTAAAGATGTTGATTTACAGATCAACACTCAGTAATCAAAAACTTTTCCTTCAGAGCTATCCCTTCTTACTGAAAAAAATCGATCAAAGATGTATGTTAGTTACGCAGTGCTGCCTGTTGCCCTCGATCTACTTTAATCTGCTTTAATATCAATAAACCAATAATAAAATAACTGCCGGTTATCAACATTGCCAGGCGATGATCTCCAGCTGTGATCCAACTCACTGATCCATAGGTAAGCGGGCCAAGAATGGAAGAGAGTTTCACAGCCAGGCCCCATAAACCAAAGAATTCTGCACGGCGGGAGGTCGGGCTGAATAGAGCTATCAGTGCACGGCCTGCGGATTGAGAAGCGCCAAGACATAAGCCTGCAAGATTAGCAGCTATCCAGAATGTTGTTCGATCTTCCGCAAACCAAGCTACTACTACCATAACAACCCATCCTATCAGTGTTATTGCAATAGTGGCTAGATGGCCCAGTTTATCTTGTATATGGCCAAAAGCAAATGCGCCAAGTGCCGCCGTGAAGTTCACGAGAAATACCACTAGTATTGTCTCCTGCGTATCAAACCCCATCGCTTGCTGCGCATAGATTGCGGCTAATGCGATAACTGTCTGAATACCAGCCTGATAAAATACGAGACAAATCAGAAAACGCATCAAATCCTGATACCGTCGCACATTCTTTACTGTGCTCCTCAATCGCAAAAAGGATTCCTTGATTACCTTATCGCCATAGAGATGCGGTTGCGGGACTGCGCGCTCTTTGAGATAGATGAAGGTGGGCAAGCTGGCAGCTGCAAAAATCACAGCAGTGATCACCATAGCCACAGGCACATATTGATCAGGTTGGTGATTCAGTGTTTCTGCCCATGTAATATATACGAGGCAGCTCCCCAGACTAAAAATACCCCCTAAATAACCTAGTCCCCATCCCCACCCCGAGATTCTTCCGAGCGCCTGATTCTTAGCGAGTTCTGGCAGGAATGCAGCAATCAGATTTTCTCCACTACCAAAGAAATAATTCGTAGCAATGATGAGTATTACCGCCAGCCATATGTCACCCTTTCCAACAAAGTAAAGTAATGCAGTAAATACGACGCAACCAAAGGTACTAATAGCAAGTAATGGCTTTTTAACTGCATACGCATCAGCATACGCCCCAATTAAAGGGGCTGTCAGTATAATGAGGACATACGAAGCTGCCAGAGATGCAGTCCATGCAAATGTCGCCCAGCTTGCGTTATTGGCGACAACTGAAACAAAATATGCATTAAAGATTGCGGTAATAACAACGGTGGTATAACCTGAATTGGCGAAATCAAACATCGCCCATGACCATACTTCGCGCGATGCTACACCTTTGATCAGATTCCCAGAATGAGTTTTTTTCAATTAATTTGCAATCAATTGACAAACAATAAATATTTTTCTCTTAAAAACATCTGCTATTCTAGAAATTGAGTGAAGCGATTTCCAGTCACTCAGCGAATTAGGTTATTACTCAAAAAGTATTTAAGGGCATCTTAAATATCTATATTTCGTTACGATGCATCGTTTTGTACAAAAGACTTTTATAATACGTCAGTGCTCCTTGTTTCGCTTCGTCTTGTTTAGGGCCCTGAGTTTTTAGAAATACCTTGAGGTATAAGGTATAATTTTATTCATTTCCATAAATCAATCTCAAGCCTATGATTTATTGACGCATTCATCATTACGTTTGGCGAACGGAAAAAATAAAGCAGGTAACTTTCTAAAAGGAAATCTTTTATCTTTACATTCTAAAGATGTGCTCCTGGATTTTGATGTGGATCTAGCTTCCGTTTTGCTGGATACATATGGTTGAGTAAACAGTGGGTCATGTTCGACAATTGCTTGAGCATTTTTCTGAACAGAACATTCTCCGTTAAAAAAAATCACTTCCGCACTTGAAGGCTGAGTTATCAGAGCACACTTACGATCTCTAGGTAAGTTATTGTTTTTTTCTAATTTATTAGCTATTTTTTTCTCTTGAGGGCTGTTAGCTCGCGGCACCGAAGTATCATTAAGAAATAATGATTTAATCTCGATTTTTTTCTGAATCAGTTTTTCGATATCTTTCAAGCGATTTTTTTCTTCCGAACTGACTAATGATAATGCATATCCTTTAATTCCAGCCCGGCCGGTACGACCGATTCGGTGAACATAATCCTCTGAATTATTCGGTAATTCATAATTGATAACACAGGACAATTCTGCTATATCGAGGCCTCTTGCGGCTACATCAGTGGCCACAAGTGCCTGGATAGCTCCTTGCTTAAAATCACTTAAAGCTTGACATCGCTGCTGTTGGTTCTTATCGCCGTGTATCGAAGAAGCCGTAATATCAGCCTTGAGCAATTGATTTGTCAATCGATCAGAATCAGATTTCTTTTTTGTAAAAATTAATACTTGATCTAATTTCTGATGTTGAATCAAATGAATCAATGCTTTTGTTTTTTGTGCCGCATCAACTGTATAAACTGAATGTGTTATTAAATCACTAACCGCATTTTGCTTAGCAGCCTCAATTAAAATCGGATTCTTCAGGAATTGCTTTGCCAGTTTCTTTATATCATCAGAAAAAGTGGCTGAGAACATGAGATTCTGACGAGTAGTCGGCAATAAATTGAGAATTTTGGCTATATCTGGCAAAAATCCCATATCTAACATGCGATCAGCCTCATCTAGCACAAAAATTTCAACGCTGGATAGCATCACGTTTTTCTGTTGAATATGATCCAGCAATCGCCCCGGTGTAGCGACCAATATTTCAACACCATTGCGCAAAATAACAGTCTGAGACTCCATATTGACGCCTCCAAATACAAGCGATGATTTCAATGCCGTATATTTGCTGTAATTTTTGACACTCTCATAAACTTGCATAGCCAATTCTCGAGTAGGCACAAGAATTAGCGCACGCAACGGATGCTTTGCGGGCGACATACTATTATTCGCATAAACTTCAAGTCGACGAAGTAATGGAAGAGTAAAACCGGCTGTTTTTCCAGTACCAGTTTGAGCTGCGCCCATCACGTCTTTACCTTCAAGAATAACCGGGATCGCTTTACTTTGTATGAGTGTGGGTTGTTTATACCCCGAATCTGAAACCGCTTTTAAAAGCTCGTTGGATAGTCCGAGCTGCTCAAATAACATCTATAGAACTCCTGAACTTTTTTCTGATGAAATAAGTCTGTAAATATTTTAAGAATGTGTTGATTGAAACAAAACAACCCGCATAAACCAAGTCTATGCGGGTTGCAAGCTATACAATTAAATTTCGATTTATCATTAATTTCAACGAAAACTACTTTAACACCGAGACCATAAAGACTTAATCGTCGTCATCTTCATCATCATCATCATCGTCGTCTTCATCCTCATCTGCCCCATCCCAATCATCCCAACCGTCAGCCTTTAATACCAGCTT
>JAJSDU010000022.1 GCA_028577615.1 Nitrosomonas sp.
ATTCTGCAGAGCGCCTTTGGTAATCATCTGCACGGCCGTTTCGCCAGCGCGCGAGACGACAACACTCAAACGCTTGCGGACGAAGTCATACGGAATTTCATCTCGCTTTTGATAATCATCAACATCCAGTCCATTCTGCCGCGCTGCCGCAATCACGGCTTCATCCAAGGGGTTGACGAGACCGGTCTCGAAATGGGAGTTGAGGTATGCCTGACGCAGCACCAGCTTGCTCGTCTGACCGGTAATATCCAAGGCCTTATCCAATTGCACCACGCCTCTGGTCAGGGTACCGGTCTTGTCGGTGCAGAGCACATCCATGCTGCCGAGATTCTCAATGGCATTCAGGCGCTTGACAATGACGCCGTGCCCGGCCATGGTTTTCGCACCGCGCGACAGGGTAATAGTCAGTATGGCAGGTAACAGTTCCGGCGACAAACCCACCGCCAGGGCCATGGCAAACATCACCGTCTCGATGGTCGGATGATGCAAGACGATATTAATCGCCAGAATTGTGAGCACGATGATCATCATGATCTGCACCAGCAGCGCACCGAAGTGACGCAGGCCGCGCTCGAATTCTGTCTCCGGCGGTCGCAGGGCGAGCGTATTGGCGATCTGGCCAAACTGCGTTGCCTTTCCGGTATGCACGATCACGGCAGTGGCGGTGCCACTGCGAACCGATGTTCCCATGAAGATGCAATTTGTACGTTCAACAAGGCCGGCGCCATCCGGCGAAGTACCCGGTTGTTTTTCCACCGGATAGGTCTCACCGGTCAGTAATGCCTGATTCACGTAGAAATCTTTCGCCTCGAGCAGGACACCGTCACCGGGAATCAGACTGCCGGCCGTGAGCAGTACGATGTCGCCAGGTACTACTTCTTCGGTGGGAATTGTCAGACCTTGGCCATCGCGTAACACCGTTGTCTTGACCGTAACCCGTTTGCGTAACTGTTCCACCGCCTGGGTGGCACGATATTCCTGTATAAAACTGAGGACTGCGGTAATGAACACAATGCCAAGCACGATCAAGGCGTCCAGCCAGTCGTGCATAAGAAGCGCGACGACGGCTGCAAAGATCAGAATCAGCACCAGGGGGCTGCGGAAGCGTTCCAGGAAAAGCTGCACGACTCTGGTAGCGCCATGATTCGCCACCAGTGTATTGTGACCGTATTGTTGTATCCGCTGTTGCGCCGCTGTACTGTCCAGCCCATGGCGATTACTGTCCAGGGCCTGCAACAGCTCATCAACGGATCTGCTCCAGTAATTTACTGTTTTATCCAGGCTGTCCATGGTTTATCAGGAATTGCGTTCTCCGATGAGAAAGCCAGCTTCTCTTGTTTTTATACGTTCACAAAAAAATCTTAAATTGCTTCCTTGCAGGCTTGAAGGGAACCATTGCTCCTCTGTATAAACGATGAGCCATGCGATGGTGCTTACAGGGTAAAAACGATGCCGGTTTCGTATAGACCGGTCAGATTGATGTTTTCGGCATTGAACTGCGAGTCTGCCGCAAGCCATGTTAATCCGGTAATTGACATCGAGTTGTCGCCGAGTTGATCCATATAGGGCTGCGCCTGATCCGCGGTCGGCGCGCTGCTGAACAGGTTATGCCACAACAGGTTGACGATTTCTTCCGATTCATGCACCTCCGCTGCATCAAGGGCGATTGAAACCAGCTGTTCCAGCGCCAGGCCGTCATCGACATAAACGAGACCGGCTTTTACGATTCCCGGATTGCGCAGTGATTCTGCGCCGAAAACCGCTCCAAGCAATTTGGCCAATATACCGGCGTTGCCGCCGATATCGAGCGCAATTCCGGCATCGTCGAATAATAAACGTTCGATATCCATCAGCGTATCTTCACCCGCGTTGCCAGTCCGGTCAGAAACCAGAAAGCCATTTTCTGTTCTGCGGAAGGTGTGATTGTGCCGTATGCCACTGAAGAGCGCTTTGTCGATGCCTGCTCCGCCCAGCAGAGCATCATTACCCGCCATACCGATGAAGATATCGTCACCTTCGTTACCTGTCAGGATGTTGTCAAAAGTATTGCCGTGAAGTATGTCATCATGACGTCCGCCACTTGCGTTCTCGATGATCGTGTCAAAGGCGATCCAGATATTGGGTACGGAAATGCTTTCGGCAGCGCTGATTGCGTACACCGTGTTGCCGATATATGAACCTTCGCCTGACTGCAATTGAATAAAAGCCGGCAGATCGCCATCGTAACGGATTGTGTCGGCACCGCCGCTGTCCCACAGTGTCTCATGGTAGGTCGCGCTATCGGAATAATGATAGGTGTCGTCATCCTTGCGGAAGTTGTTGTTGGCGCCATAAAGATACTGAATGGCCTGGACATCCAGTGGCATCGGCGTGGTTGGATGATAATCAAAAAAAGACAGCCGATTCCCGGCTATGGCGGAATAGCTCATAACCGTACGCGACATGGTGTCCTCGCTGATGGGGAAGTCAGGGTCTTCAAAAGGGTGTTCAAGTCCTAGTGCATGACCTATTTCATGCAGCATGGTCAGAAAGGAAAAACTGCCCGCCGTCCATTCCCTTGTCGCGCTGCGGCTCGATTGGTTGACCCATATATCACCGCCCCATGCGCCCGGGGCGGGTAAATAAGTCCATGCCTCGGCATCGTCCAGATCGCTGACTTCGGTATAAGCGACGCGTATATCGCCAACGATGTCCTGTGTCTCATCGATTTGAACGAACTGTATGTCCGCAACATTCTCCCATTGCTGCAGCGCCGTTCTGAAATCAGCCTGATTGGACGGGGAAATTGGTGTGTAGGATGGGCTCCAGGGTTCCTCGTCCGGGGCATATCCCAGATAAGGGTGAGGAGACCAGGGTGCGTCGTAATCCGGGAAACTGAAACTGATGAAATTGTCCGCCCAGCGCATACCTGAAATAATCGAATCGATCAGCCCCAGGCCGGGTTTGTCAAGATAATCTATTTCACTGGAATTAAAAGGTGTCGGCATGGTTGTTCGCCTGGTGATTGCGTGTGTGGCACATATAATTTGGATGAAGTGGTCCGGAAAAATTCAGCGTGAGGTTTGCGCGATTTCTGTTTCATGCCATTAGTCATTGTCGGCAGTGTTCAGGTTCAATCTTCGACATACGGTTGTCCGATAAAGAACCCCTGCGCATAATCCACGTTCAGGTCTTTTAGAATGCGCAGCGTTTCATAGTCTTCGACGCCTTCCCCGACGACTTTTTTTCCAAACGTATGTACCATGGTGGTGATCGCATTGACAAAATCCCGCTCATCTTTATTGACCGCAATATGCTTGACAAGAGAACGGTCAAGTTTGACATAGGCCACCGGGAGTTGCTTCAAATAATACAGTGAGCTGAATCCTGCGCCGAAATCGTCGACGGCAAATTTGAATCCATGCTGAATGATGGTCTCAGCGATATTCGCCGCTTTTTCCATGTCCGCAATAATCGCCGTCTCGGTGATTTCAAATATCAACCGGCCTGGATCGAGATGGTAATCACTGACTGCTTTTGTCAGCAACTGAATCCAGTTGTCATTGACAAAAACCGAAGTTGAAAGATTGACCGAAAGCCGTTTTGACGGATTGGCCATCAGGGTTTTCAATGCCAGTTGAATGACATAGAGATCAATATCGTAGGATAAGCCTGAACGTTGTCCGCTGTCCAGGAACTCACAGGGCAAGACAATCCGACCGTCTCCCATGCGCAGCCTCAATAAGGCTTCGTGGTAGACAACATTGCCGGTTGGAATGTCAATGACGGGCTGCATGTGGAAGAATAAATGATCATCGTTTAGTGCATGAAGCAAAATATCCTTCCAGTAAATTTTTTGCGATAACTGATGCGCATGTCCCTGGTCATACGTAAAAAGCTGTACCTGTGAACGGCCGGCGCGTTTCGCTTCGAACATCGCCATGTCGGCATTGGCCATGAGTTCATGCACATCTGCACCATGGTGTGGTAGCAGCGCGACGCCGATACTGACGCCAAGCCTGTATCGATTTTCTCCGTATGGAAAAATCATGCTTCTGATACGTTCGATCAATTCTTGGGCGAATATTTTTGCGCCATTTCCACTGGTATGCGGCATTAATATACCGAATTCATCACCGCCCAGGCGCGCAATAATGTCG
Organism: Nitrosomonas sp.; assembly: GCA_028577615.1. Lineage (GTDB taxonomy): Bacteria > Pseudomonadota > Gammaproteobacteria > Burkholderiales > Nitrosomonadaceae > Nitrosomonas. Next base: position 4,140 of record JAJSDU010000022.1, read on the forward strand.
GATTTGCGCGTCCGTTTCTGTATTTCGCTGGTGATCAGACGCAGTAGCGCATCACCTGCGGCGTGCCCGCTGGTGTCATTAATCTCCTTGAAATGGTCCAGATCGAACAGTAACAACGCTGAAGTCTGGTGGCTGCGTTTGCTTTCCAGCATGGCGCGGGAAATTTCTTCCTGAAAGCGCCGCCGGTTGACAAGACCGGTCAGCTGATCGTGATCCGCCAGCCAGCGCATTCTGGATTCCGCTTCGACCCGTTTGGTCACATCCAGGCCTACTGACAAAATCGCTGATCCGTCCGCATGTTCGATCATCAACGGCGCATGAACCCATACAATCTGGTGCTCTTCGTTATCGCCTGTGATCAGCGTATGTTCGTGCTCCAGCCGCCTCTGTCCGCTCTGGCTCAAGTTTTTGAGTTGTTTGTAGATCGTTCTGCTGACTTTCCGGTCGGGTATCAAATCAGTGAATTTAGTTCCCTGCAATTGACTGGCTGAGAATCCGGTTAATTGCAATGCGAACTCGTTGGCCATGCGGATGATCCCTTCGCGCGTTTGCGTTAGAACCAGTACCTGAGCTGAAGTTAACAAACCCTGGATGAAATCTCTCTCCATTTCAAGTTCCAGGTTTTTTTTGGCAATAGCCTGACTGTTTGCATCAAGTCGCTCGGAAAGCGTCAGCGCGCTGTCATATAGAATGTCAATCTCGTCATGCAATAGCTTTGATTTACGGTGAGCGGCGAAATAATCACGTACCTGACGGTAGTTCCCGGCGGCAAGCAGCGGAAGTCTGCGCGCAAGTTCTTTAATGCGCTGAGTTGGAACGCCAACGAGATAAATCAAGCCCACTTCGGCAATAAGCAGGAAAATGATGGTTATGATCAATCCCTGCTGGACTGCGTGGTCGATCTCATTGAGACGGTCAGTGACATCCGAAACAAAAAAAATGGCGCCGTCTTCGACATTCAGAAAGCCGGGCAGTGGGGTATAGCGAATATCGTAACTGGCATTATTCCATTCGACGATCTGACCATCCTTGAAAGCGAGTGGACTATCGAAACGCGCCGTCAGATCATGCAACAGGGGTATCACTGTGTTTGCATTTGAAATGCCTGTAATGCGGGTGGACCACCGATCCAGAGTGTCACCCAGTATCCCCGGCTGAAGCGGCATGGTGAGTACAAAATTGGTATTGGTTACCACATTAAACTCAATGATAAAGTCGGCAATGGATTGGCTGATGACCATGACGCCCATATTGCGGCCCTGTTCCAGGATTGGAACAAATGCATAAAGAAGGCAGTCCGGCGTACAAACCAGAAGACTGCTGGGTTTTTCCTCGTTCTGCACTTCCGCCACTTTTTTATACAACCAGGCTTCAACTGCATTAGTGCTGATATTGCCCGATTGTGTCCAGTACCAGGCCAGATTGATGTCGGTGGTGAAAAAGCCTATTTCATGAATATCCAGTTCAAAACCAAGCTTGGTATAGTTTGCATGCGGAGAATTGAGTTCGGTGGATTTTCTGGGTTCAGAGTGATCGAGTGCTTCATCGTCATCAAAAATAGATGCGAGCGCCCCGCCCAGTCGTTCGAGGCGTTCTGTTGTACGGCTCAGTAAAACCTCCACCTGACGGTTGAGATACATGACTTCTGTTTGCCGCTGACGGAGAAACTGTGAGGTCAGATAGTAATGATTTAATATGTAGAAGGCGGAACTGAGTCCTATCAGAAGCAGGCTGACCCACAGGAAACCCTTCCAGTGCAGGCCCAAGAATGGATGTTTCCGTTGACTTTTAAACATAGCTGCGTTGTCGCTATAGCATGCCGTTTAAATTAAAATAATCCCGGTTTTGCTGGAAAAGTCTGCAGAAACGCGCGTTAATGGCAACCTGGTTTTCCTAAACATACGGGTTATCATTGCCGGCGAAATATTTTGCGTGAATGCACAAATTACCAATTGAAAATGATCGTATCCAAATTGATTGTTCGCGGCAAAAGACCGTAGCACTTTCCGTTTTGCAGGCATCTGATCCGTTAAAAGAAATGGCCGATAATTCTTTTTTTTTGCAGGATGTTATGCCGATATTCGCCAGATTCTCGTTCGAGAAGTGTTCGGGTTTAAAGTAAGACTATAGCTGATTTTGGATTGTTCGACATGAATCTTTTTTATTGATGAATGCGCGGATAGAGCCGGGAATTTGCAACGATTTTTCAGTGGCTGCGAATCGGTGTCGCAGCGGAAAATCACATTTCATTATGGAATCGCAATGCGTTTCGAAACGATTGTTTCATCTGCAGACAGCCGATGCCAGCTTAATCGCTCTCAAACACGATAACAGGCGACAGGCTGCGTTGTAACAGCCACAGAACGGGAAGTGCCGGGTCAGCTTGTTTGACGAGTTGATTCAATAACCGGCGTTTGTTGGCACCTGTTGCGACTAGGACAACCTGTTCGCTCCGTGCGAGCGTCGCCAATGACAGGCTTATGCGAGGCGGTTCCGTGGGAACGGGCTTCACGGCGAGGCATAGCGACTGCGCTGCGTTATCCGGTTTTTCTTGCAGTCTCAGGCATGGAAACAGCGAAGCAATATGTCCATCCTCGCCAAGACCGAGGATGGTGAGCGTAAAAGGTTGCGATATTGCTGCAAGGCGTTGTGACACTTCTGGGATTGCCTGTTCGGGTGTGCTGTGCCGTGTTTTGAGGCTGACAAAATGAGCCTCTTCCGGTAAGAGATCAAGCAGGTTTTCTCTAACGAGCCGTTCATTTGAGTGTTCCGAGTCGGTGTCGACCCAGCGTTCGTCGCTCAAGGTGATCGTGACACGGCTCCAGGGCAGTGATTGTTTTGCAAGAACAGGGAGATAAGCGCGTGGCGTCCGGCCACCAGGGACAACAAGGCTTGCAGTCTGCTGCTTTTCGATCGCAAGCGATAAAACATCCGCCGCGTATTCCGCGAAACCGTGCGCCAGTTCTGTACTATTGGCAAAAGCGATTCTTCGAAGCCTGTCGTGCATGCGACCGTCTGTCAGGTGATCAGCTTGCTGAAATCGGTAACTACCGATGTTCCGGGAGGAAACGGGTTGCTATCGCCGGAGCGGACGCGACCAAGGAATGCAGTGCCGTTGGCTTGCGCGCCGGCGTAATCCGCCATGGCGTCGCCGATCATCAGGACATGTCCGGGATTGAGCGCATGATCAGCCAGAATTTCCGCGATCAATGTTTCTTTGAGCTTGGGTGCGCCGCGCACCTGTTTGAAATAGCCGGTTAGACCACGGCGTTCAACGATGATCCTGAGCTCTGTTTCAGGCGTGCCTGAAGCCACAAACAGCGGCATTCTGCTGTGCTGCTGACGGATGAGCTCATAGGCACCGGGAACAGCTTCGGCTGCGATGACGGCTTCCACGACGAGCTCGGAAAAACGCCAGTCAAGCGTCCGCTCTTCTTCGAGTGTCAGTGGCGGTCCGCTCAATAACTGCTGCTGGAAATAGCGGAACTTGTTGTAGCGCGACAAACCGCCATTTTGCGTATGGTATTTAACGACTTCGGCAACGACTTCCGCGCCATAGGGGCGGTAAAGCGCCGCAAAAGCCTGCGTTTTAATATCCCCGGATTCCGCGATAACCCCGTCAAAGTCAAAGATGATGGCTTGGAAAGCTGTCAGATCAAACATGCGGTCAGTTCGATTATGCCCGGTTATCCGACGAGGAGGGTGTGGCGTCATCGTTTTCGTCCGCATGTTCCAGGTCTTGATGAATTTCGCGGATGCAGTCGAGCAGTCCCTGGCCAAGGTCAACATGTTCGTTGAGTACCAGCTTGCGGCCGATGCGCGGCTGGAATGCGTAGGGCGTAATTTCGTAGTGGTGAACGGCATTCGCTTCGTCAAAATGGAGTGTTATCGGCCACGGCATGATTTCAGAAATCATCGTCATGACATCGCGGATGCGCAGTTTTTCCTGGCCGGTCAGGATGAGATGCCGGTTGGCATATTCCGGTGCAAGTACCTGTACGCTCAGACGCGCGGCGTCCTCGACATGAATATATTCACGCATTGCATTGCCGCTGCCTTTGTAGGTGATGGTGTGATGCATGATGGCCTCGCGCAGCATGCGGTAGATACCGTTGCGTCGGTCGCTGCGGCGGCCATACAGCGAGCCGTAGCGCAGAATGTTGTATTCGAGGCCGTAGCGGTCATGATAGGTTTCCGTAAAGCGTTCGGCTGCCTGCTTGCTGGCGCGGTAAAAAGAACCGGACTCCGAATAGACATATACGCTGCTGGCAAAAATAAAGCGCCGTGCATGGGCCAGGCGCGCAGCCTCAAGCACATGCGTATTGCCGAGGACGTTAATCGCGGCGGTTGCCACCGGTTTGTTATGCGCTTCATCGATATCGGCGATGGCGGCGAAGTTGTACACAATATCAGCGCCTTTGACGGCATCAATGACCTGTTGCAGATCCATGATGTCGCCGACGATCATATCCTGATCTCTTTTTTGAAAAGGAGAGGGGCTGCGGTCGAATAAGCGTACCTGATAACCTGTCGCCGAGAGTGCATCAGCGACATGACTGCCCAGAAAGCCACTGGCGCCGAATACAATAACAGTCTGACTGGCAGGTGGAAAATCAGGCGCTGTTTTGCTGTGCGTCATGAATTATGCCTGTTTTGATGAGTCCGTGAAGTAAATTTTCCGCAGCTTCCAGTTCCATGCGCTGACGTGATTCGCGCGCCAGTGATCCAACGTGAGAAGACAGGATTAGGTTGTTGCATTGGAGTAATGGGCCCTGATAAGGTTCCTGTTCAAATGCATCCAGTGCTGCTGCAGCGAGTCGGCGATTGTCAAGCGCTGCCTTGAGCGCCTCTTCGTCGACCAGGCCGCCGCGGGCGGCATTGATGAGTAAAGCGCCAGGCTTCATCCGGGCTATCGCCTGAGCGTCGATCAGGTGGTGCAAATCAGGGTTGTATGGCGTATGCAGGCTGATGATATCGGCGGTTTCAAGCAGCTGTGTCAGCGGTTTTAGCGTAACACCCGCTGGCGCCTGGTCAATGCCGGGGTCATAGGCAATGACATCGGCTTCAAATGCCTGGCACAGTTTTGCGACGCGCTTGCCGATGTGGCCGAGACCGATCAATCCGACAGTCTGGGCGGCAAGCAGTCCGCCTTGCGTGCGCGGCCATTCGCCTTTGCGGATTTGCCGGTCTGTTTCGCAGATCCGTCTCAGGCTGGCCAGTATAAGTCCCAGAGTGAGCTCGGCGACAGCCTGTGCGGGGGCTTCCGGCGTGTTGTAGACGGCGATGCCATGGCTCCGGGCGGCAGCCAGATCGACGCTATCCATACCCGTGCCGCAGCGCGAAATGACTTTGAGGTTTTTTGCGCATTGGATCACGCGCGCCGTGAGCGGTTCAACGCCGGCAATCATGCCGATTACGTTTTCTTTCAGCAGTTCCGCGGCTTCGTCTTCGGTCAGCTTGCGGCTGTAGGGGTTGGTTACTGGCTGCAGGCCTGCCTGGATGAGGCGCTGGATGGCCGGGTTATTGGTAATATCAAATGATGATGTGGAAATGATAAATGTATACATAACACTTACAGAAATTCCCGTATTCGTTGCATGTGGCTGCGGCAGATGGAATCCAGAATGCGGATATCCAGACTGTAGCCCAGAAAGTTAAAGCCCGATTGAATGCGTTGCTGCAATGCTTCAATATCGGGTTCGATAACATGGATGCCGCCGGGCTTGCCGGCGCGTTTTCCAGCCTCGAGTATACGGTTGATGGCTGTCTGCACATCGGGGTGATCCAGATCGCCAGGGCGGCCCATGGAGCCCGAAAGATCATAGGGTCCGATGATATAGGCATCGATGCCGGGCACTGCAAGAATCGAGTCAATGGCATTGACGGCGTCAATATGTTCGATCATGACGACAATCACGGCATTCTGCTCAAGCCATTGCTGGTAGCTCCGGAAGCTGGCACCAAATCCCTGTGCGCGAGCGAGTCCGACGCCGCGTTGACCGCGCGGCGGATAGTAAACCGCGTCGACAGCTGACCGGGCGTCTGCCGCTGACTTGATCATGGGCACCATGACGCCTGTTGCGCCGGCATCCATGACGCGCTTGATCTGGTCGGGATGGTTGGACGTCAAACGCGCAATCGCCGGGCACTGCCTGCCGTCCAGCACTTGGATGATTGTTTGAACTTCGTTGAGTTCTAGGACGCTGTGCTCCATGTCGAGCACCAGCCAGTCGAAGCCCGCCGAAGCCATAATTTCCGCAATCGCGGTATGCCCCAGCGTTATCCAGGAACCGATGGTGATTTCAGATTGTGCGAGTTTTGTTTTGAGTTGCATGACTTCCAGATATCAGGATTAATAGCGGGACAACAATATATCGTTTTTCATGAATTCGGCAACCCGCGCCAGATCAGCTTCGGTATCGACGGCCTGTGTATTGAATTCGGTCGGCACCATTCTGACTTTGTAGCCGTGTTCAAGCAGCCGCAGCATATCCACGGATTCCAGCTGTTCCAGCGGTGTCGGCGGGAGGTGTGTGTAGCGGAACAGCATGTCGCGGCGAAACGGAATAATGCACACCTGTTTGTATGCTGCGGTTTGCGGGAAACCGGCCTTGGCCAATGTGGGTATCGGTTGGCGTGACATGTAAATGGCGTTATTGGATCGATCCATGACGACTTTGATTGTGTTGGGATCACGAAAATCCGATTCCTGTTCGATGCGGCGTACCAGATTGACACAGCCGATTTCGGGATCATCCGCAAAAGGTTTGACTGCGGCGTCAATCATGTCCGGGTGCGTCATCGGTTCATCGCCCTGCACCATGACAATCAGATCGGCTTCCAGTTGATCAACGGCTTCGGCCACCCGGTCGCTCGCGCGTTCATGCGTGTCGGCAGTCATGATAACGGGCGCGCCGAAATCTTCGGCAGCCTGACGTATTTCTTCGTCACAGGTTGCAATATAGGTTGCATCTAGCACTGTGCTCAGTGCGACACGCTTGTAAATATGCTCTATCATGGGACGGCCCAGAAGCGGCGCGAGCGGTTTGCCGGGATAGCGTGTTGATCCCATCCGGGCGGGTATGACAGCGATTGTTTTCATCAGATTGTTATATCAGTAGGGTATAGGTGGTACATGTGATAAGGTTTTTTTGAGCATCTTTTTGAGATGTCCGGGCGCAGCAGTTTTATTATCCGATTTATCCATCAATCAGAGCAAGTTTATTCGGATGAATAGCGCAGTATCGATGCATTTCAAAGAATGAAGTTGTTTGGTTGCGACAGTCTCACACAGAATTTAGCGTAGTATCTGTGGCTGCTGGCGTAGTGACCGGCGCGCGTGTAGAATTGGCGGGAATTTTCTTGCGGACATCAATGCAGGTGGCTGTTCGTGCGGCGAAAAGCGGTATAGTTCGTATTATTTTTTTAATCATCAAACTTACGTTTATGTTCAAGGGATGAAAGCCCTTTTTTTTCTTCGTCATTATAATGACATCGATCACATTGCACCGGTGATCTATAAATGGGCAATAACAGGCCATCAATGTGATGTCGTGCTGCTCGGCTCGGCCAGATTTCGCTACGATTACCGTATTCAGTATCTTAAGCAGCTTTCCGGCGTGCGTGTTGCGCATATCAGGGAGGCGCTGGGCTGGCGAAATTTCCTTATGTGGCGTCTGCAGACGTACATGCTGACCGGTAATGTCAGGCGCATACCGGTGCTCGGATTATTAGCAGCGCGATTGTCGGAACGGTATGATCAGGCCTGGCGCGAGCAATTGTGGCAAAAAACAACTGCTATGTTGCTGACGCGCTGTTTCGGCGATGCCGATAGCGGAGTGATCACATTTGACTGGGTGGAAAGGAACTCGGTTATCAGCGTTGAATGGATAAAAATATTGATAGCGATGGCGCATGCCAGAAAAATGCGCGTGATCTCATTGCCGCATGGAGACAGTCCGCATATCAATCAGTTGATCCGCCGTGGCGAAAGAAAGGTGGGGCCGGATACCGTGTTTTCCAATGCGGATATTTTTGACCGGCTGGTTGTGCCGAATGAATTGTGCGCAAAACGTTTCCGTCCTTTTCTGGATGAAAAAAAGATTGCCGTCCTGGGTTCGCCGCGTTTTTGCGCGGAATGGCTTGCCAGATTGAATGAAATTTTACCGCCGTCACCGATCAAGTGTTCGGACAGCCGGTTAAAAATCGTCATGTTTCTGAGAAAGGCGAATTTCACGACGTTCTGGGAAGAGGTTGCCGAAGTCGTTCATCTGATCGCCGAGCTGCCGGGAACGGAAATCATCATAAAACCGCATACCCGCAGTGGATGGAAGCAGTCGCTGACTAAGGACAAATCAATTAAACAGTTGCCGAATGTCAGTATCGCCGACGACAATGCGCATTCCGCGCACTTGATGAACTGGTCCGATGTCATTATCGATCTCGCCACTTCGGTGATTTTTGAGGCCGTGAGAACGAAAAAACCGGTGCTGGCCGCGGATTATCTGATTGCGGGACGCTCGACGGTTGCCTGCTACATGCCGGAGACAGAACTCCGTTGCCGCGATGATGTGTATGAAAAAATCAATCATTTTCTAAACAAAGGTTGCGATGATTTTTATGTCGAGGCGCATCGACAGCGGTTTTTGCGGGAAATGCTCGATGTGCCGGATGAGAACGTTCTGCAGCATTACGTGACACTGCTGGAAGAATCCGCTGAAGAAACGGACTGAATGAGACAGTTAACACATTACTTTATATGGGGATTCCTAAAAAACACATTCGCGAACATCCGTTTCGCGGATTGTCAGCCTGTTCCATCGCGTTACAATACACCGCTGTTTAAAAAATATTTTCCTGCCTGTCCACCCATGCTGTATTAACAATTTTTGTCCTCGTCTCATTTTTTATTTAAAACACTGAATTTTTAGGGATGTCCTTTATGCCGTTAAATGCGCTGCTGAATTTTTTTAAGAATTGTGTTGTCGCGTTTTATCAGTTAATCGGCGGTTTTACCCGGACTACTGTCAGGGGCTTGCCTATCCGTATTGCCATTGATCACTGGCGAGTGCTCAAGCGCGCCAGAACCTATGCAATCAAAGAGCCGGATACGCTGGACTGGCTCGATCAATTCAAACCGGATACCTGCTACTTTGATATTGGAGCGAATATCGGCCAGTATTCGCTGTATCCGGCAAAAAAATATGACGGGGCTGTGCGGGTGTTTGCTTTCGAGCCACAGAGCAACAACTATTATTCCCTGAATAAGAATATTTTTATCAACAATCTGGCTGAAATTATTGCCTCGTATTGCATTGCGGTTTCCGGTAAAACCGAGTTTTCCAAATTGTATATCCCGAAGTTCATTCCGGGCGGGAATCGTTCCCAGTTTGGCCGCGAAGACGTCCGAAACATGAAAATGCCCGCCACCCATATTCAAGGCATGTTTGGCGTCACGCTGGATGACTTATGCGGTCAGTGGGGATTTCCTTATCCCAACTACATGAAAATTGATGTGGATGGAATAGAGATTCCGATTTTGAAAGGTGCCGAAAGGGTATTGCGAAATCCGCAGCTTGTTTCGGTCATTATCGAACTGGGAACGGCTGAGGAACAACAGGAAGCGGTGCAATTAATGCAAGCGGCTGGTTTCCAGGTTAAGCATAAGACCACCCGGAACTGGGGTGAAACCTGTTTTATATTCGAGCGTCAATCATTGCGATAATGTGTCCTTTTGATATCCGGCATTTTTATTAATCGAATCGCTTTGTCAGGTTTTATACGGTCAAGCGCATCGCATCGGGAAATTCTGATCAGAGTCGTTCTGATCGCTTTTTGTCTTGGCCTGTGGTTTGGCATACTGTACGCATTTCTTGTTGTTCTGCTGGTGCTGGCATGGCTGCTGGATGGCGGGCACAAAAAATTATGGCTATTGCTGAAAGAACCATTAGTGCAGGCTATCGGTATTTTTTGCTGCCTTTTGTTGTTGGGACTCTTCTGGGCTGAAACATTTCTGGAAGGACGGCATAAGTGGACAAAATACCTGCTGTTGCTGATTTATATCCCATTCCTGAGCCTGCTCAATCAACAACGCTTGCCTTGGGTCATGGGTGCCGCAGGCGCGGGGTTCGGCCTGGTGCTGCTAGGCGGGCTTTATGCCTGGCTGGTTGAGCAGCAACAGGGCATACCGCTGTTTAATATGACTTATCTGACATTTTCAGCTTTATTGGGCACCGCCAGTGTTTTTTTATGCTGCTGCGCATGTATGAGCCGGAATCGAATGTTACAGATACTGTTTTTTTCGCTGGCGCTGGTGTTTCTATATCTGCAATTCCAGCAAAGTGCGCGTAGCTTCCTGCTGGCGACACTGGCAACTCAGGTGATCGTATTAATGATTTACTTTCGCGTATCGTTACGTACCCTGGCACAGATTACCGGATCAGTATTGCTGGTGGTGATCGCTTTTGCCTACACCAGTCCGGTTATTTCGGAAAGATGGCTGCAGGCCAGACTTGATTTCGAAAACATCCGGTTGGGGCAGTACAACAATAGTATCGGCTATCGCCTCGCGTTGTGGGATGTGGGGTTGCAAGGCATCGCGGAAAAGCCTTTTTTAGGTCATGGCACGGGAATGCCGGAACGGTATTTTGACCAGGCTGTTGTGCATTATAAAAATGGAATTTATGCGAATCTGCCCATGTTTCAGCAGACATCGCATTATCATAACGACTGGATAGAAATCGGCATGCATTTGGGCGCTTTGGGGGTAACGTCATTCATGTATTTGCTATGGGCATGGTACAGAGTGCTGGCGCAGAATCGGCTGGATCTGCCGGCGGTGGCAATGGTCAGTTTTGTGTTTTTTTCAGGATTGACAGAAACGTTTCTGGTTTTTGCGCGCATGCCGGTTTTTTTGCTGGTGATTACGGCAATCGCGGTCAGCTGGCAAAGATTGCGATTGAATCCTGTTGCATAGATAATGAATGAAAAAGTAGTGGAGACAATTTCCGAGCGAGGTAGAGATGACTGATTTAAAAAACCCAACATCCGAAAATACGAATAGCATTATTCCGGTACACCCCGCGATAGAAGCCTATATGCGAGGTCTGGTCGGAAAAACGGATGATCCGGTTCTGTTGGCAATGGAAGAACTGGCGAGGCAGAAGAACTTTCCGATTGTTAACAGGCTGGTCGGTATCTTTCTTGAAACACAGGCAGCTATGGTGGGCGCAAAGCGCGTTTTCGAGTTTGGCAGCGGGTATGGTTATTCGGCATACTGGTTTGCACGTGCGGTTGGTAGCGATGGACGGGTGATCTGCAGCGATGGCAAACAGGAAAATAAAACGCGCGCGGAACAATTTTTGACATCAGCAGATCTCTGGGAGCGGATTACGTTCAATGTCGGCATGGCGCAGGATGTTTTTGCGCAGACCGATGGTGTTTTCGATATCTGTTATAACGATGTCGATAAGGGTGGTTATCCTGAGGTGTGGCATATGGCTAAAGAGAGGATTCGTCCAGGCGGACTTTATATTGCAGACAATGTGCTTTGGCATGGTCGTGTGGCTGCTGAAGTGTATACAGACGTCGAACTGGGCTGGACAGAAGCTATCGTGGAGCATAACAGGCTTATTTTTGACGATCCTGAATTTGATGCGTTTATCAATCCAACGCGTGACGGCGTTCTTGTCGCGCGCAGGAGAAATGATTAAAGTCGGTTTCTTCTTCTGGAAACTGTTTAAGTGTTCATTCAAGGCATGCGGTGCAAGAGAAATTGAACAGAAAAGCAATGCCTGCTCGAAGTGTGTGAGCGCCTTTGGGTTCAATTTTATCGTGGCAGTACGATGGATTAATTGATATAGTAACTCTCGTTCTGATAGTTAAGGCGGGCGTCATTAAGTTGTTGTTCAGACCGTATCGCCGTTATGATTGAGTTTTGAAATTTAAATTTGAGGATTTAACAACAATGCAAATTCATGTTTATGATACCTATGTAAAAGCCAAAGACGGGCATATTATGCACTTCGATGTATTTACTGCTGTAAAGGACGATCAGAAGGCTATTGAGTATGCTAAGGCATGGCTTTCTTCCATCAATGAAGAAGAGGCTGCGGTGACCAGCAAGGAATGCAGATTCTGTCATACGGATAGCCGGGGTATGCCGCAGGAAATTGTTGATGCAATTAATCAGAATGGCTATTACATCTATAAAATGGAAGGGTGTGTATAATCAGTTTGATTGAATTCTTATTTTTTAGAATTTCAGAAGAGGCGGGCATTTTTCCAAGTGCCCGGCAATCTTATATAATTTCAAGGTTTGCAATATGAAGTATCGACAAGTGAGTAAATTATTACTGATGGGCGCTGCAGCGATGTTAAGCGGTATTGCCGGTGCAGTTCAGGCTTCAGAGCCAAGATTACTGGGTGAGCATGGTGACTGGAAGGCTTATGTGTTCATGGAAAATAATAACAAAGTCTGCTATATGGTCAGTCAGCCTAAGAAGGATGAGGGGAACTACAGCAAGCGCGGTGATATTTTTGCATTGATCACGCACCGTCCGGCGGAAAACAGTAGAAATGTTTTTAGCTATATCGCTGGTTATGCTTATCAGGCGGGTAGCGAAGTGACTGTTAAAGTGAATAACCAGACATTTAAGCTTTTTACTCAGGACGATTCCGCCTGGGCTCCGGATCAGAATACGGACAATAAACTGGCTGATGCGATAAAACGAGGCAATGCATTGGTGGTGCAAGGAACTTCCTCGCGCGGTACATTAACAACGGATACTTATGGCTTGAAAGGATCATCGGTTGCACATAAGGCGATTTCCGATGAGTGTGGTGTCAAATAATAAATAGAGTAGTCAGGCTGTTTTTCTTTGCAGGAGCGAAGTACTTACCGTATGACCGACAAGATAACAATTTACCAAAAGCCTACCTGCAGCAAGTGCAGGGGTACATTGGCGATACTCAATGAAAGTGGCCAGGAGTATGAATCGGTTAATTACTATGAAGCCCCTTTAACCGCAGATGAGCTATGTGAATTAATACAGAAGCTCGACCTGTCGCCACGCGATGTTCTGCGTAAAGATGAGTTGGCCGCACGCCATCTGAAGCTGGATTCCATGTCGGATGATGCGCTGATTCAGGCCATGATCGATAATCCTGATTTAATGCAGCGACCTATTGTAGTACGCGGCGATAAAGCAAAAATATGCCGTCCGCCGGAAAATGTTCGGGAGTTGCTCTGAAAAGGGCTTTGATTAAAAACCGGAGATGATCTATTGATACCGCCTTTGCTATTCATATTGTGACACCAATCTTAGCAAGGGCGGTAGTGCTATGTTTTAAAGCGTGTAATACTTTTTATAATACCTGTCTAAATCCAGGCATCATATCTTCTGCCGCTGCATTCTAATGCAATGCCAGCCCCGTTTTTCTTAGGAAGAAATTTACTCAGCAGCTCCATTTTGTTCTACAGGGCTCTCGATTGAGGCGCTGGTTGCTGACGACTTGTTTACTCGTGCAGGAAGTTTTTCACGGATTCTCGCAGATTTTCCGGAGCGTGCTCTTAGATAGTATAATTTTGCGCGTCGTACGTCGCCGCGGCGTTTCACTTCTATTCCTGCAATTAAGGGAGAGTAGGTTTGGAATGTTCGCTCTACGCCTTCGCCGCTCGATATTTTTCGAACGGTAAATGCGGAATTCAGGCCGCGATTACGTTTTGCAATAACAATACCTTCATAAGCCTGTACACGTTTACGGTTGCCTTCCACTACATTGACATTCACAATGACTGTATCGCCTGGCGCAAAATCGGGTATATTCTTATTCAGGCGGCTTATTTCTTCAGCTTCTAATTGATCTATTATGTTCATAACATTTTCCTATTCAAAGTCTGTGTTTTCATGATCCTTGCAGGCTTTTTTAAATTCCTCAAGAAGAATCTTTTCTTCCTCAGTCATGCCTTGCATCATTCTCAATTCCAGCAAGTCCGGGCGTTTCAGCCATGTTTTGCCCAGTGCCTGCTGCAGACGCCAGCGGCGTATATTAGCATGATTCCCTGATAATAGTACTTCAGGGACGGTATTGTCGTAGTATTCCTCAGGGCGCGTGTAATGCGGGTAATCGAGCAACCCGCTGGCGAATGAATCCTGAGATGCCGATTCCGGGTCGCCTAACGTGCCTGGAATCAGCCTGACTATGCTGTCAATCAATACCATTGCGGCCAGTTCGCCGCCTGACAAAACATAATCTCCAATTGAGATTTCGGTATCAACCTGCCGTATAATCAAACGCTCATCAATGCCTTCGTAACGACCGCACAGCATAATGATGCCAGGAGTTTTGCTTAACCGTGCAGCCATTTGATGATTTAATCGCTGTCCTTGCGGAGAGAGATAGATCACTTCCGGTTTCGCGATACCGATCTGTTGTTGCCTTTTTCTTGCACTTATAATTGCGTCTTCAAGAGGTTGCGCCTTCATCACCATACCGGGCCCGCCACCATAGGGGTGGTCGTCCACTGTGCGATAACGATCCGCAGTAAAATCACGCGGATTCCATGTGCTCACGTGAAAAATATTGTTTTCGCAGGCCCTTCCTGTTACGCCAAACTGCGTGATGGCGTTGAACATGTCTGGAAACAATGTGATGACATCGCACTCGTAAGGTATAGGACGTTGCTTCAATGCGTCGCTCTAGTAATCCTTTTTCCAGTCAACAACAATCCGCTTGCGGTCTACTTCAACTTTTATTATAAATTTCTGTTCGATAAACGGAATTAACAGTTCATTTTTATTGTCGCTGCCGTCTTGAACGCGCAGCACATCATTTGTGCCTGTTTCAAGCAAGTTAGTGACAGTACCGAGTGTTTCATTATTTAAGTTTATAACCTCAGACCCGATCAGATCAGACCAATAATATCCTTCTTCCCCGTTATCCGGCAGTTTAGGCAAATTCTTTCGTGGAATCGCAATTTGTAAACCTTTATACAAGAGCGCTTGATTCCGATCATTACAGTTTTTCAGTTTGGTATCCAAGAGAGGCCCATTGGAACGGCCCTCAACTAACTGCACTTGTTGCCAGGACTTGTTTTCATTCCCGAGCCACCAGATCCTGTGGTTCAGCAAACTATCGACATTTTCGGTATAAGGATAAATCCTGATCCAGCCGTGAATACCATAGGCATTCATCACATGACCCATAATAACCATGGACCCGTTCAGTTCATTCTTGTTAACTATTGATCGATGCTTCCTGGGTTTTTGCGGATTGCTTGATCAGTCTGCTAACGGTTTCCGATAGCTGTGCGCCTTTTGACTGCCAGTAACTGACGCGGTCCATGTGAATGCGTAGCTTGACTTCCCCGCCTGTTGCCCGTGGGTTATAAAAACCCACGCGTTCAATAAATCTGCCGTCCCTGGCGTTGCGCGAGTTGGCTACAACCATGTTATAAAAGGGGCGTTTTTTTGCACCACCGCGTGCCAATCTGATAATGACCATATTTTACTCGTTTGCCTTTATTTTTAAATAATGCGAATCTAAGAAACCTTTAATTATACAGAATATTTTATGTCGAAGACAAGTGAAAGGCGAATAATTGTTGCTGTTCGCTGATGACGGTGTACATTGATCTTAAAATCAATTGATTATATTTTAAATCAAATGTTGTCGATGGCTTGGTTATGACTACAGGTCGTTGCTGGTTGGATCAGGTTCGTTTGGGAAATAAATTGAGAGGATATGCTGATGAGAGATATGAGTGAGTATCGTCAAAAACAGCTTCTATAAAACAGTTCCTCGGTGAATTTTTCGTTACGGTGTTTTTAAGATCAAGGGGGTTTGCTATAATAAACAGTTTTTTAAATCAATAAGGATAACAATGAGTAATTATCTGTTTACTTCCGAGTCTGTATCCGAAGGACATCCGGATAAGGTATCTGACCAGATTTCAGATGCTGTTCTTGATGCAATTCTTAATCAGGACGAAAATGCCAGAGTTGCTTGTGAAACCATGTGCAGCACCGGGCTTATTGTATTATCCGGTGAAATTACAACACATGCAACTGTCGATTACAACATGATAGCGCGCGAAACAGTTCGTGGTATCGGTTACACGAGTTCTGAGATTGGTTTCGATTCAACGACATGCGCGGTATTGACGGCTTTTAATAAACAATCTCCTGATATCGCTCAGGGCGTAAATCGCTCGAAAGAGGAAGAAATGGAGCAGGGAGCCGGTGATCAGGGGTTGATGTTTGGTTATGCCTGTGATGAAACACCGCAGCTGATGCCGATGCCGATTTATTATGCGCACCGACTGGTTGAACGTCAGGCGTCTCTGAGGAAAAGCGGCAAGCTGGCATGGCTGCGTCCGGATGCGAAGTCACAGGTCTCGGTCAGATATCAGGATGGAAAGCCAGTTCACATTGAAACAGTTGTCATTTCAACGCAGCACGATCCTGATATCGCGCACAAGGATTTGACCGAAGCCGTGGTCGAGGAAATGATCAAGCCGGTATTGCCGCAAGCAATGCTGAATGAACAGACACGATATCTGGTCAATCCGACAGGGCGTTTTGTAGTGGGTGGCCCAATGGGGGATTGCGGCTTGACTGGGCGCAAGATCATTGTGGATACTTATGGCGGAATGGCGCGACATGGCGGCGGTGCTTTTTCTGGCAAAGATCCTTCAAAAGTCGATCGTTCGGCGGCTTACGCAGGTCGATATGTGGCCAAAAATATAGTTGCGGCCGGCCTTGCCAGTCAATGTGAAGTCCAGGTTGCTTATGCGATCGGCGTGGCGAAACCGGTTTCACTAATGGTGAATACATTTGGTACCGGACGGATTTCTGATGAAAAAATTATTCACTTAATTGACAAGCATTTCGATTTGCGCCCAAGAGCGATTATCCATTTACTGAATCTGCTGCAGCCTATTTATACAAAAACAGCAGCGTATGGTCATTTCGGCCGCGAGGAACCTGGTTTCACCTGGGAAGCGACAGATAAAGCGGAACAGCTGCGCGCTGACGCGGGTGTCTGATATCGATAAATAAGCTCGATTCTGATTTAAATTTTCACCGTGATGTAGAGTTTTTCCACCGTGCTGAGGAGCGCTGCAACGGGATGTTCCGTGAGGCTCAGTGGTGTGGAGTTGTGTGATTAAAGTAACAACGGCGCTCTTTCCAAGTTAAAGGAGATAGATTAATGAGTGCTGTGCTTAATGCTGATAAAAGAAGTTTCACTGATTATAAGGTTGCGGATATTGCACTGGCTGAATGGGGGCGCAAGGAAATTGCTATAGCCGAAACTGAAATGCCCGGTTTAATGGCTGTGCGAAAAGAGTATGCTGATGAAAAGCCGCTCGCCGGTGCGCGGATTGCCGGTTCTTTGCATATGACAATTCAGACGGCGGTGCTGATTGAAACGCTGGTGGCGTTGGGTGCGGAAGTTCGCTGGGCATCGTGCAATATTTTTTCCACGCAGGATCATGCTGCTGCTGCAATAGCCGCTCGCGGTATTCCGGTTTTTGCGTATAAGGGTGAATCGCTTGACGATTACTGGGATTACGCACATCGGATTTTTGAATGGACTGTCGATGGTGAGCCGGGCAATGCCAATATGATTCTTGATGATGGCGGCGATGCAACTTTGCTGTTAATTCTGGGCAGCAAAGCCGAACAGGATGGCGGAGTTATTGCTAATCCTACCAATGACGAGGAGCGTGCTTTGTATGCTTCGATTAAAAAGAGACTTGCCAGCGAACCCGGTTGGTATTCAAAAAAACTTGCGGATATTCATGGTGTAACCGAAGAAACTACTACTGGCGTGCACCGTCTCTACGAGATGCATAAAAAAGGCGAATTACCATTTCCGGCCTTTAATGTGAATGACTCTGTGACCAAATCAAAATTTGATAATTTGTATGGTTGTCGCGAGTCATTGGTTGACGGCATCAAGCGCGCCACTGACGTGATGATTGCCGGAAAAATCGCGGTGATCTGTGGTTACGGTGATGTGGGTAAGGGGTGTGCGCAATCATTGCGCGGTCTTGGCGCAACAGTGTGGGTAACCGAGATTGACCCAATCTGTGCACTGCAGGCGGCGATGGAGGGTTATCGTGTTGTGACGATGGATGATGCCTGCGATAAAGCTGATATTTTTGTCACAGCGACAGGGAATTTGAGAGTGATTACGCATGATCATATGCTGAAAATGAAAAATCAGGCGATTGTGTGCAATATTGGGCATTTTGATTCGGAGATTGATATTGCAGCTGTACAAAAATATCAATGGGAAAATATTAAACCTCAAGTTGATCATATTATTTTTCCGACAGGACGCAGAATTATTGTATTGGCGCAAGGCAGGCTGGTTAATCTGGGGTGTGCAACCGGTCATCCATCGTTTGTCATGTCAAATTCGTTTACGAATCAGGTACTGGCGCAAATCGAGCTTTGGTGTAATGGCAATAATTATCAGAAGGCTGTGTATGTGTTGCCCAAGCATCTGGATGAAAAAGTTGCTAGGCTGCATTTAAGTCAGTTAGGTGTGAAATTGACCGAGCTGACTGATGAACAGGCCAAATACCTTGGACTGGATAAAAATGGTCCTTACAAGCCGGAAATGTATCGCTATTAACAGCGGAAACAGTTTGTATTAAGTATGTTTTGATCATGCCGGGCATATGCGGTATATGCGAAGCAGCATATACCGCATATGCCCGGTGTTTCGTAGCAATCATGTAACATGATGAGTGCCTGTTAGGACAAACGCTGCTGAGACATTTAATTTAATTAGCCTTGAATTCACCTTGAGCAGTGAGCCATGCTTTTTTAATATGTTCGGATCAAGTTCTATATCTTTCATTGTGTACATTCAAGTGTTTAGGCAATCATTCACAAAATGAAGTCACAAAAAAAATTCAACCCCACTTTCAGTTTTGAACTCTTCCCGCCGCAATCTGAGCAAGGTATCGAAAAGCTTCGGCAAACGCGTCAGCAATTGGCAAAGCTTCACCCGAAATATTTTTCGGTTACGTTTGGCGCGGGTGGTTCAACGCGTGAACGGACGCTCGAAACCGTTCTCGAAATGCAGTCGGAAGGTTACAGCGTTGCTCCGCATTTATCCTGCATTGGATCAACCCGGGAAAAGATTTACGCGCTACTTGAAAAGTATCATGAAGCAGGCATTCAACAGATTGTGGCCTTGCGTGGTGATCTGCCATCAGGGATGGCACAGGCGGGGGAATTTCGCTATGCAAGCGAACTCGTAGCGTTTATACGTGCGTCTTTTGGACACGAGTTTCATATCGAGGTTGCTGCGTATCCGGAGTATCATCCGCAGGCGCGATCCGTGCAGGCCGATCTGGAGAATTTCATGCGTAAAATTGAAGCTGGCGCAAATTCAGCGATTACGCAGTATTTTTATAACGCCGATGCGTATTTCCATTTCGTGGATTCTTGCGAAGCAATGGGGCTTTGTCTGCCGATAGTTCCAGGCATTATGCCGATCAAGAAATTTTCACAATTAATGCGGTTTTCAGATACCTGTGGCGCCGAGATTCCACGCTGGATACGAAAAAAACTGGAAGGTTATGGTGATGACACAGCTTCAATTCAGGCTTTCGGTCTTGATATAGTAACCGATTTGTGTGAGCGCCTGCTCAAGGAAGGTGCGCCGGGTTTGCATTTTTATACGATGAACAGCGCAGACCTGACTGCTACGATCTGGAGAAGACTGAACATTCATAGTAAAGCGTGATGGGTTTGTTGAAGCAGTTCAGCGTGTGATTTGGAATGATCTTGTTCAAGATGATTCCAGCCGGTATATAATGCCTGGAAAGTAAAAAGTTATGAGGTGGCAGCGCAATGAGTAATAAAGAGCAGGATTCAGCTACAACAGCTGAACAGATTTCAATTCAGAACGAATCAGCGGAAACTGTAAGCGCGGAGAAAATGGTTATACCGGACAAGTCGCCTGTTGATGCCTGTGTGGATTACGCGCGTGGTATTCTGTCTGAACAATTGGTATCTGTGAAAGCGAAAAATTATGATTACGCACCCGAATTCAGGGACCTGACGATACAACATTATTTGATTGGTGTTATGTGGAGGTTTGCTGAGGGCTTGGAAAACGTGGAGGATCCCCGGAAAACAGCCTTTGTTGCAATTGAAACCATGCTGACGCGTGATGGTATGAATCCAAAGAAAGTGATCAATCGCGTTGAATTCCTAGAAAAAATGTCAAGAATGGAAGACGGCACGAATGCACTGGCGGTGGCCATCGGCTATGATTCCCGGCCGGGAGACCAAGGCCTGGTGGAAGTGTTTGATCATTATGTGGATGACACCCGGGTATCCGGTGCATTGTGGCGGCTCTATGATCGCGGGAAAAAGACCATGCTTTATGGCGGGCTTTTTGTCGCGTTTGTAGTGATATGGTTTATTACTTTATTTATGCCAGGAAATACTACGCTGTCAATACTGGCGGCCGGATTAATTTCAGCTGCTCTGTTTGTTATTCCGGTATTTTTGATCGGATTGTTGATTTATTATCTTAAAATCAAGAAAGCCAATCAACCTGATTAGATTGTCATCGAGTAATTTCGATTCATTGTCTGAAGTGATTGATGCGATTTGAGACATTGCATAAAAAAGAATTTGATCCCATATGTACTTGATATAACATGAATGCTCAAATCATAGATGGCAAGCTGCTGGCAGACTGCGTGCGCGCCGAATGGAAGCAGCGAGCCGCCAGGCTGACAGCGCAGGGATTGCGTCCCGGGCTTGCGGTCATCATGGTCGGCGATAATCCTGCATCAGAAATATACGTGCGCAATAAGGTGAAGGCTTGCGGTGAAATCGGTATACATTCCGAGGTGCATCATTTTTCCGGTAATACGCACCAGGATGAAGTACTCGATTGCATTAGAGTTCTTAATCAGAATCAGCATGTTCACGGTATCCTGGTGCAGCTGCCGCTACCGCTGCATTATGCAAACAATCAGGTTATTACTTCGATCGCCATTCAAAAAGATGTCGACGGTTTTCATTTGTATAATGTCGGCGCACTGGTTACCGGCAATACCAATTTTGCGCCATGCACCCCTTTTGGAGTGACGATGATGCTGGAGCAGCATCATATTGCAGTCGAAGGCAGGCATGCGGTGGTTATCGGCCGCAGTAATATCGTCGGCAAGCCCATGGCCATGATGTTGCTGGAACGCGGTGCGACAGTGACAATCTGCTCATCAAAGACCAGGGATTTACCGTATTTTACCCGTTCGGCCGATATTCTCGTGGTGGCAACAGGGCAACCTCGCATGGTAACAGCAGAAATGGTAAAACCCGGAGCGGCAGTCATCGATGTGGGTATTAACCGGTTGCCGGATGGTCGACTGTGCGGTGATGTGGATTTTGATTCAGTCAAAAATGTCGCGGGTTATATCACCCCTGTTCCCGGCGGCGTAGGGCCGATGACGATCACGATGTTATTATGTAACACCATACTGGCGGCTGAGCGCTATCAGAAGAACATATCACTTTAAATTATTTCTCTCGGGTTAAGCACCATGGAATCGCAACCGGATATCGATCCACAGGAAACACAGGAATGGCTGGATGCGTTGGAATCTGTATTGGTCAGTGAAGGTCCAGAACGCGCCCATTTTCTGCTGGAAAAGCTTGTCGAAAAAGCGCGACGATCGGGTGCTTATCTGCCCTATAGCGCAAATACCGCCTATATCAATACGATTCCGACAGGCAGGGAAGCACGTTCGCCTGGCGATAATGCCATAGAACATCGCATTCGTTCATATGTGCGCTGGAACGCCATGGCGATGGTGCTGAAGGCTAACAGAGAGACAAACGTGGGCGGACATATTGCCAGTTTTGCTTCTGCCGCCACGCTTTATGATGTGGGCTACAATCATTTTTGGCATTCGCCGGGCGAAAATCATGGAGGCGATCTGGTTTACGTGCAGGGGCATTCGTCACCGGGCATTTACGCGTATGCATTTCTGGCAGGCGAGCTGACCGAAGCGCAATTAAACAACTTCCGTCAGGAAGCGGACGGAAACGGTCTGAGTTCGTATCCACATCCCTGGCTGATGCCCTCGTTCTGGCAATTTCCAACGGTTTCCATGGGACTGGGGCCTTTGATGGCCATATATCAGGCGCGCTTTATGAAATATCTCGGCAGCCGTGGACTCGTCAATACCAAAGCCCGCAAGGTATGGGCCTTTATGGGTGATGGGGAAATGGACGAACCTGAATCACTGGGTGCCATCACGCTTGCGTCACGCGAAATTCTCGATAATCTGATATTTGTAATCAACTGCAATCTGCAGCGCCTGGATGGGCCGGTTAGGGGTAACGGAAAAATTATCCAGGAACTGGAAGCGGCATTTCGCGGCGCCGGTTGGAATGTGATCAAGGTGATCTGGGGCTCTTACTGGGATCCGTTGCTGGCCAAAGATACCAAGGGATTGTTGCAAAGGCGGATGATGGAGTGCGTTGACGGCGAATATCAAAATTTCAAATCCCGTGATGGCGCCTATGTGCGCAAGCATTTTTTCGGCAAGTATCCCGAGCTACTGGAAATGGTTGCCACGATGTCCGATGACGATATCTGGCGCTTGAATCGTGGTGGCCATGATCCTCACAAGGTTTATGCGGCCTACGCGGAGGCAGTCAAGCATCAGGGACAGCCGACTGTTATTCTGGCCAAGACGATCAAGGGCTATGGCATGGGTGAAGCCGGTGAGGCGCAGAATATAACGCACCAGCAGAAAAAAATGGGTACGATTTCCCTGAAGGCTTTTCGCAATCGCTTTGGCCTGGAAATACCGGATGACAGAATCGATGAAGTGCCGTATCTGAAGTTTGACAACGATTCGCCTGAATATAACTATATGCGTGAACGCCGTAAGGCGCTGGGCGGATTTTATCACCGCCGGAGAAAATGTGCTGAGCCACTGTCGGTGCCGCCGTTGGATGCTTTCGAATCGATATTGAAAGCAAGCGGCGATGGTCGTGAATCATCAACAACCATGGCCTTTGTTCGTATTCTGAACATCCTGGTCAAAGATAAACAGATCGGTAAGCATATTGTACCTATCGTTGCTGATGAATCGCGTACATTTGGTATGGAAGGCATGTTCCGCCAGCTTGGCATCTGGTCATCCGTGGGACAGTTGTATACACCGCAGGATGCGGATCAACTGATGTATTACAAGGAAGACAGGAATGGCCAGATTCTGCAGGAAGGCATCAATGAAGCAGGCGCTCTGTCATCCTGGATTGCTGCTGCGACATCATACAGTACGCATAATATCCAGATGCTTCCTTTTTATATTTTTTATTCCATGTTCGGCTTTCAACGCGTCGGCGACCTGATCTGGGCGTCCGGAGACATGCGCTGTCGCGGTTTTCTGCTCGGTGGAACCGCTGGTCGTACCACGCTGAATGGTGAAGGATTACAGCACGAAGACGGGCACAGTCATCTTGCCGCTTCGACCATACCAAATTGCATTTCGTATGATCCGGCTTTTGCTTATGAGCTGGTTGTTATTATTCAGGATGGTTTGCGCCGCATGTGTCAGGAGCAGGAGGACGTATTTTATTACATTACAGTAATGAATGAAAACTACGCCCATCCTGCAATACCCAAAGGCGCTGAACAGCATATTCTGAAGGGCATGTATCTATTCAGCGAATCGGGTAAGCGTGCGAAGGGGCTGCGGGTGCAATTGCTGGGTTCTGGAACGATATTGCGTGAAGTGATTGCGGCTGCCGGAATACTGAAAGCGGATTTCAGCATTAACGCGGATATCTGGAGCGTGACAAGCTTTACCGAATTAAGGCGTGAAGCTTTGAGCATCCACCGATGGAATATGTTGCATCCCGAGGAAAAAAACAAAATCTCGCATGTGGAAAACTGCCTCATGGGAAGAGATGGTCCCGTAATTGCCGCGACAGATTATATGAAGATTTACGCGGATCAGATACGTGAGTTCGTGCCGGGAAATTATCGTGTGCTGGGTACGGATGGTTTTGGGCGCTCAGATACGCGCGAGAAATTGCGCAGGTTTTTTGAAGTCGATCGCTATTATATTGTTGTTGCAGCGTTAAAAGCGTTATTCGATGAAGGAAAGATTGAAAAACAGAAAGTAATGCAGGCAATCAGGCAGTTTAATATCGATCCGGAGAAACCTGATCCGGTAACGTTGTAATCTAACTCATTCTTCGGTGTGGATTTGTCATAAGGAAAGTATGTGGGAGAGCTGAAGACAGTACTTATTCCTGATATCGGTGATTTTTCCGATGTGCCTGTAATTGAGGTATTTGTTCAGAATGGAAATCAAGTCAATGCAGAAGATCCATTGATTGCGCTGGAATCGGACAAGGCAACCATTGATATTCCGGCGCCTTTCACTGGAAAGATTCGCGAAATCAAGGTCAAGCCGGGTGATAAGGTTTCAGAAGGTTCACCGATAGCGGTTATTGAAATAGCTGACTCAAGCGGAAACGCTGACGCGGAATCCGTTTCCAAAAAGCCTGGCAGCGAAGCTGATAGCACTGAGCAAAATAAACGGATTGAAGAAGTCGCTTCTGAGGATGCATCACGGGTGATTGCGCACGCGGCGCAAGCCGAGTCGAACAAGGATGTCATCGAAGCAGAGGCGAAGCAGCAAATATATCCTGCTTCGCCCCCGATTCCGTCCGTTCCGGTTAATGTAGCAGTCAAGGCGCATGCAGGTCCAGCGGTACGTCGTTTTGCCCGTGAACTTGGCGTCAATCTGGATCTGATAACCGGGAGCGGACCTAAACACAGGATACTGAAAGAAGATGTTCAGGCTTTTGTAAAGGCCGGATTGTCCCGGATGCGCACGAATGGTAAACGCGTGTCTGCCGAAGTGGGACTGGATTTGTTGCCTTGGCCTCAAGTGGATTTCGCCAGGCATGGGCCGGTAGAAATCAAATCGCTGTCCCGTATCAGGCAGATCGCGGGTGCAAATCTGCATCGGAACTGGGTTATGATTCCCCATGTAACGCAGTTTGATGAAGCAGATATCACCGATCTGGAAGCGCTGCGGAAAGAATCCAATGCCGCGGAAAAGCAAAATACAGTCAAATTGACGCTATTATCGTTCCTCATGAAGGCACTGATTGCGCCGTTGAAAAAATTTCCTGAGTTTAACGCTTCGTTGGACAAAAACGCTAACGGAGAAACCAATCTGATCATTAAGCGCTATTATCATATCGGTTTTGCTGTTGATACGGCCAATGGTCTCGTCGTGCCTGTGATTCGTGATGTCGATCAAAAGGGGGTCGTGGCGATTGCCCGCGAGTTAAGTGAATTGTCTGCATTGGCGCGCGAAGGAAAATTGAAACCCGAGCAGATGCAGGGCGCTGGCTTTACTATTTCCAGCCTGGGCGGAATCGGTGGTACGGCCTTTACACCCATCATCAACGCGCCCGAGGTGGCCATTCTTGGTGTTTCTAAAGCGGATTACAAACCTGTCTACCGTGATGGACAGTTTGTGGCGCGTTTAGTATTGCCGCTTTCATTATCATATGATCACCGTGTTATCGATGGTGCCGCTGCGGCACGATTCACCTCGCATCTTGCGGAAGTATTGACCGACATGCGGCTGGCTTTGTTGTGATCATTAAAGTTGTTGATCTGCGGATTTTTCACTGATTGTTATGACTAGTTTGGCGCTGATTGGTATTTATGGCGGAACGTTTGACCCAATCCACTTTGGACATTTGCGCGTTGCCGAGGAACTGGTCAGTGACATCGCTTTTAACCGGTTCTTTTTTGTCCCAGCAGGTACGCCACGTTTACGTGACATACCGTTTGCATCAAAAACGCAGCGTGCCGGAATGGTGGCGCTGGCGATACAGGATAATCCTGATTTTCTTCTGGATACCCGGGAAATTAAACGCGAAGGTGTCAGCAAGACTGTGGAAACGCTCAGGGCGTATCGGTCGGAATATGGCGAAAATGTTGCACTGTGCCTGATCATAGGTGCCGACACTTTTTTAAAAATCCATCAGTGGTGCGATTGGCACGAGGTTTTTGAGCTTTGCCACGTGGTCATCGTCAATCGTCCGGGCAGTCCGCTGATTAAACACAAACAGGGTTTTCCCGAAGAAATACAACAGGCATGCGGTTCGCGATGGATAACGTGTTCGGCCAGCTTGGCGAGTCAGCCGTATGGATTGATTTACGCGGCGCCAACCACTTTGCTCGATATCTCTGCGACGCAGATACGCGCCTTGGTTGCGGCGAAAAAAAGTATACGCTATTTGCTGCCTGACGCTGTTTCCGACTATATTAAAACTCATCAGCTTTATACAGGAGAATATGAATTCAAAAAAACTGGTCAGCATTGCAGTTGATGCTCTTGAAGAAGTCAAGGCGGCGGATATTAAAGTTCTGGATGTTGCCAGACTTACATCCTTGTTTGATTATGTCATTATTGCGAGTGCGGGCTCATCACGCCAGACAAAAGCATTGGCCGAAAATGTACGTGAGAAGGTGAAAGAGGCCGGTGGCGTCATTCTGTGTTTTGAAGGTGAGCAAACCGGTGAATGGCTGCTGGTTGATCTTGGTGATGTCATCGTGCATATCATGCAACCGGAAGCGCGGAAATATTACAACTTGGAAGGGCTCTGGACGGAATAATAGTTACGGCAATTTTTTGCTTTTGTTTTTTATGGCCGTTCCTGAGAGGTCGTTATAGCAATCATCGTGTTGAGATAGCCGGAGCGTGAATCATGTTGGTGCAAGACAGCGGAAAATTGGACAAATGGGTCGATCATTTGACAAAGGTTGAAATACCTGTTCTGAGACAGACTGCCCGTAAACTGTCCGATCTGTCCAGTAATATCGAGAATCAGACACCGCGGAGCATTGCTCAGGTGATAAAAAGCGATCCTCTGATGATTGTCAAACTCATGCGGTATCTGCAAGCGAATAAACAAAGGGCGCAGGAACATGAAATCGTGGAAGTAGAGCAGGCTCTGATGATGCTTGGACTTGAGAATGCTTTGGAAAAAGTACCGGCCAGACCACTGGTTGAAGATGTCCTGGGACACGAGCATAGAAATGCGCTGGTGTATTTGCTGAAAGTTGCTCAACGTGCTAAAGCTGCATCAAACTATGCGTTTGATTGGGCGGTTCGCCTACATGATTTGCATTATGAAGAAGTGCGGATCGCTGCTTTATTGCACGATATCGCAGAAATGCTGATGTGGTGCTTTTCTCCAAAGGAAATGCTGATGATCAGAATGTTGCAGACCAGGGATAAAGCGCTGCGCAGTCATCACGCGCAGGAGAAGATACTGGGATTTGCATTACACGATTTGCAACTGGCGTTGACAATCAAATGGAAATTGCCTGAGTTGCTGGTTCATTTAATCAATGATGAGTATCGCAATCAGCAACGTGTCCGCAATGTTTTTCTGGCAGTCAATCTGGCGCGGCATTCCGCCAATGGCTGGGATGACGCGGCGCTGCCGGATGACTATGTGGAAATTGGCAACCTATTGCATTTAAGGCCTGAAGAAGTGACCGCGATTGTCGGGGTGGATAAAAAAACGTGATACTCAAGTAGATTATCCACATGAATATCATTGATTACAATACGTTAATTTCCAGGTTGCGGCATCTGGGATGAACTGCTGTAGCGAGTATAAATTGGTTGCCGTGTAGCTTTTGCAGAATGTGCAAACACCTGGAAATGAAAAATACCGGCGATTTTGATAGAATCTCCGGGTCTGAAAATCCCATGAGCCACAGATGCAGAGCGATTTTTAATGTCTGCCCCTTGTCTTTTTTATATTTATGACCCGATGTGCAGCTGGTGTTACGCATTTGAGGCTGGCTGGCGAAGGCTGCAGAACAGGTTGCCGGAGCGTGTTCAGGTAACTTATGTGCTGGGTGGGCTTGCGCCGGATACGAATGAGCCTATGCCTGAAGATTTGCGTGTCATGATACGGCAGACCTGGCGGAAAATTGAAGAAACAGTCCCGGAAGTTCATTTTAATTACACTTTCTGGACAAGCAATACGCCAGTGCGCTCCACTTATCCTGCATGCCGGGCGATTCTCGCTGCGCGGAAACAGGATGCCGCCGCCGGGACTGAAATGCGGCGGGAGATACAGAAAGCTTATTATCAGAATGCTTTAAACCCGTCCAGGTCGGGGACATTGATACAATGCGCACGTGAAATTGGGCTCGATGTTGCGCTGTTTACAGCAGATCTAACCAGCGTGGATATCCAGACGGCACTGGAAGAAGAACTCAGGCTGGCGGGTAGATTGAATGCATTTGTATTCCCTTCGTTGCGATTTCAGTATCAGGATAAGTTGTATTCAATCCACGTAGACTATATTAGTGATGAGAAAATGCTGAACGAAATCGAAACAATCATAGGTGGAAGGTAATTTGTCACGCAATACAAAAAACAAGTGAGGAATGTGATGAGCAGCAGCATCTGGTTTAAAGATTATACGGTTGAATATCTGGAAGGTTTGCGCAATGCCAACATGGGTGAGCATATAGGCATTCACTTTGTCGACGTTGGACCAGATTTTTTGAAGGCACGTATGCCGGTGGATAAACGTACAACACAGCCTTTCGGCATTATGCATGGCGGAGCCAGTTGTGTGCTATCCGAGACACTGGGCAGTGTCGCTGGTTGGATGACTATTGATCCTGATCAGTATCGCGCTGTCGGATTGGAACTGAATATCAATCATATCCGCGCCGTGACGGCGGGCCATGTCATCGGTACCTGCACGCCATTGCATACCGGGAGGCGTACGCAGGTCTGGCAGACCGATATCACCGAAGAGACCACGGGTAAGCGTGTGGCAATTTCACGATTGACATTGGCTATTATCGATCATGGTACCTTGAGTGCCCAGAAAGACCGCGTTGTGGTGGAGAGAGAAAAATAAATAAATTCGGTTTTCTGGATAGAAGATTGCCGGATTGGTTGTTGGAGCTTTTCCGCCTACGTGAAACGGGAATCCATTAGGCTGTTGGGTTTTGTCCACTCAGGCCGACTGAAACTCGTCATTGGTCTGAATGTGTGTGTATTTGCTTTTTATCCGCTGCAACCGGTACCACCATTTCCGCATTTGTATCTGAATTCATAAATTCAGTTGTACAGGTTGTGGTTGTATCGGCTTGAAGGGGCGCCGATTGCAGAGTGGGTGTCACAGCGCATGATTTCTTTTGCCCGATCAGTGCTGCAATGCGTTTCCCGGCTTGCAACGAACCGGCGCGGAACGCTTCAATCATCGCATTGACAGCATGTGTAATAAACCATTCGCCTTCCGCAGTTTCATAGAACCGGATGTATTCACCTAATTCCGGATCGGTAAGTTCATGATATGAATACGCCATCATGATAATTACATTCTGATAAGTGTTATCATTCATTTCTGCTTTTAGCGCAGCAATGCTCGTATCCAGTATTTGCATCGTTTCGTTGTCACCGTTATTCATCACACCCATCAGCAAAGCGCGTTTGGTGCCTAACGCGATTTCGGTTACAAATTCGGTGGTTCGCGTAACGGCTTCCAGATCCTGCAATAATCGTACACGATTTGCCGGCAGGGGCGTTCTGACGATGTCTTCGATAAATGTTTCGAAGGTTGCGAGAATGAAGTCACGATTTTCCATTTCAGTGATTCTTTTCATCAGCGGCGAATTGTACATCTGGATCAAAGTTTTCAGCCGATCGCTATCCGGGTCCTGTTTAAATGTGCTTCGCAATTGTTGATTAAAAAATTCCGGACGGTAGATATCCAGAACAATTTTCTCGATATGTTGGGCGATGACTGGATCGTCAGGTTTCTGGGGAGACTGATGAATGCTTTCCAGCATTTTGTCACCGATTTGATCAATCTGTTTTTGCAAACCGGAAAGTATGACTACTTTGTCGATCAGCGCATCGGGCGATGCGTCAGGCAGGGTAAACGGATTAGGAACAATGGCCGCTTCAGCTATGGGCAGGAAAAACAACTGTGATTCGCGCATCGGGTTTTGCCAGACAATCCAACCGGTGCATAGCAGTATGATTCCGCTCAATTTCAGAATGATTCTTTTATGGAGTTTCATGAAGATTCCTCGTCAGAAGGTGTAATGTCGGGATACTGGCTTATGCCAATTTTTGGTTAATTGAGTACAGAACAGTCCGCTGACAATGATTGTACTGAATGTTTTAGAACTAACGGCTGGCAGAGCGTCAAGCTGTAGGTCTGTATAGGCTGAAGCCAGGAAGTAAGATGGATAAAAATGTCTGAAAAAATTTTTTCAGACGATTCTTAATGCTGGGCTGGAAAGATGAGGGTGTCCGTTTTAAAACCAAGTTCTTTTGATTTTTGAATAAACTGTTCTTTCAATGCATGACTGACAATCGGTTCTCTTGATAGAAACCATAAAAATGATTTGTTGTAACCAGTAATATAAGCATATCGATAATCATCCCTATCCAGGTCGAAAATAATGTAAGAACTATAAAATGGGCCAAAAAAAGAAACCTTCAGATGTCCAACATTGCGTTTCCCGACAAAATAAGCTTTTCCTGATGCTTCTTTCCACTTGTTTTCTGTAATGGAAAATCCTCGATTGGTAACTCCGATGCCGCCATCACTGCGCAAATGATATTCAGCCGTCACATGACTTAATCCGCGCTCAAAGGAATGGTCCAGTCTGGCGATTTCATACCATTTTCCAAGATATCTGTTTTCATCGAAGCTTCTAACCGGATTGATGTTCTTCGGGATGCTCGTGCAACCGCTTAGAACTGTATAGAAAAGAAACAGTGACAGTAAACGTGTGATCTTCATTTCAGGCCTTCAAGTACTTAGACTTCTGGATAAAATCTCTGCGGCAAATAGCAACAGTATAGAAAAAACGCTTTATTCTTTCTTATTCATTCGCTGATTTTCGCGTATATTGCCTATTTAAGCGCAAATTCGCTATGATTGGACGAATTTAGAATGATAATGAGAGTACTACGCAACGAACAGATCGATGATCTTAGCCTGTTTTGATACCATTTGGAGAAAGTTTTGTATTGCAGGCTGTGTACTGCTGCTTACAGCGCCAGCTTGCGCATTTTCATACGAAGCTGAAGCGCTGCGCACAGAATTTGATACACAATTAAACAGGATTCTGGCCGAAGACGGGCTGGATGCAAATGAAACAATCGCGTTGCGTGAGTTTTATAGTCAACGTGACTATCAACCCGTTTGGATAATATCCGGACAGCCCACGCCTCACTTCAATACTGCTTTGGCATTTATAGCGGGCGCGGAAGATCATGGTTTGGAACGCAGTCACTATCAGCTGGATCAGTTAATACAGCTATCCTCAGAATTGACACCCGGGAATAAATTTGTATTGGAGTTGCGAACAACCCGGTCACTGCTGAAATTTATGCGCGACCTGTATCGCGGACGTTCTACTGCCATTGAAATGGATCCTGACTGGCATATACCTCAGCCAGACTTTGACGCGATAGAATTTTTACAGAAAAGTCTGGTTTCCGGTGATTTTCAGCAATCACTTGAAAGTCTGGTATCGACCAATCCGAGTTACCGGCACCTTAAACACGCACTGGCTAAATTCCGGGATTTGGTCGAGCGGCAGGTGGCATGGACACGACTCCCCAATGGGTTACTGTTGAAACCGGGCAATTCGCATGTCGCCGTTCCATTGGTACGAGAGCGCATTATCCAGGCTTATGAAACGCACGGTTTGTCCGAATATGATCTTGTTTCCAGATCAGGCGCGCAAAATGACTACTACGATGACGCGCTGGAAAATGCAGTCAGGGCATTTCAGCGGCAACATGGACTCAACGCGGATGGCATTATCGGCGCAAACACTGTTGAAGCGATGAACAGGACGCCGGCGGAGAAGCTGCAGCAGCTTCGTATCAATCTGGAGCGTTTGCGCTGGCTGCCCAGGGATTTGGGTAAACGCTATCTGCTGGTGAATATAGCCGGATTCCAGTTGACGGCCATAGAAAATGGCCAGTATATGTTTGATATGCGCATTATTGTCGGACGGGAATACCGTTCCACACCGAGTTTTCACAGCCGCATTACACACATGATCCTCAATCCTTACTGGAATGTACCGGCCAGCATCGCGCGCAAGGATCTGTTGCCAAAACAACAGGCAGATCCGGCTTATTTCACTTCGCAGAATATCCGGGTTTATGAGGATTATACTTTTAGTACAAGTCCTATCGATCCTGAAACAATAGACTGGAATGCAATCAAAACCCGGTTTCCATATGCTCTGCGTCAGGAACCGGGCAGGCAGAATGCACTGGGAACAATCAAATTTATGCTGCCCAATGATTACAGTATCTATTTGCATGATACCCCCGCAAAATCTTTGTTCAACAAAGACATCAGAACATTCAGTTCAGGATGTATCAGACTGGAGGCTCCATTGCAGCTTGCGGACTTTGCTTTACGCGGTCGAATATCGCCAGAAGAATTAAAAGAACAGATTGATTCAGGTGAAACCAAGCAGATTAATTTATCCGAGCCGTTGCCTGTTTATATTGTTTATCTGACAACGTGGATAGACAGCGATGAAAATATTCATTACTCACTGGATACTTATGGCAGAGACGAGCGCGCTTTGAGTTGGGCGCGCTGAAAATTTCACCATACTTGTTGTTCCTAAAGAAAAATCATGGTACGGTGCAGGCACCAAGAAAGGAGGATTCTTAATGGCATTACATTTTCTTAACCAACGTCAATCTGTTTTAGTCAAAATGGACACGTCGCCTGATCTTAAGCGGCGGAATATGTTGAAAGCCGGGGCTGGCGCCTGCGCATTGTTCGCATTTTCCGGTGCGCATGCCGGTATGCTGCATATGCACGAAAGAAAGTTGTCTTTTTTAAATCTGCACACAAACGAACATACTCAAGCGACTTACTGGGCTGAAGGTGATTATCAGGCCGACGGGCTCCTGGCGATTGAAAAAGTTCTGCGTGATCACCGTACCGGTGAGGTTTATCCGATTGATTATAATCTGCTCGACCTGCTTCAGTTGCTGCAGCATAAGATGGGTTCCCAACGGGAATTTCATGTCATTTCAGGTTATCGCTCGCCCAAAACTAATGAGCAATTGAATGCTAAAAGCAATGGTGTTGCTAAACGCAGTCTGCACATGCAGGGTAAGGCTATTGATATTCGCCTGCCCGGCCATGCGCTGACTGATTTGCGTGATGCCGCGCTTTCGCTTCAGGCCGGCGGTGTAGGGTATTACCCAAGTTCGAATTTCATTCACATCGACACAGGACACTTCAGGCAGTGGCATGGCTGATTCGGGCCATAAAACCAGCTGGAATTCAAAACTCGATCGGGTCTACATCCAGTATCCAGCGTATCCTGGACGACGACAGCGTATTGAGTTGCCGGTACCAATCCGTAAGGAAAAACTGAAGATTTTGACGTGAACCTGATTGAATCAGTAGATGCGCCCGCTCCATACCTTTCAGGCGTGTCATGGTGGCAGAAACCGGATCAAAAATTTCGATATTTTTATGCTTCAGGCTACCGACTATTGAGCGGGCCAATTTATGCGCAGCGTGCAGAAAATCAGTGACCGTGTTAACGCTGTGCGCTTCTGCGCGTAAAAGCGCCTGAAAAACATAAGGCGGGAAACCAGCGAGCTTTCTTTCCGCGAGAATGTTTTGCGCCAACGCATCATAGTTGTGCTGTTGCAATGCCTGATAGAGGGGGTGATCAGGATATTCAGTCTGGATCAGTACCCGGCCGGCGACTTCAGCCCGGCCTGCGCGACCGGAAACTTGCATCAGTTGCGCAAAAAGGCGCTCTCCGGCTCTGAAATCTGTGCTGAACAATGAAATATCCGAATCCAGAATACCGACTAGCGCAAGATTCGGGAAATCATGTCCTTTCGCAAGTAATTGTGTACCGATCAGAATATCAACTTCACGGCGATGAATGGTTTGCAGTATTTGCTGCCAGGCATTTTTGCGGCTGATGCTGTCACGATCGATGCGAAGAATACGTGCTGCTGGAAACAATTCGGATAAAGTTTCTTCAACACGTTGCGTTCCGCGGCCAAAAGGCTTTATGTCCGGATCGCCGCACTGCGGACATGCGTATGGAAAGCCTTCACAATGGCCACAGTGATGGCAGGATAGTTTTTTATCCTGGAGGTGCACGACAAGACGGCTGGAACAACGTCGGCAGGTTGCCGTCCATCCGCAGGAGCGGCATAGCAAAACCGGCGCATAACCGCGCCGATTGATAAAAATGAGTGATTGTTGTCGCTGCGACAGACAATTTTTGATCGCATGAATCAGTTGTCCTGTCAAGCCAATTCTGGGTTTTCCGGAACGCATATCAATGCAATTGATCTGGGGTAAAGATGCATTTTTTACCGCGCGATGATTCAGGCGTAAATGGTGATAACGTCCGGTCAACGCCTTATGATAACTTTCCAGTGAAGGTGTTGCCGATCCGAGAACAACAGGTATTTGCGCTTGCTTTGCACGGAAAACAGCCAGATCCCTGGCTGAATAGCGCAAACCGTCTTGCTGTTTGAACGAGCTGTCATGCTCTTCATCAACGATAACAAGCCCCAGATCAGGCAGAGGGGTAAATACAGCCAGCCGCGTGCCCAGAATAACACGGGCGATACCCTGTTGCGCCTGCAGCCAGCCGCGCAGGCGTTCGGTATCGTTCAATCCGCTGTGTAAACTGACTATTATTGCTGTTTTCATAAAACGAGCGCGAAATACAGCTTCCAGTTGGGGCGTCAAGTTGATTTCCGGAATCAGAATCAGTGTCTGTTTGTTTTCTGACAACGCTTTTTCAATCAGGCGCAAATAAACTTCGGTCTTGCCACTGCCAGTCACGCCGTGTAAAAGCCAGGTATTGAATTGATCGAATTGCATGACAACCGAGCTTACGGCGGTTGACTGTTCCGGCGTCAACTTGGGTAAAGACATTTTTCTGGCTGAATCACTGGTATCAAAGAAGATTTCATCATGTTTCTCTTCTACCCATCCCTTTGCTGTCCATTGCTTTAAAAGCTTTACTGCACGCACTGAAATTTTCCGAGCCTGCTGAGAATCGAGTTGTGTATTTCCAGACAAGGCCTCAAGCAGCTTATGCATGACTGTATTGCGCGCCGGAATCGACGATCTGTCAATTTGCCGGCCAGATTCCGTCAGCAAATAAACTACATTCTGTATTTCAGATTTAAGAACTGGCGGTTTGATACGGCGTATTTTTGCGGGCAAACTATTGATTACAACCATGCCAAGCGGGTGATGATAGTACTTGCTGCAAAATGAGAACAGTGCCATAAGATCTGCGGGCAGCGGCTGAATGTCGCGGAAAACAGCAATAGCCGACTTCAACTTGTCGACGGGTATTGCGGTTTCCGTGCAAACACCCCAAATTACACCGATCAGTTTTCTGGCGCCAAATGGGACGCAAACGCGCAGACCAATATCTGACAGGCTTGCCTCGGTTATTACATAGTCAAATAACGTGTCGATTGGAACGTTAAGTGCGACACGCAAAATGGGCATATCCGGGTTGTTTTAGATCTAAAATGTACAGGTAGGCGGATGAGGTGAAAAGGATTTTATTAATGTAATCATGCACAAGCAGGCTTTCTCTCAGTATAAACCGAGCTGCCGGTCCCAAAAAACCAAAAAAGCATGGCTTTCAGTGGAACCAGCAGTTTCTGCGTACGCAATAACTGATCCTAGCCGGAAACGCGATAAACCGTTACAGGTTCTTCGCCTTGTTTTTCCAGTTTGGCAGTCCTGCCATTCGGATTGATGGTGAAACCATGTGCACCATCGTTTCCTGAGAATCCGATACAGCCATCGGTGTTATAGGTGAAACTGGATATTCTTAACTGATTGCTACCTTTGTTGTAGTCATACGCGGCAAATTCCACGCCGGGCTTGGCGCATCTCGCCTGGTTCTCTCTTGTAGCTTCGCCGACCGGATCAATGAGCAGCATGCGATTATTCGGAAAAAACACCAGTGTTTTGGTTTTGATCGCATCGGCATCATAAGCCCAGGCGCCAACGATACCGGTGGGATCGTTATCTATTCTGGTGAAGCGGGTTTCCTTGATTTCTTTCTCTACAACTTCATTTTCATCGCTGAGTTCAATCGGCTTGGCGATATGGAACATTTCACCAAAAACGCTTTTCTGTGCTCTTTCCCGCTGAACTGTCACAATATCTGAATTGATCATGTCAAGACCATCGGTGCGGATGCGTCGGGTTGGACCCGGATCGGACAATCCTGCCTTTAGATTAGTGTCTATGGTCGTTTCACCAACAATTTTGAAACCACGGGTATCAAATTCAGTTGCTTTTGCAACACCGTGTTCAACGCCTGCCTGAATGATAGTACGTCCGCCACAAACGCGATTTTCATCGCAGGAATCATCAGGCGTCGCCTGTCCCTGCAAATATTCGCCACTGTCGTCACCGGCTACACGAAGAACGTACGCAGTACTGTCATTATAATTAACCCACAGTTGCGTACTCAATGTCGTTACACCGGAAATCATGAAATGTTTGCGTGCTTCATCGACAGATTTGGCTGCATGCTCAATACCGGCTGCTTCCAGTGTGCTTTGCAATTCCGGCGAACTTGCGAATGCTTCAGGATCGCTGTTGAGTTTGATTGCGGTATTGACCGCTGCCGCAGCTGTTTCGGTAATGGTAATGCCGTTTGACGCATCGCCATCTGTATCAAGTGATTGCAATAAAACAAGCAGGTTCAGTAATTTTTTCTCATCGCCTTCGGCCAGATCCATTGGTGTCACTACGGGGGCGGCTTTAACTTTGCCGAGTGTCAAGCTGCCGAGTTTAAATTCAACCGTATCGCCATAATTAAAATCAAAATGTCCGTTTTCGTTCGTGATGCCTTTTTTGCCGGATGAAGCGCTATATGAAACACCGGATACCGGGCTGTCCATTAAAACGCCGGTTCCGGCGCCTGTTGGCATGGCACGTGTACGCGTAACAGATGCGGATTCGCTACCACTTCCGCTCCCGCTGCTAATGCTGCCATCATCACACGCAGTTAAACCCGCCGCGACTGCCGCGGAAACCATGCAGGTACGCAGATTTATTCTGATCTTTTGATTTAGTCTCATCAAAATACTCTCTTTTCTAGTTAATTAATCAATCGATTGGTTGTTCTATTATCGTGCAAATAAAAATATTTTAGTGTTTTTAGCTGTTAGAAGGTTAATGAAGTTTCATTTTAATAACCAGCTTCTAACCACGCTGGTTAAATCAGTTAATTTTGTCTTGCTTTTTGTTACTGTGTAGATCCTGAAAATTTTGCCCGAGGATTTATGGTATATATATTGTTCTCAGAACAAATTTGACTATGATTCTAGCACTAATGTATATTCGATTTTCCAAAAGTTAAATTTCCTGATTACCCTTTCAGATACTCATGCCGTTATTTTTTTCAGCATTTAGCAACAAGCAATGTCAATTTTAGTGTAGTCAATTTTTCTCATGACTTAAATGAGACAGTCGATGACAACTCCTCTTAATCGTAAAGCTGAGCCGTTTTATCTTGATGGTCCGCATGGAAGATTGTTTGCGATTTATCATCCCCCGCAAAACGGTATCGAGATAAAGGGCTGTTTTCTGTATATCCAGCCATTGGCTGAGGAAATGAATCGATGCCGTCAAATGGTTGCAATTCAAGCGCGTGAGTTCTCAAAACTGGGCTATGGTTGCCTGTTGCTCGATCTTTACGGAACAGGAGACAGTGAAGGTGAATATCAAGATGGTAACTGGGACATTTATCTGGCTGATTTAAATGCAGGACTCCGGTGGATCGCGGCGAAGGGTTATGATCATGTCAGGTTATGGGCGCTCAGGCACGGCGCATTCCTCGCGCTTGATCTTGCACGTACAGTGCCAACGTTGCGCAGAATTTTGCTCTGGCAGCCTGT
Source organism: Nitrosomonas sp. (assembly GCA_028577615.1). GTDB lineage: Bacteria > Pseudomonadota > Gammaproteobacteria > Burkholderiales > Nitrosomonadaceae > Nitrosomonas. The sequence goes on from JAJSDU010000022.1 coordinate 42,184, forward strand.
TTTGAACGGAAAAGCGGCTGTTACTCAAATATTGCGAATCGCTCTTGCCGGTTCTCTGTCGGAACAGGACAAAATCAGTATGACTGAACTCAGGAATCGAATTCAGGAAGATAAAGCCGTTGAACTCTCCGGATACGAAACATCGGCTTCGCTGCTCTCCGTTCTGGAAACGAAGCATATATCCAGCTACTATGGACTGACGGATCTCGAAATTCAATGGTTTGATGTTCTTGCCTCACAGGAGCAGAATCGCAGCAAAGAGAGCATTCAGGTTGAGCAGAACTGGAGGGATGCGGGAGCGCGGATTCACTATGAAGCAGTTATCGGACCAGCTTTCTGGCAGGTCTGGGAGCGTGTTGTGGCTGATCATCTTATCGAGCACACCAGCGCGTGGGCGCAAAAAACTTAATAGGGACAAATATAAATGGAAACCCCTGTTACTTTTCAATGTGAAGGCAGCACGTTAATGGGGATTTTGAGCACCCCGGATACGCCGCCGAGGCGGGGTATTGTCTTTGTCGTGGCTGATGGTCCGCAATATCGGGCAGGTGTTCAACGTCAATTTGTTACGCTGGCGCGCGCCATGGAGCAGGCTGGTTATGCGGCGTTACGCTTCGATTACCGTGGGATGGGAGATAGTGAAGGCGTACACCGTGGGTTTGAACATGTGGACATGGATATCAAAGCTGCAATAGACGCATTGTTGGTGCATTGCAGCAGTATTGAAGAAGTGGTGCTATGGGGTGAGTGCGACTCATCGGCCGCAGTACTGTTTTATGCTTACAAGGATAAACGCATAAAAGGCATCAGCATTGCAAATCCATGGATAAGAACGGAAGAAGGGCGCGCAAAAACGATTGTAAAACATTATTATTTGAAACGTCTGTTCGAGAAAGCGTTCTGGAACAAGCTGTTTTCAGGACAATTCAGATTCAAAGCTTCACTCTATTCATTATGGCAGAATGCGATGAAAATTTTCCGTGCAAGCAGTCATTCGGCTCCGGCACAAAATATGGTTTCTGATGTATCTGATCAGAATCAGCCACTTCCTGTCAGATTGGCGCACGGATTGAAAAATTTTGATGGTAATGTGCTGCTGATTTTGAGCGGGAATGACTGGATCGCGAAGGAATTTAAGGAAGTTGCGGATGCATCGCCTGTGTGGCGGAATCTTTTAAGCGATCAGCGGTTGAAGCGTCATGAAATTGCTGATGCCGATCATTCCTTTTCCAAAAAAAGCGCGCGCAGTGAAATGGTGCGCTTAAACCTTGAGTGGTTGAAATCGTGGTAGCGGGTATCGGTTTTTAATACTCGCTTGCTGGGGGATTTGATTTCTAATTTTCACCGCCCAGTGCATGGACCAGGTCAGGCAGCAATTGGCTGAGCTCTCCGGTCATCATGACAAAATCACTGTCAAAAATATCATCAGCAGATTCTGAGATGTCGGTGGATTCTTTGACGATATCCAGTGGCGCAATACGTCTGATTTGCAGATTATCCTGTAAAATAAATGAAATTTTGTTTGCCCAGGTTAATGCCAGCCGGGTGACTTTTTTACCCGCCCTAATATGGCGGCTTGTTTCATCAGCTTCCAGTACATGATGCGCATAACGCACTATGGACTTTTCATCACTTGCGCTTTGCAACTCACAATCACGATCAATGGTAAAGGCGGCGGGCGGTTCGTCACCCGATAACCATCGCGTCATAACGGCTGAAGGTGAGATTTTGGTTGTAAATGGAACTATTCTTAGTCCGTGAACCGTCTTGATAAGCAGTTCTATCAGTTCTTCAGCTTTTCTAAGATTGGCTGAATCGATGATCAGCAGCTTTTTTTCTGTATCAATCCAGGCGTAAGTCGTTTGTTGCTGCACGAAAGCGCGCGGCGTTAATTCAATCAATACTGCTTCCTTTATATCCCTGATTTGTTTTTTACCGGGCTTGTAGCCTTGATGTTGTTCCATAATCGTGATGCGGTCTTTGGCATACTGATTAATCACTGTTGCGGGCAGCAGTTTTCTTTTCATGCCGAAAGCAATGAGCAGATGTTCATTGTAGCTGTGCACAAACCGGCTTTGATTTTCTTTGGGTAAAATCCAGCCGCGGCTTTGCAGTTCCATTTGCAGGCAATCTCGCAATACATGTTCAGCGAGAGCTGATTCCAGTTCTGGAGCAGTGAGATCGTTACTTGTAATTCGATAAATCAGTAAATTCTTAAACCACATAAAATTTGGTGCTGCAGTATGGCCATGTTAAAAAAAATGGATGAGAATAATGTAAAATTCTTCGCCGAACTTGGTTTGTCTAGGATCATGAAAAAACTTTATTCCGCCAATAATCTGATGGAAGCGCACATTGTACTGGATATGCTGGAACATGCGCTTATACCGGCGCAACTCTTTAATCAGCATGCTCAGGGTGGTATGGGCGATATTCCGTTTACACACGCTTATCCTGAGGTATGGGTGATTCGCGATGCAGATTATGAACGCGGTCGAAAAATAGTTCAACACTATGAAACCATGCCGCAGTCCAATCAGGTCATCAATTGCCTGGCATGCGGTGAAGAAAATCCGGCTAACTTTCAAATATGCTGGCAATGCGGTGGCGGACTGGAGAATATCATTTCGCAAACACCGCAAACAGAATAACAGTGATAGCTGTAAAAATTACACGAAAAAACAGAAAATTATTTTCACCAGTATATTTGTCGATCGAGCAACATGTATTCTCGAGGGCGCATGGGTTTGTTGCATCTCAGAATCTGGGGGGAAGTTTCTGAATCAAGACTGTTTGAATTTAACCGCGGAGCGAGTCGTAAGAACGATTATGTATTTGTTTAATAGATTAATTCTTGAATTAAACAACTTTTTCTGTTGTATTCTGAACATGAAGAAAGAACCGGCACCGTCATAATGATTTTGTAGCGTTAAGCAACTACACTTATTTCTTCAAGAGAAACAATCTTTGACTATGGCACAATTTACAGTTGAAATTTTATAGCGATTAAGGAAGTCGATGATTTATAAAAGAATCATTTTTATTTCTTTTTATTTAGTGTTTCTGTTTATTCTGCAGTTTTTTATCTGAAGCTTTCACTGAAATAGTGCTTCAATTTATTAATGACAAAACAATCTGTTTGTATCATTAATCCACAAACTTTATTTGTGTCATAGTGTTAGAGTTAATTAACAGAGGCAATCCGAGATGCGCAAATTTTCGAAGTTAAAACTTTCTGCAATACTATTTATTTTTTTATTGCTGAGCGGGATCAATATCGCGGCGGC
>JAJSDU010000023.1 GCA_028577615.1 Nitrosomonas sp.
CTGGTATTAAAGGCTGACGGTTGGGATGATTGGGATGGGGCAGATGAGGATGAAGACGACGATGATGATGATGATGATGAAGATGACGACGATTAAGTCTTTATGGTCTCGGTGTTAAAGCATTTGCGGTGTAATATTGTGTGCAATTCTGGTGTGTAGTGTGAGGACATCAGAATTGCACATACAGACTGTTTTATAAAAGCTCTGTGTGCAATTTGTGAGCATGTCAAAAGAATCAAAATCATTGAAATGCTGAATTATAGGCAAAACATGGTTTTAGAGATCAATGCCAAACGCTTAAAGCATATTCACAATAAACAATTTCGTTATTAAGCGGTATTTACTACTTATATAAAAGTTTTCTCAGTGTCAGACAAACTTGATAAAAATAAGAATTATGCTGGTAGACTGGGTTATAGCTATCGACGTAATCTACGTGAACGTTTAATAGAATCGGTTTTATTTTTGTCTGCAGCACTTTCTGTTGTCATCATGCTGTCCATTGTTGTGATGCTCGTGAAAGAGTCGTTTGTTTTTTTTCAACACGTTTCATTGTGGGATTTTTTAACAGATACGCAGTGGACGCCACTGTTTGATGACGCGCATTATGGGATTTTGCCATTAGTCGCAGGTACAGTTGTCAGCTCTACAGTTGCCTTACTTGTAGCTTTGCCGCTGGGAACAATAATCGCCATATATCTTTCAGAATTCGCTCCATTTTCAGTGCGCGAGATTGCGAAGCCATTTTTGGAATTATTAGGTGGGATACCCACTGTTGTTTATGGCTATTTCGCACTGTTATTTGTAACGCCGCTGTTACAGATGATATTTCCAACATTACCTGGATTCAGCTTATTATCGGCGGGTTTGGTGATGGGGATTATGATTATTCCATACGTCAGTTCTATGACCGAAGATGCTATGCGTGCCGTACCTATGCATTTACGAGAAGGATCCTATGCAATGGGCGCAACAAGATTTCAAACCGCGATTCGTGTTGTAATGCCGGCCGCATTCTCCGGTATCGCTGCAGCGTACATTCTCGGAATATCACGTGCTGTGGGAGAGACCATGGTTGTGGCAATTGCTGCTGGAATGCAACCCAACCTTACATGGAATCCAATGGAGCCAGCAGCAACGATCACCGCATATATTGTGCAAGTAAGCTTGGGAGATTTGCCGCATGGTAGCATAGGTTATCAAACAATTTTTGCTGCCGGTCTTACTTTGTTATTGATGACGCTTGTTTTTAATATTATCGGCCATGTACTGCGAAAGCGTTACCGTGAAATTTATTGATGATTTAAGTAATGGACAAAACTGACGAGCTAAATGAACTGAGAAGAATAATCGGTCTGCATAAGCGTTGGGATTTTCTTTTTATGATTACCGGTATTATTGCTTTGATGATCGCCATACTGACGTTCATTGCGTTGTTTGCGCAAATGTTGATTGATGGTATGCCGAGATTGTCCTGGGATTTTTTTACCTCATTTCCATCGCGTCGTCCTGAATCAGCTGGAATTTTATCGGCTTGGGTTGGCACGACGTTGGTTATGCTGGTTACTGCTGCTACAGCAGTGCCGCTTGGAGTGGGTGCGGGTGTTTATTTAGAAGAATATGCACCCAAAAACATATTTACAGAAATTCTGGAAATCAATGTAACCAATCTTGCCGGTGTCCCTTCAATTATATACGGCTTGCTGGCGCTAGGATTATTTGTATATCAATTAGGGCTTGGACAAAGTATATTATCTGCAGGTTTGGCGTTGGCTTTGTTGATTTTGCCAGTGGTGATTGTGGCAACACGAGAAGCAATAAGGTCCATACCTGTTGCTATACGCGAAGGCGCATATGCTCTTGGTGCGACTAAGTGGCAAACAGTATATGACCATTTGTTGCCCTACTCATCGGCAGGTATATTGACCGGTATAATTATTGGACTTGCCCGTGCGATTGGAGAGACTGCACCCATTATTACAATTGGCGCATTGACCTTCATTGCATTTTTGCCACCGTCACCGATTACAGAGGGCTTTCCATATATCTCATTTGAATGGTTAACAGCACCATTCACCGTAATGCCAATACAAATGTTTAACTGGGTTTCGCGTCCTGAAGAAGCATTCCAACTCAATGCGGCTGCGGCAGGACTTGTTTTGGTGGTAATGACACTAACGATGAATGGATTAGCGATTTATTTGCGTTATCGGATGCGCAAAAATATTAAGTGGTAAAAAATGCAAACTGGTGCAGAATTAAATCAATATAAGTCGCACGTCAAAGCTTTGAATTTTTATTATGGCGCATTTCATGCGCTTAAAAATATTGATATGGCATTGCATGCGAATAAGATTACGGCGCTTATTGGACCCTCCGGCTGTGGAAAATCGACTTTCTTGCGTTGCTTCAATCGAATGCATGATCTTTATCCCGGTAATCGATATGATGGGGAAATCATTTTACATCCTGATCACGTGAATATTTTGTCACACAAGGTTGATCCGATTGAAGTGCGCATGCGTATCAGCATGGTTTTTCAGAAACCGAATCCATTTCCGAAATCGATTTATGAGAATGTGGCCTATGGATTGCGTGTCAGAGGGATTAGGCAAAGAGCCGTTCTTGATGAAAAAGTAGAAAATGCGTTGCGAAACTCTGCTTTATGGGATGAAGTTAAAGATCGAATGAATGATCTTGCGTTTAATCTCTCTGGCGGGCAGCAACAAAGGCTGTGTATTGCCCGTGCACTGGCGACAGATCCAGAAATTCTGTTATTTGATGAGCCTACATCAGCACTGGATCCTATTGCTACGGCCAGTATCGAAGAACTAATCGCGGATTTGAAAGATAAAGTTACGATTTTGATCGTGACACACAACATGCAGCAGGCTGCCAGGGTGTCTGATTTTACAGCATATATGTATCTCGGCGAATTAATCGAATTTGATGAAACCGATACAATCTTTATTAAACCCAAACACAAACAAACTGAAGATTATATTACGGGGCGCTTTGGCTGATTCGATTCGAAAGGAAAGATGTGCGCAATAGCGTATTGATTGGCAGAATCAGTCAGTTGTTCAAAAAATATTTTTAGTGTTTGTTCTTGAAAGTAAGCGAATAATTGATTTTTTAATCCCTTTTGACAAAGCTTAAATAGGATATTCGCAAATCCAAGATGATTGACTACTTTATTAATCAAGGGTAGCATCGCCCCTTTTGAGAAAAACAAGGAAATGAGAATGCGAAACAAGCTCGTGGCCGGCAACTGGAAAATGCACGGAAACTTGAAAGAAAATGGCGCATTGCTTGAAGCATTAACTGCAAATATGCCAAAGCCTGGGAATAATACCGGGTATGCCGTTTGCGTACCTTTTCCTTATCTCGCGTCGGTACAGGCTGCACTCCAGAATACATTCATCAATTGGGGTGCGCAAAACATAAGTCAATATAACAAAGGCGCCTACACGGGGGAAGTGTCGGCAGATATGCTTAACGACTTTGGCTGCACATATGCTATTGTCGGGCATTCGGAAAGAAGAATGCTGTTTGGAGAAACCAGTCAGGTTGTTGCTGAAAAATATGCTGCCGCTCAGCGTGCCGGATTGATTCCGATTCTTTGTGTTGGTGAAACACTTGAACAACGTGATTCGGACATCACAGAACAGGTCATTGATGAACAATTGAAAGCTGTGATTGCGCTGACTGGCGTCGAATCATTGGCAAAAGCTGTGATTGCCTATGAGCCAGTATGGGCAATTGGAACAGGGAAAACAGCTACGCCGCAGCAGGCACAGGACATACATCAATTCATTCGGAAAGGCATTGCTTCACAAAATCAAGGCATCGCAGAGTGCTTATCTATTTTATATGGCGGTAGTGTCAAAGCGAGTAATGCGGTGGAGCTCTTTGCGATGCCGGATATAGATGGCGGCTTGATTGGAGGCGCCTCACTTGTTGCAGAAGATTTTGTTGCCATTTGTAGTGCAGTTAAAAGTTAATTTATCGGAGTTACACGTTGGAAACCTTGGTTTGGTCTGTACATGTTATATTAGCAGTGGTTCTCATTGTGCTTGTTTTATTGCAGCATGGTAAGGGCGCTGATATGGGTGCTGCGTTTGGCAGTGGATCGGCAGGAAGTTTGTTTGGAGCGACTGGTTCTGCAACATTTCTAAGTAGAACGACCGGTATCATTGCCGCGATGTTTTTTATAACCAGTATGAGTCTGACATATTTATCCATGAATCGCACTGAGGATCTTGGCGTGATGAGTCTCATTGAGGATGCAATAGAAAGCTCGGCTGAGGAAATGTCACGACCAATTGTACCTGATGCAGCTGACAATGAAATTCCTGATTTGAATGATGTTGATGGTGCATCGCGAGCAAACCAGGTTCCTAATTAGAAAATGTTGAATCAGGATCGCCGGTATCGGAAGTAGTGATTTGTGGCCGACGTGGTGGAATTGGTAGACACGCCGTCTTGAGGGGGCGGTGGCGAAAGCTGTGCGAGTTCGAGTCTCGCCGTCGGCACCAGTTATCTTTTTTATTAAAATAGCAGCATGAATATTGCTGAATCATTAATAGGTTTTAAAGTAGAATACACCTATGATTGAAAATTATTTTCCTATCCTTTTGTTTTTGATTGTCGGTTTTGTCGTTGGTGCCGGCTGTATGTTAGGTGGTTGGCTTATGGCGCCAAACCGTCCTGATAAAGAAAAACTGTCGGCGTATGAGTGTGGCTTTGATGCATTTGAAGACGCACGTATGAAGTTCGATGTACGCTATTATTTAGTTGCGATTTTGTTTATTTTGTTTGATCTGGAAATCGCTTTTCTTTTTCCTTGGGCAATTGTGCTTGATGAAATCGGCTTGTTTGGATTTATTGCGATGATGGTGTTTCTTGGCATCTTGGTTGTCGGTTTCGTTTATGAATGGATGCGCGGCGCATTAGAGTGGGATTAAAGCAATGAGTATAGAAGGCGTCTTAGAAAAAGGATTCATCACAACGAAACTGGATTCGGTAATTAATTGGGGTCGTACAGGCTCAATGTGGCCAATGACATTCGGTTTGGCGTGTTGCGCTGTGGAAATGATGCAGACCGGGGCTTCCCGTTATGATCTGGATCGGTTTGGTATCGTATTCCGTCCTAGTCCGCGGCAGTCGGATGTCATGATTGTTGCCGGCACATTATGCAATAAAATGGCTCCCGCGCTGAGAAAGGTATATGATCAAATGGCTGAACCGCGTTGGGTCATTTCCATGGGGTCTTGCGCAAACGGAGGCGGTTACTACCATTACTCATATTCAGTAGTTCGTGGGTGTGATCGAATTGTTCCTGTCGATATTTACGTTCCGGGTTGCCCGCCAACAGCTGAAGCGCTGCTATATGGGATTATACAGTTACAAAATAAAATCAATCGTACCAATACGATAGCAAGGTAGCGCCTGTCATGAATAGCACACATCTGGAAAATTTGGGAAATGCACTTAAAGAAGCTTTGGCAGGACGTTTGGTCAGTTTGCATCATTTTTTCGATGAATTGACGCTGGTTGTTCGAGCTAAAGATATAAACGCGGTGTGTGAAGTGTTGCGTGATCATGAAAATTTCCGCTTTGATACGTTGATAGATTTATGTGGCGTTGATTATTTAACCTATGGCGATGAAAAAACAGCGATTGGTCAACCCGAAGGAAGAAGATACGCAATTGTTTATCATTTGCTATCAGTCAGTTTGAACCAAAGACTGCGGGTAAAAGTATTTGCTGAAGATAACGAGTTTCCAATAATAAATTCTGTAGTTGACATCTGGCCCGCAGCTGATTGGTTTGAGCGTGAGGCGTTTGATCTATATGGAATTGTTTTTCCAGGCCATACTGATTTAAGGCGTTTGTTGACCGACTATGGGTTTGTGGGTAATCCGTTTCGGAAAGATTTTCCACTGTCCGGTTATGTTGAGATGCGATACGATGAAGATCAAAAGCGTGTTATCTACCAGCCTGTAACAATAGAGCCGCGTGAAATAACTCCGCATGTGATCCGTGAAGAGAATTATGGCGACAGTCATTGAATAACGCGTCAGACGCCGTTTATCTGAAGAGTAACTGAATTTTTTATAAAAACATGGCAGAAATAAGAAATTACACCATGAATTTCGGACCACAGCATCCTGCGGCGCATGGTGTATTGCGCTTGGTTCTGGAATTGGATGGTGAAGTAGTCAAGCGTGCTGATCCTCACATTGGGTTGTTACACCGGGCAACAGAGAAGCTTGCGGAAAATAAAACTTTCTTGCAGTCAGTTCCTTACATGGATCGCTTGGATTATGTCTCCATGATGGTCAACGAGCATGCCTATGTCATGGCCATAGAAAAGCTTCTACAAATAGAAGTTCCTATCAGAGCGCAGTATATCCGGGTCATGTTTGATGAGATCACGCGGATATTAAATCACTTGCTTTGGATAGGTGCACACGCGCTAGATGTCGGCGCGATGACCATGTTTCTTTACGCATTTCGTGAACGTGAAGATCTCATGGATTGCTACGAAGCTGTATCCGGAGCGAGAATGCATGCAGCCTATTATCGACCTGGCGGTGTTTACCGTGACCTGCCGGATACGATGCCGCAATATCAATCATCAAAAATTCATAGTGAAAAGCAGACACAGATCAGAAATATAAATCGAGAAGGATCATTACTCGATTTTATCGAAGATTTTACCGAGCGATTTCCGACGTACGTTGATGAATATGAAACATTATTGACAGATAATCGAATTTGGAAACAAAGATTGGTTGATGTGGGAGTGGTAAGTCCGGAAAGAGCTAAAGCACTCGGTTTTACAGGGCCTATGCTGCGTGGTTCTGGTGTTGAGTGGGATTTGCGAAAAAAACAGCCATATGAAGTTTACGATAAACTGGATTTTGATATACCGGTAGGTGTTAATGGTGATTGTTACGATCGTTATTTAGTGCGCATGGAAGAATTCAGGCAGTCAAATCGCATAATTAAACAATGTGTGGATTGGTTGCGGCAAAATCCTGGTCCGGTTATCACGGATAATCATAAGGTCGCGCCGCCTTCGCGGCTAAGCATGAAACAGAATATGGAGGAAATGATTCATCATTTCAAACTGTTTTCTGAAGGTATGCATGTTCCTCCAGGCGAAGCGTATGTTGGGGTGGAGCATCCCAAAGGTGAATTTGGTATCTATTTGATATCAAATGGTGCAAATAAGCCTTATCGCCTGAAAATTCGTGCGCCTGGATTTGCGCATCTTGCTGCCCTGGATGAAATGTCGCGAGGTCACATGATCGCTGACGTGGTCGCAATCATCGGTACGCAAGATATCGTATTTGGTGAAATTGATAGATAATTGAAATGTTAAGTGTCGAATCTTTAAAAAAAATAGATCACGAGATAGCGAAATATCCCGAAGATCAGAAGCAATCAGCGGTGATGTCTGCTCTTGCCATAGCACAGGATGAGAAAGGCTGGCTGGCAAATGAAACGATGAATTTTGTCGCTGAATATCTGGATATGCCACCAATTGCAGTTTATGAAGTGGCGACTTTCTATAACATGTATAACCTTGAACCGGTAGGGCAATATAAAATCACCGTTTGTACAAATTTACCTTGTGCTTTATCCGGAGGAAATGAGGCCGCAAACTATCTGAAACAAAAGCTGGGTATAGATTTTAATCAGACGACTTCCGATGGAAAATTTACCCTGAAGGAAGGTGAATGTATGGGCGCCTGCGGGGATGCGCCGGTCATGCTGATCAACAATAAGCGCATGTTCAGTTTTATGTCCAATGAAAAGATCGATGAAATGTTAGAGGATCTGAAGAAATGAAGGAATATCCACTAACATTGTTAAATGGTGTGGATCCGAAGGATCCCGAAAATTGGCGATTAAAAAGTTATGAAGCTCGGGAAGGTTACGCTGCATTAAGAAAAATACTGCACAATAAAATTACACCTGAAGAAATAATCGAAGAGGTTAAAAAATCAGCGCTGCGCGGGCGTGGTGGTGCCGGCTTCCCCACAGGCTTGAAATGGAGTTTTATGCCCAAGGATTATCAGGGGGATAAGTATATCGTCTGTAATTCGGATGAAGGTGAGCCAGGAACATTTAAAGATCGTGATATTCTTCGCTACAATCCTCATCTGCTTATCGAAGGCATGATCATCGCAGGTTATGCGATGGGTGCCAAAGCGGGATATAATTATATCCACGGAGAGATCTGGGAGACCTACGAGCGCATGGAGGAGGCAATAGAAGAAGCGCGCGCTGGAGGATATCTCGGGGAAAACATACTCGGTTCGGAATTTAGTTTTCAGCTCTACAATCATCATGGTTATGGTGCATATATATGTGGAGAGGAAACAGCATTGCTTGAGTCTATCGAGGGCAAGAAAGGTCAGCCGCGCTTTAAACCGCCTTTTCCAGCTAATTATGGTCTTTATGGAAAACCGACAACGATCAATAACACAGAGACTTTTGCCTCTGTCCCATGGATAATACGTAACGGCGGTGAGGCCTATCTGAATCTTGGCAGGCCAAATAATGGAGGAACCAAGATTTTTTCAGTATCAGGTCATGTGAATAAGCCGGGTAATTATGAAATTCCATTAGGAACACCGTTTGCAGAATTGCTTGAACTGGCCGGTGGTATGCGTGGAGGACGTAAATTGAAAGGCTGTATTCCCGGGGGGTCTTCTATGCCAGTTTTGCCCGGTGATGTCATGATGCAGACAGATATGGACTATGATTCCATAGCCAAGGCAGGTTCTATGCTTGGTTCGGGCGCGGTTATTATCATGGATGAAACAACCTGTATGGTCAGAGCATTAGAACGCCTGTCCTATTTTTACTTTGAAGAATCGTGCGGACAATGCACGCCATGCCGGGAAGGAACAGGTTGGCTCTATCGCATTATTCACCGTATAGAACATGGCAAGGGGCGCCAGGAAGATCTCGATTTGCTGGATGATATTGCAGATAACATCCAGGGTAGAACGATTTGTGCACTGGGTGACGCGGCTGCGATGCCGGTTCGGGCAATGATTCAGCATTTTAGAGATGAATTTGCATACCATATCGAGCATAAGAAATGCATGGTTTAGCGATGGTATCATTCTGATTTACACGCATTAAGATAAACTGAAAATTATTCAGTAAGCACTTTTTAGCGCTTTTTAAATAACAAGAATTTTAGCCGATGGTCAATATTGAAATCGACGGTAAACAAGTCTCGGTACCGAAAGGTAGCACCATTATGGATGGTGCTAAAGAGGTTGGGATCTATATCCCTCATTTTTGCTACCACAAAAAATTATCCATAGCAGCAAACTGCCGTATGTGTTTGGTACAGGTAGAAAAGGCGCCCAAACCGCTGCCGGCATGCGCAACGCCTGTTATGGAAGGAATGAAGGTGTATACCCACTCTAAACAAGCTGTTACTGCACAAAAAGGCGTGATGGAGTTTCTTTTGATAAATCATCCGCTGGATTGTCCAATCTGCGATCAGGGGGGGGAGTGTCAGTTGCAGGACCTTGCCGTTGGATATGGTGCAAGCGGTTCCCGTTACCAGGAAGCTAAACGCGTTGTTGTTAATAAGAACCTGGGCCCGTTGATCTCAACCGATATGACACGGTGTATTCACTGTACACGTTGCGTGAGATTCGGACAGGAGATTGCCGGAATTATGGAGCTCGGTATGGCTGGACGTGGCGAACATTCCGAAATTCTGTCTTTTGTCGGTAGAACAGTTGATTCCGAAATATCGGGTAATGTGATTGATCTTTGTCCTGTTGGTGCACTGGTGAGTAAGCCGTTCCGTTACTCCGCGCGTACTTGGGAATTGTCACGCAGAAAATCAATCAGTCCGCATTGCGGGCTGGGTTCAAACCTGATTGTTCAGGTGAAGCATAACCGCGTAATGCGAGTTCTGCCACGTGATAACGAGGAATTGAATGAGTGCTGGCTGTCGGATAAGGAGCGTTTTTCTTATGAGGGATTGAATTCCGAAGATCGTTTGACACAGCCCATGATCAAACATGAGGGTCAGTGGCAGCCATGTACCTGGCAGGAAGCGTTAGAGTATGCTGCTAGTAATCTTGCAGAAATAAAAGATCAATATGGCTCTGGAAGTATTGGTGCATTAGGCTCGGCACACAGTACCACCGAAGAATTGTTTTTATTGCAGAAACTAATGCGTGGTCTTGGAAGTGGTAATGTCGATCATCGTTTGCGTCAGTCGGATTTTACGGCTGATCAGTCGCTGCGCGGTGTGCCATGGCTGGGAACCCGCGTTGCAACTATATCTGAACTGAAATCAATATTGATTGTAGGCAGCACGTTGCGTAAGGATCATCCGCTCATTGCCCAGCGTATCAGACAGGCAGTAAAGAAAGGTACGCAGCTTAACGTAATCAATCCGTTTGATGATGATTTGCTGGTGAAAATAAGCAACAAAGCTATAGTTGCACCGAATGAGATAGCCAGAACATTGGCTTCAGTTCTTAAACATGCGTTCCAGCTAAAGGAAGAGAGCGTGCCTGAAGCGTTCCGTGAATTATTTGATTCGCTTCAGGACGGTACCGAGAGCTCGGCGCTGATAGCGAAAAGTTTGATAGACAATTCTCCGGCTTCAATTTACTTGGGTAATCTAGCTCAGCACCATCCGAGTTATGCACAGATTCACAGGCTGGCACTCGCGCTCGCAGAAATTACTGATGCAAGTATCGGTATGTTGGGTGAGGCGGCTAATAGTGTTGGTGCATATATAGCAGGTGCTATACCGGATATGTCGAGCTTATCGTCAGCTGTCGGTCTTTATCCTGGAGAAGTGGCTGGCTTAAGCGCGGCGCAAATGTTAAGCGGTGCTTCGGATCCTAAATGTCGCGCATTTGTTTTGTTGAACGTGGAACCTGAATTCGATACCTATGATCCGCGCCAAGCGTTAAAAACGCTACAGTCGGCGGATTTTGTTGTTTCCCTTACGGCCTATAAAGGTAATGTGGCGAGTTATGCCGATGTCATGTTGCCTATCACTCCATTTACTGAAACATCAGGTACTTTTGTAAATACTGAGGGCCGTGTGCAAAGCTTTAATGGCGTAGTCGCACCGTTGGGAGATGCCCGGCCAGGATGGAAAGTGTTACGTGTTTTGGGCAGTATGTTAAAACTCAACGCATTTGACTTTGATACACCCGAAGCGGTACGCGAAAAAGTGTTCCCGCAGGATATGGAAATCGCCAAGTACTTGAATAACCGCCTTGCAGATATGAACATCAATCTCGAGTCGAAAGAAAGTCATACTGTTCAACGTATTGGTGAAGTCCCCATATATCAGGCGGATACGATAGTTCGTCGTGCACAGTCACTACAGCAGACCAAAGACGGTATGTCGATATACGCATGGATGCCGGAAAAACTGATGGAGCAACTGGGAATTAGCACAGGCGACCAGGTCAAGGTGACACAGGCTGGATCAACCATACAGCTTGAAGCGGCCTGCGACGAGAAGCTTCCGGTTAATTGTGTACGTATAGCATGCGCGCATCCCAAAACATTTTCCTTAGGGGCGATGTTCGGAGAAATATCGGTAGAAAAACTGTGATGCATGGAATTGGAATTAATTGATGGAATCGATACAACAATTATTTGAACAGTTTTTCGGCCTGGAGTGGGGTTTCATGCTGTTCACGCTTGTGAAGAATCTGGCTTATATTATCGCTATCGCCGTGCCATTGCTGCTCGGCGTTGCTTATCTGACTTTTGCCGAACGTAAAATCATAGCTTATATGCAGATACGGGTAGGTCCTAATCGGGTTACGTTTTTTGGCATACCTTGGCTGCGAGGCTGGGGACAGCCGATTGCAGATGCGGTTAAAGCGTTAATGAAGGAAATCGTTATTCCGACCGGGGCGAACAAGTTTCTTTTTATCATGGCGCCGATTCTGACAATCATGCCTGCGCTGGCTGCTTGGGCTGTTGTGCCATTTTCCGCCGAGCTCGTGCTGGCGGACATCAATGCCGGGCTGTTGTATATTCTGGCAATGACATCAATGGGTATTTATGGCGTGATCATAGCCGGCTGGGCATCAAATTCTAAATATGCTTTTCTGGGCGCGATGCGCTCGGCGGCGCAGGTCGTATCATATGAACTGGCTATGGGTTTTGCTTTGGTGTGTGTGCTCATGATGTCTCAGAGCTTGAATCTGGGTGATATTGTGAATGGGCAACAGGGAGGCAGCATGCTGAATTGGTACCTGATTCCGCTATTTCCAATGTTTCTGGTGTATTTTATATCGGGTGTGGCGGAAACGAATCGCGCCCCGTTTGACGTTGCAGAAGGCGAGTCAGAAATCGTAGCCGGATTTCACGTGGATTATTCGGGTATGGCATTTACTGTTTTTTTTCTGGCTGAATACGCCAATATGATTCTGGTTGCCACGTTAACCGCGATCATGTTTCTGGGCGGATGGCTGCCGCCACTGGATATCGCGCCATTCAACATGATACCCGGATTTATATGGTTACTGCTCAAAATAGCATTCCTGTTATTCTTTTTTCTCTGGTTCCGCGCGACATTCCCGAGATACCGCTATGACCAGATTATGCGACTGGGCTGGAAAGTGTTCATTCCGATTACATTGATCTGGATTGTTGTATTAGGTCTGATCATGCAATTGCCGGAATCTGTAAGGAATGATTTTCCATATCATCTATGGTTCTAAAAGAGTCTGTATTATGAATCGAATCAAAAAGTTTTTTAGCACATTTCTGTTACTTGAGCTTTGGAAGGGGATGATGGTTACCGGGCGCTACATGTTCAAGCCCAAAATAACCGTACATTACCCCGAAGAAAAAACGCCACAGTCACCGCGATTTCGGGGTTTACACGCGCTTCGGCGTTATCCGAACGGTGAAGAACGCTGCATAGCTTGTAAACTGTGCGAAGCGGTATGTCCAGCAATGGCTATTACCATAGACTCCGAACAACGTGAGGATGGTACAAGAAGAACAACGCGTTATGATATCGATCTTGCCAAGTGCATATTCTGTGGATTTTGCGAAGAATCCTGTCCGGTCGATTCAATTGTTGAAACACGCATACTTGAATACCATGGCGAAAAAAGAGGTGATTTGATATACACCAAAGAAATGCTGCTCGCTATTGGCGACCGATACGAGGAACAAATTGCCAAAGATAGAGAAACAGATGCGCGTTATCGTTGATCCTTGCTGGTAAATACCAATGAATTTTCAGGATATAGTTTTTTACGTTTTTTCGACGATTCTTATTGTTTCAGCTTTAGGTGTCGTAATGTCCCGCAATCCGGTTTATTCCGCATTGCTGCTGGTTTTGTCATTCATAACCTGCGCCGGTTTGTGGCTTTTGCTGGAAGCGGAATTTCTGGCCATAACGCTGGTGCTTGTCTATGTCGGTGCAGTTATGGTGCTGTTTTTATTCGTCGTGATGATGCTCGATATCAATCTGGCGCAATTACGAGAAGGGTTCTGGAGATGGTTTCCAGTCGGTGGACTGATTGCATTGGTCATTGTTGCTGAAATAGCTCTGATTATGTCAGGTTCCTATTTTAGTCTTGAAGAAATGCCAGCACCTGAACCAAAACCTGCAGACTATAGTAATACCAAGGAATTAGGGCGTGTTCTTTACACGGAATATGTCTATGCGTTTGAATTAGCAGCAGTGCTGCTTCTCGTCGCAATGGTGGCGGCTATCGCGCTGACATTGCGCCATCGTGAAGATAAAAAGTCGCTTGATGTTGCTAGGCAAGTCAGTGTAAAGAAAGAAGATAGGCTGCGTATTGTATCCATGCCCGCAGAGAAAAAAGAATAATTACACACACATGAATTAATAAAAAAGAGGTATAGAGCCTTGGTATCGTTATCACATTATTTAGTGTTAGGCGCGATTCTATTCGCTATTGGTATCGTTGGTATTTTCCTTAATCGGAAAAATCTTATCATCATACTGATGTCGATTGAACTCATGCTTTTGGCGGTCAATATAAACTTTGTTGCTTTTTCTCATTATCTTCAGGATATATCGGGACAGGTATTCGTATTTTTCATTTTAACCGTTGCTGCGGCAGAAGCAGCGATCGGTCTCGCAATCCTTGTTGTACTTTTCCGCAATTTGCGCACGATTAATGTTGATGACCTGGATAGATTAAAAGGTTAATTCAAGAGTCGATACACTTCAGACTATAAAAAATAGATAACAGATATTAAAAACTGATAGAGATGCAGACACTTTATTTACTGGTGCCGATCGCACCGCTGGTAGGCGCCATCGTTGCCGGATTATTTGGACGCTATATCGGCACTACCTGGAGCCATCGAATTACAATTTCACTGGTTTTTGTTTCATTCGTTGCTTCTCTGATCATTTTTAAAGATGTTCTGAGCGGTAATGTTTTTAACGGAACGGTTTATACATGGCTTGTAACGGGTGATACAAGTTTTGAAATCGGATTTCTGATTGACCAGCTATCTGCGACAATGATGGTTGTTGTCAGTCTGGTATCGCTGATGGTGCATATCTACACCATTGGTTATATGCAGGGCGATCCAGGCTATCAGCGCTTCTTCAGTTATATATCGTTGTTCACGTTTTCCATGATGATGCTGGTCATGTCGAACAACTTTCTACAATTGTTTTTTGGCTGGGAAGCCGTGGGACTGGTGTCCTATTTGTTGATTGGATTCTGGTATACACGACCGACGGCCGTTTATGCCAATCTCAAAGCTTTTCTGGTTAACCGGGTGGGCGATTTTGGTTTTTTGCTGGGTATCGCACTGGTGTTGATGTATTTCGGTTCACTTGATTATGCAACCGTATTTTTACAGGCTCCCGATGCTGCGGAACAGACGATAGAATTAATACCTGGTTCACCATGGATGTTGATGACCGTAATCTGCATTTTGTTATTTATTGGTGCAATGGGTAAGTCGGCTCAGTTTCCGCTGCATGTCTGGCTGCCGGATTCAATGGAAGGTCCGACACCGATTTCAGCTCTGATACATGCCGCAACAATGGTCACCGCCGGTATTTTTATGGTGGCGCGTATGTCACCATTATTTGAGCTGTCCGATGTCGCGCTTTCAACAATACTCGTTATCGGCGGCATCACAACGTTATTCATGGCGCTGGTTGCTGTCGTGCAAACCGACATCAAACGTGTCGTAGCGTATTCAACCTTGTCACAACTCGGCTATATGACGGTAGCACTCGGTGCTTCTGCCTATTCCGCCGCCATTTTCCATTTGATGACTCACGCATTCTTCAAAGCCGTATTGTTCTTAGGTGCCGGTTCGGTGATTATTGCCATGCACCATGAGCAAAACATGGAAAAAATGGGGGGATTGAAGAAATATATGCCCATAACCTACTGGACAATGTTTATTGCTGCACTGGCGAGTGCAGGTGTTCCCGGTTTTTCCGGATTCTTTTCCAAAGATGCGATTATAGAAGCCGTAGGAATGGCAGATATTCCTTTTGTGAATTTTGCCTATTTCTGTGTTCTGGCAACAGTATTTGTAACAGCACTGTATACATTCAGATTGTTGTTTATGACATTTCATGGACAACCGCGCATGGACGAGCATACAAAGTCGCACTTGCATGAGTCGCCTTGGGTAGTTACATTACCTCTGGTCATTCTGGCGATACCTACTGTCGGTGCAGGCTGGTTTATCGGCCCGATCGTATTTGGCGATTATTTCAATAATGTCATACATGTGTTGCCGGAGCATGCCGCGATTGAAAAGCTTGGCGCGGAATTTACCGGAGTTGGCGGCATGATGGTACACGCATTGTCGACGGCGCCATTCTGGTTATCTCTAGCAGGCATTTTTACTGCTTGGTATCTCTATACGGTGAGAACTGATATACCTGCCAGAATCAAATCTATCTTCGCACCAATCTATACAGTGCTGGATAAAAAGTACTATATCGATGAATTGTATTCCTGGTTGTTTGCCGGTGGAACTAGAAAGCTGGGAACGGTGTTATGGAAGTTTGGTGATATCAAATTGATCGATGGATTGATCGTTAACGGAACAGCGCGTTTTGTGGCATGGTTCGCGACAGTGGTTAAACGGTTCCAGACTGGATATATCTATCACTACGCATTCACCATGATCGTAGGTATTTTTGCAATCCTCACTTTATGGCTATACTGAGAATTCTCCGTCAGTGCTCTTAACGCATTAATTTTTTACGCGTAACAAATAAACACTAACAATTAAAACGGATTAAGCATGTTGTTTGGAATTCCACTTTTAAGTTTGGTTATCTGGCTGCCAATATTGTTTGGTTTAGTCGTTTTTGCTACTGGTGGAGATCGCAATGCACAGCTTGCACGCTGGATAGCATTGGCAGGGTCAACATTAGGTTTTCTGGTGGCAATCCCGCTATATACCGGGTTTGACCCTTCTACGAGTGCAATGCAGTTTGTCGAAGAGCACGCATGGTTCGAACGTTTTAATGTCGACTATCATCTCGGTGTGGACGGTATTTCCATGCCGTTGATTCTATTGAACTGCTTTATAACACCCTTAGTTGTCATTGCCGGCTGGCAGGTCATTCAGGAGCGTGTATCTCAGTATATGGGCGCATTCATGATGATGTCGGGGATAGTCAACGGCGTTTTTGCGGCATTGGATGCTGTTCTTTTTTATGTTTTCTGGGAAGCATCATTGATACCGATGTTCCTGATTATTGGCATTTGGGGTGGACCTAACAGGGTGTACGCAGCAATTAAGTTTTTCCTGTACACGTTGATGGGTTCCTTGTTGATGTTAATCGCCTTTATCTACCTGTATCAGTTGTCAGGGGGTAGTTTCTCTATAGCGGATTATCATCAGTTGCCGATTCCGCTTGATGCACAAATCCTGATTTTTATCGCTTTTCTCCTTGCGTTTGCAGTCAAGGTGCCTATGTGGCCGGTGCATACATGGTTGCCTGATGCACACGTTGAAGCGCCTACCGGCGGTTCGGTAGTACTGGCCGCGATTATGCTTAAACTCGGCGGATATGGTTTCCTGCGCTTCTCACTGCCGATTACGCCTGATGCGAGTCATTATCTCGCTGAAATGATGATTGTGCTATCTCTGATAGCAGTTGTATATATCGGTCTGATCGCGCTGATGCAGGCGGATATGAAGAAACTGATTGCCTATTCGTCTGTCGCCCATATGGGATTTGTCACACTGGGTTTTTTTCTGTTTAATGCCTATGGCATTGAGGGCGCCATGGTCCAGATGATTTCGCACGGCTTTATATCCGGCGCCATGTTTCTGTGTGTAGGCGTGTTATATGACAGGCTTCACTCACGCCAGATTGCCGACTATGGTGGTGTAGTCAACAAGATGCCCGTTTTTGCGGCTTTCTTTATGTTGTTTGCGATGGCCAATGCCGGATTACCTGGTACCAGCGGCTTTGTGGGTGAATTCATGGTGATCATGGGCGCTGTTAAAATCAATTTCTGGTACGCATTTCTGGCGGCCACGACCTTGATTTTTGGCGCGGCTTATACGCTGTGGATGTATAAGCGCGTCATTTTTGGCGCCATAGCCAGTCCTGCGGTTGAAGAATTACAGGATATCTCAAGGCGAGAATTCATGATATTGGCTATTTTAGCGCTCGCAGTATTATGGCTGGGCGTTTATCCATTTCCGTTGACTGAAGTGATGCATGCGACTGTCGATAATCTGCTCGAGCATGTCGGTAACAGCAAACTGTAATGCAATTCCAGAATAATAATTTCTCGATATGAGGATGAACGATTAATGAATTTTTTATCCCCCGATTTTTCACCGGCCTACTCCGAAATTTTTATACTTTTGATGGTATGTCTGGTTATGCTGGTCGATCTGGCGGCAGGTGAGAAAAGACGCTACATAACCTATGGATTGACTCAGGCGACATTGATTGGGTGTGCTTTTTTAACTTTTGCTACCTTCTCGGAAGAAACAACGCTCACTTTCTCGGGTATGTTTGTTGACGATGCCATGGCAGATATTCTCAAGCTGATGGTGTTTGCGACAGTCTCGGCTGTGTTGATTTATTCTCATACGTATGTACGGGATCGCGGCATCCTGACCGGGGAATTTTTCTGCTTAATCCTGTTTGCGACCCTCGGTATGATGGTCATGATATCCGCCAGTCATTTTCTGACACTGTATATCGGGCTGGAACTGTTGTCGCTGTCTTTATATGCTTTGGTAGCGCTGCGCCGGGATTCCCTGATGGCAACCGAGGCCGCCATGAAGTTTTTCGTGCTGGGCGCGCTGGCTTCCGGTTTCCTGCTATATGGTATGTCCATGGTTTACGGTGCAACCGGCTCTCTGCATATACAAAAAATAGCTGAAGTTATCGCCGGCGGTGTAAACAATCACGAGGTTCTTGTCGTTGGTCTGGTATTTATCGTCGCGGGGATAGCGTTTAAACTCAGTGCGGCACCATTTCATATGTGGGCGCCTGATGTATATCAAGGCGCGCCTACCGCGATTACGTTGTTTATTGGCTCCGCACCGAAGTTGGCCGCTTTCGCGTTCGTGATGAGACTGTTGATTGACGGTTTAGGTAACCTGGTCGCCGACTGGCAGGGCATGCTTGTCATATTGGCGGTATTGTCGCTGGCTGTGGGTAATATAGCAGCGATCGCCCAAACCAACATTAAACGCATGCTGGCGTATTCGACCATATCGCACATGGGGTTCGTGATTCTGGGTTTCATCAGCGCCGACTGGAATGGTTACAGCTCCGCATTATTTTATGTGATTACCTATGTGCTGATGACACTGGGTATTTTTGCCTTGATCATGATTTTGTGCCGTAATGGCTTTGAGGCTGAAGAGATCAACGATTTCAAAGGATTGAGCAAAAGAAATGCATGGTACGCCTTCATGACCATGATACTGATGTTTTCCCTGGCCGGTATACCGCCGATGGTCGGGTTTTACGCAAAACTGGCCGTATTGCAGGCAGTTGTTAACGCCGGATTTGTATGGATTGCAGTTGCCGCGGTAATATTCTCGTTAATCGGCGCTTTTTATTATCTGAGAATTGTCAAATTAATGTATTTTGACGCGCCCGAAACTGACGAACTCATTACTGTTAAAAGTGATGTCAAGTTGTTGATCAGCGTTAATGGACTGGCGGTTTTATTGCTGGGTATATTTCCCCAGTCACTTATGGGCTTAAGCCTTTACGCGATTCAAAATTCAATGTAAACATAACAAATCTGCAAAATGCGCACATTTTTTGCAGATTTGAATTCCACATTAGTCAGAAAGCCAAAAAACCGGAAAGCACTAACAGGCTGACTGATAGTCTTGATAAAGCCTTCTTGATTTGGCACTGCTATTTTCCTGTTGGTCTTCACGCGTCAACAGATTGCATGTATTGAGTTTCTGAAATTTATCCCCAAATTATCCATTTGTTAAATTTAAGGAGAGAACCGTGCAAGCTGATACAAAAAAAGAACATTTAAGCTTCCAGACTGAGGCTAAGCAGCTGTTAAAGCTGATGATTCATTCCTTATACAGTAATAAGGAAATTTTTCTGCGCGAATTGATTTCCAATGCATCAGATGCCGCGGATAAACTGCGTTTTGAAGGACTTGCCGACGCTGCCTTATTTGAAAATGATCCTGATCTGAGAATCAGAATCAGCTACGACAGTGAGGCCAGAACGGTCACTATCTCGGATAATGGGATAGGCATGTCAAGACAGGAAGTCATAGACCATATCGGTACAATCGCAAAATCGGGTACGCGTGAATTTTTTAATTCACTGACCGGAGATCAGGCTAAAGATGCCCATCTCATCGGGCAATTTGGTGTCGGCTTTTATTCCGCTTTTATCGTTGCCGATAAAGTCACATTGTTTACCCGGCGGGCGGGGCTGACTGCGGAGCATGGCATCTGCTGGGAATCCAGCGGCGAGGGTGACTATACACTGGAGACTGTCACAAAGGGATCACGCGGCACGGACATTATTCTGCATTTGCGCGAAGACGAAAACGATCTTCTCAATGGTTACCGTTTGCGCAATATCATTCGTAAATACTCAGATCACATCACATTGCCCATTCTGATGAAAAGGGAAGAATGGTCGGACGAGGAAAAGCAAAACAAAATTACGGATGAAGATGAGACAATCAATCAGGCGAATGCGTTATGGGCGCGTCCAAAAAATGAAATAACCGAAGAGCAGTATCACGAATTCTACAAGCACGTGGCGCATGATTTCGAGCCGCCACTGACGTATGTTCATGCCCGTGTTGAAGGCCGCCAGGAATATACGCAACTGCTTTATATTCCTTCACGCGCGCCTTTTGATCTGTTTGATCGTGAACACCGCCACGGTATCAAGCTCTATGTGCAACGCGTATTCATCATGGACGATACCGAAAAGCTGATGCCCGGCTATCTTCGTTTTGTGCGTGGCGTGATCGATTCGAACAATCTGCCGCTGAATGTTTCACGGGAAATTTTGCAGGAATCGAAGGACATTGACGCGATCCGGTCAGGCTCGATTAAAAAAATTCTGGGATTGATCGAAGATCTTGCCAAGGACGATTCCGATGCCGGTAAAGAAAAATTCAAGACTTTTTACAAAGAATTCGGTCAGGTACTCAAGGAAGGAGTGGGCGAGGATTTTGCCAATCGCGAACGCATCGCCAGATTGCT
Source organism: Nitrosomonas sp. (assembly GCA_028577615.1). Lineage (GTDB taxonomy): Bacteria > Pseudomonadota > Gammaproteobacteria > Burkholderiales > Nitrosomonadaceae > Nitrosomonas. The sequence goes on from JAJSDU010000023.1 coordinate 20,746, forward strand.
GCGTTTTGTTACCACGATCAGCGAAGCCGATGAGCCCACTGTCTCGCTTGTCGATTATATCGGCCGCATGAAAGAAGGCCAGGAGAAGATTTATTTCATTACGGCCGACAACCTCAAAGCAGCGAGAAGCAGTCCACACCTCGAGGTTTTTCGCAAGAAAGGCATCGAAGTCCTGCTGCTGGCGGATCGGGTCGACGAATGGCTGGTCAGTCACCTGACAGAATTTGAGGGAAAACCATTGCAATCCATTGCGAAAGGCGGTCTGGATCTGGGTAGTCTTGAAGACGAAACGGAAAAGGAAGCACATAAAAAGGAAAGCACCGAACATCAAAATCTCATTGATAAAATGAAAGAAACACTTGCCGACAAAGTGAAGGATGTTCGCATTACACTGCGATTGACCGAGTCGCCAGCCTGCCTGGTTGCGGATACCTATGATATGAGCGGAAATCTGGAGCGTCTGCTGAAGCAGGCGGGACAAAAAGTCACGCCGACCAAACCAATTCTGGAAATCAATCCCCATCATCCGATGGTGCAGCGTTTGAAAACTGAAGAGACGCATTTTGAAGACTGGAGCCACATTTTGTTTGATCAGGCGTTGCTGGCCGAGGGCGGCCACCCGGAAGATCCTGCGGCATTTGTCAAACGACTAAACGAATTATTGCTGTCCGTTCCGCTGGTTAAGCAATAAATCCGATTCCAGATTTGCTGAATTCCAGTCACACCGCTTCCGTGCACGTTAATTTGTACGGAAGCGGTTTCTGTTTTTTTATTGACGCTAAAGATTCCTGGTTTTTATAGCGCCATTTTCGTATTATTATCGTTTTAGTGCTTTTTTATTACGGTGCGCTGATGAATATGGTCCATATTCCTGCCGATTCGGTAACACTGGAAGGCGAACTGTTTCTTCCATCCTCGGGAAGCGGCATTGTATTGTTTGCGCATGGTAGCGGCAGCAGCCGGCTAAGTCCCCGCAACCTGTTTGTCGCTGAGGTCCTGCAACGTAATGGCATCGGCACACTCTTATTCGATCTGCTGACGCGCGAGGAAGATCAGGATTACGCCATGCGTTTCGATATCAACCTGTTAACGCAGCGCCTGCTCGCTGCGACGCAATGGCTGCAGAAGAAGCCGGAAGTTTCGGGGGCGCCTCTGGGTTATTTCGGCGCCAGCACGGGAGCGGCCGCAGCGCTACAGGCGGCTGCAAAACAGGGTAAGGAAATAGCCGCGGTGGTATCGCGCGGCGGCAGGCCTGATCTGGCAGGAAATGCTGCATTGCGTCAGGTTACTGCACCTACACTGTTGATTGTGGGGGGTGCGGATTATGGTGTTATTGAATTGAATCAGCAGGCTTTTGTCGTACTGCACTGTACCAAAACACTTACTCTGGTGCCCGGCGCAACACATTTGTTCGAAGAAGCCGGAACGCTGGAGAAAGCTGCCCAACATGCGGTCGACTGGTTTCTAAAATACTTGAAATAGCGGTCCGGTTCATATGGCATCAAATTTAAGGATTTCCACCCATGCGCGCTGTTTTTCTTGATTTTGCATCTGTTACCCGTGATGATATGGATTGTACTGCGCTTGAACAGGCTGTTTCGCCATGGCAATACCATGACGAGACGGATGTTGACCAGGTGCTGGAGCGTATCCAGGATGCGGAAGTTGTAGTCTGCAATAAATTTTCATTGAATCGCGAAATCATCGCTGCAGCCAGTCGGCTGAAGTTAATTTGCATTGCGGCGACCGGGTACAATAATATTGATCTCAAAGCTGCGACTGAACGGGGAATTCCGGTGTGTAATGTGCGCGGCTACGCAACGCCGTCAGTCGTGCAGCATGTTTTTATGCTGATGCTGAATCTGACATGCCATTTTGAGGACTACCGGCAATTGGTCAAAAATGGCCGCTGGCAGACCAGCCGGCATTTCTGCCCATTGGATTTCGGTATTGAGGAGTTGGCGGGTAAGGTATTAGGCATTATCGGTTATGGCGAGCTGGGAAGATCTGTCGCCGATGTAGCCAGGGCATTCGGGATGCGTGTCTGCATTGCGGAGCATAAAGGATTGTCATCGGCACGTACAGGACGAATGCTGTTTGATGAAGTCCTTCGACAATCCGACTTTATTTCCTTGCACTGTCCATTGCTGGAAGATACACGTGGCATGATCGGCCAGAGAGAGTTCGAATTAATGCGCCCAACAGCCTATCTGATCAATACCGCGCGTGGCGCAATCGTCAATGAAGCTGATTTGTTGCAGGCCTTGTCCAGCGGCCGGATTGCCGGTGCGGGACTGGATGTTTTACAGAAAGAGCCGCCGGATCATGAAAATTTGTTGCTTCAGTATCCGCATGCCAATTTGATCATTACACCGCATGTCGCCTGGGCCAGCAGAGAATCGCGCCAACGCCTGCTGGATCAGATTGCCGGTAACATTTGCAATTTTTATCACGGCAGACCGTTTAATCAAGTCCTGTAAATATTTGTTGCAGAAGTAACGCCAGCACGTTGATTCAAAGTGTGTCAAGATAGGCTTCGACCGCTTTAAGTGCTTTATCAAGCTGGATGAACAAATTGTCGAGTGATTCTCTGTCGTTATTCCTGCCGGCTTGTTCCATTTCGGCGCAAATATCGCCGAGTTTTAGCGCACCAACCGAACGTGATGACGATTTAAGCTTATGCGCAATTAAGCCAGCAGTCGTCAATTGATTATTCTGCAGTGCCGTTCGTAATTCTGCGGCCGTCTGCGTAGCACTGAGCCGGTAATCGTGCAGCATGTCTTTAATAATTTCCGGATCATTGCCTACAAACCCTTCGAGGATGTGCACATTTACAGGCGCTTCATTCGTCTGATCAGCCGTAGCTGTTTCCACCGATGTATCCGCCGCTTTTTGCCCGGACTGCCTCTTTTCTTCTGAATCCGGCTGGCTCTGCGACATGTATTTTTCCAGCATCAGGCGCAGATCCTCAAGCTGAACCGGCTTGCTGAGATAATCATCCATGCCGGCACTCAGGCAGTGTTCCCGTTCGCCTTTAAGTGCGTTGGCGGTTAACGCGACAATGGGGATGTGGCAATTTTCTGATTCAAGCTCACGAATGTTTTTCGTCAATTCAAAACCATCTATTTCCGGCATATGCAGATCGGTCAATACCAGTGCATACTTACAGTTCTGCCAGCGTCCTAATGCTTCACGCCCGTCATTGGCGATATCGGCGGCATAACCGAGCAGGGTCAGTTGCTGCCGGATGACTTTCTGATTGATTTCATTATCTTCAGCGACCAGAATCAGCTTGCCTTGCTGCAAGGCTTCTTCACGCGAAATGGCGAGTGGTCTTGTTGCATGGATATCAGGCGACGGCAAATTGATTTCTTCGGGTTCGGTTCTTCCGGCTGCCAGCGCCATTGCTCTCAGCAGGGACTGGCGGTACATCACGTCACCATCCAGGGTAACGATATCGATATCTTCAACGCGCGCCTGTTTGCGGCGGCCGCGCTTAATGATAATAAAATGGGGTTCCAGGCGCGCGCCTAATACCTCCGATCGCTCACTGAAAGCAACGCGCAATTCTTCTATCGGCGGCTCGTGATTTCCGGCATCGATAACGATCAGCCATAAACCGGCTTTCAGTTTTTTTATGTATTGCAGGGCGGTGGTTAAATCAGGAATCTGGTCAACAGATGCCCCCGCGCTTTTTAAATAAACCGCGAGATCATTGCCTAATCCATCATGATTGCCGAAAATCAGACAGCACAGCCCTGACAGTTCTGTCGCTTTGTATTTGGTCTCCCCGCTGTCAGCCAAAGGCTTGAAAGGCATTTGAATAACAAATGTGGAGCCCTGAGCAGGCTGGCTTTGTACCGTGATTTCGGCATCCATCAACTCCGCCAGATGATGTGAGATGGCCAGCCCAAGGCCGGTTCCACCAAAACGGCGCGTGGTTGACGGGTCTCCCTGGGAAAAGGACTGGAAGAGTTTGTCCAGTGTTTCCTTATCCATGCCAATACCATTATCGGTGACCTGAAAAGTGACGACGATTTTCTCCGCTTCGGATTCAGTCAGCATAACCCGTACTGAGACTTTGCCCGGTTTTTCCTGCTTGCTGGAAAATTTGATGGCGTTGTTGATAATGTTCACCAGTACCTGCCGGATTCGTAACGGATCGCCCAATACGTTTTCAGGAATGGACGGATCGATGAACAAAGTCAATTCCACATTCTTGCTCTGCGCGAGATGCGCAAGCATGCCGCAGGCATTTTCGACGACGCTGGCCAGCGGCATGGGAATCTTTTCGATTTCCAATTTCCCGGCTTCAATCTTGGAAAAATCGAGAATGTCTTCAATAATGGCCAGCAAGGCATATGCCGAGTCACGTATCAGGTTGGCCATTTCCATCTGATAGCCGCTCAGGCTGGTCTGCCGGAGCACGTCGATCATGCCGATGACGCCATTCATCGGCGTGCGGATTTCATGGCTCATCGCGGCCAGAAATGCAGACTTTGCCTTGTTTGCGGCTTCCGCGTCATTTCTGGCCTGTTCCAGATCCTTCATGATACGCACATGTTCCCGCATATCGCGCATGACACCGGTAAAATGCCGTTCCTCGCCGACAAGGTATTCACTGACAGCCAGATATACCGGAATGTGCTCACCGTTTTTATGCACGGCTGCCACTTCACGGCCTTGTCCTATGCCATGCGAACCTTTGAGATAAGGGCGCCCGACATACTGCTGGCCATGCCCGGTTTTACAATACCGCTCCATATAATATACATGCTGCGAACGATCAGGCTCGGGCACCAGAATGGCAATGTTTTTTCCGATAACTTCTTCAGGCGTATAACCGAACAGTTTTTCCATCACCGGGTTTGCGGAAAGAATGACGCCAATCTGATCGGTTGTCACTACGCAGTCAACCATATGTTCCACAACAGAGCGCGTTTCTTCTTCCTTGATCGCCAGAGCTGCGTTGGCATGCTGTAAATCAGCAGTACGGGCTGTCACCCGTTCCTCCAGTTCCTGATTGAGCTGGCGTAAATTCTGCTCCGCGTTTCTGCGCTCCTGATTGCTGGCATTCAGGCGTTCGATCATGATATTGAACGTGTGCCCCAGCTGCCGCATTTCATTCCAGCCGGCGATCGAAACACGCTCATCAAGATTGCCCGCGGCAATTTCCAGTGCGCCGCGGTTCAGCTGCTTCAGTGGTACGACAACGCGACGGTTAAACAGAAAAGCGCCGAAAATAACGCCCAGCAGAGTAGCACCCAGAATGACCAGGCTATAACGTTTAATCTGAATGACATTGGCAAACGCTTCATCGACATCCTTTTTGACAACAATGCCCCAGTTCACTCTGGGCAGGTACCGCCAGACAGCGACAACTTCATTATCGTGAAAATCCTGCATAATGGCTCCCCCGGATTTTCCGGAAAGCGCGTTGCTCAACGCTGTTGAGTAAGGCTTATTCAGGAGAATTTTACGTTTTAATGCGGCATCAGGGTCTGTATTAAGCGGCGCCATAATGAGTGCCGTATGTTCATCCTCAAGCCGTGCGACCACGGTCTCACCGGTTTCGCCCAGGCCGGTATTGTTGGACAGTACTTCGAACACATGCTCGCTGTAAAACTGCAGTGCAAGTACGCCGACCACCTGTTTGTCAATGATAACGGGCAAGCCGATGAATGCGGCGATGGCGCCATAAGAAGGTTCATAAAATTCAAAATCCGAGATTGAACTTTCGCGATGTTCTAACGCATGACGCATGACCTGACTCAAGCCGGTACGGCTGTAACGGCCGGTGAACAGATTGGTGGCGAAATCGGATTCGTGGGCTTGCGTGTAAACAATATCGCCTTTTACCGAAATCAGGAAGATATCGTAGTAACTGGCGTCTGTGACAAAGCGTCCAAAATGATCACGGTACTGCGCATCGAGCTGGCGGTAGGCTTCCGAATCAACCCCGTGTGTTTCAAATACCCTGGGAAACTGGAGCATGGCTTCGCGTGTTGCGGATGTATCATTCAGTAAGTGGGCATCGAGCAGGCGCTCTTTGAGATAGGTTTCAATCTGTTCGACCTTTTTATCCGCGATCGCGGATAAGTTTTCGATGACTGTTTTTTCTATCTCGTTTTCAAAGGTATGCAGAAAGCTGTTGCCAATGAGCACGATTGGCAGTAAGGAAACCAGCGTAAACCAGACGGCGAAACGTTGCGTGAGCGAAGTAAATTTCATTTGCATACCCTCGCGGTCATAGAGACAATGATACAGTGGTTAGACTTGCGACTAGTCTTCTTCTTTTTGTAAACAGAATCTGTTGCTGATAATCATAGTAGCAGATATCGTGACGGCTTGTCCGTGGTAAAATTTTGCAACGGATAACAGACTTCTCAATCAAGGTTATCAACTTTCAATCAATTTTTTGCAGAATGACTACGGATAAGTTTCAGGTATCACTTGTTCAGTGGCAGGATAGTATTTCATCGCTGCGTGCTGTGCGGGAAGCGGTATTCATTCTCGAGCAACGGGTGCCCGAAGCGCTGGAATGGGACGCGTATGACCCGGTAAGCATTCATGTGCTTGCGATGACTGTGCCAGGCGGAAAGCCGGTGGGGACTGCGAGGCTTTTGTCCGATGGCCATATTGGTCGCATGGCGGTTCTGATGGAGTGGCGCGGCAAGGGGATAGGCAGTGCCATGCTGCGTTGTCTTATCGATAAGGCCAGACAGGATGGCATGGCAGAAATCAAACTCAACGCGCAGGTTGCCGCAAAAACGTTCTATGCGGGATTTGGTTTTCAGGAAACAGGCAGTGAATTCATGGAAGCGGGGATTCCACACGTCAAAATGTTTCTGCTTCTTTCAGCGGAAGTGACATGACAATGTATCCGGTGATTTTTAGTCTCTTCCGGATTGCTGCCATTCACGTTCCAGAATATCAGATGCTTCCTTCCACTGACTTGATGCGCGTTCCAGTCTGCGATTGGCCTCAACCGATTTCTGCCGTGTTGTTTCAAGGTTTTTTTCGCGCTCGGCCAGTCGTTCCTTGGCGACCTGCAACTGTTTTTCCGCAAAAGCGACATCTTTTTGCAGGTTGTCCGCTTCTCTCCTCGCCTGCATCATCTGCTCGTATGCCGCATTGGCGCGATTCTGCAGCTGTTGAAGCGATGCGCCGACTTCAGCATGGGAAGCGGGAATATATAGACTGAGTAGAATTGCGATCAGAAAAACTTTCATCCGGATTCCTTCGTTGATTCATGGCTAATCATTCATACCAAAACTATTGGCGTATTGCATGCATCATCCGTGTATTCGACATTCGCGTCAAGAATGAACCGATGTTTTTTGCACTTTATCGCCAATGAAGAGACAATGCGCATTTTAACCCAGCAAATGAATTGGAGCATCATACAGCAATGAAACAATTTATCTGTCAAAGTAGAAAGATCGTACATTATTTCAATCGTTTGATTTTGCCGATTGCCGGATTGTGGTTGATTTTACTGGCTATGCCGGTTCAAGCGAGTTGCGAAGGCTGCCTTTGTTCAGGCGATCCGTGCCGGTTATGCCCGTTGCCCGCCATGGAAAGTGACGCGGTCAGATCCGATGAACCCGAAATTTGTGCCAGGATCCGCGCCAGAGTACCGCCTGCATCCGCACAACCCGGCGCGAATGAATATTTTCCGAATCTCGATCAATCAATAGCGGCCTGTGTCAGTGAAGGCGGCGATGTCATTCGTAACCGGCGGCGCAGTGAGGAATTTCCGTCCCGATTTTATTGCAAACCGCCTGCGTCGGTTACAATTCGTTAGGTTAGAATGATTACTGTGATACAACGTGTCAGCGCGGCTAAAGTTACCGTTGGTAATCAGGAAATTGGCGCGATTGGCAACGGAATTATGGCGCTGGTCGCTGTTGAGAAAGACGATACGGCCAGAGCAGCAGACCGGTTACTGGAGCGCATATTGAGTTATCGCATTTTTCCGGATGAAAACGAACGTATGAACATCAGTCTGCGCGCGATAAACGGAGGATTATTACTGGTTCCGCAGTTCACGCTTGCCGCCGACACCAGCACGGGTAACCGCCCCAGCTTTACAGGATCGGCATCGCCGGAAAAAGGGCGTGAATGGTTTGCCTATCTGCAAACTGTTGCTGACAAAATCTATCCGGGTACGCAATATGGACAATTTGGCGCGGATATGCAGGTTACATTGACCAATGTCGGGCCGGCGACGTTTATTTTGCGGGTTCCTGCTGTCTAGTCTTCTTTCTGTTCTTCAGCGAACAGTTGCATTTGGCGAAGACGCGCTTCAATCGACGACATCTGATAAAAATCGCCACTGTCATCTCTTAATGCGATCTGCAGCTGTTCGATCGCGGCGTCATAAAATCCCTGGCGGAAATAGGCCTCGGCTTGCGCGCGGTGTTTGAGCATGGCATTGTTCTGCGCTGCGTAGGCGCGCGCTTGCAGCTGATAGAGCGTTATGTCATCGGAATGAAGCTGCAATTCACGGTTGATGACTTCCAGTGCGCTGTCGATCTGCTGATTCTGCAACAATGCGTTAATATAACCATGGATGAGTGCCTTATGTTGCGGGTAAATTCTGAGCGCGCTGCGGTAAATGTTGAACGCATCATCGAACTGACCGTTGGCGAATTTCACTGAAGCTGCCAGCGTTTCAATCATGGCTCCGGCTTGCAGGCCTTTGCGCTCGATTCTGATGGTTTTGCCTAGCGGATGATTGTCAAGGCGCGCGCCGCCTGCGTCATCCTGATCAATCAAACTGTATAACACGGTCAATTGTTCATTGGCTTCCTTGTTTTTTTTGTCACGCAGTAACGCCAGAGTGTAGCCGTAACGTTCCACCGCTTCATTACTGTAACGCTTGTCGTTCAGGCGAGCTCTGAACTGGCTCACCGCGTCGCTGGATCTGCCTTGCAGTGCACGCAGTTTTGCGCGAACCAGTTGAAAATTAATGCTGTCCGGTACCTGGCGATAAGTTATTTCCTGCGTTCTGCTCTGGATGTCGGCAATGCGCTCATAGGTGAGCGGGTGCGTACGTAAATAAGATGGCGCGCCATTCTCATAAAAACGGCCGGCTTTTTGCAGGCGTTCAAAGAAAGCCGGCATGCCCTGCGGATCAAAACCTGCTGCAACAAGGATATTCAAACCGACGCGATCAGCTTCCTTTTCGTGTCTGCGCGTGAAATTCAACTGCGACTGTATTGCGCCGGCCTGGGAAGCGACCATAATAGCCTGACCGGCCTGCGGGTTTGAACGGGAAGCCAGAATCGCGACGGCAAGTGCGGCAAGTGATGCGATCATCGTATATTTCTGTCCCGAAATCATGCGCGCGAGGTGTTTCTGCGTAACATGTGCAATCTCGTGCGCCATGACGGCGGCCAGTTCTGATTCGCTTTGCGCGGCGATGATCAGACCGCTATTGAAACCCATGAAGCCGCCGGGCAGGGCAAACGCGTTGATTGTTGAATCCTGCAGGGCAAAAAACTCGAATGACTGTCCGGGACTGGCTTCGGTAGTGTGATTAATCAGTTTATGGCCCAGACTGTTGAGATAAGCGGCGATCTCCGGATCGTCCAGATAACTCGGATCGGCGCGTATCTGCCGCATGATCTGCAGACCGATCTGCCGCTCTTCGCGTGGTGTGATAGTGGCCTGCGAAACATCGCCCAGATCCGGCAATTCGTGGGTAAAACCATTGACCGGAAACAGAAATGTCAGGGCGATAATGAAGCAGATGATTCGCATGGTGATAAGATAACTGATTCGGAGCTAAGTTCCTCTTCCCGGTGAGCTGCAGTAATCGTTTTCCTGATACCACCTGACGGCATCTTCCAGTGCTAATCGGGCGGGGCGGTATTGATAGCCTAATTCACGAATAGCCTTTTCACTGGTAAAGAACATCATTTTTTTGGCCATGCGGATGCTGTCCAGCGTGGCCCGGGGTTCCTTATGCGTGACGGCGGCGATTTTCTCCATCAGCCAGGCGATGGGAAGCATAAGATCCGTTGGCAGATTGATGCGCTTCTTATGCTGGCCGATGATGCTGTCGATGGTTTTCAGTACCTCCAGCAGCAACATATTATCGCCGCCAAGGATGTAACGCTCACCCGTTTTACCATGCTGGCAGGCCAGCAGGTGACCGTAGGCGATGTCGTCGACATGTGCGACATTCAGGCCAGTGTTCACATAGGCGGGCATTCTGTCATGCAGGGTATCCAGAACGATACGTCCGGTCGGTGTAGGGCGGATGTCGCGCGGGCCGATCGGTGTCGATGGATTAACAATGACCACGGGTAACTGGTGCTGACGGATCAAGTCTCTGACCATTTGTTCAGCAATGTATTTGGAGCGCTTATAGTGGCCCTGGATCTGCTCCAGCGTGACCGGTGTTTCTTCGTCAGCAGGCGCGCCATTGGCAGTCAGTCCCAGCGCCGCGACGCTGCTGGTATAGACAATGCGCTTCAATCCGGCATTGGCGGCGGCGATGATCAGTGCTTTGGTGCCATGCACATTGATATCGAACATGGTTTGAGGGTCAGGCACCCACAGACGGTAATCCGCGGCGACATGGAAAAGGTAGTCACAACCTTCGACCGCTCTTTCCAGCGAGCACTGATCGCGCAGATCCCCTTCCGCAATTTCAACCGGCAGGTTGTCGATATTGCGGCGGTCGCTGTTGGGCCTGATTAAAAGCCGTACATCATGCCCTGCTTTCAGCAGACAAAGCATGACCGCTGAGCCTAAAAAACCTGTTGCACCTGTGACTAGCGATTTCATGGCAGGATATTTTTCATTGTATTGAGTGATAAGTCTGATTTTAACGTTCTAACAGCCATTCATCGGGTGCGGCGATTTCCGGAAGTTTGCGGGATGCAATGGTGAACAGGTGCTTCAGGGCGCTGTTGTTACCCGCAAAGAGGCTGGTGGTGAATACGGTTGCTTTGACCGCGCGCCGGCTGATTTTCACCTGCGTGCTTTCTTTAAAATCACGGTGATTGTTGATTTTGTTCAATGTCAATACAGCCATGCCGAGCGCCCACAGGCAGAATCTGCGTATTCCCTTTTCATGCGACGGGATCATGCAGGTGTATGTCAGTGCATTGTTGAGGTGTTTTTTTGCGATGCCAATGAGATCGCCAAGACCGTCTTCAAATCGCGTATCGGAATAATCGGGATGAAGGTCTTTGAGTACAAATCCATGTTTCAGAAAGATATCCTGTGGCAGCCAGCAGGCGCCGCGTTTACGGTCTTCCCAGATATCCTTGAGAATATTGGTCATTTGCAGGCCCTGTCCGAAGGAAACTGCCAGTTTCATCAGTTCAGGCTTGTGGCGGTTGATTTCAGCGGAATAGTCGCAGAACAATTCGGTCAGCATCTCGCCGACAACGCCGGCAACGTAATAGCAGTAAAGATTCATGGCCGGTAAATCCCTGAGTCCGTCCAGGGTCTCGGTATCCTGAAAATCCGCCATCCCACGGCTCATGATACGTACACAACGCTCGAGCGCCTTGCGTTGCGCGGTGTTGAAACTGTGGGTAACGCGGATAACCGCGGGCGTATTTTTGATTAAATCGTGCTCGGCCGGAATGGTGTGGTCGGAGAGCAATGGATAGAGCACGTCGGCGAATTGTTCCGCGGCAATGTTGCCGCAGACCACTTCGGAGAACATATCGGATAATTGGCGTGTTTGTGCTATGGTCAATGCATTATCGTCTTCAATCGTATCGGTAATCCGGCACAGTAAATATGCATTGCCGATCACCTGCCTGAGTGCCGCGGGCAGTTGCGGGATGGTCAATGCAAACGTCCGTGACACGCCATTAAGAATTTCATCCTGATACCGGGTATCAGCTAAACTGGGCGATTGATTGGTCATAATGGATCCATTGAACACGAAGTCTACATATTAATATTTTCCGCCCCCGAATTGGAACAGATTTAGCGGCATCGCTGAAATACCAGAGCTTTAAACTAAAAGTAGACGTGTCACGAAGTATTGTGACGAAACGGAATGCGCAAGCAACCCGTAAAGCGGATGCGCGCAAATCCGGATTTTCCAGAGATGCTTTTGATTGCTCGGTATCGATAGACGGTTATGTTTGCAAAATGGCTTCTGATGCGGTCAATTGATCAATGGTTTCACGCGCCCGGATCAGATGGACGGTATCGCCGTCCACCATGACTTCGGCTGCACGCGGGCGGGTATTGTAATTGGAACTCATGCTCATGCCGTATGCGCCTGCGGACATGACGGCGAGCAGGTCGCCGCCTTCAAGAATAAGCTTGCGGTCATGACCGAGAAAATCCCCCGTTTCACAAACCGGGCCGACAATCTGGTAATTACATAAATCACCTTTTCTTTTGATAACCGGCAGGATCTGGTGATAGGCTTTGTAGAGGGAAGGCCGCATCAGATCGTTCATGGCTGCGTCGACGATGGCGAAATGGCGATCCGGTGTATGTTTGATATAAGCAGTGCGTGTCAATAACAGGCCGGCATTGCCGATCAGGGAACGGCCTGGCTCGATGAGCAGCTGCAGCTTGAGCAGCCCCAGCGTTTTGCGCAACGCGGCGACATAGTCGTGTATCGAAGGCAGCGCTTCGTTGGTGTAGCGTATACCCAGACCGCCGCCAAGATCCAGATGGGTGATCTGCAGATTGTGGGCGCGCAGCCGGTGCAGCAGACTGACCAGTTTTTCGCCAGCCTGAACGAATGGATCCAGTTCGGTCAATTGCGAACCGATATGGCAGTCCACACCGATGAACTGAATATGCGGAAAAATATCTGTCGACAGATAAATATGTTCGGCTTCTTCAATCGGAATGCCGAATTTGTTTTCTTTCAGTCCGGTTGAAATGTAAGGATGCGTTCTGGCGTCGACATCGGGATTGACCCGCAGGCTCACCGGTGCGGTTTTGCCCATCGCTGCGGCGATCTGGTTGAGTAATTGCAGTTCGGCTATCGATTCCACGTTGAAGCACAGGATATCCGCGGCCAGAGCCATACGCATTTCATCCGCCATTTTTCCGACCCCGGAGAACACGATTTTGCCCGGATCTCCGCCAGCTTTAATCACTCTTTGCAATTCGCCGCCGGAGACGATATCAAATCCGCTGCCAAGCCGCGCGAGCAGATTCAGTACAGCAAGATTGGAATTGGCTTTTACGGCGTAGCAAATGAGGTGATCATCATTGGCAAACGCGCGTTCAAATTCATGATAGGTGGCCGTTAAAGCGGCTCTTGAATAAACATAGCAAGGTGTGCCATATTCTTTGGCGATGGTTTCGAGTGATACGGATTCGGCATGAAGGGTGTCCTGTTGATATTCAAATTGGGGGAAATCATTCATTTTTCGTTTTCATCTTTCATAGTAGCGGCTGCGGGGGGCGTTGTCGGCGTCATCGATACTGCCGGCATTTCCGTATCAGGTATATAAAGCGGGCCTTTGTTGCCGCAGGCCGCCAATAAAACCAGCGTAACCGCAACCGCAGGTATAAACAGTGATCGCATCGGCAAACGCACAAAAACTCTCCTTAAAACCTTAAAATTTTCAAACCCGGGATATTAACATGATCTGTTCAATGGAAAAATTGCCCGCTCTGCGAGTATGGCATTATAAACGGATGCACCGGATACAGGAACTGTATTCATTGAACCGGTTCCATGGCGAGCATGAGTGAACGGCTGCCTGTATTCAATCTGAAACCCGCAGTTGACCGTTATTCGCAATAACCAACGGTATGAATAAATAGAACAACCTGAATAATATCAGCTCACCCAAATGGTGAACCACACTACGGCATTTATAGCACGCCGCTTTTTGTTTCCAGCTGCGTTGCAATTTGTTGTAATAACGCGTTATTACGCCTCGCTGCGCCTTGCTGGAAATAAAGATCAAAGCATTCTAAATCCCGTTCAACTGAGACTTTCAGGTTCAATGCTTTTCAGCAAACCGGCTAAAAATGATTCACTGCATTGTCCAGCCATTCAATAAGCTCGTCCACCAATTGATTGCTGGCGACAGTAAAGCCGCTGACGGCGCCGGCGGCATCGGCTGTCGCGGCAGCGTGGGTCGTGCTGAAGATTTTCTGGGCAATCAGCCGGTGCGCATTGTTGACGAGGCTGGCGCGAAAACGTATGGCAACATGACTGTCTGTCAGCGTATCGAAAATCTGTGAAAATTCTTCGATTTCGATGTGTAACTCATATTCCACGATAGCGACACTGCTGTCTTTGATGACCAGATGATGCGTATCGGCGGCAATTTTCTGCTTGATTTGCTGCGTGAGCAGGAATGCAGGCGGAGAAGACCAGCGGCTGCTGGCGTAAGTGTAGGATTGCGCCGCGTTGTGATAGGCAAGGCGATAATGTATGGCCGGATTGTCCAGCCATAAGGGCGCTGTAACCTGGGGAATGAGAATTTTTTTTCCGTTTTTGACGCGCTGTTGCTGCGATTGTTGTCGCTGTTCTGTTAATGGCGTAGGAACAGTGAAATTGTAAATTGCAGTCGAAGAATCGGGTCTGGGGATGACCGTGCATCCGGTCAGCAACAGTAGCCCAAAGATAACAGCTGATTTTTTCATCGGTTTCTTCCTGAGGGGGCAACAAAGCCATCTTCACCGGGACCAGGCGGCGATGGCGGGCGTCCGAATAACAGTATTTGAGGATTATCTTCCAGCTGGTTCAGAATACGGTCCAGGCTTTGCGAATTACGGATCAGGCCGTTACTCACTTTGCGCAATTCCGGAACGGTGGTCGCCATTTCCTGTGTTGTGGTGGTGAGGCTGTCGATAATGCCGCCCTGCTCATTCACTTTCTGCATGGATTGATTGATCCCGGAGAGTAAGTCGTCCAAATGTCCGACCAGACTGCTTGCTTCCCGGGTTAAATGCGTAAATGACTCAAGCCCGGGCTGTAAATTATCCGCGATGCCGTCAAAGTTTCGTGTCATTTTTTCAATGTTCTTCAGTATGCTTGAAATCTGCGTCTGGTTGTCATCATTGAGCAGCTGGTGCAATTGAATGATCAGTTCATTGACATTATTGAGAATATTCTGCCCGTAACCGGCAACTTCATCGAGCAGCGAGGGCCGCATCGGAATATGGGCGCCTTCGGGCAGCGTTTCCGGAGAGGCTGGCGTATCATTTCCAAGTTGTACATAAGCCAGTCCGGTAATGCCCTGGTAGCCCAGTTGCGCATAGCTGTTTTCCGGCAATTTGATATTGCCGTCTATCGCGATATCGATAACGATCTGCTGTCCGTTTTCGGGATCAAAATAAATACGATTGACTTTACCGATATTGACGCCGCGGTAATATACGGATGCCTGCAGATTCAGTCCGGTTACCGATTCCGAAGTGATCACCTGATAATAGTGATAGTCTATCGCGTCGCCTTTGAACCATTTGGCGACAACGAGCGCGGCGGCGCCCAGACAAATGACGAAAAGACCTGCCATGAGGGCATGTGCCCGGTTTTCCATGATTATTCCCTGTTGCCGATAAGTTGATGTTTGTTGTGCATTGTCTTGAAAAAGTTTTTGATGAAAGGATGAGGGTAATGGTGTATTTCCTCAAGCGTACCTGCTGCGACAACTTTCCGGTCGGCCAGTACCGCGATGCGATCCGACAGGGCGGCCAGCGTGTCGATATCATGCGTTACCATCACGATGGTCAAATTCAATTCACGGCGCATATCCAGAATCAGCTGCACAAAGCTTTCACTCAATTCCGGATCGAGACCGGCGGTGGGTTCGTCCAGAAACAATAATTCCGGATCCAGCGCGAGTGCGCGCGCCAGTGACACGCGTTTGATCATGCCGCCGGATAGATTGGCCGGCATTTTGTTCGCGTGCTCCGGTTCGATGGCGACCATGTTCAACTTGACCATCACCAGATCATGAATCGTTTGTTCATCCAGTATGCGCAATTCGCGCAACGGCAGCGCAACATTGTCATAAACCGTTAAAGCGCTGAACAGCGCGCCTTGCTGGAATAATACACCGGTGCGGCTGCGAATGCTTTTATTCAGCGCAGGATTGCAATTATAGCGTGAGCTACCAAAAATTTTGACGACTCCGCCTGCCGGTGTTTCAAGACCCAGCATCTGGCGCAGCAGCGTTGTTTTGCCGCTGCCTGAGCCGCCGACAAGCGTGAGTATTTCTCCCTGCCTGACACGCAGATCCAGGTTCTGGTGGACGATATGCTGGCCAAACCGGGTTTGCAGATCTTCGATTTCGATAATGTAGGGCGCATCGTTCATTAACTTATCTGACAATTCCGACATCCGAAAAAACAATCGCAAAAATCGCGTCGATGATGATGACGATCGTGATGGCGGTGACGACCGATGTCGTTGTGCCTTCACCAAGGCTTTCCGTGTTCGGCTTGATTCTCAGGCCGAAATGACAGGCAATCAGCGCGATGGCCATGCCGCAGACTACGCCTTTGCCCAGCCCAAGCCATAAATTTCCGATTGGCACCGATTCGGGCAGTGTATGCACAAAATAGTGATAACTGAGACCGAGCTGGATTTCAGCCGCGACCATTCCGCCGATCAGGGCGATGGCGCTGGTCCAGAGTACAAGCAACGGCATGGCCAGTCCCAGGCCGATGATTTTGGGAAAAATCAGGCGCTGGCTATGCGGTATGCCCATCACAGTCAGCGCGTCGAGTTCCTGCGTGACGCGCATGACACCGAGTTGCGCGGTCATCGAGGAACCGGAGCGGCCGGCGACCAGAATGGCGGCCAGCAGCGGCCCGAGTTCACGGATAATGCTGATGCCGAGAATGTTGACGATAAAAATATCGGCGCCAAACATCTGCAATTGTTCGGAAGAGAGATAGCTCAATACGACTCCGATCAGAAATCCGACCAGCGCGGTTATTCCCAGAGCCTGCGTGCCGGTGCGGTATAAGTTGGCGGAAATTTCGCGCCAGGGAATCAGTGCGGGGTGGCGCAGAAAAAACAGACTGTCCAGCGCGAGCTGGCCAACCATCATGATCATGCCGGACAGATTTGCCCAAAACAACAGGAATGGCGCACCAATGGCGTGTATCGCCCAGAGCGGGTTTCTTTTTTTGAGCCGGGGCGCTGTTTCAGGGAGGCTTTCGATGCGTTTGAGCATTTTTTCATGCTCCGGGCGCAGAATTAAAGTGTCTGGTCGTTTTTTACCCCAGACTTTCCATAGCAGGACAATGCCCGCGGTATCCATGCGCTGAATGTCACTCAGATCCCAGAGAATCCGGGCATTCCGGGCATGCCGGGAAAGTTCGCCGGACAATTGCCGGAAATTGCTATCCAGCGCGGCCAGCGTCAGATTGCCGGTCAGAATGAGACGTTGAACAGTTCCGTCATCGACGAGCTGATACCAGTCGCTCACTGATTTGTGCTTGTTCATCGGGTGGTGCGATCGTTTTCCGGGTTTTGTGTTGATGAATCGGATGATGAAATAATAGAAAGAACCACTGTCGTGGTTGCGACGCTACAAATGCGTACGCATAGATGCATACTGTATATCAATTGAGCCGGTGACCACAAATAATTAACAGCTGTCGAAAAATTATCTGCGTTGCCGCTACGGCGTTAAAAACAGGCTCAAAATACTCATTTATCACCTATAAACTCCGTTTTTTACCTGGCGTAAACGCCTCGCCCTGCGGGTCAACCTTATGGCTGTTCGCTGCGCTTTGCTTGCGTCGCCTGTTTTTGCCTTGTATCGACTGCCTCGATCACATTTTTCAACACCCTGTTAATGGAATTGTTACAGGAAAGATGGAAAACGCTTGCGGAGATCACCGGGCCGCCATATCAGTGCGGGATAACGCGGGGTTGGTGGCGAAATAATTCCGGATGCCGGAAAAAATCGCGTTTGCCATTTTGTTCTGGTAAGTCTTGTCGATCAGCTTCTGTTCTTCATGTGGATTGGTGATAAATGCGGTTTCGACCAGAATGGAAGGAATGTCGGGTGATTTCAGCACGACAAAACCGGCCTGTTCGACCGTTTTTTTATGCAACTGGTTAATCTGTCCGATTTCCTGCAACACCAGCTCCGCCAGCTTGACGCTGTCATTAATCGTGGCGCTCATCGACAAATCGAGGATGATTTCACGCATATCCCCGGATTTGCTCGCGATATCCACGCCGCCGATCAGATGATTGCCCGATTGATTGGCCTGTTTGGCGAGCCAGCTTGCCGTCGTCGATGTGGCGCCGTGTTCGGACAGCGTGTAAACCGATGAGCCCCTTGGATGCACCTTTTCACTGCCGTCGGCATGAATGGAAACGAACAGATCGGCTTTATGCTTGCGTGCTATGGCCTGGCGCTGATTAAGATTCAGATAATAGTCGCCATTGCGGGTCAGGATGGCTCGCATGTTCGGTTCTTTATCAATGATCGATTTAAGTTTTCTGGAAATGGCGAGGGTAATATCCTTTTCTTTCGTACCTTTGCCATTTTTGGCGATTGCACCCGGATCATGGCCGCCGTGTCCGGGGTCGATGGCAATGGTGATGATTCTTTGCGCCGCAGGTGTCTGAGTCCGGGACTGAGATCGAGATTGCGCAGGCTTGCGCAGTTGCGCTGCCGCATAGCTTTCCGGATAATTCCGCGCGATGCTGCCTGGCTCAGCGCCTGACGGCTGTTGTGATTGCTGTGATGGCTGATGGTTCTGCTGTGTTTGTTGTATCTGCTGCGCCTGTGGAGGTTGTCCTGACTGCTTTTGCTGGCGCGATGGTTTCGGCGGCAGGGATGGTTGCGCTGAGGATTTGTGGTTAATCAACGCGGCCACCAGATGGTCGAGTGCATCGGCTTCACCGGCGGTCTTGCGGACAGCAGGCGGCGCTTTTTGCTGATGTTTGCGGTTATTTTCAACAATAGCCGCTTTGTCCGGGCGATAAATATCCAGTATCAATTGATAGCCATGACCGTTTTTCGGATCTATGGTGGATGTGCGCGGCACAACATCGGCTTTGAGATCCAGCACCACGCGAATGACATGCGGCTGAAACTGGCCATAACGGATACGTTCGATGTGAGGGTCAGCCGGACTGATTTTTCCGGGCAGTGATTTGATGACGTCATTGAGCGGGATATTGATCAGATCGACAACGACGCGGCCCGGATTATTCAGCATGCTTAATTCGTGCTGGATCGGCCTGCGGGATTCCAGCGTGATGCGTGTATAGTCTTCGGTCAATCCGACGCGCGCTGCGGAGATGGTTGTACCGGCGGAGGCCGCTGCGGCAGTGCCGTGAAACGGCAGTATGCATAGCAGGCAAACCAGCAGGATTGTCCAATATGGCATATGGCGTGCGTCAGCAACCACGTGCGATGCAATGGCGCTGTTGAGTATTGCGGTTATCTTTCTTTTTGTTTCGGCCATTGCTGTAGACATTGTTCTCCTGTCCCGGTGTCAGCGAAAATTGTAACGTTGCGGCCGGATTCAAGAATCTGAAAGTTGATTGTTATATCCGCTTCGGGCAAAAGCCCTGACGCTTTTTCCGGCCATTCAATCAGGCAAATCGAGTGTGCGTTGAAGTACTCCCGGAAGCCTGCATCTTCCCACTCATAAGGGTCATTGAAACGATAAAAATCAAAGTGATACAAGTATAACCTAGAAAAATTATAGATTTCAACTAAATTATAGGTGGGACTTTTGACTGCCTGCCGGTGGCCGAGTCCGTGTAAAATACCGCGCACCAGTGTTGTTTTCCCGGCGCCAAGATTTCCGTTGAGAAAAACGACCAGTCCGGGCTGTAAAACAGCCGCGATTTTTTTACCCAGAATCAATGTATCTGCTTCATTTTCAAGAAAAAAAGTTAGACAGAAATCTGAATGGTGCGTACTGTGCAAGAAAATACCTCCTGTAATCATGATGGCAGCCAGGCGATTGACAGCGCTGACCTGGCTCTGGAAATCAAAGCCTGGGGCAGGGCGCTCGGGTTTCAGGATATCCGTATCGCCGATGCCTGCGCGGACATGTCGGCAGCGGAATCCGGCATGTTCCAGTGGCTCGATAAAGCATATCACGGTGAAATGGACTATATGGCCAAACATGGCGTCAAACGTTCCAGGCCGTATGAACTGGTGCCCGGCGCGCAACGTGTTATCTCGGTGCGCATGAATTATTCTCCGCCGAAAGCGGCGGACAGCTGGCTGGTGATCAACCAGGGCGAGAAAGCATTCATTTCGCGGTATGCCCTCGGGCGCGACTATCACAAGGTGCTGCGCGCGCGCATGCAGAAACTGGCCGACAAAATCCAGGCCGCTGTCGGCGAGTTTAACTATCGTGTTTTTTCCGACAGCGCGCCGGTGATGGAAGTCGAATGGGCGCAGAAGGCCGGATTGGGCTGGCGCGGCAAACATACGCTGTTGCTGTCGCGCGAAGCCGGTTCGTATTTCTTTCTCGGCGAAATCTACACCGATCTGCTACTGCCGGTCGATGAGCCGGTCGGCACAAAAGGGCGTTTCTGCGGCAGCTGCACCCGCTGTATCGATGTCTGTCCGACACAGGCCATTGTTGCGCCGTTTGAAGTCGATGCGCGCCGCTGCATTTCCTATCTGACCATCGAACTGAAAAGCAGCATTCCCGAGCCATTGCGACCATTGATCGGCAACCGTATCTACGGCTGCGACGATTGTCAGCTGGTCTGTCCGTGGAATAAATTCGCGCAGGTCACCGAAGAACCCGATTTTCATGTACGTCATGGCCTGGATGACGTCACGCTGGTTGAACTGTTCCGCTGGAGCACGGAAGAATTCGAGACCCGGCTCGCGGGCAGCCCGATTCGGCGCATCGGCTATCAACAGTGGCTGCGCAACATCGCTGTCGGACTGGGCAACGCGCCGTATGCGGAAGAAATCGTGACAGCGCTGCGCGCGCGGCTCGACGATCCGTCCGCAATGGTGCGCGAACATGTGCAATGGGCGCTTGAACAACAACAATCAAAAAAACCGTGAGGGAATAATCAACATGAATCAGGAATTAATATTCGGTACGCCGCTGAGTCCGGGGGCAATCAAAGTCATGCTGCTGGGCAGCGGCGAGCTGGGCAAGGAAGTGATTATCGCGCTGCAGCGGTTTGGCGTGGAAACCATCGCCGTGGATCGCTACGCGAATGCGCCCGGCCATCAGGTCGCGCATCGCGCGCATGTCGTCAACATGGCCGACGGTCAGGCGCTGCGTACGCTGATCGAACGGGAAAAACCGCATATCGTCGTACCGGAAATCGAAGCCATCGCCACCGACATGCTCGTGCAGATCGAACGTGAAGGGCTGGCGACCGTCATCCCGACCGCGCGCGCCGCGCAACTGACGATGAATCGCGAAGGCATCCGCCGCCTGGCTGCGGAGACATTGCAACTGCCCACCTCGCCGTATGTGTTCGCCGACAGCCTGGATGAACTCAGAAGCGCAATCGATGAACGCATCGGCTATCCCTGCATCGTCAAACCCGTCATGTCGTCATCGGGCAAAGGCCAATCCAAAGTGGATTGCGCCGCCGAAGTCGAAGCCGCGTGGCACTACGCCGCAAGCGGCGGGCGCGTCGATCAGGGGCGGGTGATTGTCGAAGGCTTGATCCAGTTCGACTATGAAACCACGCAACTGACCGTGCGCGCGAAAAACGCGGACGGCGGAATCGACACGCATTTCTGCGAACCGATCGGACATGTGCAGGTGCGCGGCGACTATGTTGAAAGCTGGCAGCCGCAGGTCATGTCGCCCGTTGCGCTGCATCGCGCACGCGATTTTGCCAAACGGATTACCGACGATCTCGGCGGCCTCGGCATTTTCGGCGTGGAGTTGTTCATCAAAGGCGACGATGTCTGGTTCAGCGAGGTCAGTCCGCGTCCGCACGACACCGGCATGGTGACGCTGTGCAGCCAGATTCAGAGCGAATTCGAGCTGCACGCGCGCGCTATTCTCGGCCTGCCGGTGGATGTCACCCTGCGCGCACCCGGCGCCAGCGCGGTGATTTACGGCGGCATGGACGCGAAAGGCATAGCCTTCAAAGGCGTGCAGGACGCGCTGCGCGTGCCGCAAAGCGATATCCGGCTGTTCGGCAAACCTGAAGCGTTCAAACGCCGGCGCATGGGCGTGGCGCTCGCCAACGGCGACAATACCGACGAAGCCCGCGCGCGTGCTAAACTGGCGGCCGGAAAAATTATCCCTATTAGCAATTCATAAGGGCGTCTCTAAAAATTCAAAGTTTTAAACAGAAAATGAGCAACAAAGTGTTGTGACAAAATCTGGATTTTTAGAGATGCTCATAAACCACCAAAAAACAAACTCACAGGAAAAAAACATGACAATTGCACACCTCAACGCCGAATACGGTATCGCGGGAAAAGTTGAATTTATCGAAGGCAACGGCGGACTGACGATGATCCGGGTCAACACGCCCAAAGCCAGCGCGCTGATTTCCACGCATGCCGGACAGGTGCTCTCGTACCAGCCGGCGGGCGAGGAAGACATTCTGTTCTTGAGCAGCAAAGCCTATTATCAGGACGGCAAGGCGATCAAAGGCGGCGCGCCGGTCTGCTGGCCGTGGTTCGGCCCCGATCCGGAAGGCAAAGGCCGTCCCGGACACGGCTTCGTGCGCAACCGCCCGTGGAATGTTATCGGTACGGAAGTTCTGTTGAACGGCGATATCCGCGTGACGCTCGGCCTGACCGATACCGAGGAAACCCGGGACATCTGGCCGCAGACTTTCAACCTTACGCAGGAAATCGTCATCGGCGATTCGCTCAACCTCGTCCTGATCACACGCAACACCGGCGCGGAAACCTTCGGCATCACGCAGGGCTTCCATACCTATTTCAAAGTCGGCGACATTACGCAGACCCGCGTGC
>JAJSDU010000024.1 GCA_028577615.1 Nitrosomonas sp.
GCTCCGGCTACGGCGACGGCTCCGGCTACGGCGACGGCTCCGGCTCCGGCTCCGGCGACGGCGACGGCTCCGGCTCCGGCTACGGCGACGGCTCCGGCTCCGGCTACGGCTCCGGCTCCGGCTACGGCGACGGCTCCGGCTCCGGCTACGGCTACGGCGACGGCTCCGGCTCCGGCTCCGGCGACGGCTCCGGCTACGGCGACGGCTCCGGCTCCGGCTACGGCTACGGCGACGGCTACGGCTCCGGCTCCGGCGACGGCTTCGATTAAAAAGAATTTCACCTTGGCAACCCGTTGGTAGCCATGAACTCGCCGGAAGTAGGGTGCGGCGCGAAAGCTGGTTTTCGTAATTGCGGCGGCGCCGATGTGAGCGCCCAGGAGAACGTCTGGAGCCAATAGCCAGCAGAACGACGTGACAAGCCTGGAGAGACAGGCACATAACAAGGGGATGAATATGAAACGATTTGAAATAACGATCCGAACGGCTGATACGAAGACCCGGAAGATTTACGGACTATTCAGGTCTAGCTTTGAAGCGTACATGCAAACGCTGAACTCGGTGGGTCAGCTCTGCTACGTGAAAGTGCGGGTGCTGTAATGAGTACACCTGTTCAGATGCTTCAAAACAAAACCGGCATGCTATCGGTGTTATGTGATGACGGATCAATTATGTATCAGTTTTACGACTCCGAGGAGGATAAAACTGAGTGGGTTCGCCAAGTTGATATTCCGCAAGACGGTGAGGCTAAGCAATGAGCCTTCCGGTCATAAAATTGTCGATGAAGCAGGTCGAGATGCGCATCCGCGAAAACCAATGGGACCAGCTTGGCAGGGCCATTGATGATCTGGTCATGAATCGTGAATATCCGCTCGATGTGACTGAGTTTTTAAAGTGGCTTCAGGCTTCGCTGACAAAACGCCAGGGGATCATTGATGAGTTTTCGCAGGAACACCAGAACATCCAGCAGGACGTGAATATTTTGGATGCGCTTCTCCTCTGGATGGATTGCAATTACGAATCTGACGGATATCAAACCAGAGTTGAACGGGTGGCGAAATTAAAAGCGGCGTTTGAGAAACTGGAGGTGGTGCCATGAGCCAGGATTCAAAACTGATGGTCTTTTGTGTACTTCTGGTGCTAACTGCACTTTGGATGGATGACGGAGCAGCGCAGCGATGGTGCGACACGTACCAATTTTGCGAGGAGGAAACGACGAATCATGATCACGAATAAGCGGCTTACATATAGACAGCTCACAATCTGGCAGCGATTGGACAATTTTATATATTTCATCCGGCGCGGCCATTCTATCAAGCAGGCTTGGAGGTATTCGAGGGTGGCGATATGAGTGAATTAGACAGAAGTTCTTATATCGGAAGCAGCGACGCCAGCGCAATACTTGGTGTTTCGCCGTGGAAAAGCCCGTTCGCCTTGTATCAAGAGAAGATCGGTGAATGGAAGGAAGAAATTACCACTGTTAAGCAGAAACAATTTAATCGCGGCAAGAAATTTGAGCCAATGATTCTTGAAATACTGGTTGAGGAACTGGAAGAACGTGGCCATGACATTGAAGTAATAGCCACAAATGAACGGCTGCGTGATACTGAATTGCCTTTCCTTGCATCTGAATCCGACATGGTGTTGCGTGTTGATGGCGAGGTTATCAGTGCAGAGGCAAAATCTGTGAACGGCTTCGCTGCAAAACTTTGGGGCGAGCCTGAGACAGACGATTTCCCGATCTATTACCAGTGCCAGACGATGCACGATTTGATGGTTAAGCGCCGGAATAAATGCGTGGTTGCCGCGTTGATTGGAACTGATGATCTGCGCATTCACTGGATCGAACGTGATGAGGAAATAATCCAGGCAATCCGCAGCAAGGAAATTGATTTTTGGGATCGGATACAGCGCCGTGATCCGCCGGAACCAACAAGCCCCGAAGATATTAAGCGGCTTTATCAATTTGATTCAGGAGCCGTGCTGGAAGCGGATGCCGAATTGCTTGAGTGGGTCGGTGAATTATCTAACGTAAAAACAAGCTGCAAAGCTGCTGAGACACGAATTGAAACGTTATCGACATTGATAAAAGCCAGAATGGGCGAGGCGGCTTTGCTGACTCACAACGGGCAGAAATTGGTGTCTTGGAAGGCGAGCAAGACAAGCACAAAAATTGACTGGCAATCTGCTTATCTGTCTCTGAAACCAGAGGCGGGGCACGTTGCGAATTTCACAACCACAAAACCGGGCGCAAGGCCATTTTTAGTTAAATAAGGAAATCATCATGAGCGTAGCAAATTTAAAAGCAGCAGCAACCGGCGGCGAAGCGCCGATGAAACTTTCTGATATGAAACCGAAAGATCAGATTGCCCATTTATTGAGAAGCAAGCACGCGGAAATATCCAAGATGTTGCCGAAGCACTTGAACGCAGAAAGATTGCTGAAAGTTGCGCAAATCGCCGCGACCACAACGCCTGCGCTTGCAAAATGCGATGTGCCGAGTCTGATCGGTGCAATTGGCCAGTGCGCGCAAATGGGACTGGAGCCAAACACGGTCTTGGGGCACGCATACCTGTTGCCATTTAACACTAAGCGCAAGGACGCAAATGGCAATGAAAAATGGGTTAATTCTGTCCAAGTAATAATTGGGTACAAAGGATTAATCGATCTCGCACGACGCTCCGGGCAAATCATCAGCATAGCGGCGCACGAAGTATGTGGAAACGATAGGTTCGAACTGGTTTATGGACTGGATGAGAAGTTAAACCACACGCCAGCAATGGAAGCGCGCGGAGAAGTAATCGGATTTTACGCGATAGCCAAGCTGAAAGATGGCGGCCATGCGTTCGAGTTCATGAGCAGATACCAGGTTGAAGAAATTAAAGCGGCAAGTGAACGCAAGAATAAGCGCGAATCGTCTGTTTGGAAGGATCATTTTATCGAAATGGGGCGCAAGACTGTGATCCGCAGATTAGCAAAGTATCTGCCTTTGTCTATTGAGTTCCAGACTGCATCAGCTTTGGATGGCATGGCGGACGCCGGGAAAGATCAGCACCTTGATGATATTGAGGGTGATTTTTCTATCATCCCGGAAGATGCTCCGGAGGTTTATGAAGAAACCGGAGAGATACCAAATAACAAGCCTGAGAAAACAAAACAAATAGACCAAGACAAACCGGACATCAAAGCCGAAGAAATCAAGTCAGCGAATAACAACGAACCATCCCATGAAGAGCAGGAAGCAATCCGGCAGCAATTGATCGAAGAAGCGCAGCAGGAAGAGAAGCCTCAGTCGAAGCGCAAGTCGTTTAATCTGGAGTAATCATCATGCGATCAAAAGGCAAACAAGTGCAAGAAATATACAAAGATGATGAATTTGAATCGTTGCTTGATGATGCAGAAAAAAACGCAGCTAACTATTGGGAAGAAACATTCGTTTCAGACCTGAAATCAAAGTTTGAGCAATTTGGGCGGAGCATGTATTTATCAGAATCACAACAAGATCATCTTGAGGGAATTGCAGGCGACGATAAATCATGATGATAAACAAAATACCAGAAAGTGACGAAGCAGCGCTAAATGCTGCCAGGAATTGGCTTGGCTTTGTCACTTTACCTGACCACATATCAAGCATCACAAACACAACCGAATCAGCGGAGGCGGACAGAGAGCGCTACAAACAAAAGAAAAGCCCATACGAAATACAAACTTTTGCAACACGGAAATTGATCAGGGGATTAACCGTTTGCCTGAATGCTGGAATGATAAATAACAATGACATCTACCATCTTTTAATGGATCGAGGATTTCTGGCTAAAAAAGATGGGCGAATTATTACAAGGCAAACAGTAAACCAATATTTGCGAGCAGTCAGGGAAAGGTTGGGTTTGGTCAGGAAAGATAAAAAGACCATGATTTGCGAAATGTTTGATCAAGGTAAAAGGATGAAACAAATAGCCGAGTTGATTAACTCAACGCCTATGTATGTGTACCAAACTCTGAAAAATAACGGATACAAAGTGAATAGAGGAGATGCTTTATGAAAAATTTAACGATATTCCGGACAGAGAAAGGCTGGAAACCGGATTTTGATCTGCTGAAAAACAATCTTTCTATGCCAGATAAATTGGGTTTCGGATGGAAAGTTCTGCGCAACGATGAGCCGGTCATAACCGTTGGCGGCAACAATTTAATAACGCTCGAAAAGCAGGAAAAATTGTTGCCGAAGCAGGTAATTGAAAATGAATTGAAGCTGCGTATATACCAGCAGATCGAGGAAGAGCAAGGCTACAAAGTTGGCAAGAAAATGAAGCGCGATTTGAAAGAGCAGATTACAGAATCGCTCTACGCCAAAGCTTTTACGGTCAGCAAATTTTTTAATGTTTGGATCAATACTGAGCATGATTTGATGTGCGTTGAAACAACGTCAGAATCAGCTGCAGAAGATGTTTTGAAATTTTTAATCAGAGATTTTGGATGGAGTGGTAAACGTTTTAATACATTTAATCACATTGAATCGTTCATGCGCGGGTTGATAGTCGGAGATGACTCAATACCGGAGATTTTTTCGCTCGGCAGAAGTTGTGTTTTGCAGGATCGTGACGAAAGCGGAAAGAAAATCACGTACAAGAATGAATCGCTCGATACCGGAATAGTCAGCAATTATGTGATGGAAGGCAAGCGCCCGGTAAAACTTGAGATTTCACTTCATAGCGGTGATGAAGGATGTTTTTTTACGATTGATAACAAATTCATCATAAGCAAAATCACCCTTGCTAACTTAATTGAAGATCACTCCGAGTTCGATACTGATGATGATTATTTTGACAACGAGTTTGCAATCAGATCAGGCCAGTGTTTACAGATCATCAATTCGCTGATTGAAACATTGGGCGAGGAATCAGTAGACCAACAAAGCGAGGCGGCTTAATCATGAAAATCAACAAAATATCATCATCAGGCACAATCGCGATCAGGTCCGTGGATATCAATTGCAACACACCTATCACTCTGATTTGCGCGCACAACCGGGGCGGCAAGACATCGCTGCGGGACGGCATCATTCATGCGTTTACCGGCGCGCACCCGAAAGAGAAACTGAAAAAGAATTACTCGCTGCTGATCAATCGGAACGATGGCAACAATGTTGGTTATACGTATGTCGATTATGACGGAGGCAAACGTGCGTGCATTACCCTGCCAAACGGCACCCATGAACTGACAGATCAATTACCAGCCGCACTGCCATTTGTCATTGATCCGGCACTATTCGGCAGCATCACGCCGGATGAACGCAGATCATTTCTGTTCGATCTTGGCAACCTGCGCAGCGATGGCGAGGAAGTGAAAAAGAAATTGATAATTCGCGGGTACAGCACAGACCGTATAAACGCCGTCATGCCGTTCCTGAAATCCAGCTTTGCCAATGCTCAAAAACACGCGGAGGAAAACGTAAAGCAGGCACGCGCTAATTGGAAAGCCGTGACTGGTGAAACGTATGGATCACTGAAAGCCGAAAAATGGGCCACTCAGGTGCCGGTAATCGGCTCAAATGAAAAGATCGCGATCGAGAATGATCTGTCCGGAATTGATCGTGAATTGGCTGAGACAAATCAAGAACTAGGTTTTATGCAAGCGCTGATGAATGGCATCAATCAAAAATCCGGAGAAATTAATCGGCTGACTGAACTGGCGGGCAGAGAAGAACGCATCCGCCAGAAGCTCGACATAGACCGGCATCAGGTCAATGAATGGGAGGATAAAGTAACGCGAGCACGCAACGCTGCTTTGGGATCGAAGCCTGGCGCGGTGGCTTGTGCATGTCCATCTTGCGGCACTGAGCTTGTGTTTGATGGGGCAAAGCTGACTGAGCGCGGCGGCGATCTGCACGGCGATGAAGAAATGGCCGCAAAACTGCCGGAATACGAAAACTCGCTGAAGATGATAAAAAATGCAGTGGCCAATGGCGAGCGTGATCTTGCCGCGGCAACCGCTGCGCGCGAACAACTGGCGATGATTAATAGCTCAACAGATGCCGAGCCTTCCGCAGAAAAGATACAGGCTATAAAAGATAACGTCGCTTTCTTGCGAGCCAGCCGGGATCAAGCACAAAAGGCGTTGGATAAAATCAATGCTGAAATCAAGCTGGCAGCGGAAGCGGAGGTGAAAACCCAAAAGGCAGCCGAGCATCACGCAGACGCTCAAGCCTGGGACGCAATTGCATCTGCACTGGCGCCGGACGGAATACCGGGTGAAATGTTGGGTGCGGCGTTAAAGCCGATTAATGATCGAATTGCAGCCAGCGTTCAACGGCTGAATTTCCCCGGCAACGTGAGCATCGCTGACGATATGACGATCATGGAAGATGACAGCAAACTGTATGCTTTTGCATCGAAAGCAACCAGATTTCTCATTGACTCGATGATTGCCGAAGCTATTAGTTTTGTTTCGGGGATCAAGTTTTTCATGGTTGATGAGTTCGATCTTCTGGACATGCCAAGCCGCAGCGCATATCTGGGATGGTTGATCGATCTTGCAGAAAACAAAGAAATCGAATCGGTAATCTTGTTCGGGACACTGAAAGAAAAGCCGGTTAAATTGCCGCCAGAGGTTTCGGCGCACTGGATCGAGAATGGATTTGTTCATGATCACAAGGAAGAGGCAGCTTAAATGCTCGGGGATCTGAAAATGGTGATTGTTATAGCATGCATATTTTTTGTATGCGGATTTGGCTGGGGGCAGTGGTTTGCTGAGAGAGCTATCCGGAAAGAAAGAAGCAACTTGGAGCAAGGAAGGCTGTTGGTATCAGTGCCAATGCACAAAGACGAAGCGTCGAGGGTATTTGAGGCTATTCAAACTCTTGTGGAACTGTCCGAGGGGAGGCGCGATGAGTAACCAACAAAGGGAAGCGGCTTGAACACGACCAAAGAACGCCCAATATTATTTTCTGTGCCGATGGTTAGAGCTATTTTAGATGGCAGAAAAACTCAAACACGGCGAGTTGTTAAACCGCAGCCATTGTTTGTCGCCGATCCAAATGTCCCGTTCAAAACGGCAAGTTGCGATCCAAAAGGCATAATCAATTGCCCATACGGCAAACCATGCGACAGACTCTGGGTTCGTGAGACGTTCGCCATAATTGATGATGAAAGTGGCTATGGATCAGCATACATAGAATACAAAGCATCATGCGACAAACCTGAGAGGATCATATGGAAGCCATCAATCCACATGCCTAGATGGGCATCACGGATATTGCTCGAGGTGACAAATGTGCGCGTTGATAAGTTGCGGGATATTAGCGAAGAGGATGCGATGGCTGAAGGCTATATTAGCACGGCGATTGTAAATGACGCTGGCGATGACTACACCGGAGAATACGCTGCAGAAGCTTTTAGAACGCTGTGGAAATCACCAATCAACGGCCAAGGATCCTGGGATTTGAATCCGTGGGTATGGGTTGTGGAATTTAAGGTTTTGGAGATAAATGAAAAATGAGCACACTCGGCGGAGTAACAAGATTGTCGTGGGATGTTTCAAGATGCACCGGCGAAAACCAGAGCGGGAAATGCACAGAGCGAATGAATTGCCTTAGACATACGGAATTCGAAAGCGGAAGCTTAATTACACCAAAGTTTGAAGCACCTGTGTATTCTAATTTATCAACCGGTTGCGAGCTAATGATTCATGATCCAAAATAAATCAGCCATCACACAAGCAGATATTTTATAAGCTGCCTGCGCGACAGCGAACGTCATACGGCAGTTTTGCTGAAAATTTGGAATGGATTGGAAATCTAAGTGAAAAGACATAGAGCGCCAAAAGCAAAACCAGGAGAATGTGAAGCTCCTATTCCTAGATGTGTTAAAGCCTGGGAGAGAAATATGTATAACTATGAAGGTCAAGAATGCCCTGTTTATAAGGAGCGAAATAATGGCTGAATGGAAAGAGTTTGATGGGAGTGATGAGCAGATCGCTGAGATGGGTAACTCACGGGCAGGTTGGATTGTTGAATGAGCACACAAAAACCACTATTCATCCCGCTCAGAACTGAATATTACGAATTATTTGAGTCCGGTCGCAAAAAAGCAGAACTCCGCAAGTACGGACCAAGATGGAACGAGAAAACATGCGCTATTGGAAGGCCGGTTATATTAAGCAAGGGCTACGGCATAAAACACAGAGTATCTGGCAAAATAATTGATTTCAAGAAAAAATCAGCGAGCGACATAGACCCGATTCATAGACTCGCTATTCAGACAATTTATGGGGCTCTGGATATTGATATAGCAGTTATTTACATCGAATGCGATAACAAACAAAGATTGCTAAATGGAACCACAGCCACGACCGGCTCTGTAAATAATTACACATTAACCGATGTGCTGGCGGCAAAGGAGATATTGAGATCATTTCCTATGCCAAGGAGGGTTAAAAGCATCACATTTAATAATTCTGGATTAATAAAGTTTATGCAAGCAGCAAAAATTGACGATCCCCCTCTATGTAACGGTTTTCTAAATCTTACTTTTAATGGGGTGAATTGCTTTTTGGTACCAGGACAGATTGAAGAATTCAAGATTAATTATTGATTGAAGGCGCGGATCAACAAATGCCAAACAAGTTTAAATCCAAGCAATGCAGGCAATTACAGGATGGAATAATGGCCGAATGGTTCTTATTAACGGCGAACAGGTTTCAAATAACACAAAACAAGATTGACTACTGAAAGAAGCGAGAGGATAAACATGCAACCACAAGAAATTGAAGTTTTGGAGCGACACACTCAGGCACTGAATGCTCTAGCAGAGGCGCTTACAAAAAAAACAATTGACGTTTCAGACGACAGGAGACTATGGGACGCCCAGGCATGCGCTGAATATCTTGGAATCAAGAGCGCAAGATCATTTACCGAGCATACCGCACCGCTTCCTGATTTTCCAGACGCAGTTCCAATTCCATCGATTCGAAGCTCATCAACTACGCAACGCCGCTGGATTGCCAAAGAGGTGCAGGACTGGGCTTTGTCTAATCGGGATAAAGTACAGGCTCGCAGAAAGTCACGAAAATAGTATTCAAATCCTCGATTAGGAATTGAACCGGTTACCGTATACAGGAATTTAATAAACGTGGATAATTACAAATACCTGGGGGATTTTTCAGCCACTCCACCATGGCATTCAAGGAGTATGTCGTGCGATACTTGCAAAGTGTCATGGACGGGGTGTTGGGACAACTTCACGTGCCCTCAGTGCGGTCAGGGAGAATTACCGTCGTGCGATGACGATCTTCTAATGTCTACGGAAAAATTACGGAAGCTGTCATGCAAACCTTCATAAACACTAGATATTCGATTCCGGCTCCGGGCACCATTTCAAGTTTTTTCAGACTCCCACGTAGCCACACAATCCTCCAAAGAACGGCTTGAATACTGTGTTTTAGCCGTTTTATTTACCGCCAGTTAAACACAAAGCATCACAACAAAACACACAATTCCGTTATACTTTACGTCAAATTTACGGACTGTATTACGGAATGGCATCATTTAGAAAAAAAGGTAATGGATGGGAAGCTTCGATCTGCAAGAAAGGTATTCGCACATCTAAAACATTCGACACGAAGCTCGCCGCAAGTCACTGGGCAGCCGAGACTGAGAAAGAGATTATATCCGGCAAGCATGGCGAAATACCCAACAAAACTTTTGGTGACTTATTAACGCGCTATGCAGAGACAGTATCAGTAACAAAACGCGGTGCACAATGGGAGCAGCACAGGATAAACGCTTTTTTACGGGATGAATTTACGGACGTAAAATTGTCGCACCTGAAACCTGAGATATTCTCAGCATGGCGTGACAGAAGGCTTGCAAGCGTTACGG
This sequence comes from Nitrosomonas sp., assembly GCA_028577615.1. Lineage (GTDB taxonomy): Bacteria > Pseudomonadota > Gammaproteobacteria > Burkholderiales > Nitrosomonadaceae > Nitrosomonas. Next base: position 9,875 of record JAJSDU010000024.1, read on the forward strand.
CCGGAACTGTTCTGCGCGAAATTAATCTACTTTCGCATGCAATCAACACGGCTATTAAAGATTGGGGATGGCTAAAAGTTAATCCACTTTCTGGTATCCGAAGACCTTCAGAGCCGCTTCCGCGCGACAGGATAATAACCGACCGCGAAATTGAGAAATTACTTTTCTCGCTTGGATATGATCACGGACGTAAACCTGTCGGTGTATCTGAGCGAGTAGGCGCAGCTATGCTGTTTGCGATTGAGACCGCTATGCGTGCAGGAGAAATAGCCAAACTAACATGGGATTATGTGAATATTGAGAAGAAAACTGCACGCCTAATTGAAACGAAGAACGGCCATAAACGCGATGTACCGCTATCAAGTGAGGCGATACGCATACTCGTACAGGTTAGATCCGATACAGAATCAGTATTTAATCTCGAAGCCAGCCAGATCGACGTAAATTTCCGTAAAGCGAAAGATCGATGCATGATTGAGGATCTCCATTTTCACGATTTACGCCATACCGCAATTACCAGATTAGCATCAAAACTGAATGTGTTGGAACTGGCCCGATGCGTAGGGCATCGTGATCTTAGGCAGCTTCAGATTTATTATAACGAGACAGCGGAAGAAATGGCAAAGAAGCTTTGAGTGAAATCCTTGTGTCAACTGTTCGATTCAGACATTGGCCGCCAGTAAACACAGGGACTTAGCATAAGAACCAAGTCTCTTTATTTTTTCGGGGTTACACGGGGGGTTACTTTACCATAAAAATTGATGCTTCATTTTGAGCGAATTGCTTGTGCAGCTCACCAATTGGATAGAATTACACCAAATAAAAAACCCGCACGAGGCGGGTTGATCGATAAAATGAATAATGCTTAGAGTTATTAGATTTCTTTTATACTAAAACACCTGACCCGACAGAATCTCTGCCTTGCGAGTCTGAACGTCTATGGTTAAACCAGCAGTGTTTATTGCATTTAAAGTGCATTCGATATCATCCTGGATGGACGGCAACGCCATCACAACTACATCTGTACGCGGATCTTCCAATTGCCGCCAAAAATCATCAATCTTGGGGTCGGTGGCACGAAGCTCACGCGCTTTTATGCGCTCATCAGATGTGAACAAACGCATGAATGCAATAGCATTCACTGTCGGAGGAATGACTGGTGGTATTTCAGGAGGCGAGAAATCTACCTGCGCTATTACGGGCAGCTCATCATCAACAGGTTTTTCAACATTAAGAAAATCTCTCACATCAAAATCATATATCGCACCAACATAAACACCGCGGTGTGCGGCTATGACAGTAAATTCATCACCACGTGATACGTCACTTTCATTTTCTGCGATGATAACGTTCACAACCTGACCACTACCGATATTTACAATAGCGAAATGCATTTTTAGACCTCCATCTCTAATTCAACACAAAAAGCGCCAGCACCTCCCGGTGCTCCATTGCCAGAAGGATTCGCCCCTCTCTTGTTGACCGATGATGTATGTGTACCATTAGGACCACCTCCACCGCCTGGGCCTCCTTGACCGCCTCTTCCGCCCCAACCTGTCCAATACCCTCCGGCGTTGCTCCCGCCAGTGCCGCCCTTAGCACCACCTCCACCAAAACCTCCCGTGCCACCATCTCCTCCATTACCAGCGGCATAGGCATCCGTAGTGTGTCCGCCGTTCGCCTGCGCACTGCCGCCAGGGCCGCCAGAACCACCGGATCTGCCAAAACCACCCGTACCACCCTTCCCGCCATTGCCACCTCTACTCGTTGCTCCATTGCCGCCACCAGGGCCACCAGAACCTCCCGTACCACCCTTCCCGCCGTAGCCACCATCTCCGCCAAGGCCGCCATTGCCAGCATCACCAGTTGTTCCGTCAGAGTAACCACCCGCGCCACCATTCCCGCCATTGCCACCCCAACCACCCTTCCCGCCTTGGCTGCCTTGTCCGGATATCCCGCCATTCCCGCCGTAGCCACCATTCCCGCCGTAGCCACCATCGCCACCAGGCGAACCGGAACCGTAATTGCTAGATGCACTGCTCCCATTGCCGCCATTGCCGCCAAACAGCCCAGCTCCACCTGTTTGTCCCTGACCGCTCGCGCCACTGCCACCAGGAACACCTGTTCCTGGTGGCGTTCCTGTAATTCCGTTTGCGCCAGGACTCGCAAGATTATTCCCGCGAAACAGATAATCATTTTTTGCGGCATCAACCACAGCCTGGATGTATCCGGCCCAATCCGCCCAATCCCCTGAACCACTAACGGTATCACCAAACAATCCCCCGCTGGCACCACCGGCCGCTGTCCCGCCGTCTCCGCCCTTGGCGTTGAAGTCGCCTCCCGTCGCGGTACCACCCAAACCTGCCCCGCTCGATGTCGCGTTCGTGCCACCGTTGGCTCGACAAAGCTCAACACCGCCGGAATGCAGATATGTGATTCCCCCAACAGCCCCAACAGTCAGATCAAACCTGGTTCCCGCCACTGGCGAATTGATTTCTTTGACGAAGAGACCTCCTCCGCCACCGGAGTAACTGGTGGAATCATTGATTAATCCAGCAGCCCACGCATTGCCGCCTGGCCCAAGGCCAATGAATTTGATTCTTTTGCAGCCGACCGGAACGATAACTCCTTTCGTCGAAGTAATGATCTCTGCAATTTTTTTAGTATCATTTGCGGCAGAGCCACTAGATTGCTGTTGTTCGGAAATATAACGCCCCATTACACGTTCTCCTCAAAACCAGTCACGCGAGCGGTGACGCTTGAAATATTTGATCTAAGAATTACTCGTTCGCCGGCACCCACAATCTCACCAGTTAGTTTGTATAATCCACTCGCTGGGATAGTAATATCAGGCTCAATGCGGTCAGCATCAACCGGGCTTGTGCCAGTGGAGATATAAACTTTCACAATTGCCGATTGTGACGTGTTGGTATTGACAAGATTCACACTTACTGTACGAACCTTCCCAGCTGGTACTGCCCCAGTGTCCTGGTCAGTGTTTACTGGCAATACGCCTGCCCAATACTTACCTGATGACATTTAGCCTCCTTAAATATTTGCAAAATAGTTTCGACGAGCACGCCCGTCGATCAGGACTGCATCGAGTTCGGCCTGGGTCAGATACTGCGGGTGCGGGTCAGTGTTCGCTAGATGCGTGGTCATGCTAGCGGCAGCGCTGCCTAGCGGGTCATAAAATGTATCAGCTTCGGCCTTAGTTAAATATATTGGATGTGGATCGGCTTTAGCTTCATGAGCCGATATGCCATTATCAACATACTGATGCGTTGCCATCACTATGCTAGGATCAACCGTCAAAGTGATAGTTGCTGCATTGGATGTTTCTACAATCAGCCGGTAAATGCTATCCCTGGTCATACCCGAAGCCAAAATGGGCTTGAACTCTGGCGCCGTTACACCGATATAAATCGGATTTCCGGCAGCATCGTCTATCCTGAATTCACGTATCCAAAAATCACCAACTTCAGGTGGCACAACCAATTCAACGATATACCACGCTGCATTATCAGGATCTTGGGTTATCGAATTTATATTTGCCCTATAGACCTCGTTAGCCAACGCCTCCGATGCGGGTGTGTGCGCAGGTAATGACCCGTTGCCATCACCTAATGCCACTTGCGCAAGATCGACCGCCGTAGCATGCGCAGCCGCATACGCCATCGCAGAAGCGCCAGCATTAGTAAGCAATGTGTAGTAAATACTCATGCTGTTTTTGGATAAATAGTGTTAGTGGAAATTCCAATCATTGCAGCACCTATTCGCGTTATGTTTGTCCATTCAGTAGGCTGTGATGCAGCCGGATAAACAACAGCTATACTCCCGGTTAACATTGCGGCCCTTATGTAATTGGTTGCACGCCACGTTGTTAGCATCGCAAAATAAAGAATTAAGCGTGCTGGTATTATAGAACTCAGTATGGGTGCCATTTTGTCGATGTTTTCCCATGTTGTTTTGGATGAATCGATGGCGACACGCACCCGGCTTGTGGAGAATTTTGTTGAGTCGGCTCTTAATAATGGTGAAAGCTGGTTTGGGTATGTGCCTGCCTTGGTTTGAGCCATTTGCTCAATGGCATAGCCGTTTGGGAATAAAAGCTGCAGGTATGTGGCCAGAAAATGGAACCCGCGCCCATTCTTATTGCGTGATTTCCATGCCTTGTAGAGATAACGAGTTGCGGTTTCTTCCCTTTCGCCGTCGATTAATGCCAGCCCATCAACGTTTACCAGTTTTCTAATCAAATCCATAGATCCAAGGTGCCCAACGCCAATAACATTCATATCAAAAGCGCTTTGTGCCATCATTGACTCAAACAGATCGATGAATAGATTGCGCAGGTCGTTTTCAACATCATCAACAGTAAAACTGTTTTTTAGCGGCTTTAGTTCAGGTAATTGTGCGTTAAGAAAATCCACTTATTGCCCCCAGGCAGGCGGCAAGACATTTTCAGAGGTAACGGTAACCGTCAAGCTTGTAGCAGAAACATAACGCCATAATTCTGGCCGGTAATCTCCAACTGGTGAGGCAATAGTCACCCGAATATCAGCGTTTGCATCAGATAATGCCGCTATTTTTTCTTTGAGCAACGCATAAACCCGTTTGTAGAGCGGTTTATTAGCGCTTCGCTTTGATCCGGGTTGCTCTTCACCGTATTCTGCAAGTATCGTTTCGATTATTTGTGATTGAACGTCACCGGCAACGTATGCCGTGGAAATGGTGGCTGTTATGGTCATAGCTATTTCAGACCGAACCGGGGTCATGAATTTAACCCGATAGCTATTGTCGGCTTTCAGTATGACACCACGGATGCCTTTCTGTGTTGCGGTCAGGTTAATTTCGGCAATTAAATTGGGCGTGACTGGTGTTTCTGGATTCGGTTCTGTCAGCACGGTTTCAGTACCATCGACAGACAAGCAAGCCACAAATAAAGTATTGATGTTATCTACATTAGCTCCCCTAGCAACCTCTTCTATGGCCTCGTTCCAGATCGACAGGAATTTGGTATTGCTATATTTCCGCCTGACAACGAAGTCAAATTCACCCAAGAAAACAGCATTGTGATTGTATACGGATGGATATTTAACCAAATCGCGCATGGTCGTCATATCTGGTGGGTTTATGCCACTTTCTAAAAGCGATGAAAGCGATAATTCAACAGCCGATTCGTTTGGTGATTGCAGGTATTCAAAAGAAAATGGCGAACCCGATGCGGGTGAAATTTCGCCCGCAGTGCGTGAGATAGTGAGCGTTATAACCTGCCCGTCAGCCGGTTGAACACCAACAATATCAGCCTGCCCGAAACGCACATAAATACGCTGCCTATCGTCAGCCTCGACGTGAAAAACGCGCTCATCAGGCCAAGTATTTACATATCGCTCGCGGTACTCATACTCACCACCGACATCACTCACAGATATCCCGCTAAGGTATGTATCATCAATGGATTCGGGTATCTCGATGGCATAAAAAGGGGTGCTGCCTGATACCGTGTGACTGATGGTTTCACGCTTGGATTGCACCGCATCGAATGTGCCTGTGCCATTTGCCGCAATAACAGCCGATGTTTCAATAATGTACGACAAGCCCGCTGAATCAATAATGGTTCTGCCGGTATCGACCGTGAAAGCGGTGCTATTGCCATTTTTTACGGCTATTCTGACTCTGCCAGGGTTTGCTTTTCGGATTACGCCACGCATAGCAGCATCAGCCAGGACGGTAGCGTCACGCACTTTCTCGAACGGTTCCGCCATCGCGGTTTCGATCTGGGATGAAAACATGGCCAGCATGGCAGCCATGGCATCCAAACTTTGCAGGATACGCGGGTCACCGGCTTGATAAAGTGGAGCGACGGCTGGGTATGCGGCTATCGAGTCTACAATTGCTTGCTGAAAGTCTTTTTTAGTCAGCATTTCATCGCGACTCCGGAACCGTGATTGTTTGCCCGGCCACTTCAATTACCAAGTCAAGTCTATCGGGTGGTGTTTGTACGCCGTAAAGGTTGACTGCACCTCTTGGCAGAGCCTGAAGCACCGGAACATCGACGCGCAACTTTTCTAGCAGTGCCTCGGGCGCGCCGTCAGCTTGCGGTCTGTGCAAGAGAGCTTTTATGTCTTGCCCATAAGATGACCCAAGGTAGCCGTTGACCGGCACACGGAGCCAGTGCGATACCATATCTTGAATGTCGTTGCCGGTAATAGTATTTGCCATGCGCTTATCGTATTGTTTGGGCGCACAGCAATATTGGCGTTTTTCCTAAGCCGGGGTCAGATTGACAGAAAAACACAACATAAACAGAAATAACGAAGGTATAGTGTAATGATTATTATTTACATGCTAAGGACATCATCATCGTGAACAAATTAACGATCTTCAGAAAAGATGATCTTAAAAGGATCATAGAAGAAGCAACCATCGACCAGACAGACGATCAATGGATAGAAGTTTTCTTGAAAGGAGCGTCAAATCTGATCGGTTCAAATCCGATAATCTACCGCTCATTTGGCCCGTTTTGGTGGGTTCTAAAAAAATATCTGCAAGATGAAAATCTTAATTCCGGTGAGCCGGTAGACACTGACGTATTTAATCAGATCACCATGGGAGAAAAGATTCTTGATATAGCGGCCGCTTATGCGTATCACGACATAACCACAAAAGACATGACAGCAACGCAATCGACTAGAACCATTGAATCAGACGACGGAACAATCGATTACACATTGATTGATGAAGAAATGGAAGCAATCATTGCATTCAAGTGAAAAAACGGAGCTTTTTTAGCCCCGTTTTGCTTTTTGCTTTACTTCAAGGCCTCATAAAGAGCCTCAATATCGGTTCCTGATGGCACGCGCCATGTGTTATCGCCATATTTCCGATCACCTTTAGGTAGGTCTGATGAATATTTAATACCCAGGAAGCGCGCATCGAATTTTTTCTTAAGAGGATTCTCTGCGCCAGCGAGCCTGTCTTTAAGAGTCCAGCCACTGTCTTTCATCCAGAAAGCATCATATGGTTGCAACGTAATCTTTTCCCAGCGGGTTGCGATTTGCACAACCTCTGTGTTGTAAAACACATCGATCCCAAGCGCTTTAAATCTATCCTTTAAATCTTGCGGTATTTCTCGATAGCCGGGAACAGACTTTAATGCCGCTTCTTTGACTAATTGCTCTTCATGTTCCAGTTGACGCACAACTTCACGCAGATTACTTATTTTTGCAGAAGTTACCTCTTTTGTTATGCGTTCGATCTCATCAAAATTAATAAACTCATTTTCCTTCATCCATGATTTAATTTTCACAATAATGGATTGATATGGACTATCCTCGTAATAAGAGTAACCAAGATTGCGTATTATCGCGTTCACCGCCTCTTTGTCAGAAACAGGCATATCCTTCTTGATGACCTCATCCATTGCTGAAACAGCTTGAATCCTAATGTCTTCAGGTTGAGCCGTTTTTAGTTTGGAAAGCAAGTTTGATTCCCAGGAATCGCCAAATATTGCGGGCATAAAATCTTTGAAATACACGGAATTGATTCCGCCAGTACCTTGACGCGACTTCTTGTACTCTTCGATCAATGCAGATTGTAATTTCCTGTCATTTTTATCAGGATAAATTGCATTATTCTTTGTTACCCAGTATTTTCCTGAGCTCCATATTATCTCACCACCATCTGCGTAATACAGGAAGCCGTCCGACTGAATTTTATCGAAATTGTTGAAGAAGAAATCCTTGTCGACCTCCGCAAACTCCTTAAATACATGTTGTTTATTTAACCATTTCATGCGCTCCATTTCATCTGGAGCCAGCTTGACTTCTACAGCGAAATCCAACAATTTGTCTGCGTTGTAAGTGCCATAAGTGTTCCCAATAATGGCCTCCACGGTAATATTCCTGCCCGGCACATCTATTTCCGTCACTCTGGAAATTTGTTCGCGGTTATTGCGATCAAACTTAAAAACACTGCCGATGGTTATCAGCATACGCTTGCCGGTAAACATGATGGATTCTGGCGCATCAAGAAGCGCAGCACCAAATGGCAACTCGCCTTTCTTTTCAATACCCTTCAGGAACGCCGTGATTTGCCGTTTCTGAGCTTCGGCATCAGACTGTTTTTTGGTATAAGTCGCCTCGACTCTACCAACCTTATTTCTTGCTGCGGCAACTGATAATTCAGCGCGATCAATATCTTCTTTTGATGCGCCTTCTGCTTTCAAACGTTCAAATCTGGTAATCGCTTTTTCGATATCTTTTTGAGCATCGGAAATAGCTTTTGCTTTGTGCGTCTCAAAACTTGCCAGAAAATTAACGGCCATAGATAACTGGCCGAGCTTGATCTTGGCGGTATTGTTACGCCGGTCCCTATCCTCGGCTTCTTTTTTTACCTTCATTTCAGCCATGGTTTTGAGAAATTCTTCGCGGTCATCGGACAACAAAGCAGCTTGCTCGATAGCGCCCATAGCCTCGGCATTTTCAGCACTATCGTTTTCTGCGTTGCGGTCCATCAACGCCGCAATCCAATTTCCTTTGTTTTTTAGCAGGTCCAGCCGGTATTCATCAAATGAGCCTTTGGCCTGATAATAATAAACCCGCACTTCAGATCGGGTATTGCCTTGTCTTACGCCGCGCCCGTTTCGTTGTTGCAAGCTGGCTGGATTCCAGGGCAGCGTCAGATGATGGATGGCCGAAGTACCTTTTTGCAGGTTTACTCCTACTTCGGCTTTTTTGTTGGCAACAATGATCCTAACTTCGCCACGGTTAAAAGCATCGGAGATTTGTTGCAGTTTTTCTCCAGCCGCAGTGTCTGCATTAATGATGGAGACCTGATCGGCCGTAACAGGGAGATGATTCGTTATGAGTCGCAATAACTTGGCGTGCTGGCTTTTTTCCTCGGTAAACACCAATTGCTTTCCGCTGGAATCCAACTCCGCACGCATGTTTTCTATTAATTTTGCATACTTGGGGCGCAATGGATGGCTGACATAATCAATCTTGAACTTGGTTATTCTGGAATCGACATATTCAGCATATATTTCAGGCGTAATGTAGCTGATCGTATCGCCTTTTGCGGCATATTTGGATTCTTTTTTTACATCAATGGTTACGATATTATCGCCTTCTTTTTTGCTGCCCTTCAGTTTTTTGAGCTCTCCGGTCTCTTCATCTTCAACGAAAGATTGGCTTAGCTGATCAGGTAAATCTGAGATTAAGGCATCCAGCTTTCCTTGATCTTCATGCTTGAATAAATATGTTGCTACGCCATAATACATATCAACATCGGTTGTAACCCTGTCCATGTCTCGCAAAACGGCAAACATCGGCCTCGCCTTGCCGTTTTTAACATTCTCCGGATTGCCAGCGGCTTTCGCTTCTTCGCGTAATTGCAGATACAGATCATGCTGATCACTGGTCATTTCAAGTTGATCGATCATTTCAACTGCTGATGGCAATTTCATGACGCTGCCATCGGGGTCAACATCTTTAGGTCCGCGCATCAATGCGTAGCGATGGAACAGCCCACGCAGAGCATTAAGGTTCTTGAACCCAGCCAACCCTTCGCGCTTTTCGACAGATCCCCTGACCGTAAGCTTATCAACATCTTGAATAATGCCGAACTGGCGCACAAAATCATCAGGGGTATGGATGCCAATGCGCTCAAACTCGGATTGATCAATCACCAGGGACAGCATGTTGAATATTTCTATCGGACTGTTGGCTACGGGCGTGGCGGTTAGCAAAATAGCGCCCTTACCATCGTATTTGTCACGCAACCACGCCGTTTTCATGGCCATATCAGTAGCACGCTGAGAGACGGCGGCATTCGGCAAATAGGCTAGTTTGGCAGTATCTCCGTCCTGGATTTTATAGCTGTTGCGGAATTGATGCGCCTCATCAACGATAACTCGATCAAATCCCATGTCTTCAAAATACGGGTACTCATCCTTTTTGATGCCGCCTTCATCGGAGAATTGACCGCGAATGCGATCTTGATTTTTGGCATCGTTGTAAGACTTGGATTTCTCTTCGGCGTCATCACCATTCTTAGCAAACATTTTCTTCATTTCCGCTTTGCTCATCATGGATTTTTTAACCCACTTTCCAGCATAGCCAAGCCGGGTTTCTTCGCGCAAAGGGATATCCTTGAATTTCTCCTGCGTCATAATGACGATTGACTTATCAGTGTGCGGTATCAAGTGCATTTTTGTATACACTTCATCCTTGTCTTCCTTGCGCAAAACGTCCTGATATTCAATTTGCCCGGTAAATTTATTGACCTTTGGCTGTCCGTTTTCATCCAGAACCGGCTCTTGTTTAATTTCACCTGTTTTGGAATCGCGTACCGGATCAAAGCCGACAAACATCACATCATTATGATCGCCGTAAAGCGCTTTTGACTCCATGTACCAGTTTGCCAGAACCGAATTGGGCACAACGATGCAATGCTTTTTAGATCGCCCCATTTGACGATCATAGGCGCTCAAAGCCAGTGCACTGGACGTGTTGTGCGTAACAATAAATTCATCAGTAATATATAAATGTGATGGATGATCAATGCTAATACATTGAGCTTCGGCTAAGCCGATACTCTCAATTTTTGTAAAAAACCTAACTGGCTGATACTTAGTTTTTGGCTTAACCTTTTCAGCTTTTCTTTTTAGCTTGAATGGATTTGTTTTAGACGGAATACGCATGGAAACAGTAAATGCCTCTTTACCCTTGCGCCTCTCATCATTGTGCGTGTAAGTTGGGATTTTGCTGGACTGCCAGGCAATACCGCCCAAACTTTGAACCAAATGAACAACGCCATCAGCAAGTAATTTTGATGTGCTTGTGAATTGAACAGTTATACCGTCTTTGCTGACATGCCCATCCGTATCCATTAAGCCGCGCAACAACTCTAATCTCTGATTGGCAGAGCCAAACTTATAAATGTCTGGAATGAACTTTTCGTGCGAACCAAGTCCGTCAAGCCCCAGAGTTCTCAATTGCGCTTTTACAAAATTCTCGACATTGCCGCCGATATTTCCTTGGGAAATTGAATAAGATGGTGATCTATTGGCTAACGAATTTACTTTTTTAACTTCAACACCAATTGATTTTTCTGAAATGATTTTCGCTACGCGCTCCGCTATTTCATCGTCGCCAGGGGTAAAAGTAACACCACCATTTCTGAAACAACCGTCGCCCAACAAAACCCCTATGACATAAGGATCGATTGCAAAATCAATCACATCAAAATCAGCCGGAGAAACAAGCGGAATTGCATGATTTTTCTGCGTTTGGTAAATCAGGGTATCTTTTATTTCAGACAGAGATTTGACACTCCCATGGAACGACAATTCCTTCCCATTTCGCTTGTGGTAGCGTTCGTTTTTACGATCCTTTTCTGTTTTAGTGAGCCACAGGTGTTCGTCGCAGCAGCGTGTTTTAGAGCCATCACTAAACATTACTTCAAATATTTCCTTTTTGCCTTGCGGAAATACGCCAGTAACAGGAACGCGCGAACCATCGGCAGAAATAACAAGGTCGCCAACCTTAATATCACCCATTAAAACCCATCCATTGGGAGTCAGCACTTTAGCGTCGAGCGGTTGAGCCTTGCCCAAACCAACATCAAACCCAAGAATTCCAGTGCCTTCCTCAGAGAGTTGCCGCACACCTTGATTCTGGTACCAGTGCAATTTGATCTTGCCTGACATTCCTTTGATCCCAAGATCATTGCTGTCATACTCAGGTTTCACATAATTGTTAAATGTGATGTTGTAAGTACGCTCGATTTCTTGAAAATCAGCGTGAGATTGCATGAAATACTTGAATTGCTCTTCCAGATCGTTGACTCGCGCCCTCAGGTCTGCAATACGATCCCTACCCTCCTCTTCTGTTTTGGATAACCGGTAGCTTATGCTTTGCCCATTCATGTAGTACTCAAGCTGCCTGGCAAACACATCCCGTTTGCGCTGCCCCGCATCGATTTTCCATGTTCCTGTTACATCGGCTGTATCATTGTTTACCTCGAAGCCCATGTACACTTCACCGGTTTCAGATTCCTTCTCCACATCTTCAATTCGAGAATAACTGAAACGGTAGCCGCTTTTTTCCAAAAATTCGCGCTTATACTTCTGGTCATACCATTTATCTCGCAGACCGAATGAAATATCTTCAATGCTTGTGCGCCTGACCTTGGATAGCATCAAATCAATGGTCTTTTGGTATTTATCCTTGATTCTCAGATCCGTCTCTCCGTCCATGACGCTCTGAATGTCAGCGCATTTTTTGTAGATTTCGCCATTGCAGTAATCTTTGGTAGTTGAGATAAAACCTGCTGGCGTGAACACGATACCGTCAATATCGGCAATATCACCAAGCGATTCTATGTTGCGACCGCCTTTGTATAACCGTTTCAGATCATCCAGAGTAACATCAGAAAGCCCTTCTCTTTGAAAATAAGAAACGATAGATAATGGCTCTTCTGCGTTATAACCGGACGCATCTTCAATACCATCCTTGATGATGCTGGATACACCCCCTTTCTTGTCTATTGCCTGAAGGAATGATCCAAAATAGCGAGCTTGTTCGCCCTCCAACACAAACCCTTTGATTGAACTTGGATGGCCATATTTTTTGAACTCTCGCTCTAACAGTGATCTGACATGCTCACGGTCTGCGCTATCGGTATCACGGTTGTTTGCTCTGGCAATGTATTTGGTAACCAATGAACCAAGCAATGAACCGCGGTAGGCTTGTTCGCGCAAAGAATCCAACGGTTGTGACTTGGCAAATAAAATAGCTTGCGTTTGCTGGCTATTGAATAGGTTTGGGTAGGTTGAGAATGCATTAATTGCCTGCTGGTAAGTGATAGACAGCATGGATTCAGGGCTTTTTAGAATCTCCGCCAGGTCATCCAATGTGGCAGCGCCAAACTTGTTTTTATCAATGCCATTTGCATGGTCTGCGGTATAAGCAACCTCGCTCCAAGCGCCATTCTCGAGCACATGCTCTTTGCCGTTGATGATCCTGCGATCACCCTCCGCATAGTAGTTAATGACAGGAGCCACGCTATCCAGCATAACCCAGTCAATGCGTGAGTCGAATTTAATTGCCAGGGAACGCCTCAAGGATTCATCTGTCATGCCTTCTTCAGCAATGACTTGCTCCATTGGCCTGAAGTCGTCTTTATTGGGCGGAACATACTGCCCCTTAATAAATCGCTTACCTTCACCCAGCCAGTATTTGCCCTTGATAAATTCATCCCACAGAACGTTTGCAGACCTTAAAGTGTCCGCAGTGTAACCATCTATTTTGTCTAACAAATCAGTGGAATGTTTGCGTAGAACAATAATGTCAGTCACAACATCGGTGCCTTGCTTGCCGAAGGTTTTTGATGGCAGTTTGTGCCCACCAAGGAATTCCGCCTTGCGGCTTATTTCTGCACGGAATTTCTTCCACGGTTCAGTAACATTCCCCATCACTCTGGTAGGTACTACCAAGGCAATCAAGCCGCCAGGGCGTGTTTTATCGATGACCCGGCTGATAAAGTAACGCTCAATGTATTTTTCTTTTTTGTATTGCGGGTCATCATTAGCAGACGGTCCGCGCACATCACCAAAAGGAACATTACCTACCACGCCATCGAAGTGATTATCTGGAGTGGCAACCGCCAGCTTTTCAAATGACTGATTGAGAATCTTATCTTCCGGATGCAGTATTTGATTGACTGTTGAGGATACGGGGTCAATCTCTGTGCCAGTAATTACCGTTCCTCTTGGTTTGGTAGCGCTAAACACACCAGAACCAGTTGATGGTTCGAGAGTGTTGCCATTCTCAAAGCCATTCTCTTTGAGCAAATCCCACATACCCTCAGCCACAGGTGTCGGGGTATAGTATTCGTACTGACTGTTATCAGATAAACCTCCCTTGCCTGAATATTGTTTCAGCAGATCAATTTCTTCTGAGGTGAGCGTTTTTGGATCTTTGCCAGCATTGACTTGATCGACGATTGAGGCGACTTGCGCATTGATTTTTTCGCGGGTCTTGATGCCGCTTGATTGCAGTCCGAATGTTGCGCCTGATTCTTGCTGATTGCCACCCACCAAACCAAGCTTGATCATAGCTTCTGATTTTGTCTTTTGCGCCTGACGTTTTGCGACAAACGACGGATTCCCAGAAAGGATTTTGTTTTGTTCTAATATCGTGTTTTGGATAGCTCTTTTTTCTGCAAATGAAATCATTGGTAACGTCCTGATGATGGCAATTTATGACCATCATCATAGAGACGCTACAGCCCTCAATTTGCTTGGTTTTCCGGGCAAAAATAAAGCCCCGGTTTAGTGGGGCTTGTGTGAAGTTTCTGGTAGATATTCTTTAACTGACTTTTTCAGCCGCGGATAGTAACGCAGTAAGCACATCAGCCGCATTATTCAGTTCCTTATCCAGCGCTTCAAGCAAACCGGCTTGCTCAATCCTGGCCGCAATCTCATCAAGGCGCTCATTGAATCGATTGATATCGGTTTCGGATTTTAGGGCTTCCAGTTCGGCTGCGAATCCGGATTGGGTTGTATCGGCAGGCAATACACTTTTCTGCGGCTGATCATTGCCTTTTGAAATAAGGTATTCAGCGTAATCCATGCCGGTCTTTGTTGTACTCTTCTCGCTCATATAAGTATCACTTCCAGGAGTTGTTAGCATACGCTCTCCATCAGTTAGCTCAACAATGCGACCCTCCGAAACAAGATGTTCAATCATTTTCTTGCGCGATATTATTTGATCGCCGTTATATCTGACCTGAGTTATCAATGCCTGCCTTGCTTTTTCTGAATTAGGTGGAGACATTCCCATGGATCTAGTGAACTCAGCTATTTCAGCATCAGTCTTGGCTGAAGCTTCAGCGGATGCTTTGGAACTTTCTTCTAGCAATTTGTTGATTTCTTCTCGATCCACTACTTCCTTAGCGTATTCCGGGGTTATCCTATATTCATCTTCTTTGATTACTTCCTCAATATTCTTTATCGAATAGCGTCGAATAGAGCCATCCTCAAGGGTTTTGACTTCGTAAAGATCGCCTCCAAAGATGCCAACAATCTTTTGCCTTCCCCCTGCGGCATTCCACTCACGACCGATATTGGGATCGTCTTTTTCTTTATCCGGCAATCCTTTAATCTCCCTAATAGTTTTGGGAGTCCAATACAAATCAAGCTCAACACCAGCGTCAATCAATTCCTGGATGCTGATATAGCCAAGTTCGCCACCGTAACCAATATTTGCAAGCCCGAATGCCTGGAATTGCTCATCTTCCATATCCTTTTCGGTAATATGCCAGTCACCGCCACCTTTGAAATAGTGCAGATAGGCAATAGCCTTATCGCCCATACCGTCTTGCCCGTAAGTTTTTGGCATGGTTTGGATTACGTTAGCAATCTCAATCAACTTATCCTTGAAAAACTGCCCTTCTTCGCCACGAATACCCATACCGATTGCAGATAACTGAGATTTTCCGATGAACTGCTTTAACAGCGGCATGACGGCGTTCACATCTGCTATGGTTGCTTGCTGATCAAAATTATCCTCAAGCTCAGGCAATCTCTCGCCGGTATCTTTAATAACTTTCAAAATTACCATGTTGACCTCATTATCCGATTCATCTAAAATTGAATCCATAGTGAGCAAGGGAGAGATAGGCGATCCGGGCTTGGCTGTTGGCTCACTAGGCACCCCTGGACATCGGAACGTCTCCCCACGGATTAAAGCCGCATCAAGGGAATTCTCTGGCGCGGCTTTTTTCTTTATCCAGTTAGGAACTCCGTCGTGACCGATTCCATACACAGTATAGACATACTCACCGTTTTGGCGCTCCCCAACATTTACCCCGGCTGTGACAATAACGCTGTCAATACTCACGTCCATTTCAAAGAAATGAAAAGCAACAAAACGATCTTGCCGGTCTTTGTTTAACTCCGTTCTCCCGTCATACTTGCCGCTTGATAAGATCAAGGGAACCTTTGGTATTAACTTAGCCTTTAATTCATCAGATTTCATTCCTCGTTTCATTTCGCGCCAGCTTGAGCCGTTCATGTGAACATCACCAATCACGGTCTTTACGATTCTTCCTTGTAATTCAGATTTATAGAATTCCTTCGCAGCGACAAATGTGTCGCCGCCAAATTCTTCAAGATAAGTATCAAATAGCTTGCTTGGATTTTTGAATTCAACTGGCGATGAAACAACGCCCAAAGCATTACGAATTTCCTTGATACGCTTCACCATATTCAGCTTTTCCAATCCGGATTGAACAGTTTTCAGGCGCGCGCGGATGCTTCCGGCTTCTTTAATCAGCTTGATTTTATCTATTCCGGATATGCTATCAAGAGTCGCATCAACAATATTTTTCACTTCATCGTCAGCGATTGCGGAATCATTGGTAATCATGGCTTGCATAATGTTTTCTTCCTGTGGTTGTTCGTCGTTATCTTCAACTGAATTCTCGATATCTTCCTGGATGTATGCCAGTAAATCCTCGAATGGCGGCATCACTTCAATTACGCCACCTCGCGGCTGGCAGAATCCATACAGTTCTCTGGGTGAAAGGTTCCGGCTATCCAGCAAGTGACCGTGTTCGCCGCTTACCTGATTGATGAATAACCAATCCTTGAAAAAACTGATTGCCAGCTCATCGCCACTGTATTCGATTGGAATATCCTCATCTTCAGCGAAAATCGCATCGAATTGACCGGCAGGCGCAAAAACTTTGTAAGTGCCACCATATATTTCCTGTTCATTCTTTACCGGCGCAATCTCACTACCTGCAGGAGAAACCAGTTCATATTTCAAACTACCAAAATTGTTTTCTTCAATCATGACTGTTCACCTGATAATTTATTAGCCTCTTCAACGACTCTCGCCTCATCTCCGATCATGTTGTAATAAACTGAGTAAACTTGGTTATCATTCATGCTTGCCATGCGCATAAAGGCTTTGAGAAGGCGCTCATCACCATGCACCGGCGCTGAGTTAGGTATGAATTTCCTGTTGTCGTCACTTATGAATGATTTGGTAGCCGTTGCGTAAGCTACCGCATACCCTTTCTTCGTTCTCCTTGACAACTTATCCTTGAATTTTCCAGCAAATACCCGGTATCCGCCCCATGATCCAATGAATTTTGCATTTGGATCAGCTACCCCACCCCAGCCCAGCAAGCTTCTTTGAGCGTCATGATCTAGCGCACCAAACCAGCCATCATCAACAATCTCAACACCGGCAGACAACTTATCTAGCGCTTGCGCATACTCGCTTTTGACTTGTTCGCGCTTTTCTTGAGCTTTATCCTTTGCGCTATCCTGAACAGCTTGAAGCGCTTTCATAGCCGGGGTTAGATCGGATTGCAAATATCCTGCAACCAACGCGGCCATTTCCGGGTCTTTTGCCACAAACATTGCGGCATCCGATGGATTAGAAAGGTATTGAATCCCCATTGACCAGACTTCCGTGGTTTTGTCCCGATAAACCTTGCCAATGTAATGATTAATAAAATTATCGGAATAAGCTACTTCTTTGCTTTGATAACCGCGATTGCCGGTCAACGATCTGAGAGAATACACTTTCTCGCTTTTTCTTCTCTTAAGCAGATAGCCATTTGATGCAGCTTTGGCCGCGGGATCACCTTCAAGATGATGAGCCATTTCGTGCCATAAAACGGCTTTATTGAAGTTACTTCCAGGTCTAATTACGTTGTCCTCGAAATGACCTATACCGGTCGCATTGGCTCGCCTGCTGCCATCAGTTTCAATTCTGATCTGTCTCAGCTTGCCACCAGTGACACGATAGAATTCAGCCATATCGCGGCGAATATCGGTTTCCATGTATCCACTTTTCTTTAATTTGTTTAAAGCTAATTTTTCAATAACCTGATTGCTTGCCCAGGAATTGGCTTGCTCAACGGTAATTCTTGAACTATTAAGCAATGTATCTATTACCTTTTGGCCAGCAGGCTCAAGGCTTGCTTTCAATTCAGCGATGCGTTTTTTTTGTTCTTGTCGTTTTTCGCTAGTTAAGACCTTTATTTTCTCCCACGCTACGGATTTTTGATTCAATGCCGCTTCATATTCTACGGCGGACCTCTCTATGTCTTCTTCGGTGTATCCGTTAGCTGAGTTTATCTTGGCTAGATTCGATAATTTCAGTCGTGTGCTTTCACGTTCGCGGTCCACATCTTTCAGAAGCTCGACAATTTCAGGATCATTCTCGATTCGCCGCATAGTCAGCTCATCAATGGATTTTAAGGTTTCCTGAATTACATCCTTATCGACATCGAACACGGCTCCAGATGATTTGAAATGCTCAAATGCCAATGCCATCCATTCTTCATTTGTTGTTGTCCCGCCATTACGCATGACATCAGCAAAGGCTTTCATAAAATCGCTTCTAAAATCCTCAAATTCGTCACCACTATCGCGCGGAAGCAGCAGATTGTATATTCCGAGCGCCGTATCAGCTTCAGCGCCACGCAATGCTTCAGGAACCGCAGAAAGACCATTTTGCAGGTAATTAGTTAATGATTTAAGTGATTCAACCGGGTTTGATGGATCAATAGACAGGCTAACCGCAGGCTCAATGTTTGAAACAGACAACAATTGCCGTATCTCGCGCACGCGCTTGACCAGGGTAAGTTTATTTACCCCGGCAACTTCTGGTAGGTTTTTTCGGATAACCCCAAGTTCGCGGACCAGCCTGAGTTTTTCAACTCCACCCACCACACCAGCATCATCGAGCATCCGCATGGCGCTATCCGTTAACTTGCTGGTCAAGCGCCGCCCATTTCTCGGCTGCAGCTCCAATCAGTGAGTCGTAATCTTCACCCTTACCAGCCTCGATAATCGCATTCGCAGACGCTTCAATCTTATCCAGCAAGGCCATTAGATCATCCTTGTCTTTGTCGCCATCCACAACCGATTTTAGGAATTCTCTGGCCGCTTTCATATCTTCTGATTCGGCTTCGATTTCCGCGGCGTCAGGGTTTAACTCTGTCGAATTAGACGGAATTGGAACGGCAACAGAGTCTATTTCAGCAGCAAGCTGCTCAGGGGTTTTGGATAGATCGTCACGGAGCAATGTGAACTCACTCATTTTGGCGTTTACACCATGTCCTACTGTATGAGATAGGCTGTATGTGACACCCACAACATTTTTGCCAGCGCCTACTTGCGCAAAATCCCTTGTTACAGAGTAAACAAGGCCGGACCCCATAGAATCCTCACCAATCAGTTTTGACAGAATTTGTTTATTGCCCCCAGGGTGGGACCAGTTGGCGGCCATCAACGCATTATTTACAGCAACAATCCGTTCCTGAAACAATGCATCAAGATCATCCTGATACTTCAACTGCAATTCAGAATCTGCCATGATTTTGGCGTAATCTTCTGGGGATGTTGGGTTCAGCGCCACTTCAACTGCTCTTTGGTTGTCTGTGGGCTGCTCACCAGTTTTGTCGGCATTATCTGCCTCTGGTTGCCGCGGCACTGGTTTTCGATCTTCAGCAGCAACCTTGGCAATTTCCAATTCATTCTGCGCACTTTTCAACTCAGCCTCCAAAACAACAATTTCATCCTTCAAAGATTGAATGTTCTGCATACGATCCGCACGTTTTGAATTTGCACGAGCAAAAGCTGGGCTGTTCTTTTCAGCCAGTTTCAGGATACGGCGAGCCACCTCACGTACATTCAGATCCTCGCCACGTTCCGGGGCAACCACAATCGTGATATCTTTCTTGTTCAACAGCCATTTGTAAGAAATAACATCATCATTCGGTGATAGCTTTGCTGGTGTTGCATCAGGATTGTGAAAATAGATTGACACGGTTTGCCCGTCTGATAGCTCATAAACCACAGCCACATTCGCCACGCCAAATTGCTTGAATGGCTCGGTTATTTGCATAGCCACAGGTTTAATCCCCGTGCCCATACGCTCCATAACGCCCTGCAAAACTTCCATTTTTCGCTGCAGTTTGATGTAAGGCGTAACCAGCGCATCAAGCGCCAAAATACCGTCAGAATCGGCAATAATCTCATCAATTCTCACCGCATCCAATAGCAGGTTTTCGCCTGAATCTGATTGCCGTATCTCATACAGAACCTGATCGATAGTGGCGTTATATGGCTGCGCGTTTTCATCCCAATGCACTTTTCTTGTCATGGCTTCTAATCCTTCCGGTGGTAAATTTTCTAATTTGATAGGCTGGCTCTTATTGCCGTGCTTGAGCCACCATTTGAGTTGGTTAATCGATAGTGGAATTATGCTTTTAAGACCCTTCCAGCCGCGCTCATGGCTATGCAGATAAGCATTTCTTGCCGTTTCTTCATCGGGAAAAGCCAGCATGATTTTATGTTCATCGAAACGGCCATCGATGTACTGATTGATAGCGTATGCAATCTCGGATTGCGGGTATGGACCAACAAAACAATCAACGCCGTCGCCATCTGCTCCCTTGGTGCCGCTTATGTAGCCATAATGCGCTGCCATGCGCGAAGTCCAGCGCTTGCCGGTCTTTGAATCAATCCCGGTTCGATAGGTGCCGCGCGGCTGTTCTATGGCTATTGAGAGACCCTGGAAAGAGACCCTTCCCATTTTGTAGTTACCGGCCTTGCACTGCGCTTCGGTTGGTTCTGGGATAGGATTCTTGCCGAAAGCGCCACCATGGGCAGCGTTTTCGATGTTAAGAAATGTGGTATCAGTTGAATGTGTCATAACAGCATGTTAAGCCGCTGATGACGCTGTATTTGGTGGGTTTTCCGGTTAATTTGATGAATTAATCCTTTTTGTATTGACAAATAGAAAAAGGCTGATATACTGATCACATGTTCGAGACGAAACGGATGTCCGGCCTGACGGGTTCAGGATCCTAATTGGAGAAAATCATGGAAAAATTCTACATAGTGCACAGCTACCCACGGGAACGCCGGGATTTTAACGATCTGGAATCCGCCGAGAATTATGCGGCTGCTCGAAGATCATATTTTGCCGGACGGGAACATGCCGAAACCGTTAGGGTAACAACACACAACACCCCAATTGCACCGGACGTAATCGGATACACAGATGAGCAATCTCAGGCAATAAAGCTGGCCATAGCCGGTTATCTTAAAGACGAGATAGTAACGGGTGGATTTATTGAGTGCTCGTGGTCAGATCAGATCGTTGACCGCAGTCAACAGAAATTTGCTGTTTTTGATAAATGGGCATACGAATTATTTAGGGACGAGGTACTGAGTGACTCGCATAGAGAGTTCCATTACCTACCGGTAATTGTTGACGGGAGAATGTTCAGGATTGATCCGGAAGAGGGCCGCGGCGGTCTGCTGTATCTGACTAGATGCACAAAACGAAACGGAGCCGAATATAACGGCAATTGGCATTGCATCACAATATCTACCGGATACATATACACCGAGGAATTAACAATGACAAATCAGCAGATTATGGACAATATTGCCGATGAAATAGATGCTGGCGCAACGCACCTTACAGGCGGCACCTGGATGGCCATGAAATAAAAGGGACAGAAAAATGAAAGAGACCATTTTGTGTCATAAAGGAAGTTCCGAACCAGCGGCTATAGCTGTATCACTCGAAGATGTGAAGGAACATCTATTAAGCATCAACCCCGAGTTGATAATAAAAATTGAATATGATGATTACGACGACTACGGCTGTGATCATCGACTGACCGTGATCGGGAGCCACGCCGATCTTGTATTCAAAAAAGATTACGGCGGCATGTTCTGCCCGGGGAACTCACTAGACTGTTTTGTCGATCCCCGTGTCATAAGAGATGAAACAACATTCTTGAAAGCAGAATACATTTTCTCCGGGGAATGGCCTAAAACAATACATATCTCAATTAATTACGCGGACAGAATCACAGAATTCTTTTCTGAATATAGCAAATACTTAAGCGAAGACTCTGGTTTACTAAAAAAAATTGAATACGAAAAAACAACGTGGAGTAATACATAAATGGAAAACTTTGACCAAAATAATTTTCAGCATTGTGTTAATCGTGCAATTTCGTTAATCAAAAATCGTGAAGCACAGATGATTGAAGAGGGGCACGAATGGCCGATTAATACAGAATCATGCCGATGGGCGCTTGAGCAAGCCATCATTAATAGAAGCTCAAACGAATCAATGATGGAAGCAGCAATCAAGTATGTTGAATCTGTCGAATATCGAGCAGAACAATTTAGCGGATTAGTCTAAATGAAACTAACAGAACTGGCTATCGGAAAACTGTATCCGCTTAAATTGATGCAGACGGGCGAAGGTGCCGCAACTCAATTTCTGCTGAAGGGTGGCAATATTCTGCAAATCGTACTGTCTGGAATGAGCGCGGATGAAATTTGGTCGCTCAAAAAAGGAACGATAAAAGGTGGTTTTTTATATGATAGCAGGGGCTGCCTGCTATGGCTATTTACATTCCATGATCGGCAAAATAAACCGCTCTTTACATTCGATTGCCCGTTTGATGCAACGCTAATACCGCGTGACGAAATTGCGCTGCATTCAATAGAGAATGAGAAACAGCGGTTAGCGATAGAGATCCACGCAATAGATGAAAAACGCATAGTCCGTGCGTTGCGGCTCATAACGTTATCAAACAAAATGACGATTGATTTTCTGTCAGCAGTGCAGGATCAATTGACTGCACATCATGATCACAGCGCAATGTCGGTATGGATGGCGCAATCAATTGATGATCTGGCAAAAAAATGCAAAATGGAGAAGCTCGGAGAGTGATGGATAAAAAACATGGCATGACCGGGTTGCGAAACGCAGCCAAACGTGATGATCAGAAAAAAGCGGCGAATGTTGTTATCCGCTGCGAAATGTCTGAAAAGAGCGGGTGGGTTAAAACCGCGCAGTCGGAGGGGCTGACACTCAGCGCATGGATTATCAAAGCTCTAAACAATGTCAGGAAATTTTGATAAAAGTGTTGCAATTAATCAAAATGAGAGTATAGTACTCACATGGTTAGCAATAAAGCAAACCACCGAAGCCTCCGGTAGCAGGCAGGAGAAATAAAATGGCAAAATATCAAATAAACTACGCATGTGGCCATGGCAGCACGGAAAAACAGCTTTACGGAAAAACATCGGAACGCGAGAGCTACATTGAGTGGGCCGAGGCAAATATGGTTTGCCCTGATTGCTACAACGCAAAAAAAATTGCTGATGATGCTGCAGCAAAGAAAATAGCTAAAATTTGTCTTGTTCCGGCGCTCGACCCCATTATCAGCATCGAAGTAAACGGCCAAATAGAGGTTAATAAGGATGCTTTGTACGCATTAGGTTATCGCTGGAGCGATAGTACAAATGATGGCCTACTCGGTTATTTGACGACCGATCGCCCTAAACGTGTGCTTACTTTGCTTGCTAAGATAGAATCTGAGGAACAAATCGCCGCGTGGATTTCAAACCAACAAAATAAACTTGCAGAGCTGGGATATGAAATTTCAGACAGCTTAAACCTGATTGATCTGGAATGGCTAAAAACTCGGATGGCAGAACAGAAAGATTCGATAGCCGCTCAGAAAAATGCTAAGGAAAAACTCGCTGAAATACAGACCACAGATCCAAAACCACACATTTCGCCATTGCGCAACAGAATTGCAGAGCTTGAAAAATCAAGTGGTCAAAAATGGAACGGCAAAATTTACGGTCGCAAAGGCGGATACAATTTTTACGTAGCAAATACCAAATACTCGGCAACAGACGCCGAAGTCGAGCAGCGCGAAGCAATCAACAAAGCGCGCGCTGACTGGGAAGAAAAATACAAATCAGAAATTGAGGCGGCGAAATAATGTACATTAACCACATAACCATAACCACCGGTAACAATGCCCGCATATCGCGGGCGGATGTGGCTGATGATGTCCTGGAAGTTGTAGCGCCGTGGCTGCAATCAATCGTCAATGCCGGGCAAAAATCACCACTCCCGATACCGTCTCTCAGCCATTTTAGCGTGATCGCTTACGTGCAGGATGGTGGCCTGGTGGTCACGGTCTACGGACCATCGGGGCCGCACCGGCAAAGCCAACCGGCAGGCTCGGATATCCCTCTGGTGACTTTTGGAGTCGCCCAGCGATCACGGCATTCCGGGCCGCTCTGGGCAATGCTGCTGGCTAATTTTGAGCATCTTGCTGGCATCAAACAACCATCACCACCTTGGTGCGCCGTGGCGGTGCATCCATCGATCATGATGCATCCGCAAGCGCTCGATTGGATCGCAGACTTTGAGCGTTGCGTGGCGTGGGCATGGATCACGCGCAATGCGCAATTAGAGAGCACGCAATGATAAAAAAAGACAATCGCGGCGGCGCGCGCGAAGGTGCGGGGCGTAAAAAAATGCTTGATTGCGAAAAGAAAAAAAGAGTTACTTATGCATTATCACCTGATGTTATTGCATTTTTAAATAACCATAGACCAGCTGCTCAGACGCTCGAAAGGGCGGTTAGAGAGTTGGCGGCCAGCATGGATAAGGCAAGCAGTACGGCATCGCAATTCGAGGCAGCTTATGCTAAAAAACCGGGAGATGATAAATGAAAAACGGATCAGAAATAACCACAACACCTTGCGAAAACGGGCAAATCGTTCAGGAGCTCTACAATGTCGAGATGGATGTTAGAAAAATCATTGATAGACGTGTTCTTGACACGCGCAACGAACAAATTAGGAATGCCCTGATAGCGCTTGGCTGGACTCCTCCAAATGGTAAATTGTGATGACGAAACTATTATATTTAATATCGCAGGACGCTGATGATAATTACGATAATTACACCGCCGCAGTGGTATGCGCAGAGTCCGAGGATGAGGCAAAGAAAATACATCCTGACGGGCGCAGCCAATTCCCAGATTGGTCTTATAACGACAATTGGGCAAAATCCCCAGATATGGTTAACGTTAAATATCTCGGCATAGCTGATGAAAGTATAAATATTGGCGTTGTACTGCATTCTTACAAAGGATGATAAGTTTCAATACTTTGCATTATTTTGACAAAACAAAGCCCGGCATAACCGGGCTTTTATTATTTAATCTAGTTGAGTTAACCGGATGTTCAGACTGAGTTAGATTGCACTACGGTGCCGCCACACCAACCGGCTCGCTTTCCCCCGCTGTACGTTCGCACCAATCCTTATTTGACCATTTCATCACCGACATTAACGCCATCCGCCATAACGTGAGCGCTTATCCTGAAATACTTATCTCTGGTTGGATCGTGTAACGCAATATCCTTTGCGTTCATCACCTGACCAGTAAGGTAATTTTTGGCAGCAATAGCACCAGCAATTTCTTGAGGACATTTCCCCCTAATTTCCGGGGCATCAATTCCGCTTATTCGCACCGGAATGTTTTTGCACAGAACATCTGGACAACCTGCAATATTGACGCTGAATGTATCGCCATCATAAACTTTCACTACCGACTCCGGCTTAATCACGATACCGGCGTATACCGAATCTGAGCAAGCTGTCAGCGGTAGCAGTATTGCAATACAAAAAGATAATGTTAAAAATCTACTAAAAAAATTCTTCATGCTGTTAATGCTCCTGTGTATGTTGCTATTTCCGCCCTGACTTCGGCAATAGCCGCCTTCAGAGCATCCCTTTTACCCATCAATACCTGCTCCATCTTTGGCGCGGCCGTGCGCATTCCTGCTGGCGGCCTCACCTTTGCTGCGGCAAGTAATTTCTGGAACTTTGAACGCCCGGAGTCCATAGCCTTAACAATCTCAGCGATCGCGGCAACGTGATCATCCTGGTTTTTAATTGGCAACAACTTGTTATTTAATAGAACCTGAAAGATATCTCCGGTCTGCTTGATTCGCAGAACGACTTTTTGAGAGTCCGCAAAAGTCAGCAGCATTTCCCGGTAGCTCACCCCTGAATTACGCTTAACCGCTGTCGATACGTCTTGCTGAACGACATTCGCCCCGGCGCGCGAGAAGTATTTCATGGCCTCTTTTGCCGCTTTATCTTTGACTGATAGATCAGCGAAACTGAATAGTAAAGATTTCATGTTTTTAACTCATATTTAAGCAAGTAAGTGATATCCAGAATACACCAGCAAAAACACCCAAAATTGATGCTTTTACGTTATCAATCTGGCACACCGGTACTGCTTGACCCTGGCGTAACATTCCCGTGATGGTGCGTGTCACCGATGTTTTTAGCGTTATGTTTCAGCGAACTGCCATTGATGGTTGTGTTAGTTCCATTAATGGTTACCGTAGGTGCGCTGATCTCAACAGTGGCGGCATTCAATTTCAATACCCCATCGGCTGTTATTTCTATGTTTGCGTGATGAAATCTGCGCCAATCTATTGAGTTTTCAGATTGCGGGTTTCGGTATCCGGTGATGATGGGGTAGCGTGGATCTCCAATAATGAACGATATCCAGACCGTGTCACCCGCAAGTATTTCAATCTCTGTAGCATGGCTTCCGGCTCTGGATTTATCGCCAATTGGATATTCGATTTCAGCTTCTGGTAGCACGTCAGCGCCGTCCGTCAATCCGGGTATTTCAATTCGGCATGTTCTGCGGTTTTTATCGTATGATTTGACAACTGCTGGGTATCTTCCCGGCATAGCCCCGTAATCATTCATGGCTACTAGAAGCAACTTTTGTGGCTTTTTTCAAGAGAGCAATCAAGTCTCTGTTATCATGTAATTTAACGCCATTTAGCCGCAGCCAATATCTTCTTAAGAATCTTTTCATGTTATTAATCCTCCAATGAACCAAGCCAAAGGCGTGTGTACTGATTGCTTCCGCTGCCATCAGTGCCGCTCTGAAATACGTGCGCAGCAGTAATGACAACGAGCGGATCGCGCCCGGTGAAATTGATTAAATCACCGGCTGAAATACCGGCTGATAAGTTTATGTTCGATATCTTGCGTTGCACCAAGCAGCGTGACATATTGCGCAGGCGTTGCGCATTCATGAACGGAGCGTAACGCACGCTCCTTGTCTTTCTTTGATCGCCCAAGACAAAGCCACCGGTATCATTCAAAGAGTAGAACCAGGGTATTTCATGCCGCTCAAGGAATCCGCTATTAATATAATCCGATGCATTATCAGGTAACTCCATGATCGGATCTTGCTTAAATAGATCAGGCAGGCGAAAGAATTTTAACCGGCCATCCTTCCATCGAACTATCCCGCCCTCCTCCTGTAATGCCCTGGCAATATGGAAGCTTGGGGTATCTCCTACAGGGCAATAGAAACGTGGCACCGGGAAATCCGCATCAACTGCCTTAATGGTAGCGCCAGATGCTCGGTAGATTGCTGACAAAACAGCGCTTTCTTTGATAATAGCCCGGCTGCGCACAAAAGCCACGCCATGACAAGTATCAAGTATGGCAGTAATCCGGATTGCGTCCATTTCCCTTGATCCCTGCACTACCCTGTTCTCAACCAAGGTTGATTTTATGATGCGCATAGAATCGCCTGATGACGCAGAGTTGCCGCCAGCCGTTATTACCTCACCATCGGCCAATTTCTTGGCCATATCTTCATCGGCCCGGATCTCTGCTTCAAGCGTAACCGGTACCGGCGACATATCAGAGCGGATTACGGTGGATTTTATTAAATCTCCACGAATCTGTTCTCCGCTATTCAGGTAGAGAATCACGGCGAACGAATCACACTGTTATGATTAATTGCAGGAATGCTTTTTGTGGCATATCAAGCATCATTTGATTTATATCTTGCTGGATCTCACTGGTTGCCCGGCCAAAAACATCAACTCCGAGCATACGAGAGGCCTCCAGTTGGGGAGCTGTTTCTCGCTCAACATAAAGCAGAAACAGGGGTTTAATCAAAGCCCATTCGGACAGACTGATTGTTGTCGCGCCAGTAATATCCGGATATGGAGGATCGACTAAATCGTTAATTTCGAGCTTGGCATACCCAGCATAAAATTCGGTTGCGGCAACCGCCTGGGCAAGCACGGTGGCCGGGTCTAAAATGACCGCCACGGGACGCTCATCAGTAAGAAATTTACTAACCAGATCGTCTATTGTGGCCATTTATTATTATGCGTTTGGTTCGAGTATCAAGAATGCAACCACACTGGTATCGATATTGCTGCTTGATAAAATTGTGAAGCTGGTATCGGCAACACGGGCAGACACTCGCAACCAACCGGGTGTGCCGCCGTCAGTCTGAGACATCAGGAAAATGCGACTATTTGCTTTAACCTTGGTATTTGCCACGGTCACGGTACCGGCCACAAGCTTGGCGGTTCCCATAGCCGCATCTGATCCTTCAGCAACCTTGGGCGACGCTTTGCTCATGAATAATTTTTCAACATCCGCTTGCGAGATTGGTTTGTCTCCAACTTCTCCGGGTGGCACAGCAAGTGCCGCGCCGAGAAATGATGGTGCGTTTCCGCTCATATTAATGCTCCTATCTATGGTTGATTAAATAAAAACTAACTGTAATTACCTGAATTACCAGGAATTACCTCGCCAAAGTAGTGAAAGAACAGTGTCCCAGTAAATATCAATATCTGTGATCTGTTTTCCCAATCTCTGTCTGGGTTATCTATCTGCATAAAGCAATTTTCAATACGCTTGGCTTTCAAAAACTTTTGAGGTGTTCCTTCATAAATTTTTGCATTGAACTTACCGCCTCTCGTGATGAGGTTTACCAGCATGTTATCTATGCTTCCGGCAATCGTTTCCATAAAAGCGACTTGCCCTTGCTGATTAACTTTCGCTTGTTGAGGCTCCCATCCGGCAGAACCAAGTGGCATTGGAACTTCTATTTCGCCTCCGACAGAAATTTCCGGCCAAGGCGCTTGTTTGCAGAGCAGGTAATTTTGCTCGAAACCTTCTATCTCAAACGTAAAATCACTTGAAACAACCTTCGCACCAAGTGCTTGGGTAACGTTGTAAAAACCTTTGAGGTATTCTGAATTGGAAACGGTCATGATGGCGGGTCCTGTAGTTCATTAAATGAATCATCTGATGAACTGAACTTTGCCTTAGTGACAGCGATTAAACCGGCTGTTTTTCCGGTTAAATTATTTATTGTTACGGTATTAAGGTGCGGCGAATTCTTTTCGACACACAACCGCAGAAGATACGCCCCCCAATCTCAATCCGTCATAGAAGTATTGCGCCCTGAATACAAGCAGGCGCTCAAGTAATTTCATAAAACGGGGATATTTCTCGAATTTGCTGCAAACGATCTGCCCGTCAAGCAGCATCAAATCCGCAAGGAGTTTGTCTAACTCATGCCTGATTTGTTCGTGACTTGCATTTTTAATCACCTTATCCTCTTCCGGAGTACTGTAAATAACACCCTCCCCAGGACGATAGGCTGGCTGCATAATGTCAACAGAAACACTCATCATTCCGTTGCGCAGCAATTCATATCCGGGGTCATGCGCACCGGTGGCGCCCGGCATGATGTCAGGTGTGTCTATTGTTGGTCCGCTCGGGCCGTCGGATGAATATCCAGGCTCAATGAACAAAAGACCTTCTCTTGTTAGATGGATTCTGTGCAATTGAATGGCTCTTTTTGGTCTGAAATTTGTAAACACAAAATATGGCTCAGTGGTCCGGTATTTGAATCCCGTGATCCACCGTAATGATTTTGATCTCTGTATCATATTTTTTTACTCCCTTCCATGGACTGCGGCACCAACAAACCTATTCCTGCTCCAGCAATCATGATCTGGTTCATTGTCAACGTATCCAGATATGATAATCCGCCAGCTCCTACGCACATGGCTATGAGCTTTAAAACAGCCTTCATTGTTGCTTGCGGATTACCGAACATATAATCGAATAGGCCAACGTTATTATGCAATTCAGCCCATTTTCCACAATAAGCGTAAAACATTCCAAGCAAGCCAGATGCGACGAATACGGATATCCGGATTACTTCTGATGTGTCTATGTAATTACTTAAATAGGTCATAATGCCTGCACCAGCCCAATCATTATTCGACCAAAAGATATTGCGTCCAATAAAGCCTGTCGCCTATTCCCCGCCGCAATGAGATTTTCTACTGAATCATTCATTTTTAGTGCTCTCCGCTGATAATCCTGCAATATCACTTGGTCGCGTTCCGAGTAGACATTAAAATGTTTCTTAACAATTGATTCGACAGCTTTGTACTGGTTAACCAAGCTGGAGTAATCCGCTAAAAACTCACTAAATATTGGAGCGGTAGAGTCAAGATCAGCAATCGATTCTCTCCACCTGGAAACAAATAATGAATAGTTATTTATGGCATGATTAACCGTCAGCAATTCAGTTTCGTTCAATTCAATTCTCTTTATTGTTTCGGCAACTTGGCCGGTTGTTACCATTTCATTTGCGATGACGGCATTTGCTAAATCATTAGTTTGGTTCAAGACTGTCTGGCACCCCACAGTAAAGGCGACAACAGTCAGCACCAGAATTACTAAGCGCGTTATTTTCATGATACCTCCGTTAAATTATGCAATTAATCCTTGACGCTTATAGCTTCCTTTGATGGTCAGCAATTGCATCCTGTTTGCTCCGCTGATGAGCGACACATGCACCCAGCCGGAATTCGGAATACCTGATGTGTAGTTTTCTAATATCAATTGATCGTAAATCAGATTGGTTGATATCCATGTCGCAAGGTCGTAGTTTGATACGCCCGGAACCTCAAAATCCACAGCCTGACCAAGCATGTGCTGAGAATTCTTGCTGCCACCCAGTGCCTTATTAAGATTCGGGCACCGATAACCACTATTCACGCTAAACGGAACCAAGAAATGAGATCGAACCGGCTCAAGGATGCTTATGCATATCCTCACAAAACTGCCAATCACATCCGCAGGAGGAGTATTGTCTATACCAAGCTTGATTGCTGTATCTGAATGAATTAATTCTCTAAGCGTAAAATGAGGCGATAATTTCGCATTTAGATCCACGTTATAACCCCTTGCCACTTAACAGCTTTATAACCGACTCTATGGCGCCAGTAAACTTGCCAGCGAGAAGCAGCGCAACAATAATGATCGAGTAGCCGATAATCGTTGCTGTCATGTGCATTCCCCTAATAAAACCAGACTGATTCGCTTTGTCTTCAATGAGCTTCATCGCATTGTTTTGAGCCATTAATGTCACAGAATTAATCTTGGACTCAAGGGAGCTTTCAAGAATAGTCATATTCTTTTCAAGTGCCGTTATTCTTGCCTCATGCGACCCCATGCGCATTGTGTGCGGGCAATGCTGATCTTCCATGTCATCTTCTCCTTGCTGTTATCTTGGCAAGGATGCCAATCGACCGAATAACAGAATTCAATCGACCGACAATTGCCGACTGTGTTTTGGCTTCAGCTTCGCGCACTTTCTTCCAATCAGAAAACGGCTTGCCATCGAAGAAATCTTTCGCAACACTTGCAGGCAAATTCAATGCGTCAAGCAAAGAGGTGGGGGAATAAAGGCTGATGTTAGATGCTAGGCTCATGAGTGACTCTGACCAGGTTAAGCGCGACACGCGAGAGGCAGGTACTAACCGGAAATCGGGCGGGTGGCAAATCGCTTGCCGCCCCTCCTTTTGGTAGTGAAACAATTCCGTTGTCATCGAATTCTATGCAGAACAAATGATTCAGTTTTTCTCGTCCGGAGAAATACAGCATCAGCAACGCTTCAAAATCACTCGCTGGATAACCGGCTAGTACCTTCATCCGGTCAATAAGGAATTTGTCAAACAAATCTTCACCATCTGCCGGGCTTGGTCCGCTTTCTCCCTCAATCGTCA
>JAJSDU010000025.1 GCA_028577615.1 Nitrosomonas sp.
AGTGTTTATGGCCAACACAGTCAGTCTGCTGCCGGGCACCTTGAGCGTCGAATTAACCACTGAGATGAATCGGGGCTCTCTGACAGTGCATGTATTGGATAGAAACAAGTCTGTCACAGCCGAACTTGAATCGGTTGAACTGCGTGTGGCGCGATTGTTTGGCATGCATCTGCCAGTCAATGACAGGAGTAGCTGAAATGAAAAGTATCCGTAACATTCTTTGCGTGACCTTTCCCTGGAAAAATTGCAAATCCGTTGTTGATCGCGCCGTCGCGCTGGCGGAGAACAATCAGGCCAGCCTGACCGTCGTCAGCATGATTGAACGTTTTATCGCAGCAGCCGGGATGCTGGAAAGTGAAGCGACACCCGCTGATCTGCATGCCCTGGTCGCACAGGGACATGAGCAGCGTCTGGCTGCATTGATCGAGCCTTATCAAGATAGAATGTCAATCCAGACCCAGGTGCTTACCGGCATCCCGTTTCTGGAAGTAGTGCGCGAAGTGCTGCGCTGCGAATATGATCTGGTCATTAAACCGACCGAAGCGCATGACTGGCTGGACCGCCTGTTCAACAGTGACGACATGCACCTGTTGCGCAAATGTCCGTGTCCCGTCTGGCTGATCAAGCCGGAAGCGCCAGAAACCTGCCGGCGCATCCTCGCTGCGGTGGATGCAGGCGACGATTATCCTCAGGCGGAATTGCGGACCCGGTATGCCTTGAACCAGCAGGTTCTCGAAATGGCCGGCTCGCTCGCGCTATCGGAATTTGCAGAGCTGCACATCGTGCATGCCTGGGACGCCATCGGCGAGAATCTCATGCGCACGCGCGCGCCTTTCATGAGCGGCACGGAGGACAAAATTACCCGGTATGTCGAACAGGTGCGCAAGCGGCATCAGCACAATCTGGAAGCATTGATGCGCGAGATGACCCATCGTCTGGGACAGAATGCCATCGATTATCTCAAGCCGCAGATCCACTTGATTAAAGGCTCGGCGCGCAAGGAGGTTCCCGCGCTGTCCAGGCAGCTTGAAGCCGATCTGATCGTCATGGGCACGGTAGCCCGCACAGGTATACCCGGATTCATCATGGGCAATACCGCCGAGTCGATTCTCAATCAGATCGACTGCTCAGTACTGGCGATCAAGCCGCCCGGGTTTGTTACGCCTGTCACACTCGAGGCATAAATGCCGATGCAGACGCTTTACTTTGCGCTGGCGCTGTTTCTGCTGCTCAACCTCTGCGCGGGCATGTGGCGCGTATTACGCGGGCCGAGCACGGCTGACCGCATGCTGGCCGCGCAATTGTTCGGTACCACCATTGTAGCCATCCTGCTGTTGCTCGCACAGGCTTCCGGCAGTCCGGCGCTACGCGATGTGGCACTGGTTTTCGCGTTGCTTGCGGCAGTCACGGCAGTCGCATTCGTGCAGCGCGTCTGGCCGGAAGACAGAGAGTCTGAGCATGACCGCGACTGATTATGCCGCCGCATGCCTGTTTATCCTCGGCGGTATCTTCTTTTTCGCCGGAACTGCAGGATTGTTGCGTTTTCCGGATGTCTACACACGGCTTCATGCCTTGACCAAAGCCGATAACGTAGGACTGGGACTGATTGTAGCGGGACTGGTATTACAGGCCGAATCCTGGCTTGTTGCTGGAAAACTGCTGCTGATCTGGCTGCTTGTGCTGTTTGCCGGCGCTTGCGTTGCGCATCTGGTCGCCAGACGGGCGTTACGTAAAGGAATTCGCATTTGGACGGAATAATTTTTCTGCAATGGGCTTTCGATGCCGTGCTGGGACTCGGTTTGCTGTGGCTGGCTTGGCGTGCCTTGAACAGCTCCGATCTGTTTAAAGCCATTGTATTGTTTATTGCTTTCGGACTGCTGATGGCGCTGGCCTGGGTGCGGTTGAACGCATCGGATGTCGCGCTGGCTGAAGCCGCCATCGGCGCAGGATTGACCGGCGCACTGCTGCTCGCCGCGCTGGCGAGGCTGGAAACCATGACAGATCAAAATGTTTCCGGCGTTTCTGCACACCCGGCGCACCCGCCATCCCCGACACCTGCCGGATCGCGTTTTTCGCGCGGCTTGCTGATCTTGCTGCTGTCTGCATCGACGGCGGGAATGGGTTATGCAGTCTGGTCTTTACCTTCGTACTCCACAGGATTAAGTATGGACGTCGCCGCGCATCTTGACAGCAGCGGCGTAAGCAATCCGGTTACCGCTGTACTGCTTAATTTCCGCAGTTACGATACGCTGCTGGAAATGATTGTCTTATTACTGGCCGTGCTGGGCGTCTGGTCGCTCGACGGACTACCGCCACAACCTGAAAAACCCCCAGCAACAGTGCTGGAGACTTTATCGCGGTTTTTGACACCGGTATTTATTCTGGTGGCGGCTTACCTGCTGTGGGTGGGCGCAGACGCGCCCGGCGGCGCTTTTCAGGCCGGATCGGTACTTGGCGCTACCGGCGTCCTGCTACTGTTGAGCGGTTGGCGTCCTCGCGCCCGCCTCATGCAATGGCCACTGCGACTTGCGCTGACCACCGGCGCGGGTGCTTTTATCCTTCTTGGCCTGTTGACCCTGTTGCTCGAAAAACAGTTGCTGGCCTACCCTGTTGCACAGGCCGGCAGGATGATTCTTCTTCTGGAAAGCCTGGCCACCGTATCAATCGCCGCAACACTAGCCATCCTGTTTCTGAGCGTATCTTCCGGTCATAAAATGAAAACAGGAAAAGAGGAGAAAGAATGACCAATGCATTCCTCTACGCGTTTGCGGGTATCGGTCTTTTTGTACTGGGACTGCATGCGCTGGTTGTGCATGCGCATGTGCTGCGGAAAATTCTGGCGGTCAACGTCATGGGCAGCGGTGTTTTTCTGGTACTCGTGGCGCTGGCCAGACGTTCAGGTGAAGCGACATCCGATCCGGTGCCGCATGCCATGGTGATCACCGGAATTGTCGTGGCCGTTTCAGCCACCGCTCTGGCACTCGCGCTGATGTTGAAACTGGCCGGAAAATCCGGCGAGGCCGTGTTGCCCGGCAAGCACAACGATTAGCGCGGATGGAAGCGATGCTTATTGGTCTTTTGAATATCGACTGGGGTGTTATCACCATCATGCTGCCGCTGGCCGGCGGCATCGCTTGTGTTCTCTGGCCCGCAATGTCAAAACCGGCGGGCTTGATCAGCGTAACCGGTGTTGTGCTGGCGATTGCCGGACTCGGCTGGCGGATCATGGAAAACGGCACATATCGTCATGCCGTAGGCGGATGGGGCGCGCCGCTCGGCATCGATCTATTTGCCGATGGCCTGAGTCTGGTCATGCTGATAATGACAGCACTGGTCGGACTGGGCATCAGTTTTTATGCCAAGCGTTTCTTCAGTCCGTGCGATGCCGTCCGTTTCTGGCCGATCTGGCTGTTGCTGCTGGCCGCACTGAATGCCTTGTTTCTTTCCGCGGATATTTTTAATCTCTATGTAGCACTCGAAATGACCGGACTCGCCGCCGTCGCACTGACAGCGCTGACCGGACGGATTGACGCCTTGGGCGGCGCCATGCGTTATCTGCTGGCCACGCTGCTGGGTTCTCTGGCTTATTTGCTTGGCGTTGTGTTGCTCTATCACGATGCGGGCAGCGTGGATATCGCCACACTGGCGCAGCGGATCGAGCCCAATGCAGCTGTCTGGACGGCGCTGGGCTTGATGAGCGCCGGTCTGGCGCTGAAAACCGCGCTTTTTCCGTTGAGTTTCTGGCTGCCGCCAGCCCATGCCAGCGCGCCTGCCCCGGTCAGTGCATTGCTGTCCGCGCTGGTGATAAAAGCTTCGTTTTATATCCTGCTGCGGCTGTGGCTGGAGCTATTCGGCGCTTTTGCAGAAGGCGTCTCAATGTTACTCGGCCTGCTGGGCGCGGCAGCAATTCTCTGGGGTTCCCTGCAGGCTCTGCGCCAGACCCGGATCAAGCTGCTGGTCGCTTATTCCACTGTGGCGCAGATCGGTTACCTGTTCCTGATTTATCCGCTGGCTTTGGTAAGTAATGGCATGGCGGCGAGCATGGCAGCCTATCTTGCTTTCTCGCATGCGCTGGCAAAATCAGCCATGTTTCTTGCCGCCGGCAATCTGATGCAGTTTGGCGGTCATGACCGCATTGCCGATCTGGATCGCGCCGTGCAGCGTCTGCCGCTGACGGTCGCTGCATTTGCACTGGCAGGCGTCAGTATCATGGGATTGCCACCGAGCAGCGGATTCGTCGGCAAATGGTTGCTGCTCGATGCGGCGATGTCACAGGGACGGTGGGATCTCGCTGTGGTAATGATTATCGGTGGACTGCTGGCCGCCGGTTACATTTTTAAAGTACTGGGATACGCATTTACGCAGGCCGAAGTACCGCATGACGCAAGAGCCGTACCCGCGGAAATGGAATGGGCGGCCCTGCTGCTGGCCATTGGCGCGATTCTGCTTGGATTCATGGCGCCCCAGATTTTTGCGCTGATCCACCCGGATCTGGCCGTTAACGCCAGCGAGGCCGGAACGGTATGGACGGCATGAGCGGAAACGCCTGGCTGCCGCTGATGGTGGTGGCAAGCGCGCTGCTGCCAGGTCTGATCATCTTCGGCCTGCCCGAAGAAAAAGTGCGCCTGCGTACCGTGCTCAATCTGACTGGCGCGTTTGCCAAAATAATCTTCACCGGATGGATGTTATGGGGCGTTTATCACGGCTATCAATATGAAATACGCGTGGCTTTTCTGCCGGGACTGGATCTGGCGCTGCGCGCGGATTCGCTGTCGCTACTGTTTATCGCGCTATCCAGCGTGCTCTGGCTGCTGACCACTGTTTACGCGATTGGCTATCTGGAAGGCTCTCCGCACCGCAGCCGCTTTTTCGGTTTTTTCAGTTTATGCGTGACCAGCACAAGCGGTGTGGCAATGTCCGGCAACCTGATCACTTTCCTTGTGTTCTATGAATTACTGACACTGGTGACTTATCCGCTGGTTGTCCATCGCGGCACAGAGGCGGCGCGCCGGGCGGGTCAAATCTATCTCACTTATACCATTTCCGGCGGCGCGCTCCTGCTGTTCGGCGTGATATGGCTTTACTCCATCACCG
The DNA here is from genome assembly GCA_028577615.1 of Nitrosomonas sp. Taxonomy (GTDB): domain Bacteria; phylum Pseudomonadota; class Gammaproteobacteria; order Burkholderiales; family Nitrosomonadaceae; genus Nitrosomonas. The sequence continues at coordinate 5,095 of JAJSDU010000025.1, forward strand.
GAACACTTGAATTCAGTCCGCAAGGCATTTTATATGACCTGGATACAGCCTATTATCCGGCACTGATCGCGATATTTGCGCTGCTGATTGCCGGTCTGGGCGTCAAGGCGGCGCTCGTGCCGCTGCATGGCTGGCTGCCCGAAGCGATGGTCGCGCCAGCGCCAGTCAGCGCCCTGCTGCACGCGGTGGCCGTCGTCAAGGCGGGCGCTTTTGGTATTGCGCGTGTGGTTTACGATATCTACGGCATTGATTTCGCCGCTGAACTGGGCGTTACCGGTCCGCTGGCGGCGCTGGCGGCGATAACCATTCTTTATGGCTCCCTGCGCGCGCTGGCGCAGGATAATCTGAAACGACGACTGGCGTTTTCCACAGTGAGCCAGGTATCCTATATCACTCTGGGCGTGGCGATCGTTGGCCCGCTGGCTACCATCGGCGGTGTCGTACACCTGGTGCATCAGGGATTGATGAAAATCACGCTGTTCTTCTGCGCGGGCAATCTTGCGGAAACGCTGGGCATTCACAAAGTGCGCGAAATGAATGGTGTCGGGCGGCGCATGCCCTGGACCATGGCGGCATTCACCCTCGGCGCTTTTGGCATGATCGGCGTACCGCCGGTCGCCGGTTTTATCAGCAAGTGGTATCTGGGACTTGGCGCACTGGAATCCGGAGAAAACTGGGTGATTCCCGTGCTGATCGGCAGCAGCCTGCTCAATGCGGCGTATTTTCTGCCCGTACTGCACCGCGCCTGGTTCCGCGATCCGCCGGACAGCTGGCCCGTCACGCGGGATACAGTGCGTGATCTCGGCGACAAGGAAACCGCCTGGGCTTTATTGCTGCCACCGGTGATTACCGCGCTGCTCGCGCTGTTTGCCGGGCTGCTGGCATCCGCATGGTTCAGTCCGCTGGAATGGGTGCAGCTTATCGCACAACGGGCGTTTCATCATCCATGAACCTAAAAACCTCAGTTGACCATTATCCGGACTGACTAACGATATGAAAAAATGAAACAATTCAGGCAATATCAGTTCATCCGGATGGTAAACCAAATTATGGTGTTTACAGCACGCTGCTTTTTAATTCTGGCTGCGTTGCAATTCGTTGCAATAACAAGTTATTACGCCTCATTGCGCCTTGCCGGAAATAAAAATCAACGCACTTTAAACCCCATTCAACTGAGGTTTCCAGGTTGAACGGCGCAATGATTTTGAATAGCCTCCTGCTTCCAGGCATACTCTGGCCGCTCCTGCTCGTTTGCCTGATGGGATTCAGAACGACGCGCGCCCTGGTATTGCCATTGACGCCGTGGGCCGCGCTGCCCGCGCTTGTTGCGGCAAGCCTGCTGACGCCGGGCGAAACGCGCTGGCATTTTCCCGGATTGCTGCTCGGCAGCGAAATCGGACTGGATGCGACAGGACAGGTATTTTTGCTGCTGACAGCGCTATTATGGACAGTATCCGGCGTCTATGCCCGCAGCTATCTGCGGCAATCCAACCGTCGCGAAGAATTTTATTTTTTCTTCCTGCTGTCGATGACCGGAAATTTCATCCTGATCGTAACCCAGGATCTGTTCGGATTTTATTTCGGTTTTTCCCTGATGAGTTTTGCCGCTTACGGCTTGATCATCCATGACCGCAGCGCAGCGGCGCTGCGTGCCGGACGGGTTTATATCATTCTCACCGTGATTGCGGAACTGATGCTGTTCGCTGCCCTGGTCGTGGCGGCAGGCATCAGCGGAGCCACGACTTTTGAAGCGCTGCGCGCCGGTCTTGCCGTGATGGATCCGGCTGACCGGAATCTGGTGATTCTGCTTGGCGTCGCCGGTTCCGGCATCAAGGCGGGCCTGTTTGGACTGCATGTCTGGCTGCCGCTCGCGCATCCCGTCGCACCCGCGCCGGCCAGCGCTGTTTTGTCCGGCGCGATGATCAAAGCCGGTCTGCTGGGCTGGCTGCAATTGCTGCCGCTGGGCCTGATCGCCTTGCCCGGCTGGGGTGCAGCCATGATCCTGCTCGGACTGACCGCCGCATTTTATGGCGTGACGGTCGGACTGACGCAGCGTGACCCGAAAACGCTGCTCGCATACTCAAGTATCAGTCAGATGGGCGTCATGACAATGGCGGTGGGGGCCGGTCTGCTGATGCCGCATGCCTGGCCGTTCATCCTGCCGGCAATCGCCTTTTATGCGCTGCATCATGGTTTGAGCAAAGGCGCGCTGTTTCTCGGCGCGGGGCTTGCCGGGGGCAGCGACCGCAGGCAGCAGCGCTGGATCTGGCTTGGGCTTTGGCTTCCCGCACTGGCACTGGCCGGCGCCCCCTGGACCAGCGGCATGCTCGCCAAACAGCTGGTCAAAACGCATACACTCTACGCTCCCGCGCCATGGGATGTGCTGCTGCCACTCCTGCTGTCAGTCAGCGCACTGGCCACGACGTTGCTGATGGCGCGTCTGCTTTATCTGCTGCGGCCCGCCGCCCGATCATCGACAGCCGCGCCCGTTGCGGACCTGATAGCACCCTGGGCAGCATTGTTACCGGTGATTGCGCTGATGCCCTGGTGGTTTACCGCAGCAATCAATGCATCCGAAATGGAGACAGAGTCAGTGATGGACAGTCTCTGGCCGGTTCTGGTCACCGCAGCCGTTACCTGGATTGTGCTGCGCCTGGGTTTGTTCCGCACGCTTCAGCCGGTACCCGCCGGTGATATACTGACGCTTTGGACACGCGCTTTTCAGCGCTTCCAGCTGCCGCCTGATCCAGGTAGCTTCAGTGCTGGCTGGAACACACTGCAAGCACGAACGATGACCCGTTTGACTGGTTTTATCATGGCTGTGCAAGAAAAGTTTGATCAACTGGAAGACTACCTGTCCCGCTGGGATGTGGCGTTACTGTGCGCAATCATTCTGGCGGCGGGATCAACAGGAATAGGCATCGGATTCATCTGGATAAATACACGCTGACCGGAATATGGACATCTCTAAAACGCCGGATTTTGTCATAACACTTTATCACCCGCAAAAAATGCTCGCCAAGGTCGTCATTATCGCCGCACTGTTGCTGATGAGCGGCTGCAGCATGGTACAACTGGGATACGATCGCGGGCCGCAGCTCGCCTGGTGGTGGCTGGACAGTTATGCCGATTTCAGTCGCGAGCAAAAACCGCATGCAAAACAAGCCATTCGCGAATGGTTTGACTGGCATCGCAGCACTCAGCTGCCGGAATACGCCAATTGGCTTGCTGCGGTGCGCAGCCAAATCAATGACCCGGTGACACCGGAACAGATTTGCCACTGGTCTGATGAACTGCAGGACATCATCGCGCCCGCCTTCGATCACGCCGTGCATCTCGGCGCACCGGTTGTTCTGCGTCTGGATGAATCGCAACGGCGCCACATTGAACAACGCTATGCTAAAAGCAATGACAAACTGCGCCGTGATTATCTGCAACCGGATCCCAAAGACCGCCTGAATGCCGCGATAAAACGCTCGGTAAAACGCATCGAGAATCTTTACGGCAAAATCGATCAGCAGCAGCGTGACCTGATTATTGCCAGCATCGAGGTTTCACCTTTCAATCCCGAGGCCTGGCTTGCAGAACGCCAGCACCGCCAACAGGTTACACTGGCAACCCTGCAACAACTCGCCGATGCCCCCCTTCCGCCCGGACAGGCAGCAACCGTGCTGCGCGGACTGATAGAACACACCCACCGTTCCGACAATCCGGATTATCGCGCGTATCAAATCAAACTGAGCGAATATACCTGCGGCTTTATCGCCCGCATGCATAACACCACCACACCGATCCAGCGCCGACACGCACACGACAAACTGAAAAGCTGGGAAAACGATTTACGCCTGCTGACAACGGATACTCCCGTCTATACCGCATCGGAATAACGATCAGGCAGAACGAGCAAGTCTGCATCACAGCGTCTGTCCTGATTTAAATGCGACGATGAAGCGCTGATGACGATCGCCATTCAGGCTGCCCGGCGAATCCGCTCAACAGGGGATCCCTGATTAAACCATTACACGTTCACTCCGTTAATGTTCAGAACCACACCTGTTTTTAATTCACAAAGGTAATCAACAATGAGCACAATAGTGACGGATCAGACATTTCTGGACAGGCAAATAACTGAAGAGGCACAACCGGAAAGAATCCGGCACCACTTAACGACGCACCGGATAGCCTATGATGGCCAGACTGGACAAGTCTACAAAATCTGGTTGCTCAATATCGTAATGAATATTTTTACGCTGGGAATTTACAGTTTCTGGGGAAAAACACGATTGCGTCAATATGTGGCGGGTGCATTCAAGCTCAATAAAGACCGGTTTGAATACACCGGAACAGGAAAGGAGCTTTTTATCGGGTTTCTGAAAGCCATGCTTATCTTTCTCGTGCTTTATCTGCCATTTATGGTGGCGTCGATTATCGCTCCCGATGCAGTCTGGCCGCTGGTATTTTTGATTCCATTTTTCTATGTGCTTCCTGTCGCACTCTATTCCGCATGGCGCTATCGCATAAGCCGCACACAATGGCGAAGCATCCGTTTTGAACTCGATGGTTCAGTCATGAAATTTGCCGGCCTTTTTCTCTGGAGATGGCTGATTAACATTGTATCACTCGGTCTATTCATCCCTTATTCCGATATCAAAATATATCAATATGTTACGGATAATGCCTATTATGGCGATATAGCATTCCGTTTCGAAGGGCGCGGCAAGGATCTGATGGCCGTACATCTGGCCACCTACTCAATTATCATTGGTTTATTCATTTTCGCTTTATACGGCCTGCAACTGATGGCGGCATCTTTTGCCGCCGCGCAAATGGCGCTCACACAGCAAAAGCTGTCAGTTGATGAAGCTTTAGTGATCTTTTTCAGCAACGCGTCTTTTTTCAGCGCCCTGGCCTGCACTATTGTTCCATTCATCCTGCTTCCCATGGTTCGATTGATTTACAAAACGGCGCTCATTCACGAAATTACCAATCACTTGTATGCCGGTGAAGTCGGTTTCAGAAGCACTGTCACGACTTTTGCGCTGATAAAGCTCAAACTGGGCAATTTATTAATTCTCATCCTGACGTTCGGTCTGGGTTTGCCTGTTATCATGCAGCGTAATCTGCGTTTTTTCGCGCAGCATACGCAAGTCCGGGGCGATCTGGAAACTTCCAGCATTAAACAAACGGCTAACCACAAACCCGCTGACGCCGAAGGCTTGCATGCTGTCATGGGTCTTGACTCAGGTTTGATTTAATCATGGGTATCACTAATTGAGAGACGCCCTTAATGACATTGACTGCTTTCGAAGCCAGGTTTTTTGATGGTAAAACGGCAAAGCCGCATCAGGTCAGTGTCGAATTGCACGCCAGTCGTTTGCGCGTCTCGCTATCTGGAGAATCGTGTTCAAGCGACTGGCGGTATGAAGAAATCGTAGTTCTGCAGCAACCTGTTCCGCCGCAACCGGCCGTACTGACTTCCCGTAAAAACAGGACCATGCGGCTATATGTCGAACCGGAACACTGGTTTTCACTCAAAACAAAACTCCCTAAAACGGCTTTTCCGGCAATAACGCTTTCTACGCAGTGGAAATCCCTCGCAGGCTATACTGGATTATCCGTAATTTTTGTGTTAACAGCAGTTGCCGCCGGACCCCGGTTGTTTGAGCGCGCAAGCGAATTGATTCCTCACAGTACCGAAATACAGATTGGCAAAATGGCGCTTGATTCGTCAATCAATCATCCGGTGTGTACAGCGCCGCAAGGAAAAGCGGCGCTGGATAAATTGGTGTCTTTGCTGAAGCAGGGAGTAACGCGCGACATTCCTTTCAATGTGCGTGTTATCTCCGATGACGAAACACTTAACGCTCTGGCCGCGCCGGGTGGTCACCTGGTTATTTTCAGCGGCATTCTGAAAAAGGCTGATTCGGCGGAAGAAGTCGCTGGCGTGCTGGCGCATGAAATGGCGCACATCGAGATGAATCACCCGATGAAGTCATTGATGCGCAACCTGGGGATTACTTTAACGCTGCACCTGATGTTTGGCGATGTCAGCGTCCTCAGTAATACTGCCTATTTTGCCGGAATCATCCATCAATTCCACTATAGCCGCGAAGACGAACTGGAGGCGGATAAAACTGGTTATGCTTTACTCGAAAAAGCGAATATCGACCCATCAGGCTTAATGCTGTTTTTCGAGCGCATTCAGCGGGAAGAAGCAAAAAACAGCAATCATCCTTATTCCAAATGGTCCAATCTGGATGAATATTTTTCCACGCATCCGCACACGGAACACCGTATCAATACGCTAAAAAACAATACCGCCACCTCAAAAAGCTATCAGCAGGCATTGGATGATTCAGAATGGCAGGCGCTTAAAGCTATCTGCTCAGAACAAACTGGTTAGCGCACCAGTTTTTCAGATTGCCGTTCGCAATCTGACAGGTACAGGCAGGATACGATAGCAGTTTACCGAAAAAATAAAGCTTGCATTTTTACATACGATAGTTATAATGAGAATAATTCTCATTTAAGTTTCAGGAATTCATTATGCGCCAGCCCGCTAAAATATCAACGCCTACGGTTCATTGCCTGGAAAAGCGTCTGCCACTGGTAGCTGATCAAAACGTTGTACTGAGCAGTGATACTTTATTTACGCATCATGAAGTGGTGTTCATTATGCATCACGGCGAACGCTATTCACTACGCCGTACGCGAAATAACAAATTGATTTTGACCAAGTAGACCATATTGATTTCCATGCCGTCGGTTTTACTCTCTTTTGTCCACGGCACGATTGCCAGCCAGCCTGTTCCTCCCCAGGCAAGCCAGCGATTTTTTCAATAGTGTGTACGTTTAATCCTGCTGACGGATTAATCGTTCATCATTCTTTCAATCCAATCAGATTGCCCTGCTGTCGTAAGCCCAGTTTAGAAGCGCCTGCCGCTGCCGTTTCCGGCAGTTGAGGTCTCCACCCAGACAGTTTTTCCTGATTTGCGCGGCATGCCTTTTCATGGCTTTCCAGCGCCTGATCTGCCGCAGATCATCCGGACATCTTCGACCCATATAATAGCGGCAGTACCACTGAAACCAGCCACGCGGATCTTCTGTATAGATCCAGCCTTTTTCGCGCCACTCGGACAGGGACTGGGAAGCATTGACACCGAAGAAATTCAACGCGGGATCATGAAACTCGTGACATAATCTGGCCTGTTTGAACCAGTCTTCAGGAAACTCATTGACACAATCCGTCATGTATTTCCCGCCGAAAACACCCATGCGCAGCATTTGTTTGGGCGTCAGCGCGGGCGTAAATTCCGCATGAAAATTTTTCCCCATCGGCTCAGTCAAAGCATAACTGTAATCATGCTGCATGAGATCGTTCACGACGATTTTCTTTTTTATCATGTTTATCTGATCAAATAACAACCGCTGTTCATCAAGAATTTCAAAATACCGGAGCCTCTATCAGCTTCCGACAGCTCCTGGTCTATATTCTCCTTAAAAAGAACACCGGATATGGCAGTATAGCGATTTTTCATCGGCGGTGATGTCGTCAGATGCGTTTTTTGAATTTCATGATTTTTGAAGTGAAATCAAGTGGCACTCTTTAATCTTTGCAAGCATAAGAGAATAATATGAGCATTCCCAATCTGGAGTTATTTATGGAACATCTCAACCAAGCATGGATCATGTTAAAACTGGGTGGAATCATCATCATCCCGCTATTGCTGCTCGGCATCATTGCGCTGGCAATCATGCTTGAGAAGGCATTTATTTACTGGCGGTTCGCCAGACTTTCACGGGATTTGTCGAATTTGATCGAGACCTATGGATTCAAATGGGAAGATCTGGAAAAAATTCTGTCGGGGCTGGACAGACGCCACTACTACAAGCGTTTTTTTGAAGTCGTCATTACCAACCGGGATCAGCCATTCTGGTGGACAGAATCACGTGCAGCGGATGAAGCTCAGCTGATCGAGGAATCGCTGGCGCGCAGACTCTGGGCGCTGGAAACCATCGTTACCGCTGCTCCGCTGCTTGGCCTGGTGGGAACAGTTATCGGCATGATGCGCGCCTTCCAGGTAATCGGCAGCGAGGGCATCGTCAATCCAACTGCCGTAACCGGCGGCGTAGCTGAAGCACTCATTGCCACTGTGATTGGATTAGTCATCGCACTGATTGCCTTATTCGGATTCAATTATTTTTCCCGCCTGCAATCGCAAACCATGGATGAGATGGAACGCCTGGGAACACGCCTGATTGATCACATCCGGCTGGATCAAAAGGAAGAAATTCATGAAACTGCGTAAATCCAGAGCGCCGCGTAAAGGATATATCCAGATCATACCGATGATTGATGTTATGTTTTTCCTGCTTGCGACCTTCATGCTGGCATCCTTGTCCATGCAGAAACTGGACTCGCTGCAAGTCAATCTGCCTGAAGGCCAGGCTGAAAAACTCAGTGCGGAACAACCGGTCACACTCACACTGACCAGGGACAGCGAAATTTTCATCAACAAGGAACGTGTCACGCTCGACACGCTGGCTGTTACGCTCAAGCCGTTGCTACAGGGCGCGCAGCAGAAGCTGATTGTTTCCGCAGACAGCGAAGCGCCGCAAGGCATTGTCGTCCAGGCGATGCTGCGTGCGCGAAATGCCGGAGTACAGCAGTTTCTGATCGCGGTAAAACATAAGTAGCCGAAATAACCTTCTGTAACCGTTCATGGAAATAACCCGCTCAAGACCTGTGGAAGTCCGTCTCTGGTGGCCGCTGCCTTTGGCGGCGCTGCTTTGGCTGTTGATGATCTGGGCATTCGGTTTTTTCATGTCCGAGTCTGAAGTTGATGTTGCCGTCTCGATTCCGGATGCCATCGAAGCTGAATTTATCGAGCTGCCAGAGCTGGAACAATCGCAGGAATCCGTCCCGCCGCCGCGTAAAGGCACCGAAACACCAACCCAGGAAGAAACGCAACAGACAAAAACAGCTCCGGAATTAAAAATTCCGCCACCGCGTCCTCGTCCATCGACGCCTTCTTCACCGCCGCCTGTGAAACGGGACGCAATCGAAACGGCAAAAATTTCACCACCCAGGGAAAAATCGGTTATCGAAGCGCCGCCAAAAACCGATACTTCCGCTCCAACCGACTTATCGGAATATATTAATCAGAGAAGGCCACAGCAGAATCGCCCGAGGGGTATTTTTGACGGGACTGAAAATACAACGAATATCAATAAAGCGCCGCAACCTTCAGCAGAAGAAATCCGGCTGGCGCGGGTTAAGCGCAACCTGCAAATGCCCGGAACGAGCGGTATTTTTCAGATCACTCAAATAGGACCCCGTTATGCTCAGTTTTCATTTCGCGCATGGACAACCGGCATCAGCAATCCACGGCGCGAACTGATTGAGGTGAAGGCAGGGCCGGACGAGGACATCGAGCGCGCAATTATCCGAAGAATGATTCAACTTATCCGCCAGTATCATCAGGAAGATTTTAACTGGGAATCCCATCGCCTTAACCGTGTTATTGTTCTGTCCGCCCGCCCCGGAGATAATGAAGGGCTCGAAAATTTCCTGATGCGCGAGTTTTTTGGCGAACCGCTGCCGCCTTACCTGCGCTGATTGAACGGCCCGCGAAACCGATATGGCTGATCAGTCAAAGCTCAAAAGCCGGATTAGTCATTCCACCGCAACACCCGGTTTTTTTATGACAGGCCTTTCACAGCAATTATTTGATATCGATATCAGGAAAAAACTCCTGATAATGCGCTGGCTTGCCGACATGATAGCCTTGCGCGTAGTCGATATTCATTTTCCTGAGCTGATTCAGAATTTTTTCACTTTCAACAAATTCGGCAGTTATTCTTTTCCCAAAACCGGAAGCGACGCTGCACAAAGCACTGACCAGAATCTGGTCATCCGGATTTTCGCCGAGATTGCGTATAAAGGAGCCATCGATTTTAACAGCGTCTACCGGAAGTTCTCTTAAATAATAGAACGAAGAAAACCCCACGCCAAAGTCATCCAGTACAAAACCGCAGCCCAATTCTTTTATTTCCTTCATCAAGGTACGCGCACCCGGCAGATTCTCAAGCGCGGCAGTTTCAGTAATCTCAAACATTAGCAGTGCCGGATTGATTTCATACTTGTTCAGTTCATGAAACAATATTGACAGTAATTCAGGATCGTTGAAAGCATGCGCGGACAGATTAATCGACAGGCTGATGAAATCCTGCGTTCTGTCGCGATTAATGGCGGCAGCCAGCGCAATGGATTTTCGCAGTACGAGATGATCGATAATATGTATCAAGCCGCTTTGCTCGGCCGCTTTAATAAAACCGGCAGGCGATAGAATCAAACCATCGCCGTTGCGCATGCGCAGTAATACCTCATAATGCATGACCCGGCGACTTCGAACACTCATAATCGGCTGCAAGAAAAGGATAAAATTATCACTTGCTTGTGCGTATTCAATTTTCTCCTTCCAGTAAACAAGCGATTGTACCCGCTCGCGGCTCTGGTCTTCCGTAGAAAACAAATGCCATGCATTTCTTCCGGTGTCTTTCGCATGATACATGGCAAGATCGGCAGCAGCCAGCAAGTCATGTACGTTATCACCATGTTCCGGAAACAGGGCGATCCCGATACTGGCCGATACCCTGTGATTGCGGTCGGCATAAGTCAGGCTCAGGCTACTGATGTTATTGAGTATTTTTTTGGCAACTTCAATGGCGCCCTCGGCGTTTATTTCGGGAAGAATGACAGCGAATTCATCACCGCCAAGGCGCGCGGTAATATCGCCGGAACGAATTGTCTGCGACAGCATTTTAGCGACCAACTTCAGAAATGCGTCACCTGCATGATGTCCGCTGGTATCGTTAATATACTTGAAACGATCCAGGTCAAAAAATAATAACGCACCCGGACGATTATACCGATCCGATCTGCTGAGCATTTGTTCAAGCTCTTCGCTAAACCGGCGGCGGTTATGCAGATCGGTCAGGGGATCATGCGTTGCCAGCCAGGTTAAACGCTCCTGTGCCAGCTTGTATTCAGTAACATCGAGACCAACCGACAAAATGGATGGATCACTTCTGGAATTTCTCGAAAGCCGTGAGTGGAGCCAGGCGATATCACGGGTGGAACCATCCTTGCAACGGATCGTAGATTCATGACGGAATTGATCACGCTTATTGTTATTGAGTTCTTCCAGACATGTGGCCAGATATTGATGATCGTAATTGGATGCCAGCAGTTGAAGAAAGGATGAGCCCTGCAGTTCTTTTTCAGAAAAGTGCGTCAACATTTCGCCATGCGCATTCAAGGAATTGATTCTGCCAAGTGTGTTCTGCGTGAGCACGATGACTTGTGCGGTATCCAGCAGATTGGCAATGAAGTCTCTCTCCTTGCTCAATTCGTCTTTTTGCTCGATGAGCTGTTTTGCCCGGGTCGCTGCTTTTTGTTCGAGATCTTCAAGTTGCAGGGATAGCTGAACCGCAGCCACATTAAGCAGGTCTATTTCGTCACTGTACTTCTGCGTGTGCTTTGATGCGACCAGCGATTGCCGGAAGTTTTCAAATTGACCGCTTGCCAGCAGGGGTAGTGTATAGGCAATATCCTTTAAGCGAATGAGCAGCCGCGTAAAAATGCCGAACATCAGAACTCCGGAAAGAACAAGACCAAGCAACCCGATTGCCGCAATTTTCCAGATGGAATCGTGGATATTATTCATCGCGGCGGTGACGTCGGTGATAATGGCCAGACTCGCCTTGTTACTGCCTACAGTATTGAGTGGGTACAGTTTTATCTGATAGTGATTATCCAATAAATCAATTTGTATGCCTCCTCGCAGGCTGTCTATGGACGAAAATTTTTCTACGGCGGTTTTTAGAATTTGATGATTCTCATCTTTTCTGGTCAATGCAGCGATATGCGCGTTCCATGGCAGCATATAGGAAGCATTGTCAACTGAATGCGCGCTATTGTCATGTATCAATAAGCCAATATCCGCACCTGAAACACGATTGAATGCGAGCAGCGCATCAGTCAGTGTAATGCCGATAACAACTGTTCCGCCCGCCTTGCCGTCAATTAATAATGGCGCCACGGTATGCTGAATACAGCTTTTTTCGCAAAGCAAAGGATGAATCGGCTTCTCCAGATGACTAACGCTTTCAACCCATTCAAGCATCGGGTGTTCGTCAATCTGATGATTGCCCAGACTGCCCCAGTCCGCGATCAATTGATTCGATGTATTGTATAACCGTACGGTTTCAATGCCGCTATTGATATGTATCAGCGGCCAATGCCGGTTAAAAACCTGCCTGATTTTGTTTTTATCGTTGGACAGCAACGCTTCGGGCATACCGTCCAGAAAAGGAATGGCTTCCGCCTGTTGACGCAATCCAGATGACAACCGTTCAATAAGGCTGTCGATTTCCCTGCCATAACGCTTAAATTCAGTTTCGCGCTGACTGTCAAAATTGGTAACCAGACCCCAATAACTGACGATACAAAATAATAAAACGACCGCAAGCAGTATGAGACTGCTTAATGATGTAATTTTCCATCTGAAACTAAGAAATTTACGTGTTTGTGTTTCATTTATTGGCGTTTTAACAACCTGTGACATAAGAAGACATGTTTGCGCTTAAAAACGGAAGGACAGTTGCGCCGCAAAAAGGTCCCATTCTTTAACAGTTGATGCAACATTCGGGTTATCCAGTCCTGAAATCCAGCCTGTTCCATTGATGTAATGATACTCGAAACGCGCCATGATTTGCGGGGTAATATTCCATCGCAGGCCAACGGTCAAATCTCTGGCAAATCGTGAATGCGCAGGACGTGGAGTAAGATTGTTATCTTCCCGCCACTGAACAAATTCTTTTCCGTTACGATCGTTCCGGTCTGCAAAAAACACATCATAGCGTAACAGCGCCTCCCATTTCGGGTGAAAACGGTAGACACCCTGCACATAAAAGCTTTCGCCGGTTGTGTTGTCGGCCTGTACATCTAGCGCAGGAGCTCCAAAATTTTTAAAATCCAGACGACGCAAAGCGTACTCTGCGGTCAAACTCCATTTTTCTGCGTTATATTGTGCTGACAGAAAAAGCGGAGAAAAGGAAAAAGAACCCTGCGTCAAACGATCACCGATTCCCGGATGGAAATGCGTATTGAGCCAAATACCGCTGATTGCAAATCGAAATCGAGCATCATGCGTTTCATACATGCCTCGACCTATAAACGATGGCTCTGGCGATAATTCACCGGCCAGTTTATCTGTATTAAAAATCGCAAATTCCGTTTCTCTGCTTTTTACCAAGGGACGTGTTACACCAAACTGCACTGAAAAATTGCCGATTGTCGGGTGTGACGTTTCGCCATAAAGCTGTACGGAATCCGCCGACAGTCCCAGGTTGCGCGTACGGTCAAAATAAATCGATTGCGGTAATAGAATACTGGGACGTGTGAAAGCGACATCGCGCGTGTCGTTATAAAATCCGAACGGATTTTTCAGCCGGCCGACCCTGATGCCGAACTGGTGGGTTTCATGCGAGTACAGCAAATAATCGACAAAACCGAAATCCAGACGTGGCTCACCGCCATTACTGCCCTCCCCGGCGCGGCGGGACAGCATCTGCGCCGAGAACTGCAGCCGGGTCAACGGCCGGAACAGCGCGTTAAGTCCAACTTCGGTAAAACCAAAACCGCCGCCCTGGTCCGTTTTGCCGAAAACATTATTGTCCGATGTTGCAATAAATCCCTGGCTTGCAAAACCCTGAAATTTCAGATTATCCAGAATATTTGTTTCAGAAAACCATTTTGAGGGTGAATTCTTATTCTTTAATGTTTCTTTCTGATCGATACTTGCCTGACCGGATGCGTTTGCAGTGCAGAGACTGAACAAAAGCAAAAACATGGCAAACCTGCGTATCAATCCACAGGTTTCATGACATAAGCCGCTATTTGATCTGTAGTACATGAACGTCATCACTGATAAAAGAGGATTCCAGATAACCGATCGAACCCGGTGTGCTTGCTATTCTTCGCAGCATTTCTTCGTTAGAAGAGACTGTCGTCGGCGCCTGGCCTGTGCCGGAAAATACCAGACGGTCCCAGTTGGCGCGCAGCTGGTAAGGAAAAACATTTAAGGTTTCTTTTGAGAAGGCCTGGTGCAGCTCATGATCGTCAGGCAATACATAAACTTTTATTAACCTGCCATTCGGCCAAGTTTTCATGCGCATACTGAAAACCGCGCGCAATACGTTGGCAGTGACGGATTCCTGCTCTACATCGGGATGAACAATGACCTTATAATGTTCCGATGCATGTGTTTTACCGGCTACCAGAAAAAAAAGCATAAGGCATAAAACTGCTTTGATTTTGAACATGGCGTTATGCAATATACTTCATTTCTGAAAAAATGAATCCAGGCGCTCGTTTTGGCAGGTAGAAATCAGGTGTGCATTTTAGCAGGTAAAATTTTGCCCTGGTCGGTTAAAATCTCCCAGACATCCTGATAATCTTTATGCGTTTTAATCAGAATATCTGTCATTTTTGCAAAAAAGGGTTGTCGTAAACCATGACATTCTATTAGCGGGCCGATCGGCACAGAATCCATGCCGACCTGACTGAGCAACCGGTTAAGCGCCGGACTTATGAAGGAAAGCCAATTTTCTGTGTTACTTTTTACACTCATCTGCACAACGGCAGCCATAAGGATTAATGTAATATTCGCGGAAACACGCCGTTCTTTTTGTTTTGCAGCGGAATTGTTCTCGGCTGTATTCTCGGTTTTATCCTTGTTTTCATCCATTTCCCGAAAAAGATCGCCCTTGCGTCTTTGAAACTCTTTAATGACAAGAAATCTTGATATCTCCGCCGTCTCCAGGCGCGAAACGCTATGATTTCTGAGATATTCAATATCAAGATGCGTATAGGATTCGACTGGAAAAGGCTTGTCCGGTGCGCTGACGTCGGGTAAAACCAGTCGTACGGTACCAATGAATTTTCCGGATGGACGATGCATTACCACTGCATGCATGGCGCGATCATCGAAATCGTCTTTTTCCAGCTTCTCCGGGTAACTGGATTGATCGAATCCGGGTATGCGCTGTTCCTGGCATAAGACATGGTAGCGTATCTGATAGGCAATTTCCTTCAACTCCGGTGTTTCAGCCAGAACAATTTCAAAATATTTCTGATAAGCATCATACAGTTCACTCATCATTCAGCCGCTCCTGTTATTTTTTTATTCATATTACGTGCTATCCAGATCTGGATTTATACCAACATTCCAGCATCATTAAAATCCAGATCATAGTGCCATGATAACTGGCGTGTTCTTTTAAATGCTGATCGAGCAATGTATCGATGTAATCCGTACGAATAAAGTGCCGTGATTTTAAATCGTTCAAGCTATCGGCAGCCAAGGCTTTAAGTTGCGCATGTTCCTGCAGCCATACGCCGAATGGTAAACCAAAGCCGTGTTTCTGTTTAGTAATTATTTCATTGGGCAGGAAGTCCTTGAGTGCTTCTTTAAAAAAATAACGCAGCTTGGTACCCTTGACTTTGTAATTCGGTTTCAATTTTAAAGAAAATGCGACGATTTCATCGCTGATTAATGGAAATGCAACATCAATCCGGGCCAGTTCACAGGCTTTTACCACTTTAGGCAAATCATTGTCAGCAAGTGTAATTTTCCAGTCATACGCCAACATGCGGTTGATCAGGCTTTTTGCGTGCACGCGGTGATAGGTTTGCTCCAAAAGAAGCTCTGGATATTTTGTGTCGACGGTTTCCAGAAACTCAGCTGTAAAAACGGAATCAGGACCATGCTGCAACAGCAAATTATAGGTTTCCATGCGACCCGGCATGGGAGTGGACGCCTGCTCTATATAACGATACATTTTACGCAGTAAAGGCTGTTGTGTTTTTCCTGATACACTCCCCGCCCAGGGTTCAAGAATTTTTTTTCGAATAATGGCAGGTAAATATTCATAGAGGGAAAACACATATTGCCGGGCGTAACGTTCATTACCGCCAAACAACTCGTCACCGCCATCACCACCCAGAATTCTATCCAGACCGTCTTCTTTTGCCATGCGCGCACAATAATATGCCGGTATCGCCGAGGCATTGCCAAACGGCTGGTCAAAAATGGCAGCGATTTGTGGAATAGCTGTAACGACATCATCCGGTGTTACATAGTACTCATGGTGGTTGGTAGCGAAATGGCGCGCCGCAATTCGTGCATATTCCATCTCATCATAACCTGGCGCTGCAAAACCGATCGAATAGGTTTGCGCCGGTTTTCCGGTAACTTCACCGAGTATGCCGGCAATTGTTGAACTGTCTGTGCCGCCGCTGAGAAAGGCGCCAACAGATGCGTTGCCGACAGCATCACGCACACTTGAATGGAGCAACTGTCTTAATTCAGATTTAAGCTCTCCAAACGAGCATCCTGAAGTTTCGATGAATACAGGATTCCAGTAGGGACGTTTTTGTATTTCGCGATTCCGGAAAGTCAGACACTCGCCAGGCAGCAGCCGGTACTGGTCCTTATAGATCGTATCCGGGCTGGGTATCATATGGAAATAGATATAGTCATAGATACTCTGTGAATTAATTTGCGCAGTGACCAGAGGGTGCCTGACAAGCGCATCTTGTGACGTAGAAAAAATCACACCATCGCCAACCGCCTGATACGCTAAAGAACGGGTGCCAAGCCGATCAATGGCAAGCATGCACTGATCCTGATTGTCATCCGAGATACAGGCGATAAATTCACCGGTTATGTTCGACAATGCCTGATCGCTGTTACTTAACCAGCAATCCAGGAAAAATTTAGCGGGATTCAGAATTGCATCTGGTTGATCGTGCCGGGTATGTTTAAATCGCACATCCCCCCATAATAAAACCGTGATACCGTAACCCTGAAAAGTATATACGTATTTGGGATGCCCTATGATTGCGAAAGCTGATTTATCGTTTACCAAAATATTTGCTGGACCATGATCGTGCTGCGCAATTGGCTGAATCATATTTTCAAGCACTTTGCGACTCTCATTTACCGGCATTTTGTAACCAATCCAGCCACAAATTCCCCCCATCTATGTTCTCCAGAAAAATTAGACTGCATGAACGTCATGCCATGCAGCCAGAGGATTATTCTTCTATTGCTATACTTTAATGATTAAATGTGGCTGGGATCATTTTTGCTGATCCAAACCATATCCAAAAGATTTCCAAACCAATACTTCGAACGGTTCTGGATGACTGAAGGAAAAAGTGGAACTGACTGTCGGCCATATATGCCTGATTGCAAAGCAACGACAAAGTCATTCTTTTCACTCTGAGCCATTTCCGATTGATCAATCAGCGGATCCAATGGAGTACAGGGAACTGCACGGTGATAATGCAGTCCGTCATCCGTTATTGAGCGCATCTAAAAATCCATATTTTCCAGAATACGAATCCGCCTGACATAAATCCTAATTTCGAGGACGATATGACGATCCAGGCCCGGTCACAACCGGACCAGCACACTGAATCAATCGAATTAGTGGAGTGCTCCCTATAATCAAGCAATCGTCATAAACCGGAAATTGAATCAGCGCAGAAGAATGTAGCGATTCGCTGATCATGCGGGATTTTCTGTAAAGACATGTTGCATTTCTTGAAAAAGCATTTTCCTGTCTATTTTGCCATTCGGACTTCTCGGCAAATTACCCGGACGTATATCGATACGACTGGGCAGCATGAAAGCAGGCAGGTGACGTTTGCAGGCCATTAACAGATCTTCCGCCTCGAGTTTTTCATTCTTACCTGGTGTGACAATCACCAATATCGCCTGCCCGAGTATCGGATGTGGAACACCGATTGCGGCGGCTTCACCAACCATCCCACTGGCATAAACCACTTCTTCGATTTCTGTCGGACTGACCCGGTAACCTGAGGTCTTGATCATTTCGTCGCGTCGGCCAATAAAGTAAAGAAAGCCTTCACTATCCATGCGCACGGTGTCGCCAGACCATACGGCAAGTTCGGGTATCGTCAGACCATGTTGTTTTGAAATAATCGGCCTGAAACATGCGGCTGTTTTCTCAGGATCACCCCAATATCCCATCGATACCAGTGCGCCACGATGCACCAGCTCTCCGGGTTCACCAGGCGCGCATGGGGAGCCATCTTCACGCAAAACCAGAATCTCGGCATTTGGAATCGCCTTTCCAATGGAATCCGGGCGTTTATCGATTTCATCAGGCGGCAGATAAGTCGAGCGAAATGCTTCTGTCAATCCATACATCAAGAATATCTGTGTACCAGGCAACACGCCACGAAGCTGATCCAATGTGGCGCGCGGCATTGCGCCGCCAGAGTTGGTAATATATCTCAGTGATCCGGCGGCACCACTCCAATTTAACTGAGCCAATTGAATCCAGAGCGGTGGTACCGCTGCAAGTCCAGAGATATTTTCCATTTCGACAATACGGATAATGTCTCTGGGCAACAGGTAATTCATGAGGACATTGGTGGCACCGACATGAAACGCAGTGGTTAATTGGCTTAAGCCATAATCAAAACTGAGCGGCAACACTGAAAGAATACGATCTTCAGGCTGATTGCACAGGTATTCCGAAACACTTTTTGCACCTGAAACAATGTTGCGATGAGAAAGTACAACACCTTTGGGTTTACCCGTACTACCGGATGTGTACAGGATAGCGGCCATATCGCTATCAATAACACGAAAAGGCTTCTGATCGGATTCACAGGTAAAACAATCGTCCCAGGAAAACAGGTTGAGACCCGGAATTTGAGGTAAATTCTCAGTGCTATCGATTATAATGACCGCATGGAGATCATGACAGGCAGGCAGCACATCAATGAGCAGTTTAAACCGCTCTGCCGAAGTAACCAAAACCCTGACATTGCAGTCAGTCATGATGTATCTGACCTGATCCGGTTTTAAAAGCGGATTTATGGGCACAAAAACGCCACCGGCAGCATTAGCGGCAAATAAGGCAATTACGGTTTCTATACGCTTCTCAAGATAGACTGCAACACGTTCATGATGCGATAATCCTGCTGCCAAAAAACGCTTGGCGCATCGTTCGACTGCTTGAGCAATTTCTCCGTAGCTCTTTGTCTGACCTTGATAGGAAAGTGCTTCTGCACGAGGCGATCGGTTTGCAGAATGATAAATCAAGTCATGTACTAAATTAACCACCCGTTAGCCACCTGTTTAGTCTATTTTAAGAAAAATTCCAATAAATCCGTATCTTAAAGCTTTAATGATTAAGAGTCCATGGCATGGCAACCTTATTTCAATCCACACCGATTCATTAAATCATAAAGCGTAGGACGACTGACACCGAGCAGTTTTGCCGCATGTGCCACATTGCCATCAACTCTTGCCAATGCCTTAATCACAGCCTTGCATTCCTCTTGTTCGCGCAAGGTTTTTAAATTAAGCAATTCCATATCATTATCATTATTTCCAGCCTGCAAACCCAGATCCTGTGGTGTGATGATCGAATCTTCGGCCATTATAACGGCGCGCTTAATGCAATTTTCTATTTCACGCACATTTCCGGCCCACTGATTTTTTTCGATAGCTGCTAATGCTTCCTGGCTGAAATTCATTGTTCCTTTTCCTTCTTTTGCACAGAACTTGTTTTTAAAGTGATGCGCCAATAGAATTGCGTCGCCGATTCGCTTCCTGAGTGGTGGAATTGAAATGACAATTTCACTCAGCCGATAATAGAGATCTTCGCGGAATTGCCCTTGTTTCATCAATTCATTGAGATTTTGATGCGTCGCGCAGACAATGCGCACATCGACCGGAATTTCTTCGCGCCCGCCAATGCGTTCGATTACTCTTTCCTGCAAGAATCGAAGCAATTTTGCTTGTAACTGGAAAGGCAAATCTCCCACTTCATCAAGAAAAAAAGTACCGCCGTCAGCCAGTTCTATTTTTCCGGGAGTTTGTTTTGCAGCTCCGGTAAAAGCACCTTTTTCATGTCCGAATAATTCACTTTCCAGGAGCGTTTCGGGGATAGCGGCACAATTAATAGCAACAAAACGTCTGTCTTTACGATTGCTTAGATTATGTAATGCTCTTGCCAGCACTTCTTTACCTGTTCCGCTTTCACCCAAAAGCATTACTGTGACATCAGATGGCGCAACTTTTTCAATGTTACGGCAAGCTTTCAGCAATTCAGCATCTTTCGTGATCAAACCGTCAATAGGCGAACTGCTTTGTGTCAGATTAAGCCGCTTGTTTTCCTGCTGGATGGCGTGTAAATAAAATGCGCGTTGGACGACGAGCTTAAGCATTTCGGGGTCAAAAGGTTTTTGTTGAAAATCATAGGCACCTATTTCAATAGCCTTTAACGCATTGGCATGATCCTGATTTCCGGTCAATACGATAATTTTTGTATCGGGGGCTAGTGCAAGAATCTGTTTTAATGTCGCAAGGCCTTCAGTTGCGCCATCCTGATCGGGGGGTAATCCAAGATCCATTGTAATAACAGAAGGTTCATGGCGTCTTACCATAGCCAGCGCACTCTCGCGGTCGGATGCTACTGAAACAGCGTACTGATCAAAAGTCCAGCGCAATTGTTTTTGCAAACCCAGATCATCTTCAATAATCAGTAATCTTTTTTTGTCCCGATTTTCCGTCATGGATTAAACCTATACGTTTACCTGAATCGACATGCGACATGTTTTGGTATTATATACATATGCCAATCTTGTCAAAAAACAATGTAATCCATTAACGATCTTTATTTCTTGAATTTGACTCCACCAGGATCAGCGAACAGATTAATACCATAAAAACATGCAGAAACCCAGACTATACGGGCGATATCACAGTGTCCGAAGCACTCGCAACATGTTGTTTCAAATAGATATAAAAGACAGTACCCGTTGACTCTTGTGTAACCACTTCCAGTTTACCACCAAGCTCATGGATATACTCTCTGCTTTCAAAAACGCCGATGCCCATACCTGCCGATTTTGTAGACTCAAAAGGTTTGAAAAGTCTTTTCTGGACAAATTCTTCGCTCATACCATGTCCGGTATCCTTCACCTCAATTACCGCTTGAAAATGTTCGGCATACAAGCGAATTCTGACCGAACCATCTTTGGGCGTAGCTTCTATAGCATTTTGGATAATGTGGCTTATTACACGACTCAGTCGTGTTTTTTCTGCAGAAACAATGAATTCATCATGACATCTTTCAAAAACAGGCCTGGGCTCGAAAATGGATTTGCTTTCGACAATTTGTTCTAGAAGCTGATTCAAGGAAATGAGCTCAGTTTTATCCGGTGCATTGTCTTTGCTCAGTTTTTCCAGTAAGCGCTTCATTTTTCCAACCGAAAGATTCACCGTTTGAATCATATCTTCCTGAAACTCGGGATTGTATTTATGTTTGTCAGCATTCGACAATAACAGAGAAAGCTGAAATATCAGATTTTTTAAATCGTGAACGACAAAGGTCGACATGCGGTTAAATGATTCAAACTGTCTGGCGATCATCAGCGCACGTGATGCTTCTTCCTGTGCCAGATAGCTCACGGCTTGCCTACCGGCAATTTTCAGCAGATCGCGTATTTCCCAGTTAAGTTTTATAGCGCTTCTGGGTTTTATCAGAAGCACAAAACCGAATAATCCGTCATGCAGTATCAATGGCACAACGAATCGGACTTCTGGCCTTTTCTGTAGCCAGTCTGGAATAATTAGAGGTGCATACAGCCCCGGGGTTTTCTGATATTCCCTTAAATCAATAACCCACTCTTTTTCTTCCAGAAAATTACAGAGTGAGCTATCGGCTTCTATGATCTCCGTAATAGCAGGCATATTTAAGTGATGTACAAGGATATAATGACCAGCTTCATGCCTCATCCACAAACTGCCACCCGGACTCTCGACCAGCTGCGCAAGTGATTGAATGACGCGTTCTTTTAATTCACCCTTTTGTTCCGACAGAGTAGCTGTGAAACGTAACCATTCTTCGCGGTAATCGTAGTTGTAGCTGTAGAAATGCTTACTGATCGAGACTTTCAGCCAGGAACGGATAGTGCCTGAAAATATAATCCCGATAAGCAGCAGAATGGCACCGAATAAAAAACTCATCTGCAATACGATGCCCCAGCTTTCGCCAGAAAAACGCAGGTAATAGCCAACTCCAGCCATAACAAGCAGGTAAGCAGCGGTACCAAACAAGGCCGCGCTGTAGAAGATAATCTGCCGTGAAACTGAAATGCCCACAGTCCACTGCGGATTACGCGCTGCCGAAATAGCTATAAGTGGAACAACCAGCGCATTTATAATTCCCCTGGCATTCCAGAGCTCAAGATTGATGTTCCTAAACAGCAGTGCGTCACTGTACAGATAAAAATCGTAAATAAATATCGCACCGATACCTAAACAAATAAACTTGATTCCCCAGCGCTTTTCAACAGGAGAATTTCGGTAGAATTGCTCCACAAGTGTGATGCCGATAATTGCAATGACAACATTGCCAACAATACTCGCCAGTGTAGTTATCGGTAAACCTGGAAATATTGAGTCGCTGCGATAAACAAAAAGCGTGTAACAAATCAGTACTAAATAAACGATCGCGATTACGATAACCGAAATTCTGATTTTAGGAATCAGTGCGGCGTTCCGCTTTTGCTGAAATGGACCAATAAGTGCGATGAGAAATGCCGACCATCCCGCACTGCGCAGAATTTCAAGAAGATTGGCTGCAGCGGTGAATGAAAGATTCCAGTTGATGTTAATAACTGTCGTGAAAGCCCATGCAGCCGAAAGCAGACACGCGACAGATAATATCATGCCATACAGGCGGCCACGCCAGCTGGTAATTAAAAGAACAAACAGAAAAAAGAAAGCCAAAGCAGCTGTCGAATAACTTATCGTCGCTATGTCGGTCCACATTGTTGTTTTCTGTGTGTCTGATCAAGCAGTTACCGACTGCCTTTTCTTAGCAATACCACTTCAACCGTCAGGATGAGAATGACCAGATCGAGGAACAAACTGTGATTCTTAACGTAATATAAATCATATTGTAATTTCTCAATCGCATCTTCAATGGAAGATCCATAGGGATAGCGCACCTGCGCCCATCCGGTTATACCTGGTTTAATACTATGCCTGACGTTGTAGTAAGGCACTTGCGCGGTAAGCATGTCAACAAAATAAGGACGCTCCGGACGTGGACCGACGAAACTCATCTCGTTCTTTAAAACATTGACGATTTGGGGTAATTCATCGATGCGCAATTTGCGTATGACATTGCCGATTTTTGTAATACGGGGATCATCAGAAGCCGCCCATTGCGGTTTTTTGTCTTTTTCGGCATTCTTCAGCATACTCCGGAATTTCAGAACCATAAATGTTTCTCCATTTTTTCCAACCCGCTCCTGTCGGTAGAAAATGGGAAAGCCGTCTTCCAGGATGATCAGCAAAGCAGTAATCAACATCACCGGCAGCGTCGCCAGCAACAGGATAGTACTTGCCAGTACATCGAAAACGCGTTTCATTGATGATCTTGAAAAGCTTTGATCAAACCCGCCACCAAAAACCAGCCAGCTTGGATAGAGTGAATCCATACGGATATAGCCGCATTCTCTTTCAAAAAATGTGGCTATATCGATAACGCGAATGCCGTGCATTTTGCATTCCAATAACTCCTGAATTGGAAAATAGCCGCCTCTTCGCTCCTGAGGTGCAATAATTATTTCATCGACTTTATACTTCTGCGCAAGTGCATAGAGGGATTGCTTTTCGGGTATAACCAGTGTTGCGGGAACATGACATTCTTCACCGGGATATTGAATAAAACCAACAATTCTGGGCTGTTGATGTTCCAGATAGTTATCATCCCGGTAAAAAAGCTCTTTGGCGTTTTTGCCGGTTCCCAACACCAAAGTACGCGGCTTCAGAATCGAGGAATTAAACCATTTATACAGGATTATTCTGAAGATCAGTATTTCAAAAAACGCCAGAGTCATGACAGTGAGCAGCGTCCCGCGGCCAATATATATCTGTGGGAAAACATAGAAAATCAGTATCAGCAATCCAAAGCATAATGCTGAAGACGGCATAAGGCGGAATAGCGTCGTATTGATACTACGGTTCAGATTGGAGTGATACATACCCATTACTGCCATGCTGAACATCATGATCAGTGCAAAAATTAAAGCCTCAATCAGTAGATTTCTCAAGAAAACATCTGATAGTGCCTGCGAGTCCGCAAATCGCAGCTGTATGCCAATGTAAAATGCGGCTAAGAATAATAAAAAGTCTGTGCTGACAACTAAAAGGGAAAACTTCGAAATATAATGATTATGAATTTTGAGCAATTTTCCTCTCCAGCTTTTTATAATAAATTTGAAGGATATCCTAAACCGAAAGGGTTCATTTTACATCAATCGATTGATCGGCTTAAATATGGCGCGTCAGTATGCCGACTTCAGCGTTCAAATATTGGCAGCTTTTTACTGTTTTAAAAATTAAAGGTGATTTGTTCAAACCCAACAGCAAATTATCAGTATATTAACGCGTATCGGTATTTGAATTCAGGCGGGACAGTTTTTATTCAGAAACAGAAATCAGTGACAAGTAATACACATCATGAATCAAACTGTTGCATAAGGGCATTGATTCTACCGAAGAATTCATTTGTTTTCCAGACAGTGTTGTATCTGAATGAGTGATGTGAATCAAATTCGCTTCTGCTGGTTTTATAGGCTTATCCAAATTTTGAATTTGAAAATCATTACAGTCATTTTATAACTGACTTACGCGTAAAAAAGCGCAATATAATGAAATTCTCGAACAGAAACAGATAAACGGAAACCGGAAGCATCTTCAGTTTTTGATCTTAAATACTGAATTGATTATGTCCGCCGTGATAGAACGGCAAGAAGATTCTTTCATAAAATTTATATTGATATCAGTAAATGCTTGAGTTGCGTCATATCCATAAGTCTTACGCCGAGAGGCATACGGTGCTTTCCGATATATCTTATTTCCTCAAACCCGGAGAATATGTCGCCATCATGGGTGATTCCGGTGTGGGCAAATCAACTTTGCTGAATCTTATCGCGGGACTGGACGTGCCTGATTCAGGCGAGATATTCATTAACAATACAATGATTTCGGCATTGAATGACCAGGATGCAACGTTGCTGCGAAGAAAAGAATTCGGGTTTATTTTTCAGGCATTCCATATCCTGCCGCACCTAACGCTGCTTCAGAATGTTGCGTTACCATTGCTGCTAAATGATTTGCCTGTTGACCATGCTGATGTTCTCCTGGCCGAGGTAGGCTTAAGAGGTCGTGAAAATGATTTTCCCCGGCAGCTGTCGGGGGGAGAATTACAGCGCGTAGCCATAGCACGTGCGCTGGTACATCGACCGAAGCTTGTACTGGCTGATGAACCCACCGGAAATCTGGACCCGGATACCGCTTACGGAATACTGCAGTTGATGCGCCGCGAAATCAAGAAAAATGGTGCATCCGGCATTTTAGTGACGCATTCCAGGGCAGCAGCAGCAACTGCGGATTATGTGCTGATATTGACCAAACACGGTCTGCAACCGGCAACGATAAATACCGACTTATGAACATACTGCGGTTATCCTGCTGGCTGCTGCAAGGCGAATGGCGCGCCCGGTTTGTACAGATCATTGTTGCCGTGGTTGCGATTGCGATGGGTGTGGCGCTGGGATTTTCGATTCATTTGATCAATACAGCGGCGCTGAATGAATTTTCAGCTGCGAATAAAAGCCTCTCAGGTCAGTCCGACGTACAGGTTTATGGCAAGCACGGATTTTTTGATGAAACCATTTATCCGAAACTGGCGCGGTACGAAGGTGTAAAACTGGCAAATCCGGTACTGGAATTCACCGCAACAGTACCGGAAAAACTTGAAAACCAGAACGATCGCAAACTGAAAATACTGGGCATTGACATCTTACGCGCGGCGGGCATATCACCCGATTTGCTGGGCGTTCCTGCTGAAGGCAGATCAATGGACAACTTTGCAGATGATGCTATCTTTCTGTCCCCTGCCGCAATGGAATGGTTGAAGCTTGAGCAGGGCGATGTATTGCATCTGAATGTTGGTGTTGAGACCATCGCGCTGCGTGTGGCGGGCGGACTGACCCGGGCGCGCGCTGGCCAACGTATTGCAGTCATGGATATCGGTGCAGCGCAATGGCGGTTCCAGTATCTTGGCTTATTGTCCAGAATTGAACTTAAACTGGAACCTCATATTCATCACGAGGCCTTCAAAGAAATGTTGGCGCGTGAACTCGGCGAACAATTTTATGTTTCCGAAATTGCCGATCAGGAAGCACGTATCGCCAATATGTCGCGCGCCTATCGGATCAATTTAAATATGCTCGCGCTGGTGGCGTTGTTTACCGGCTCGTTTCTTGTTTTTTCAACTCAGGCGCTGTCAATCATGCGCCGCCGCAGTCAGTTTGCGTTTTTGCGCGTCCTGGGTTACACCCGGCGCCAATTGTTGCTGCAAATTCTTACCGAAGGCATCGTGCTTGGTGTAATAGGTTCTTTACTCGGATTAGTGCTGGGTTATGGCTGCGCGATTGTTGCAATCAATCTGCTGGGCGGGAATTTGGGCAGCAATTTTTTTCCCGGTATACAGCCAAGTATTTTTTTCAGTTCACAGGATGTCATCCTGTTTTTTATAATCGGCTTATGCGTCACTGTATTGGGCGCTATTCTTCCAGCCAGGGAAGTGGTCAATGCAAACCAGGCCAGCGCACTTAAATCAGGCAGTGAAGACAGCGCGATGAATCGCACACAGCGCACACGCGTCGCGTTGTTCTGTTTGTTTATTGGAGTTCTGCTGACACAACTGCCCCCGGTGTATGAATTACCCATTTTTGGCTACATGGCAATTGCGCTGCTGTTGATCGGCGGTATCGCATTGATGCCCGGCCTGGCAAAACTGGTTTTTACCTTTTTACAGCAGTATGCCAGCCGTTATTCCAGAAATGTCATTATCCTGTTGACTGTCGCACGTCAGGCCAATGCGCCGAATCAGGCATCAATTGCGCTGAGCGGTGTGCTGGCAAGCTTCAGTCTGATCGTAGCGATGGCCGTTATGGTACTGAGTTTCAGGATATCAGTCGATCGCTGGCTGGATCACGTTCTACCCGCAGATCTATATGTGCGTGTTGCTGACATCGGTATGCAAGGCGGTTTCCAGTTGAGCGAACAGAACGCAATCACCGGATTACCAGGATTTGTCCGCACTGATTTTTTTCGTGTGCAAAACCTCACGCTGAATCCGGATCGTCCGGAAATTACATTGATTGCCCGGCCGATAGATGCATCTGAGCCCGATAACACATTACCTTTAACGGGTGATGTACTGGCGCTAAGTCTGCTGCCCGAAGGCGCCATGCCACTCTGGGTGTCGGAAGCGATGATTGATTTGTACGGTTATGCCGTGGGTGAAAAGGTAAGGATTCCTGTTGGCGATGGGTGGCACGAATTCCGGGTTGCGGGAGTATGGCGCGATTATGGCCGGCAATTCGGTGCGGTACAAATGCAATTATCCGACTATCAGGCACTGACTGGCGACTTCAGTACCAACTCGGCAGCCTTATGGCTCGATGCTGAAACAACAATGGCCGAAGCTTATGCGGCACTGCAACAGTTACCATTCAGCAACGTGCTCGAAATTACGCAATCGCAACAGATACGTGAATCGAGTCTGGCGATTTTTGATCGCAGCTTTGCCATTACCTATGTATTGGAAATCGTTGCTGTAATCATTGGGCTGTCAGGTGTTGCGGCGAGTTTTTCGGCGCAGATGCTGGCCCGAGCGAAAGAATTTGGCATGTTACGGCATATCGGTGTTACACAACGACAGATTATGCTCATGCTCGCTGCGGAAGGCTGTTTTCTGACACTATTGGGTGTGGTGCTAGGTTTTATACTGGGTCTGGGTATCAGCTTAATTCTGATTTTCATCGTCAATCCACAGTCCTTTCACTGGACGATGCAACTTCACATGCCGTGGAACTGGCTTTTGTTGATCTCGGTTGTCATGCTTGTAAGCGCCTCATTGACTGCCTGGCTCGCCGGCAGAAAGGCATTGGCCGGCAGTATTATTCGTACGGTACGGGAGGACTGGTGATAAATATTTTTTTAAAAAAATTTCAATTATTCTTACTCTTTCTGTTCAGCATTTTGTGGCCATCCATGTCCGTGCCACAGCAGCCTGCAAAAGACAATCAGTTTGCAATCGTTTCACCCGGCCATGCACTGATATTTCCACAAGATTACGGCGCCCATCCCGATTTTCGCATTGAGTGGTGGTATGTAACCGGCTGGCTCGAAACAGATGATAAAAAAACCCTGGGATTTCAGGTTACTTTTTTCCGCTCTTCTACCGGCCATAATCCAGAGAACCCGAGTCAATTTGCACCGAAGCAACTGGTCATTGCACATGCAGCCCTGTCAGATCCGGCTATCGGACGGCTGATATACGATGAGAAATCCGCACGCGCTGGATTTGATCTGGTTTATGCCAAAGAAGGCGATACCCATGTCAAGCTTGACGACTGGTATTTTCTGCGAGATTCAAAAGGACACTACCAAACAGAAATCAGTGCTGACAAATTCGGTATGCAACTCTCATTGATACCGACACAAAAAATGCTGCTGCAAGGTGAAAACGGCTTTTCCCGCAAAGGTCCGAGTATCGAACAGGCGAGTTACTATTACAGTGAGCCCCATTTAAAAGTAACCGGATCCATCAGACATCAGGGGAAACTCCTGGCTGTAAACGGCCATGCGTGGCTTGACCACGAATGGTCATCGGAACTCCTGGACTCCCGCGCGGATGGATGGGATTGGGTCAGTATGAACCTCTTTGACGGTTCATCGTTAATGGCTTTCCAGATTCGCGGCAAGGAGGGTCAAAAACTCTGGGCTTATGCCAAATTCAGGAATGCCGCAGGCGATGCCCGGTTTTACGGTCCGAATCAGGTTGAGTTTATACCGCAACGCGTTTGGCAATCACCACATACCAATGCGGTTTACCCGGTCGAGATGCATGTCCGTACGGGTGAATCTGAATGGCGCCTGATTCCGTTTTTCGATGATCAGGAATTGGATTCACGTGGTACTACGGGCGCAGTATATTGGGAAGGTGCAGTCAGAGTCTTCCGGGAACAACAATCCGTCGGGCAAGGCTATCTTGAGTTGACAGGATATGAAAGCGCGTTAGATTTGTAAAATGCTTTGTTTGGTTTATAATCATAAAATTACAATCCAAACTTGAAAAAGTAATTTAACTCTTGTTTTTGTATAAGTTCAAAAAACATTGTTTTCAGATGACTATTTCGGAAATAGCACAATCATCTGAGCAACTAGAATAAAAAGTTAAGCTATTACACACGGATTGTACCCGGTGCAACTCCAGTTTAGCGTTGATGACGTGACCATAATTTTAAGAGGATAAATCAATGTTCGCTTTGATACTGACAGGAAGAAAAGTTTTCCTTGCCCTTACTGTGGTGTTGCTGCTAAGTTTTACCTCAATTAGCCAGGTATGGGCCAACCCACGCTACGCTTCGATCGTAATGGACGCTAATACAGGCGAGGTACTGCACGAATCCAGTGCCGACGCAAGCCGCTATCCGGCCTCCTTAACCAAGATGATGACGCTCTATATGTTATTTGAAGCGTTAGAGCGCGGAAAAATGACGCTGAATACACGGATGCCGGTATCCGCACATGCTGCATCAATGCCGCAGACAAATATCGGTTTGCGTACGGGAGAAACGCTCAGTGTTCGGGACGCCATTCCTGCGCTGATCGTACGTTCTGCCAATGATGCCGCAGCAGTCGTAGCCGAAGCGCTTGGTAATACGGAATCCAACTTCGGCAATATGATGACACAAAAGGCACGTCAATTAGGCATGACCGCGACAACTTTCCGCAATGCATCAGGCCTGCCCAACAATGCGCAAAAAACCACCGCCCGCGATATGGCAAGACTGTCTTCCCGGCTAATGAAAGATTTTCCACAGTACTATCATTATTTCTCTACACCATCGTTTCACTACAAAGGAAGAACCTACAACAGCCATAACCGAATGGTAAGGAACACCCAGGGAGTAGACGGACTGAAAACCGGATTTATACGCGCTTCCGGATTTAACGTCGCCACTTCAGCAAAACGCAATAACCGGCGTGTCATTGCTGTAGTTATGGGCGGCAATTCAGCAGCGGCGCGTGATCAGCATATGGCTCAATTGCTGGACCGCAGTTTTAATCAGGTTGTTGCGTCAAAACCAAGAAACAGGAACCAGAATACTGAAAAAATGATCGCCAAAGCGCCGATTCCCGTTAACAAGCCACCAATAGGCCTGGCACGCGCCACGACGCCGGATCCGGCCGCAATTCTTCGCGGTGAAATGCCGGCGCCTTCGAATCATTCACCCAGTGTTGCGTATGTCACGCCTGCATCGTTTACCCCTGCTGTCTCAGTACCAAGAGTGATTCAGAGCACACCACAAGTCCATCGCGATAGCTGGGCTGTGCAGATTGGTTCATATTATGAACAAGACCGCGCACGCGCGCAGGCGCAAGCTGCAACCCGCTGGGTAGCGGGTGAAGTTGCAGTTGTCGAAGTCGAAATCAGCAACCGCACAATGTACCGCGCCAGATTGGTCGGTTTCCAGAAAAAACAGGCGCACACCGTTTGTCAGAACCTGTCACGCCAGGGCATGGATTGCCTGGTTGTACGCTCACAAGGCTAACGAGATAACGTAACCCTTTTGATTTACTTTCTCCGCGCAAATAATTTTATGCAGATATAAGTAAAGTATCGTTTAAAAAATTTCATCCAATCTTGAAACCTGACTCCCTTAAAGAAATACAATTAAACTTTATTGAGTAGTTTTGCCGGAAAGCTGGCATAGATTGCGCCTATTTTGAAGCCGGTCACACTACTTGCTGCAGAAAACCGAGCGCTAGTTTACGAATTTTGCTCTCCATGAAAACAACCGTCAAAAAGCTGCTCGTACCCACGCTATCACAGGATGGCGAGCAAAAAAAACCGCACAATATTGCTTATACCGATTGGGGTGATTCTGATAATCCTCGTGTCGTTGTCTGCGTTCACGGGTTGACCCGAAACTGCCGGGACTTCGATTTTCTGGCAGCGGCGCTATCCCCATATTACCGGGTGATATGTCCCGATGTTGTCGGACGAGGCCAGAGTGACTGGCTTGAGGATGAACACGACTATGATTATTATCCTCTGTATCTTTCTGATGCTACAACGCTGATCGCTTTCATTCAGCACCAATACAAAACTCCTGTCACCATCGACTGGATAGGCATATCAATGGGTGGCTTGATCGGCATGATGATCGCGATACAATCTGAAATCAAAATCAACAAGCTGGTAATGAGTGATATTGGCCCACTGATTCCAGTGACTGCGCTGAAAAGAATGGCGGAATACGTCGGAAAAGATCTCCGTTTCGATAATCTTGAAGCATTTGAAGCTTACATCCGAAAAATTTCAGCGCCGTTCGGACCGCTCACCGACGATCAGTGGCGGCATCTGACAATACATAGCGCGCGATTGCACAGCGATGGTACTTATGGCTTCTACTATGACCCCAAAATATCCGCCAGTTTTAAGGCACATGCGCTTCTGGAGGATGTCGATTTATGGCAATACTGGGATATACTGCAAACGCCAACGCTGGTAATACGGGGATCCGAATCCGATGTATTGCTTGCCGAAACTGCACAGGCAATGCAGGAAAGAGGTCCCAAGGCTAAGATCATCGAATTACCCGGAATTGGTCATGCACCGATTTTACTGGATGAAAAACAAATCGCGATTGTGAAGAATTTTTTATCAGGTAATTAAGCATCTGCTAGGTTTTAATAAGAAAAACATACTTTCATCCGCTTGTACACATCGCTTCAAATTCTTCTCAATAATCATTTCAATCTTCCGATGTAAATCAGGTCTGCTCATTCAGCGGATTAACTGCTGCGTAGAGCGACAAAATTTCATTAACTGATCGGTAAGATGGATGAATAAAAACTATTTATCCAGATTATTTTAAAGGAGAAAAAATGAAAAAACTTTTAATTTTAACTGTTCTGATATTTTTGTTTTCTGGTCAGGTATATGCCGCTGTCGACATCAATACCGCAACGCAAACCGAACTTGAGACACTTCAAGGGATTGGGCCAGCTAAAGCAAAGGCGATTATCGAATATCGCGAAAAGAATGGCTCATTCACATCAATAGAAGGCCTGACGTCAGTTGATGGTATTGGCCCTGGAACAATGAAGCAGCTGGGTAACAGCATTACTGTCAGTAATCCGCAGACCGCCGAAACGACAGCAGCTGTAACAAATCCACAAGAGTAACGCTGTAAGTTACTAAAGACAAAGCCCGCGGAGCCACTCCTGTGGGCTTTGTCATATCTTCTCAAAGCGTTGATCATTTTTATCGGTCTGCAAGCAGTTTTTCGAATTAAAATATCATGTTTTCGCCTCTTTAAACCATGATAAATTGATCAATGGAAAAAATCCGGTTATCGAAACTGATGGCAGAGCAAGGCATATGCTCGCGACGTGAGGCAGATCAATATATTGAACGCGGCTGGGTTTTTGTTGATGGAAAACAAATAGCCGAACTGGGCAGCAAAATTTTCCCCACACAGCGAATTACGTTACACAAACTCGCTGTCTCTCAGCAAATTCAGCTTGTCACAATTCTGCTCAATAAACCCGTTGGTTATGTTTCCGGGCAGGCAGAATCCGGGTACCTGCCTGCAATTCATTTAATCACGCCGGAACGGCAGTTTTGTGAAAAATCGCCTTGTCCGCAATTCAAAAAAACGCACCTCAGAAATCTGGCACCAGCCGGACGTTTGGATATCGATTCGCAGGGACTGCTGGTGCTGACCCAGGACGGACGCATTGCCAGACAATTAATTGGCAGCGAATCAACTATTGAAAAAGAATATCTGGTCAGAGTCAAGGGTGTCCTCCCATCTGAAAAGCTGGCATTACTCAATCACGGATTATGTCTCGATGGAAAAGCATTAAAACCTGCGCGGGTCAGCTGGCAAAATAAAGATCAGCTACGCTTCGTTTTGCGCGAAGGCAAAAAACGCCAAATACGCCGCATGTGTGAAATGGTCAATTTACAGGTAACCGGCCTGAAACGCGTACGGATTGGAAAAATCAGATTGGGTCACCTACCGGAAGGGAAATGGCGATATCTCGGAAGCGAAGAACATTTCTAATCACAATTCGGCACCTCCAATAAACTGTCGTGATTTTTGCTTAAAAGCAGACAATTCATTTTGCCCGTGGAAACAGATCGTTAAAAACACAAGCCCTTTTTATTTATTGTTTCGCGCAATAACATCCGCTACATTTCCACTTCATCATCTTTGACTCAAGAATATCATTTTTAATCCAATTGAATATGCTTGTTCACTCCCATTTATTTTTGTCCGATTTTGATTCACCACAGTCGCTTAAAGCGCGCATGAGTATTTTAAGCAAAACCGCAGAAATCGGGGAATGGTTCATGCATTTTGCTGCGGATACAACGGCATGGTCGGAATATCTGTATGAATTTTATGAACTGGATAGAAATTTTGCATGTTCGGCCATTCTGGAGTGCACGGATTTGTACGCGCATGCTGAAAAAGAAAAAATGCGCGCATTGATTGAATCTGTCATTGAAACAAAAACTGAACGCAGCGCAGAATTCATGATTGTGATGCCCGATGGCCGGATTAAGTGGCATGACACTACGCTTCATCCTGTACTGGGTCCCGATGGAGTGACAATCGGTTTATACGGTATTGTGCAGAATATCACCGCGAAGAAGGAACAAACACGAGAACAACGGCTTTATCAGCGAATCTTCGACCAGCTTCCAGCCGGATTATTCGTCATGGATCCGAAAGGAACCTGCGTCTATATAAATCAGGCTGGCAGAACACTGAAAAAACACACCATAACAGTACCAGCCGGTGTGGCAGGGCACGAGCATGGCGATTCGGCGAACACGGCGTCTGAAGCTGATGTGACTGAATCTGAAAAATGCGCGCGCCTGCAACAGTGCATGACTGATAAACGGCCAATAGTTTTTGAAGAAAAACTGACAGACACAAAAGGCCGTGAACGGATTTTTTCGACCAGACTGCTGCCGATTCTGGATGAAACCGGCAACATGGACTATTTCATCGAGTACGGCCTGGATATCACCACCAAAAAGCAATATGCGCTTGAACGCCAGCGCATGGCTTATGTTGCGGAAAAAACCAACGGACTCGTTATGATTACCGATCCTGACCGGAAGATCATCTGGGTTAACCACAGTTTTGAAAAAATTTTAGGTTACCATGCAAATGAGGTAATCGGGCGCAATCCCGCATCTTTCCTGCAGGGACCTGAAACATCTTCAGAAACGATACGCGAAATTTCACGCTCGTTGAAAAATACCGGCTCATTCTCCGGTGAAATCCTGAACTACACCAAACGCGGTGAAAAAATCTGGCTTTATCTCAACATAACCGCAGTCTACGATGACACGGGCAAGCTGATCAATTATGTAGCGGTCGAAAATGACATCACGCTCATCAAGCTGGCTGAACAGCGATTACAGCAGACTGTGGAAAAAGAACGCGAACTCAACCGCTTCAAGACCCAGTTTGTCAATCTGGCATCGCACCAGTTCCGTACTCCGCTTGCCGCAATCCGGTCAAGTATCGATCTGCTGGACCTGAAGCTGGAATCCCTTGGAAATTCTCCCGCCTTTGTCGAGATCTTTAATAGACATAAGCATATTATTACGGAAGAAATCATACGCATGACGGAACTCATGGAAAATATACTGGATATCGGACGAATGGATGAAGGAAAAATAGAGCTTTCCAAGAAAGCACTTCCGTTCAAACAATTTATGGATACTTTTGTTCAAACAAATGCTGAAACCGGCGGACAACATAGAAAACTGAAGTATCGCTTCGATGCGCCAGATGGCATCATCAACCTGGATGAAATTCTGATGCGGAATGTTTTACGCAACATTGTGTCAAATGCATTCAAGTATTCCGAAGGAAAGCCAGCACCCGAGATGACGGTTTATTATACTGACAATAGATACTTTATCCGAATCAAGGATTACGGCATCGGTATTCCGGAAAAAGATCAGCCTTTTCTGTTTCAATCGTTTTTCCGTGCTTCAAATACCGGAAATCTTCCCGGCAGCGGATTAGGCCTCATGATTGCAAAAAAATTAATCCTGTTGCATGGCGGCGATATTCGCTGTGAAAGCAAAGCCGGCGATGGCTGTACCGTGACAATTCAATGTGCCTGAAAAAGCAATGAAAGATATTCAGATTCTTATTATTGAAGACGAAAAAATATTACGGGAAAACATTGCCGAAATCATTACCCATTATGATTTTCACGCGATCACTGCGTCTTCCGGTGAAGAAGGCGTCAAAATGGCGGCACAGCTTTCCCCCGACATTATCGTTTGCGACATCATGCTGCCGGGAATCAATGGCTACGAAGTATTGAACAGCGTAAAGCAGATGCCCGGATTGATATCGACCGCATTCATATTCTTAACTGCAAAATCAACCCGTTCGGATATCCGTACCGGTATGGACATGGGCGCGGACGACTATCTGACCAAACCATTCACCAAGGAAGAACTGATCAACAGCATCAAAGCGAGGGTTGAGAAACTGATCAAAATTCGCGCAAGCAAAGTGGAAGAAGATGCTTTCATAGCATCCGCGGCTGAAAGCCTTGCCAGGCTCACTAAAGCCGAACGCAGAGTGCTCAACAAAATTTCCGAGGGCTTCACCACGCCGCAAATTGCCGAAAAGCTTTTTCTCAGCACGAAAACCGTCGAAAATCACCGTATGAATATTTCACGCAAACTGAGTCTGAGCGGACCCAACAGTTTGATAAGCTTTGCATTGCGCCTGAAAGCACATCATTTTGATCAATCATTTCCTGAAAAATCACCTTCTCCATTCACAACAGACAATCCGTACACTGTTTCATCATAGTTTCTTCTTCATTTCCACACCCAAAATAAGGGTATCCCCTTATTGTCTAAAAAAAACATTCCATTATTCTTATAAGCTCCAAAAGCTCTTTTCTGAAAGTCTGTCAGAACAGGACGCTAACCGGAAAGGCTTTAACGTATATTCATTAACTTAATTCTGGAGGTTTATCATGGCAACAACGTATGGAACGAGTAGTGCTGCGAGCGCGGACTACGACATGTCACTGTGGTACGACTCGAAGTACT
>JAJSDU010000026.1 GCA_028577615.1 Nitrosomonas sp.
AAACAATGAGTTGACTATAAAGATATGCCCAGACCACAGATTCAAAGAACACCACTGCTTTATGGTGATGACGTCGATGCCAAGCGCGAAGAGATACGCGCTTATTTCCACGGTACGCTGGATTGTTACGAGCAGCTGTTTAAAACACTGCGCAACGATGCCGCGTATTACAAAAAACCGATTGCGTTGCGCCATCCGTTGATTTTCTACTATGGCCATACCGCGACTTTCTTTGTTAACAAATTGATACTGGCCGGTTTGATTACTGAGCGCATCAACCCCCGGTTTGAATCCATGTTTGCGGTCGGCGTGGACGAAATGAGCTGGGATGATCTGGATAATAAGCATTATGACTGGCCCACTGCTGCGGAAGTCACCGAATATCGCAGGAAAATGCGCGATATGGTGGACAAATTGATCAGTGATTTACCGCTGGTGTTGCCAATTACCTGGGAGAGTCCTTTCTGGCCGGTTCTCATGGGTATAGAGCATGAACAGATTCATCTGGAGACTTCGTCTGTGCTGATCCGCCAGCATGCCTTGGAATATGTTCAGCCGCATGAGGACTGGATGCCCTGCGAAAAAACAGGCGCTGCACCGGAAAATGAGCTGATCAATGTGCCTGCTGGCGCGGTAGCGATTGGCAAAAACAGGACGACGCATCAGCATTACGGCTGGGACAATGAATACGGCGCGCATAGCGCCGATGTTGCTGCTTTTCAGGCCAGCAAATATCTTGTGAGTAATCAGGAATACCTGTCCTTTATCAATGACAGCGGTTATCAGACTGATGATTACTGGGAAGAGGAAGGCCTTGCATGGCGTAACTTCAGCAAGGCTGAACAGCCCACTTTCTGGGTCATAAAGGGCAATGACTGGTTTATGCGTACCATGACGGACGAAATTCCCATGCCATGGGACTGGCCGGTTGACGTTAATTATCATGAGGCCAAGGCTTTTTGCAACTGGAAGGCAGCAACAACCGGTCAGCCTGTCAGATTGCCCACTGAGGACGAATGGTACCGCCTGTACGATCTGACGGGATTGTCTGAAGTACCGCATGACAAACCGGCGACAGGCAATCTGCATCTTGATTATTACGCATCCAGTTGTCCGGTTAATGCATTTCCACAAGGGGATTTCTATGATGTCGTCGGTAATGTCTGGCAGTGGACGGAAACACCGACTTATCCTTTTGAAGGTTTTGACGTGCACCCCTTGTACGATGATTTCACCACACCGACTTTTGACAATCAGCATAATCTGATCAAGGGTGGTTCTTGGATTTCCTGCGGTAACGAAACGCTGCGCAGTTCGCGCTATGCTTTCCGCAGGCATTTTTTTCAGCACGCGGGATTCCGTTATGTCATTTCGGATGCGCCCGCCGCGGTGCAGACTTCAAACTATGAAACCGACAAGCTGTTATCGGAATATGCCGAATTTCATTATGGCGATACTTATTTTGATGTGCCCAATTTCCCCAAGGCGCTTGCTGAAATCGCGATCAAAGCCATGGGTGACCGGCCGGCCGTAAAAGCGCTGGATCTGGGGTGTGCATCGGGGCGAGCCACGTTTGAGCTTGCGCGTCATTTCGATCATGTTACCGGTATCGACTTTTCCGCGCGCTTTATCGGCCAGGGCGTACAGTTGGCGCAACAGGGCATACTGCGCTATACGCTGGTTGACGAAGGTGATCTGGTGTTTTACAGAGAGCGCACCCTGAATGGTCTGGGTCTGGAAGACGTCAAGAACAAGGTCGGGTTTTTTCAGGGCGATGCCTGCAACTTGAAGTCGCTGTTTTCGGGTTATGATCTGATTCTGGCGGCCAACCTGATTGATCGTCTCTATGAACCGGCTAAACTCCTCAATTCGATTCATACGCGCATCAATCCTGGCGGATTATTGATGATCGCTTCGCCTTATACCTGGCTGACCGAGCACACCCGACGGGAATTCTGGATTGGCGGGTTCAAACGCGATGGTGAAAACTTCACCACACTGGACGGTCTGAAAGAAATACTTGGCAAGCATTTCAGACTGATCCAGGGCCCGCAGTCAGTGCCGTTCGTCATTCGTGAAACAAGCCGCAAACACCAGCATACGTTATCTGAAGTGACACTTTGGGAGAAGGTTTCTTGACTGATGGATTCGATTCGGGTTACTTCGACCGGATAATCCAGCGCGCAGGAACAAACAGCACCAAATACGATGGGCGGCAGGCCATGTTCGGTAAACCGGATGTGATACCGGCATGGGTGGCGGATATGGATTTTCCGGCACCGCCCGCGGTTACCGAGGCTTTGATTGAACGCGCCAGACACCCGGTATATGGTTACACACTGTATCCGGATAGTCTGTTTGAAGCCGTCATCGACTGGATGCAGCGACGGCATGACTGGACAGTCGAGCGCGAGTGGATTGTCATGTGTCCGGGCGTGGTGCCCTCACTCAACGCCACGGTGATGGCGCTGACCAAGCCTGGAGAATCGACCATTATTCAGCCACCTGTTTACTTTCCGTTTTTTTCGGCGGTGACCCAGATGGACCGGGCATTGGTACAGAATCCGCTGAAGCTGGAGCATGGCCGTTATGTCATGGACTTCGACCATCTTGAGCAGTGCATCTGTGATGCAAAAGCTCGCCTGCTGTTGTTCTGCTCGCCGCATAATCCGGTCGGTCGCGTCTGGTCTCCCGCTGAGTTGGTGCAGTTGTTGCAGATTGCCGGGCAGCATGATCTCGTCATATTTTCCGATGAAATTCACGCCGATCTGATTTATCCGGGCAATCAGCACACCGTGCTGGCGACACTCGAGGGCAGTGCGGATCGGGTCATCACGGCAATGGCGCCGAGTAAAACCTTCAATATTCCGGGTTTGAATCTTTCCGCACTGATTATTCCCGACAAGACATTACGCAAAAAAATTACCGATGTCTTCGATACCTGGCATGTGAGCGTTTCAAACCCGTTCAGCATCACCGCGTTCGAAACCGCATACCGCGAAGGCGAGGTCTGGCTGGAGTCGTTGCGCGTGTATCTGCGCGATACCCGGGACTGTGTGGCAACTTTTTTGACCGAGCATCTGCCACAAATCAAATTGATTCCTTCGGAAGGTACCTATCTGCTCTGGCTTGATTGCAGGGCATTGAGCATGAATGACGCTGATCTGAAGCATTTTTTTATTCATCAAGCGAAAGTTGGCATGAGTCCGGGTGTCTTGTTTGGCAGTGAGGGCAGCGGTTTTATGCGCTTGAATATTGGCGCGCCACGGGAAATTATCATGCAGGTGCTCAGAAATATTCAAAGCGCTCTGTCTTGAGGGTAATCGCGGACTGGTTTGGTCGGCGGGTCTTTATCAAGCGGCGGTTGCTTGAATTGCTGCGGTTTCAAAGCGCTTGACTGCGTCTATGACTGCGTCGGCAGTCGATCTGAAAAGACCATAATAAAAATAGGTTTCGCCGGTACGTGTGGTGAGCTTTATTCTGCATTTAATGAGCCGGGTGTTTTGCGCGCTAACGGCATAACGGGTTTTCATGACAGCTTTCCTTGAACTGTTGCAATATCCGCGTCATTCTATAAAAGCGTGCGACAAATGAAAGACACTACAAGAAGGGTAAAGCGGCCTTAATTTGTTTTTTTTGCGCTTGTTCTCCAGGGTTTAGGCCTGCTTTCCGGGTATTTTGCAGGCATGCTTTTTTAGACGGGTCATTTTCGTTCATGTTATAGTGAGGGTCTTTGACAATCTGTTAATTAATAAAACTTTGTTTATTAATATTTTTTACTGTATAGATTGCAGGAAACACTGTTGCGCCGGTTTTTCGAATTTCTTTTGTATTGAGAGATTGCGTTACTGGGTTGGTGACGCAGTGACATGGGACATACAGCCAAAATTAACGATTGATTAATCGTTGCTGATGAGTTTGTATCTGGATGCAGGTCGGTGGGGTTTTTCTGTATCGCAATTCTAATTGAATAGATTTTTCTGTTTCTGTCAGGCACAGCAATAAGACGTTCTTTTATCACGCCTGACGCCGGCGGCAGTTTCTTCACTCGGCAATTTTTAGTTGGTAAAGCGCGAACTCAACCATATTCAGACGATACGTATTGGAACCAACTCGTTGAGTTTCTGGCCGCAGCGTTATGTCAGCGACGATGATGCGTATAGTCTGCTCGAGTTGCTGGAGAAAATAACCAAAGCAGGCAAGCATGTCGCGATCATGGCGCATTACAATCACTGTCGTGAAATGACCACGCCGTTAGCCCGGGAGGCGATGCAGCGTTTGCGTGCAACAGGCGTGGTGATCCGCACGCAGTCTCCCTTGTTGAATCATATCAACAATGATCCAGATGTCTGGGTCCGCATGTGGCGGGAGCAGGTGCGCCTGGGGCTGGTGCCTTATTATATGTTTGTGGAACGCGATACCGGAGCCCGACGCTATTTCGAAGTTTCACTGGTGCGAGCCTGGGAAGTTTATCGGCGGGCGATACAGCGTGTGTCCGGGCTGACGAGAACCGTACGCGGGCCGTCAATGAGCACCGGGCCGGGTAAGGTCGAAATTCAA
The DNA here is from genome assembly GCA_028577615.1 of Nitrosomonas sp. Taxonomy (GTDB): domain Bacteria; phylum Pseudomonadota; class Gammaproteobacteria; order Burkholderiales; family Nitrosomonadaceae; genus Nitrosomonas. Next base: position 4,561 of record JAJSDU010000026.1, read on the forward strand.
GGCGTATCAGAGATACAGGGCGAAAAGGTTTTTGTTTTACGATCCATTCAGGCGCGTAACCCTGATTGGACGCAGTGGCCTTTTTATGCGCAATTCGATCCTGATGCGACCTGGCCCGAACATTTGAAACCGGCTTTTGGAGAAAAGCAGTTCTTTTTACAGGATGAGTACGAAGCCATGTGCAGGAACAAATCAGCAGCAAAAACGCATTAATATTCTAACTGCATTTTTGCCTGAACCAGATAGCTGAAAATGGAAATAGCGGTAAATGTCACATTTTTGTCATGTGAATTCAGCTATGCTACCGACAGCCTGTTGTTGCCTGTAAACAGATCAATGATAATTCCGTTGAGTTTCAATCGGAATAGACTTGCTGGCATGCAATGCTTTTAAACAACTATTTCATCGCGCTGTCTAATTTTTTAACGCAACTGTCAATCGGCAGCAGATTGATCTGCTAATTTGCTAAACAGCTGTTTATTGTAACCGCGAATCATTTATAATTATTTGCCTGACAAGGCTTTCTATACTATAAGTGACTGATCATATTAATGTTTTACTTGTTATTGATTGTTCTTGTGGCGGCGTTGATTTACGGGCCTTCCTATTGGGTCAGATATACGCTTGAAAAATACAGTCATCCCGATGATCGCTATCCGGGCACTGGCGCGGAGCTTGCGCGTATTCTGCTTGACTGGGCCAGGCTTCAGTCTGTTAAAGTTGAAGTGACCGAACAGGGTGACCACTATGATCCGATTGAAAAAGCAGTAAGACTGACGCCGGATAAATACAATGGCAAATCACTGACTGCAATTACTGTGGCTGCGCATGAAGTCGGCCATGCCATTCAGGATCGTGATGGTTATGCGCCGCTGAGATTGCGCACCCGTCTGGTGCAGATTGCTGCGCCTGCGGAGAAGCTTGGCGCCGCGATACTCATGCTGGCTCCGGTGGTGATGGCCGCAACGCGTGCGCCTGTCGCAGGCGCTTTGTTTTTTGCTGGCGGGCTGCTGACGCTGGGTACGGCAACACTGGTGCACTTGGTGACTTTGCCGATGGAAATGCATGCCAGCTTCTCGCGCGCTTTGCCTATGCTGGAGAAAGGCGGATATTTGCATAAAGGCGACGAGCGGCATGCCCGCCGCATATTGCGCGCTGCCGCTTTGACCTATGTCTCTGCATCGCTGATGACACTGTTGAATATTGGTCGCTGGTGGGCGATACTTCGGCGCTGAGGCGCGGGAGTATGAGGCAGTTAACACACCGGAACCGGTTTTTTACTAACGCTACGCTTTGAGGAATTTGGAAATGAGGCATCTGTATGATCGACAACGACTGCTGAGATCCGGGCGCGGCTTTACGCTGCTTGAATTACTCGTTGTCATGGTTATTATCGGCTTGCTGGCAGCTTATGTCGGCCCTAAATATTTTTCCCAGGTGGGTAAATCGGAGATCAAGATGGCGCAGGCGCAGATTGACGCGCTTGAAAAAGCGTTGCATCAATACCGCCTGGATGTTGGCAGTTATCCCTCGACCGAGAATGGTCTGGCGGCCTTGATTACGCAGCCCAACAACGAACCCCGCTGGCAAGGTCCTTATTTGTCCAAAGCGCCGCCTCAGGATCCCTGGGGGCGTCCGTATGTCTATAAATATCCTGGCGACAATGCCGAATTTGATCTGTTCTCAATGGGTAAGGACGGGCAGATAGGCGGTGAAGGAGAAGCCGCTGATATAACAAACTGGTAAACAGAATTTACGATTCATGCGCTATGAAGTAAAAGCTGTGATTTCCGGGCAAGGCACTGTTCACCTTGAACTGGAAGCAAACAGCGAAGAGGACGCCCGCCGTCAGGTCCTGGCGCGCGGCGGCATGGTGTTGAGCGTCAAACGCAGACTGACCGGTCTGTCGTTCAAGTCCCGGGCGCGGTTTCCACTGGTGCATTTCAGCCAGGAACTGCTGTCCCTGCTAACAGCGGGACTGAGTCTTGTTGAATGCCTTGAAACACTGGTCGACAAGGAACAGGATGCGGACAATCGAAAAATTATTCATGATTTGCTGGCGCGTCTTTATGAGGGTGTGACTTTTTCTCAGGCGCTGGATGCGTATCCCCAGGCATTTCCAATGCTCTATATTGCAACAGTGCGTGCCAGTGAACGAACGGGGGATCTGGCTGAAGCATTGACGCGTTTTGTAACGTACCAGTCACAGATGGATTTTGTCCGCAAGAAACTGGTTGGCGCTTCAATTTATCCGGTTCTGCTGCTGGTGGTCGGCTTACTGGTGTCACTGTTCCTGCTGGTTTTTGTCGTACCCAGATTCAGCGCTATTTATGACGACATGAGCGCTGATCTGCCCTGGTTATCGGTTTTACTTATCGAATGGGGGCACTTCGTCCAGGAACGCGGCTGGGAGGTGGCGATCTTCGCACTGGCATCGGTTGCGGTAATGGGTTATGCAGTCTCCCGGCAGTCTTTTCGCGCTTATCTCATGCAATTGCTGTGGCGTATTCCGGCAATCGGGGAACGTATGCGTGTTTATCAGCTGGCGCGTTTTTACAAAACACTGGGCATGCTGTTGCGTGGCGGTATTCCGATTACGCAGGCGCTGGAAATGGTGAGTGGCTTGCTGCAAGCGCATTTTCGTCCACGAATCGAGGCTGCGGCAAGACGTATACGTGAAGGCCAGACAATTTCCAGCGCAATGGAGTCCGAAGGGTTGACCACCGCTGTCGGCAATCGCATGCTGCGGGTTGGAGAGCGCACCGGATTAATGGGCGACATGATGGAACGCATCGGCAATTTTCATGACGAGGAAATCGCGCGATGGGTCGAGTGGACCACTAAACTGATAGAGCCGATCCTGATGGCGGTGATAGGCACAGTCATCGGTGGTATCATCATTCTGATGTATATGCCTATTTTTGAACTTGCCGGCAGCATTAACTGATTAACATGCAAATGCACGCAGAAGCCCAGCACGAAAACAAATTGTCCCTGGATATCAATTATCTTGGCCATGTGCGTGCGGAAGCCCTGAAGCGCGGTGTTTCCGTCTTCGAAATGCTGGAGGAAACCAGTGGCTGTTCACCGCACGATCTGGTTCATGAGCTCGGGCGTCTGCTGCATATTCCGCCGGTGGAGATGAAGACGATTCATGCGCTGGAGCCTGCTTTCGATATTCTGCCGTTTTCCGAGGCAACCCGGCATGAGTGTGTGCTGTTCAGGGATAAGGACGCTTATCTGCTGGTGATCAGCGATCCATTTTCTTCCCTGCTGCGTTTATGGGCGGAAGAGCATTTTGCCATGCATGTTGAGTGGCGTTTGATTCATCCGGCGGATCTGGCGGCATTTTTCGCCCAGCAGGAAAAAAACATGCGGGCGATGGATCATGTGCTGCCCGATCAGAATCTGGTTGAAATTCAGAGCAGCGTCGAGGATCTGTCCCTGAAAACCATCAGCGAAGGTACCAGCCAGGTCGTTCGTCTTGTGCATTCCACGTTGTATGATGCGCACAAGTCGCAGGCCAGTGATATTCATCTGGAAATGGTGCCCGGCGCATTGTCGATCAAATACAGGATTGACGGTGTCCTGATGTCGATTGGCGTCATCAAGGGCGCGGATCTGGCGGAACAGGTAATTTCAAGAATCAAGGTCATGTCCGAGCTCGATATCGCTGAGCGGCGCGTGCCGCAGGATGGCCGTTTCAAGGTCTCGATTCAGGGGCGTGAAATTGATTTCCGCGTTTCCATCATGCCAAGCATTTTCGGTGAAGACGCCGTATTGCGTATTCTTGACCGCCAGGCATTGTCTGATCATGTGGAAGGATTGACGCTCAACCAGCTGGGTTTTAGCGCAAGTGATATCCAGTTGCTGCGCCGCCTGAGTTCCGAACCTTATGGCATGCTGCTGGTGACCGGGCCGACGGGAAGCGGCAAAACAACCTCGCTTTATGCAGCCATATCCGAGGTGAACAAAGGTCACGACAAGATCATCACCATTGAAGATCCGATCGAATATCAGCTGCCCGGCGTGTTGCAGATTCCGGTCAACGAGAAGAAAGGACTGACGTTTGCACGCGGACTGCGTTCCATTCTCAGGCACGATCCCGATAAAATCATGGTGGGCGAGATTCGTGACGCCGAAACCGCGCAGATCGCGATTCAGGCGGCGCTGACCGGCCACCTTGTTTTTACCACGGTGCATGCGAACAATGTCTTTGACGTGATCGGGCGTTTTTCGCATATGGGCGTTGATCCGTATAGTTTTGTCTCCGCGCTGAACGGCATTGCGGCGCAGCGGCTGGTGCGCCTGTTATGCCCGCACTGTACCGTTGACGAGCGACCGAGTGATGAAATCATCGCGGAATCCGGCATAGACAGCGAACGCGCTGAATCTTTCAGATTCCGTGTCGGCAAAGGCTGTGGACAGTGCCGCGGCAGCGGTTACCGGGGGCGTAATGCCATTGCTGAGATATTGCTGCTCAATGATGAAATCCGGGAATTGATCATTGCCCAGGAACCGATACGAAAAATCAAGGAAGCCGCACGGAAAAACGGCACGCGTTTTTTGCGTGAAGCGGCCCTGGATATGGTCAAGAACGGTACAACCAGTCTGGAGGAAGCCAATCGTGTCACTATTGTGGCGTGACCGGATCGATGTCTTTCTGGCGCCGGGTCGTATTGACCTTGCGCGGTCATCGCGTGGCTTCAAACCCGTGAAGCAGTCTGCGGTTCATCCTGCAGTGACGGTTCAGATTGCGCCGCCGGAATCGGGGCATGTCGCCTGGGAAAAGCCTTTGCAGCAGCTCGATGAAATGCTGCCGGAAAGCGCCGGCGCCGGCATGACCATGACCCTGTCCAATCATTTTGTCCGCTATGCGGTACTGACGCCGCAGGTGGAAATTACTTCACCTGAAGAAGTGATGGCTTATGCGGATTTCCGCATGCGCGAAATTTACGGAACCCGTGTCGATCACTGGGTGATCAGTATCAATAGCTGGGATCCCGTTTATGGCGCCATCAGCGCTGCGATTCCGCAGGAATTGATGGCAAAAATAGCGGAAATTTCCGAACGCCATGCTATCCGGTTGAATGGTATTGAGCCTTATTTTACGGCTGTGCTGGATCGATGGGGGAAACAGCTTGACCGCAGAAAGTCTTATGTGGCTGTCATCGAAACCGGCCGGTTGTGTATCGGGGTGCTGGAAAACAATATCTGGCGCAATATCCGCAACCAGCGGCTTCAGCATAGCCAGCGTAATCAGCACAGCGTCGCGGAAGCGTTATGGGTCGCACTTGATCAGGAGGCGGTATTGTCCGGGCATAAAGACAGCATCGAACAGGTTTTTCTGTTTGCGCCCGAACATCCATCCCTCGTTCTGCCGCCGGATTGCGGCTGGCAGGCAATGCCGCTGTCAACCGGGAACAGTCCCGCGCCCGGACATTACCCCAAACCGCTGACCGAGCCCGAAGAGGAAAGTGCATGTCACGCATGAAACTCAGTTTTCCCTATTCCGGACAGAATGTACGCGGTATCGACATTTCGCTGTTGTTCATCGGCCTGGTCGTTTTGCTTGCGGCATTTTATCAATTCAAGCGTATTTCTGAAGAATCCAGTTACTGGAGCGTGCGCGTCGAGAAGCTGGAAAAAGAGCAGCCCAGAGCAGCAACCGCTGTCGCACGCACGCGCACTGCGCCGCGCAGCCGTGAGCCGGGTCAGGAGATCAGCAAGGATCTGGAAAGAGCCAATGTCATTCTGCAGCAAATCAATCTGCCGTGGGAATCGCTGTTTGACGCTATCGAGCATATTACCACCGAGGATATCGCGCTGTTGTCATTGCAGCCCAATGTGACCAACCGGACGCTGCGTATCCGGGGAGAAGCCCGGAACATGGCGACGCTGCTGGATTTTGTCGAAACGATGGAGCGCGAGGTCATTTTTGAGAAAGCGCATCTGGTCAATTACAAGATCAAGCAGGATAGCCCCTACCGGCCAGTCGATTTTTTATTAACCGCGGTATGGACGACGAGAATGTGAATCAGGAATTGATACAGATCCAATTCAACCGCATCATGCAGCAATTACGCTGGCAGCTGGCGCGCCTCGGGGCGATGGGCAAAATCGGCGTGGGATTATGCGTTGTTGCCGGCATTTTTTTTCTGGGCGCGGTGCTGCCCGCAAAGAAAGAGCTGAGCGCGTTGGTGGCACGTGCTGAAACATTGCAGTTGCAGGCCAGAGAACGCCTGCTATCCGGCGATGTGTCGGCGGTTGAAAAACAACTGACCAGCGATCAGGCGTTGCAGGCTTTTTATGAATTCTTTCCGCGCTTCGATTCGTCGCCCTACTGGATCCGTGAACTGGTTCGGGCTGCCCAGAAACAGGGTGTGGAAATCAACAGCAGTGATTTTAAACTGACACTTGAGCGCGATTGGCGTTTATCGCGATATGAAATCATTATGCCGGTGCGCGGGCACTATTCACAGATTCGCGGCTTTATGGCCGATGCGCTGGAAGCTGTGCCAAACATGGCGATAACCGGTTTTGCCATCAAACGCGACAATATCCAGTCAACGCAGCTTGAGATGCGTCTTGAGATCAGTCTTTATTTGAACGAATAAACGCATGGAACCGGCTGAAAAGAAACGCAAGACAATCATCGGCGCAGCGCTTGTGGCAACACTGATCGCAGCGGTGCTGGTCGAAGACGAGGACGAAACAGCGATAGACACGGTGGAACCGACGGCATCAACCCGGCCGGCAAGGTCACCATCCGCGCGAACACCTGTTCCTGATGCGCGCAATAACTACCTGAATGTCGATCAGCTCGGGCAGCGAAAATTCGATGCGCTGGCGGGAGATCTGTTCGCGTCGAATTCGTGGGCGCCCAAGCCGCCGCCGGTAACGCCGCAACAGCAAGCCGCCATGCTGCTGCAGCAACAGCAGCGTGCGCAACCTAAAGCGCCGCCCCCGGCACCAACGCCGCCGCCTTTGCAGTTCAAGTATATTGGCAAAGCCATTGAAGGCAATCAGACCTGGGTGTTCCTTACGCAGGCCGATGAGAACTACATTGCCAGGATCGGTGAAAAAATTGATGACCAGTATCGACTGGATACGATCAGCGATGAATCCGTCACGCTGACTTATCTGCCTTTGAATGCAAAGCAGGTTCTTCCCATTAATGACAATAAGCAAGCAGGAAATTTCCGATGAGAGTTGACAGGTTATTGAGAAACGTATTCGAGGCAGCCGATGCAAGGCAGAAACAGGCGAAGAAGCGGAATTTATGTCGGATAAATGAGCATTCTGAGCCTGCTTTTGACGCCGCAGTGGCAACGCAGATCGTTTCTCGGCAGCCTGTTCAACGATGCGCTGTTTTTTTATTGATTCTGGTTCTGTTTCTCAGTGGTTGCGCAATCAATAACAAAACTTTTCTGAACCGGAACAAAACATTCGAAGAAGGCCAGCGGCTGATTGAAATGGGTGAGCTGGAGCTGGGTTTGATGCATCTGGAGCAGGCTGCGCGGGAAGAACCCGATAACAAGGAAATACGTACAGTACTGGCGCGTCAGCGCGACACCGTGCTCGGCCAGATGCTGGCTGATGCAAACAGCTCGCGGTTGTCCGGTGAGCTCGAATTCGCCGAAGAAAAATACCAGCGGATTCTGGATCTGTTCCCACGCAATGAAAGAGCAGTGACCGGACTGGAAGCAGTCCATCAGGATCGGCACCATATCGCTTCCATCGAATACGCGCAGCAGCTGTTGGCGCTCGACGATCTGGAAGGCGCCGAAAATGCCGTCAGAGCCGTGCTGCAGGAAAATCCGATGCAACAGCAGGCGCGCGGATTGATCAAGGAACTGAACAAGTATATCGCGCGCGCCGAGAGCATGGATCTGACACTCGATACTGCTTTCAGTAAGCCGCTGTCGATGGAATTCAAGGATACCGAGCTCAAATCGGTGTTTGAAATCATGTCGCGCACGGCGGGAATCAATTTTGTGTTTGACAAGGATGTCCGCCAGGAAGTCAAGGTATCGGTATTCGTGCGCGACAATACCGTCGAGGATATCCTGAGGCTGCTGATGATGACCAATCAGCTGGCGTATACCCGGCTGAACGACAATTCCCTGCTGATCTATCAGAACACGCCGGCCAAGCAGAAAGAATACCAGGAGCTGGTGGTGCGCAGTTTTCCGGTGGCTTATACCGATGTGAAACAGATGGTGGCCATGGTCAGGGGGCTGGTCAAAGCCAAGGATATTTATGTCAACGAGCAGTTGAATCTGTTTATCATGCGCGATACGCTGGAAGCGATACGTATCGTCGAGAAACTGGTCGCGCTGAATGATCTGCCTGAACCGGAAGTGATGCTGGAAGTGGCTATCATCACAATTGATCGTAACAATAATTTTCTGCTGGGACCGAATTTGCCGAATCAGGCTTCTTTCAGCTTCACTAAAGCCGCACCTGCCGCGGCGACGGGTGGCACTTCGACAGCAGCAACGGCAGCCGCGCTGTCCACTTTCAGCGCGATTAATCAGGCGGGGTTTCCGAATTTAAGAAGTTTCGCCGTCAGCGATAAAGTTACCATAGACTTTCTGCATAGCCTGTCGCTCGGCGATGTGCTGGCCAATCCAAGGATACGCGTGAAAAATCGTGAGTCGGCCAAGTTTCATATTGGTACGCGCCAGCCTGTGTTCTCTGCGAGCGTTGCCGGTGGCGGGATCAGTAACGTAATTACTTCAACGCCGACATTTATCGAGATCGGCACCAAGCTCGATATAGAACCCATTATCGGAATGAATAACGACGTCACCATGAAAGTTCAGCTTGAAGTGAGCAATCTGAATGGGTTTGAATCCGGTCCTGGCGGCGCGCGGGCGCCGGTTATTTCAACAGCCAATGCCGAGACGCTGTTGACGCTTAAAGATGGAGAAACGCAGGTTCTGGCTGGATTGATACGTGACAGCGAAACCCGGTCGATAGGCGGACTGGCGGGGCTATTGAATATTCCAGGACTTGACCGCTTAACGTCAAGCCAGAATATTCAGCGCGCAAAACAGGAAGTCGTTCTGCTGATCACGCCACGCATCATTCGCAACCTTTCGCAATTAACCAATCTGGAAAGCGAATTCCATTATGGCACGTCGAACGAAGCGGGCAAGCTGCCGGTCAGGATCCGCAAAACTTCAGCCAGCTCTCTGGCTATCGCGCCGACAGGTGCGGGTGGCAGGGGCGGTGCGTCCCTGCTGAGCCGCGGCGCGCAGGCGTTTGGCGACCGGTCGGAAATTCCGTCCAATCCGTTTGCGCAGCAGGTTGCGGCGAATAATGCCTCCGAACCAACATTGACGATCCAGGCGCCAACCAATATCACTTTTGACCGGGAATTTTCAGTGCGGGTCAGAATGGTTGGCGCGAAGGCTTCAGTTGCCGGCACCGCGCAGGTGAGCTACGAGCCGAGCATGATCGAGCTGCTCGATGCTGACAACAGCGGGACGCATACGGTCAAGCTGGGCAAGGACGAACCGTCCGGCATGGCCGCGCAATTGCGCTTTAAAGTCGTCACGCCGAACGCGGGAGAAACGGAAATCAGTGTTCAAAGTGCGACGGCTGAAGACAAGGAGACTGGAGAATCAGTCGATATTACGCTGCCGTCGCCGACGACGGTTAAAATCCAGTAAGACATTGAGATGAACAGGCACAGGTCATATAGCGGGAATGCATCGCAACTATCCCTGCGTGGCTTTACGCTGATCGAACTTATGATCGTTCTGGCGATTATGGCGATACTGGCGACCGCAGCCATGCCTTTGCGCGAGCTGGTCGTTCAGCGCGAGAAGGAGCAGGAACTGCGCGCGGCGCTGCGTCAGATCCGCAATGCCATCGATGCCTATAAACAAGCTGCGGATGACGGGCGGATCGAGAAAAAGGAAGACGAATCCGGCTACCCGCGGACGCTCGACGATCTGGTCATCGGTGTGCCCGATATCAAGAGTCCGGAGAAAAAAGTCATCTATTTTCTGCGACGGTTGCCGCGCGATCCGATGCATCAGGATATGGATGTGGCCGGAATTGAAGAAACCCCGGCGGCGGATACCTGGGGAAAACGCAGTTATGAAAGTTCGCCGGAAAATCCGCGGGAAGGCGATGACGTGTTTGACGTTTATTCCCGTTCGGACGCGGTCGGCCTGAACGGCATCGAATATCACAAATGGTGACGCGGATGTTGCCGATTCTCCGGCCGCGCAATCAAACCGGGCAGCGCGGGTTTACGCTGATCGAGCTGCTGGTCGTCATGGCGATCATCGCCACCCTGCTGAGCATTGTCGCGCCGCGTTATTTCAGCGCCATCGATAAGGCCAAGGAAGCCGTTCTGCGTCAGGACCTTCAGATCATGCGCGACGCCATCGATCAATTTTACGCCGATTTCGGCAAATACCCCCTGGATCTTGAAGAGCTGGTCGACCGGCGTTATTTACGCAACATTCCGATCGATCCGATGACCGAAAGCAATGAAACCTGGATCGTGATGCCGCCGCCGAATGAAGAGGAAGAAGGCGTCTACGATGTACATAGCGGCTTTACCGGCCGCGCGCTCGATGGCACGTTTTACGAGGAGTGGTGACGGTGGCGGTCTGCCCGCCGTACGCCCGGTATCGCGTATTGGGGCGGAAAACATGAAGCATGCGCAAAAAGGCGTGGTGTATCTCTGGACATTGTTTGCGGTAACCGTCGCCGGTGTTGTGCTGGCCGGCACCGGGCAGGTGTGGCAAATTAAAGCGCAGCGGGAAAAAGAACAGGAGCTGCTCTTCATTGGCGATCAGTTCAGAAAAGCGATCGCGTCCTATTACAACAATCCGCTCACCGGCGTCCGGCAATATCCCGAGAAACTTGAAGACCTGCTGGAAGATAAGCGCGGTCCTGTACCTATCCGCCATCTGCGGAAAATTTATATCGATCCGATGACGCGGGACGACGAATGGGGATTGATTATTGAAGAACCGCCGCAGCAGCAGGCTGCCAGCCCGCAAACCGGCATGCAGCAGGGCGCTGCGGGTCCAGCGGTGGGGCTGAATACCAGCCCCGCCGCCAGCACGGTTTCCCTGACGCAAGGCATCGCGGGTGTGTACAGTTTGTCCATGCAAGTCCCGCGCAAAAAAGCGCAATTCCCGGAGCATTACGCGAATTTTTCCGAGGCTGAAAGCTATCAGGATTGGCGCTTTGTTTTCAAACAGCAGACCGGAACCGGTTCCACCGGTCAGCAAGGCCAGCAAGGGCAGCAGGGCGGTTCCGGCGCAGCCCCGCCTACTTCGCCTTTTGCCGGATCGGGCGGCGCGGGCGGAGCAAGATCAGGCGGTGGCGGGCAGAATATCTTCGGCGGTCAAAGCGGCGGCGGATCATCCGGGCAGCCGCCGGCAGCCGGACAGAATCCTTTCGCACGTTGATCAGGATTGCCGGTTGATGGATTATCTGCCCGTTTTTCTGGACGTCAACAATAAAACCTGCCTGGTTGTCGGCGGCGGTTCAGTCGCCGCGCGTAAAGTTGCGCTGCTGCTGCAGGCCGGTGCGCAGGTGCATGTCGTATCGCCAGCGCTGGAACCGGCGCTGGGCGAACTGGCGCAGCAGCACAGAATCCGGCACAGCGCGCAAAGATTTGCTGCCGGGCATCTGGAACAGTGCGTGCTCGTCATCGCCGCAACCGGCGATATGGCGGTGAACCGGCAGGTGTCGGAACTTGCCGGCGCGCGCAATATTCCGGTCAATGTCGTCGATCACCCGGAATTGTGCACGTTTATCATGCCTTCCATCGTCGACCGTTCTCCGCTGATGATCGCGGTGTCCAGCGGCGGCGCATCGCCCGTGCTGGCGCGAATGATCCGCGCCCGGCTGGAAACATGGATTCCGCATGCCTACGCGCGGCTGGCCGCCTGCGCGGGAAAATTCCGCCAGCAGGTCAAGCAGCATTTCACGCAGGTGGCGCGCCGGCGGTTGTTCTGGGAAAAAGCGCTGCAGGGAAAATTCGCCGAGCTGATACTGGCGGGAAAGGATCAGGCCGCGGAAGATCATTTACAGCAATTGCTGGCCGCTGAAAAGGATGACGTGCCCGAAGGCGAGGTTTATCTGGTCGGCGCCGGACCGGGCAATCCCGATCTGCTGACTTTCCGCGCCATGCGGCTGATGCAGCAGGCCGATGTCGTGGTTTACGACCGGTTGGTGTCGCCCGCGATACTCGACATGGTGCGGCGCGACGCAACTCGCATCTACGCAGGCAAGGCGCGCAACCAGCACACATTGCCGCAGGAATCCATCAACCAGCTGCTGGTGCGGCTGGCGAAAGAAGGCCAACGCGTGCTCAGGCTGAAAGGCGGCGATCCGTTCATTTTCGGACGCGGCGGCGAAGAAATCGAAACCCTGTCCAGCCACCGGATACCCTTCCAGGTCGTACCCGGCATCACCGCCGCGTCCGGCGTGGCCGCTTACGCCGGCATACCGCTGACGCACCGCGATTATGCTCAGTCCTGCATTTTTGTCACCGGCCACCTGAAAAACAACACCATTGATCTCGACTGGCCCGCACTGGCGCGTCCCGGTCAGACGATCGTCATTTATATGGGACTGCTCGGATTGCCGGTGCTGTGCGCACAACTCACCGCGCACGGCCTGCCGGAATCCACACCTGCCGCTATCGTGCAGCAGGGCACCACACTGACGCAGAAAATCGTCACCGGCACGCTGCGGACATTGCCCGAACTGGCTGCTGAAGCGCACCTGACACCGCCGACACTGATCATCGTCGGCGAAGTCGTCAAACTGCATCAGAAACTGGCGTGGTTTGCGCCGGTGTGATTTCTGGTGGAATTCTCGGGTTTGCCGCTCAGACTGATTTTTCTACCCCAGAGCATCAATGACGCGCAGGATGCTCTGAAGGCGCAATATGTTTATATCAGGCAGTTATTTATAGACATGATTGGCAATGGATGCAGCCGTCATCCAGATAAAGTTCCTTCCTGCGGTTGTCTCGGGTAGTCAAATGGCACAAGCCACCAGTCAATCCGGTTCTTAACGATCTTGCCATTGTTCATTTCCAGATTCAATCTCGCGCAGAATAAATTCTTGCTGTATCTCAAAACCTGACTCCCTCTCTATGTTTTGCTTGATCCCTATGTTCTTGCTCGCACTCAGTGCTTCGCTCGGTATCCTAAACTGGCGATAATCTGGCATAACCACCATTCGTTAATCTCATCCCGAAATTTTCCATCCGGCAAACCCATTGCACAAATCCATACACCCCAGCACCAGCGGTTTCGTTGACTCCATTGATTCCGTAAGGCGGATGCCCAACGGGCGATCCGCCAAGCCAAAACCAGAATCAACATATCGTCCCAAACAATCATCACTTTCGTTCAATAAAGCCATTCGAATGGAATGTTTCCATTTGGCGGAACGCCTCCGGCTTCCGCCTTACGCGGGTTGAGTATCATTCAAGCAGACTTGTTTGGCGTCACAAAAATGAACGAGTTATGAGCAATAATTTCCAGCTTTCAAGTCAGTTCAAAATCCACGGCATGCAGCGCTCGGCAATCGAAATGTTCACTGAAAAAATGCTCCGGGCGTTTCAGTGCAGTGTAATTCTGTCACTGCAACAGAACACGATGAACATGATTCCCGATAATCAGGCATCGCAGATAATACTTGACGAAAAAGCCCGGGATGCGTTTTACTTGGATTTCCTAAAATAATAACTATCGAGTATCTGATATGAGGAGCTGGAGCTATGAAAAAACTCGTTATTATCGCATTGTGTATTTTTATTCCAGGTTATGTCTATTTGATGATTCAGTATTTCTAAGAACCTGTTCAGGATCTCGCTGAAGGAGGCATGGCCACGTTAGAATGGCACTGCATGCCTGGTGAGGTCTTTGACAGGTACTTTCTTCTTAAGAAAACACCGGCAACAGAAAAAACCGGTTGCCGGTGTTGATGTAAAAGCATTCTGTTTTAAAGTCACTCGCCGCAATACGCGGTCACCTGAATTTCAATTTTCATGCGGGGGTCGGACAGGCCTGCGGTGAGCATCATCGCCGATGGCCTGACATCGCCGAAATATTTGCGCGTGACCGGAAAGCATTTGGGAAAATCGTCAGCATTCGGCAGCACATAGGTAACGCGCACGACATCCTTCAGGCTGCTGTCGGCTTCCTTCAATGCGGCTTCGATATTTTTGAAACACTGCTCGGCCTGTTCCACCAGGTCGTCGGATATGGTCATGTTGCTGTAGTCGAATCCGGTGGTGCCGGAAACCAGTACCCAGTCACCCGCGCGGACTGCGCGGGAATAGCCGATTTCCTGCTCGAATGTTGATCCGGAACTGATCAGTTTGCGCGCCATGTTGTTTTCTCCTTGATAAACGTTGCAAAAAATTGTAACTATAATCCTAAAACCCTCAGTTGAATGGGATTTAGAGTGCGTTGATTTTTATTTATGGCAAGGCGCAATGAGGCGTAATAACGTGTTATTACATCGAATTGCAACGCAGCCAAAATTAAAAAGCGGCGTGCTATAAATACCATAGTGTGACTCACCATCTGGATAAACTGGCATTGTCCAAGTTACTCTATTTATTCAGACCGTTAATCATTTCGGGTAACGGTCAACTGAGGTTTTTAGGATAATGGGATACCTTGCGATTTCAAAGCGGGTTCAAACAAATAGGAGCTGTCCGCTGATGGTGACGACATTATACTGGCATGACTACGAAACGACCGGCGTCGACCCGAAACGCGACAGGCCGGTGCAGTTTGCCGGCGTGCGCACGGACGAGGCATTCAACGAAATCGGCGAGCCGCTGGTGATTTACTGCAAGCCGCCGCGCGATACCCTGCCGCAGCCGGTATCCTGCCTGATTACGGGCATCACGCCGCAGCAGGCGGATGAAAAAGGTCTCGCGGAGGCCGATTTTATCGCAAAAATCCATGCCGAACTGGCGCAGCCCAATACCTGCGGACTGGGTTACAACACGCTTCGCTTCGACGATGAAGTGACGCGCTACACGCTTTACCGCAATTTTTACGATCCTTACGCGCGCGAATGGCAGAACGGCAATTCACGCTGGGACATCATCGATCTGGTGCGCATGACCTATGCTTTGCGGCCTGAAGGCATTGAATGGCCGCGGCGTGCAACGGAAAGGGGAGAGCAGGGTAAACAGGACGAACAGCCAAGCTTCCGGCTTGAGGATTTAACCGCCGCGAATGGCATCGCGCATGGGTCGGCGCACGATGCGCTGTCCGATGTGCGCGCCACGATCGGGCTGGCGCGTCTGCTGCATGAACGGCAGCCGCGGCTTTACAGCTGGCTGTATCAGTTGCGCAATAAACGGCGCGCGGCGGAATTGCTCGATTTATTCGGCTATACGCCGGTCGTGCATACCTCGCGCATGTATCCGGCCAGCAGCGGATGCACCACGCTGGTAATGCCGCTTGCCGCCGAACCGGCCAATCCGAACAGCGTGCTGGTTTATGACCTGCGTCACGATCCGGAGATGTTTCTGGACAGGGATGTTGAATCGCTGGGGCGGTATCTGTTTACCCGCAATGACGATATGCCGGACGGGGAACAGCGTTTGCCGGTCAAGTCGGTGAAAATCAACAAATGCCCGGCGCTGGCGCCGCGCAATACACTCAACGCGCAGGCTGCCGGGCGTATCGGCATCGATCCTGATGTCTGCGAGCGGCACTGGCGCAAACTCAAGGCCTATTGTGAAAAAACCGATTTTGCGCAGCGTGTGGCTTCGGCTTATACTGGCAGGGCATTCGAGCCGGTGGAGGATGTCGATCAGGCCTTGTATGACGGTTTTTTCGACAGCGCCGATACGCCGCTGCTGATGCAGATACGCCGCGCCGCGCCGCAGGCGCTGGCCACGGCCCGTTTTGAGTTTCACGACTGGCGTCTGCCGGAATTGTTTTTCCGCTACCGCGCGCGAAACTGGCCGGAGACATTGGCTGCTGATGAATATGAACGCTGGCGGCAGTTACGCGGACAACGGTTGACGCAAGGCACTGGCGGCGACAGTCTGGCCATCGATCGCTATTTTGACCAGCTATCCGCTTTGCGCGCTGAATACGCCGGTAATGCAAAAGCGCTGGAAATACTCGAAGCGCTGGCGCAGTGGGGAAAAAATCTCATGAATTTTTGATAGGACAGCATCATGATGCTGCCTTCTACGGCTATAATTCCAGATACAATGTACTCTTTATTTTGTTGTGTTTCCATGCGGTTATGAAAAATAATTATCTTGAAAGAATCCTGACAGCACAGGTTTATGATGTTGCAGAACAGACGCCGCTTGATGACATGCCCATCCTGTCCGCGCGCATCCATAATCAGGTGTTGCTCAAGCGCGAGGATTTGCAGCAGGTTTTTTCTTTCAAGCTGCGCGGCGCGTATAACAAGATGTTCAAGTTGTCTCCGGAAGTGCGTAATCGTGGCGTGATAGCGGCTTCAGCCGGCAATCATGCGCAAGGCGTGGCGCTCGCCGCGAAAAAACTGGATTGCAGCGCCACCATTGTGATGCCAGTGACTACGCCGCAGATCAAGGTGCAGGCGGTCATGGCACGCGGAGCGACCGTGGTGCTGCATGGCGATTCGTACAGCGATGCGTATGAACATGCGATGGAACTGTCCAAGGCGCACCAGGCGACGTTTATCCATCCGTATGACGATCCGGATGTCATCGCCGGTCAGGGCACCGTCGGCATGGAAATTTTGCGCCAGCACACCGGAAATATTCACGCTCTGTTCGTGCCGGTGGGCGGGGGCGGGCTGATTTCTGGCGTGGCGGCGTATGCCAAGAGACTTTATCCTGAAATCAAAATTATCGGCGTTGAACCGGTTGACGCCAACGCCCTGTTCCGTTCGTTGCAGAGCGGCCGCCGTGTCAAACTGCCGCAGGTCGGATTGTTCGCCGATGGCGTGGCGGTCAAGCAGATTGGCAGGGAAACGTTCCGTTTGTGCCGCGAACTGGTCGATGAAGTCATTCTGGTCGATACCGATGAAATCTGCGCAGCGATCAAGGATGTTTTTGAAGATACGCGCACCATACTCGAGCCATCGGGTGCGCTTTCAATCGCCGGTATCAAAACCTATGTGGAACGGGAGAATATTCTGCACCAGACGCTGATTGGCATTGCTTCGGGCGCCAATATGAATTTCGACCGGCTGCGGCATATTTCCGAGCGCGCGGAGATCGGTGAGCACCGCGAAGCGGTAATGGCGGTCATCATTCCGGAAAAGCCCGGCAGCTTCAAGAAATTCTGTAACCTGCTGGGTGCAAAAAGCATAACCGAATTTAACTACCGCTACGCCGATCCGCGGGAAGCGCGCGTTTTTGTCGGCATTTCGGTGCGTAACCGCGATGAAACCGAGAAACTCGTCGCTGACTTGCAGAGCAGCGGACTGAATACACTGGATCTGAGCAATAATGAAATGGCCAAGCTGCATATCCGCCATCTGGTCGGCGGGCGTGCGCCCGAGATTAAAAATGAAATTCTGTACCGGTTTGAGTTCCCGGACCGCCCCGGCGCGCTGATGGATTTTCTCAATGCCATGAGCCACAACTGGAATATCAGCCTGTTTCACTATCGCAATCATGGCGCAGATTACGGACGGGTGCTGATCGGCATTCAGGTGCCGCCGGATGAAAAAACGGACTTCAAGCATTTTCTCGACCAGCTGGGTTATCGGTACTGGGATGAGAGCAAGAATCCGGCGTATAAGCTGTTCCTGGGTTGAGCGTCTGGCGGGAAATTGATCGATGCCATCCGATGCAGGACTGTGCAAAGCAAGAGTCTGAATTTGCGCGCACAAACAATTTGGAAGATGAATAATTGGGATGATGACAGGGGGAGAATCGCCAATGAATGAATATATCGCAGAACTATCGAATTTGTTTTCTTTTGACGAACTGGCCAGACGCAGCTGGCTGGAAATTGCGCTGATCGTTTCACCGGCTGTGGCGTTGATTTTTTTATTGCTCGGTTACCTGTTCTTTCTGAAAACCAAAGCATGGCAATGGACCATTTATTCCCTCAGTCTGGTGCTGCTGGTCGGCTATCTGCCCTATGAACTCATGCGCCAATCGACCGAGCTGTCCCGCGCGCAGGCGAATGTCGATGCGCTGCATGGCAATTTACAGACTTTTCTGCGCGAAGCGAATATTGAATATACAAGCAACCTCAACGATGAATCCGTTGCGGAGAGTCTGCTCGACGAGCTGATCAAAGGCCTTGATGTCAATGAACGCAAGGAATTGATTATGCTGTCATGGATTATGTCGGAAAATGAAAAGTATGCGTTAAGCCGGATTGACGACAGGCAGAAGCTGTTTACCGATGACATCAAAACCAGTGTGAGCGCCGCAAAAAGTGAAATCATCGAATCCAGAAAACCAGTTCCGGTTGAAAAAATTTCCAGCGACGTGGTGAAGCGCCTGGAAACCGAAGTCAATCATCTGCTGGAAAACAAAATGAGCGCCTTCAAGCTGGAAATCGATAACACGCTGGACAGCTTTGAGAAGGATATCAATACATTTATTCAGGGCGAGCTTGGCAATTATGAAGAAAAGCTCGCGGCGATTACCCAGCAGAATGTCGATGAATTACGCAAGTATTCCAGTCAGGCGAACCGGGTCATCGCGCAGCAGGTGAGCAAAATCAATCAGGAATCGCTGAAAAAACTTGACGACACGAAAACCAGCATAGAAGGCATCGGCGCGGCAATCGGCACTATCGATCTGCAGGCCGTGCTGAAGCAGATGGAGCGGCTGTCAACGAAAATTGAGCATGCGCAGAAACGTAATGATGTTCAGTTTGAGTATCTCGAATGCATGCGTACCGCAGGCATGCTGGATCTGGGTGGCAAACGGGACGAATGCAGGGGCGCTCTGGACAGCGCGTTGAGTAATTTATAAAGAGCAGTTATTTCACCTGTTTCGAACAGGTGTTCTACAGCGTAACCGTTGTTTTGTGACCGGGTATGAAAACATGATTCCAGTTTAACCGGCTTTTGATCGCGGACAGCAATGCGTTTGCGTTATTGGTTTCGCCATGCACGATAAATGTTTTTTCCGGTGTTTGCGTGAAATGTCTGAGCCAATCCAGCAAGGCTGCCTGATCGGCATGCGCGGATAATCCGCCGATCGTGTAAATTTTCGCCCGGACGGAAATAGCTTCGCCAAAAATTTTGACAACCCGGGCGCCGTCGACCAGACGGCGCCCCAATGTTCCAGTCGCCTGGAAGCCGGTGATGACGATACTGCATTCCGGCCGGCCCAGATTGTATTTCAGATGGTGCTTGATGCGGCCGGCATCGCACATGCCGCTCGCCGAGATGATGATGGCGCCGTGGCGGATGGTGTTCAGGTGCATGGATTCTTCAACATCCTGGACAAAATGAATCCGCGGCTTTCTGCCATTGCCGCTCATCCACTGCATGGCATCCACTGCTTCCTTGTCGAGCAGCGCGAGATGCTTCATGGTGATGTCGGTTGCCGCCAGCGCCATGGGCGAATCTACATAAATATCCATTTCGCCGAGCTTTCCCGCGCGATACAGATCGATCAGTAAAAACAGCAGATCCTGCGTGCGGCCGACGGTGAACGCGGGAATAATGACGTTGCCGCCTTTTTTTGACAGCGTGTCATTAATGGCGAGTACCAGTTCATCGAGTGTCTCGAGCATGGTGCGATGCAACCGGTTGCCGTAGGTCGACTCGATCAGCAGAATGTCGGTCTGTCTTATCGGCGTCGGATCGCGCACGATCGGATGGCCCGGTTGCCCCAGGTCGCCTGAAAAGACGATTTTTTTGGTCACGGCGCCTTCGGTTAACCAAAGTTCAATAATCGCGGAACCCAGAATATGGCCGGCATCCCGGAAAATGCATCGCACCGTAGGATGGGGTTTGATTTCAGTGTCGTAAGCCACGCTGTGTATCTGTTTGAGAAAATGTTCCGTCTGCGCCACGGTGTACAGGGGCGCGTATTCCTGCGTGGCGCTGCTTCTGGAATGCTTGTCGCGTCGGGTTTTATTGCGCCATTCGGCTTCCTTTTCCTGGATGTGTGCGCTGTCCTTGAGCATGACTTGCAGCAGATCGCTGGTGGCCGAGGTTGCGTAGACCGGACCTCTGAATCCCCAGACGCGTAACCGTGGCAGCAGGCCGGAATGATCGATGTGCGCATGCGTGAGCAGGACAAAGTCAATGGATTCCGGATCGAAGTCAAATGCGGTGCGGTTCTTTTTGTCCGCTTCGCGCCCCCCCTGGAACATGCCGCAATCGACAAGAAAGCGTAATTCGCCTGTTTCAATCAGATAGCACGATCCGGTGACCTCGCCTGCGGCGCCATGAAATGTCAGTTGCATAAAATAGAGGCAGTGTTAATCATCAAGTGAATTGAGTATATGCATTGTCCCGTCGATAAGTAAATCGATTTCCGCGTCGGTGATGATGTAAGGCGGCATGAAATAAACCGTTTTGCCGAGTGGACGCAGCAACAGCTGCTGTTGCAGTCCGGCCTGGAAAAAATGCTGTGAAAAGTGCTCGATGCCGGTATCGACTTCAAACGCCCAGATCATCCCGCAGTTGCGGAAGTGGCGGACTCTGGGGTGCGCTGACAGTGCGGTTGCGGCAGTGTTGAGATATCGCGTCCTGGTTTTGTTATTTTCCAGGACGTTGTCCTGTTCGAAGATGTCGAGCACTGCCAGTGCCGCGCGGCACGCCAGCGCGTTGCCGGTGTGCGTGTGCGAATGCAGAAAGGCGTGCGCCGATTGATCGTCATAAAAACGCCGGTAGACGGTGTCGGTTGTCAGAACGACCGAGAGTGGCAGGTAGCCGCCGCTCAGGCCTTTTGCAAGGCACAGGAAGTCCGGCGTGATATTGGCCTGCTCGCAGGCAAACAGGGTGCCGGTGCGGCCAAAACCGACCGCGATTTCGTCGGCGATCAAATGCACCTGATAACGGTCGCAGATTTCCCGGGCGCGTTCGAGATAAACCGGGTGGTACATGCCCATGCCTGTTGCACCCTGAATCAGCGGTTCGACAATCAACGCGGCAGTTTCGGCATGATGCCGGGCCAGATGCGCTTCAAGCGCGGCAGCCGCGCGCAGCGCGTAATCTTCAGCAGATTCGCCCTGCCCGGCATAACGCCAATCCGGCGTCATGACATGCGTGCAGGGCCGCAGCAACGGTGCATAGGTCGTCTTGAAAATGGCGATATCGGTGACTGACAAGGCGCCGAGTGTTTCGCCGTGATAATCGTTTTGCAGACTGACAAACCGGGTCTTGCCGGTTTTTCCGGCAAGCTGCCAGTAATGGAAGCTCATTTTCAGTGCGATTTCGGTTGCTGAGGCGCCGTCGCTGGCATAAAAACAGTGCCCGAGATCGCCGGGTGTCATGGCTTTCAGGCGCTCGGACAAGGCGATGACCGGTTCGTGCGTGAATCCGGCGAGCATGACATGCTCGATTCGATCCAGCTGATCCTTGATTGCCGTGCCAATTCTCGGATTGGCGTGCCCGAAAAGATTCACCCACCAGGAGCCGATCGCATCCATGTATTTGTTGCCGTCCGCGTCGAAAAGCCAGATGCCGTCGCCACGCACGATGGGTACAAGCGGAAACGTTTCATGTTGCTTCATCTGGGTGCAAGGGTGCCAGACGGTATCGAGACTGCGTTGTTGGAAAGCGGATGTGGTTGAAATACTGGAATTGCGGGTGGGCATAGTGCGATTCGGTTTAAGTGACTGGTGATAAAAAATTCACGCTGTATGTTGTTTGGAATGACGGTGAAATTCACCATGTACGCTGTGGCTCCTCAACAGAACCAGATCCGGGCGGGGTAATTCCAGGCGGTAATGGTAAACTGATTTCCACTCGCTTTCCAGTTCGATCAATTTCGGCTTCCAGCAATGTTTCCAGTGTGTATTGCGGGTATTGTCATTTGTCGTCGTAGACCAGGATTATTGAACCGGTTGTCTGCAAAATTCTTCGATCAGGCGCTCAATGCGCATGCTGTGACTGCCTTGCCAATAAATCCGATGACATCCTGAACACATCAGAAATTTGTCGTAATACTGTCGTGTGAGCGGTTTGAGGTGGTGCGCGATAGTCGATTTTCCGGTGCTGACCAATTTTTCGTTACAGTGCGTGCAGCGCGTCAGCGGGGCAAGCGATGCGTACAGATTGAACCGGCTCAAGATTTCTCTGACCTGTGCTTTGGGAATATCGGTGCGCACAAAGTAACCATAAGTGATGATTTTACGTTTCAGCAGCTTGCGGTCGCGAGTTAGCGCGATGCGGTGGGTTTTGCCGGAAATTTCCGCAATGGATGAATCGGCAAAATCATTGCGATATAAACAATCAAAGCCCAGCAACCGCAGATAACGCGCCAGTCGCCCGAGATTGGCATCAATAACAAACCGGGGGTTCCCGGGTATCGGTGGCGAGAGATGATACAGCGGTCTGACAGACTCATGCGTGGCTGTTGAACAAACCGGATAAACGTGAATTTCATCGCTATGCTGAACGCTGTAATCAAAATCGACGGAAACGCCATTAACGATAATCAGATCGATTTCGGTATGCGGGACATTGCAGGATTCAATAACATCCTTGATAGATGCGTGACGATTAACAGCATAAGCGATGACCTGATTTCGCCTGGCCGGTGAAATAAAGTCTTTCAGTGTGACATGGAAGTGTAAATATGCGTATTCCATAATATGAATACTATATCAGCCGCTGCTTCACGATAGGGCGGATTTGCATAGAAACAGACAGTTTTTTCACGTATAATTTCACACAATACAGCTGGACAAATCAGTATTTTTGTCCGATTCCCGAATCTCGAATCAAAATCCAAGGAGTTTTTTTGTGCCGCAACGCCAGCCTGCCATTCTCGCATTAGCAGATGGGACTGTATTTCATGGCGTTTCTATCGGTGCCGAGGGCGCCGCAACCGGGGAAGTGGCTTTCAATACCGCGATGACCGGTTATCAGGAAATTCTGACGGATCCTTCCTATTGTCGGCAGATCATTACCTTGACTTATCCGCATATCGGTAACACGGGGACCAATCCGGAAGATATCGAATCAGGGCATCTGGATAAGGTATATGCGTCGGGTCTGGTTATTCGTGACTTGCCACTGATCGCGAGCAGCTGGCGCAAGACGCAAACGCTGCCGGATTTCCTGCTGGAACGTAAGGTCGTTGCCATTGCCGATATCGATACGCGCAAGCTGACGCGGATTCTGCGCGAAAAAGGCGCGCAGGCGGGTTGTATTATGACCGGGCAGTTCGATATTAATGAAGCGCTTGCACAGGCGTGTGCTTTTCCAGGTCTTGCGGGCATGGATCTCGCAAAAACGGTAACCTGCCAGAAATCCTATACTTGGAACGAAGGTGAATGGGCGCTGGGAGACGGGTATCAATCCGCAGACAGTCAGAGTCAGCATTTTCAGGTCGCTGCGTTTGATTTTGGTATCAAGCGCAACATTTTGCGTAAACTGGCGCAGCGCGGTTGCAGTGTCACTGTCGTGCCGGCGCAGACTTCCGCTGAGGAAATCGTGGCTTTAAAACCAGATGGCGTTTTTCTGTCAAATGGCCCGGGTGATCCTGAGCCCTGTGATTACGCCATCAATGCGACACGCGCTTTGCTGGATAGAAACATTCCCCTGTTCGGAATCTGTCTTGGCCATCAATTGCTCGCTTTGGCGAGTGGCGCCAGGACGGTTAAAATGAAATTCGGGCATCATGGCGCCAATCATCCGGTGCAGGATGTGCAGAGCGGAAAAGTTTTTATTACCAGTCAGAATCACGGTTTCGCCGTGGATGCGGATACCTTGCCGGAAAACGTGCGTATCACGCATGTCTCGCTTTTCGACGGCAGTTTGCAGGGATTCGAGTTGCTGGATAAACCCGCTTTTTGTTTTCAGGGTCATCCGGAAGCGAGTCCTGGTCCGCACGAGGCGGATTATCTTTTTGATCGCTTCATAGCCATGATGCGGCATTCCAAGGATTAATGCCAGTCGATGAGTTCCATAAACAATCAATTTAAGCCGTATTGATCATGTCTAAACGTACCGACATCCAGTCTATTCTCATCATCGGTGCAGGGCCTATCATCATTGGGCAGGCCTGTGAATTCGATTATTCCGGGGTGCAGGCCTGCAAAGCGCTGCGCGAGGAAGGCTATCGCATCGTTCTGGTGAATTCCAATCCGGCAACGATTATGACCGATCCGGAAATGGCGGATGCGACCTATATCGAACCTATCACATGGCAGATGGTGGAAAAAATCATCGAACTTGAGCGCCCTGATGCGCTGTTGCCAACCATGGGCGGACAGACTGCACTGAACTGCGCGCTCGATCTGGTTAAGCATGGCGTGCTGGAAAAAT
Organism: Nitrosomonas sp.; assembly: GCA_028577615.1. Taxonomy (GTDB): domain Bacteria; phylum Pseudomonadota; class Gammaproteobacteria; order Burkholderiales; family Nitrosomonadaceae; genus Nitrosomonas. The sequence goes on from JAJSDU010000026.1 coordinate 29,008, forward strand.
ATCATGTCGAATTGATCGGCGCATCACGTGAAGCGATTGATATGGCCGAAGATCGCGAGAAATTCAAAAAAGCGATGTCGCGTATCGGTTTGAATTCCGCCCACTCCGCGGTTGCACACAGTATGGAAGAGGCGCTGCAGGTTCAGGCGATGCTTGGTTATCCTGTAATCATTCGTCCTTCTTTTACCATGGGCGGCAGTGGCGGCGGCATTGCTTATAACCGGGAAGAATTTATTGAAATCTGTGAACGTGGATTGGAGGCTTCGCCGACCAAGGAATTGTTGATCGAAGAGTCGGTGATCGGCTGGAAAGAGTTCGAAATGGAAGTGGTGCGCGATAAACAGGATAATTGCATCATTATCTGTTCCATTGAAAATCTTGACCCCATGGGCATTCATACGGGTGATTCGATTACCGTGGCGCCTGCGCAGACCCTGACCGACAAGGAATATCAGATCATGCGCAATGCATCAATTGCAGTATTGCGTGAAATTGGCGTGGAGACAGGGGGCTCAAACGTGCAGTTTGCCATAAACCCGGAGAATGGCCGTATGTTGGTCATAGAAATGAATCCCCGTGTGTCGCGCTCGTCCGCGCTGGCTTCAAAGGCAACGGGTTTTCCGATTGCCAAAATCGCTGCGAAACTTGCCGTGGGGTATACGCTGAATGAGCTTGGCAATGATATTACCGGTGGTGTTACTCCGGCGTCATTTGAGCCTGCAATTGACTATGTCGTGACCAAAGTGCCGCGGTTTGCTTTCGAAAAATTTCCGCAGACCAACGATCGCTTAACGACACAAATGAAATCTGTCGGTGAAGTCATGGCTATTGGCAGAACATTTCAGGAGTCATTGCAGAAAGCGTTGCGCGGACTGGAAACAGGGGTGGACGGGTTGGATGAGAAAACTGACAATCTGGAAAAAATTCAGTCTGAACTGGCCAATCCGGGTGCGGAACGGATCTGGTATGTTGCCGATGCATTTCGTTGCGGTATGACGCTGGAAGAAGTTTGTCAGTTGACACGCATTGATCCCTGGTTTTTGTCGCAGATAGAGGATTTGGTCAGCCAGGAGCGCGCTTTGTCCAGGAAAAGGCTGGAAGCGCTGGATGAGCAAACATTGCGCAGATACAAGCGCAATGGATTCTCTGACCGCAGGTTGGCCAGGTTATTGAATACCGATCAGACAGCAGTGCGCATTTACCGTCATCGATTTAATCTGCGACCGGTGTATAAACGGGTGGATACCTGTGCGGCGGAGTTTGCTACCAATACCGCCTATATGTACTCGACTTACGAAGAGGAATGCGAGGCTCAACCGACTGACAGAAGGAAAATCATGGTGCTGGGTGGCGGTCCCAACCGGATCGGACAGGGCATCGAGTTTGATTATTGCTGCGTGCATGCTGCGCTCGCATTGCGTGAGGACGGTTATGAAACCATTATGGTAAATTGTAACCCGGAAACCGTTTCGACCGACTACGATACGTCAGACCGATTGTATTTCGAACCACTGACACTGGAAGATGTGCTGGAAATCGTCGCCGTCGAGAAACCGGAAGGCGTTATCGTACAGTATGGTGGTCAGACGCCGCTGAAACTGGCTCGCGATCTTGAGGCGAATGGCGTGCCGATTATCGGTACCAGTCCTGACATGATTGATTGCGCGGAAGACCGGGAACGTTTCCAGAAAATGCTGCATGAATTGGGATTGAAACAGCCGCCCAATCGAACGGCGCGCAATCCCGAGGCTGCGCTGGCAGCGGCTGAAGAAATCGGTTATCCGCTGGTGGTTCGGCCAAGTTATGTTCTGGGCGGTCGTGCGATGGAAATCGTGCACGAGCAAAGCGATCTTGAACGTTATATGCGTGAAGCGGTTAAAGTGTCCAATGATTCCCCGGTTTTGCTGGATCGTTTTTTGACGAATGCCGCTGAAATCGATATCGATGCAATTCATGACGGCGAAACAGTATTGATTGGCGGCATTATGGAACACATCGAGCAGGCGGGTGTTCATTCCGGCGATTCGGCTTGTTCTCTGCCACCTTTCAATCTGCAGCCGCAAGTACAGGAAGAGCTGCGGCGGCAGACGGCGATAATGGCGCGCGCGTTGCAGGTAAAAGGATTGATGAATGTGCAGTTTGCCATACAGGATGGCATTGTTTATGTGCTTGAGGTCAATCCTCGTGCGTCAAGGACTGTGCCGTTTGTGTCAAAAGCGACAGGATTGCAACTGGCCAAGATCTCGGTGCGCTGCATGACGGGCAGGACGCTGCGGCAACAAGGTGTTACACAGGAAGTGACGCCGTCATTTTATTCAGTGAAGGAGGCCGTTTTTCCTTTTATCAAACTGCCGGGTGTGGATACCATATTAGGGCCGGAGATGAAATCTACCGGTGAGGTGATGGGAATCGGCAGCACATTCGCCGAAGCCTTTGTTAAATCGCAGCTGGCATCGGATATACGTCTGCCAAGATCGGGCAAGGCTTTTATCAGTGTGCGCCAATCCGATAAGTTTCATGCCATCGAGATCGCGCATGATCTTGTGAAACTCGGTTTCACGCTGTATGCAACGCGCGGCACTGCGGCAACGCTTGCGGAGGCCGGACTGGATGTCGTTCCGGTGAACAAGGTGGCGGAAGGCCGGCCGCATATTGTAGATATGATCAAAAACGGTGAGATCAATCTGATTATCAATACAGTCAAAAATAAGCGCAGTGCGATACGTGATTCATATTCAATCCGTTCTGCGGCGCTTCAAGGGCGCGTAACCTACTATACGACATTGTCCGGAGCGCGGGCTGCATGCGTGGGCATGGCGAATATGAAGGAGCTAAGCGCGTATAATCTGCAAAAAATGCATTCATAAAAACTACAGGCTAAAAAGTGCATTTCGACAAATGCACGTATAGTGTGTAAACAAAAAACAAATCACAAGGAAGGGTAAACAGTAATAATGAGTACAACGCCTTTAACTGTTGCAGGCGCTGAAGCGTTGCGTAGAGAGTTGCATGAAATGAAGACTATTCATCGTCCAGCCGTCATTGCGGCAATTGCCGAAGCACGTTCACATGGTGATCTTTCCGAAAATGCAGAATATGATGCAGCGAAAGAAAAACAAGGATTTATTGAGGGGCGGATTGCCGAACTTGAAAGCAAGCTATCAAACGCTCAGATCATCAATCCCGCGCTCATTAATGCCGATGGCGCCTGCGTCTTTGGTGCGACAGTTGAGCTTGAGGATATGCAGAGCGGTGAAACAGTGACATATCAGATTGTTGGTGAAGACGAGGCCAGCATCAAGCATGGAAAAATTTCCATAAATTCGCCGATCGCGCGCGCACTTATTGGGAAGCATGCAGGTGACGTTGCTGAAGTTCAAGCGCCTGGCGGAATTCGTGAGTATGAAATTCTTGGTGTGAAGTATATTTAGTATCCTTCGCGATGAAGAGCAATCATGTCTGATAACTGCGTTTAGTGCGGCGTGGCTCGCGTCTTCCCTGCCGGGTTGATTTTGGTTTCTCAATTTCTTCCGGTTTCGGACGGTAGATGATTAAGATTTTTCCAATTTGTTGTATGGGCTCGGCATTGAGTCTTTGGCAAATTTCTTCATAAATTGCTTTCCGGATAAGGCGATCATCCAGTTGAACCTTGACTTTGATCAGTTCGTGGGATAGCAGTCCGCGATCCAGTTCTTCAATAACGTTATTAGTAAGACCCGCTTTTCCGATGAGGACCACCGGACTGAGTGTATGTCCTTGTGCGGAAAGCAGGCGACGTTGTGTAACGCTGAGTGTCGACATAAAATTTTCTTATCAAAAATATTATTCTACTTTATGACGCGTACTAAAACCAGCAACCAATGGATGAAAGAGCATGTCAGTGATTTCTTTGTCAAGCAAGCAAAGAAAGAAGGTTATCGCTCGCGTGCCGCGTATAAATTGCTTGAAATTGATGCGCAGGATCACATTTTTAAAAAAGGAATGATTGTTGTTGATCTCGGTGCCTCGCCAGGTAGCTGGACTCAGGTAGCATTGCATAAAATAGGTGCGTTAGGTAAAGTTGTTGCACTAGATATTTTAGAAATGCGGTCTTTGCCCGGTGCTGTTTTTATTAAAGGTGATTTTCGGGAAGAAAGTGCTATTATAGAACTTGATCGCGAACTGGGTAGACAATCGCCGGATCTGGTGATTTCCGACATGGCGCCAAACATAAGCGGGATAGCTGTCAGTGATCAAGCGAAGAGTATGTATCTGGCGGAATTGGCTTATGGTTTTGCGATGAGCAAGCTGAACCACGGCGGTAATTTTCTGGTCAAAGTTTTTCAAGGGAGCGGATTTGATCAGTTCTTACGTGAAATGCGCTGTGGATTTGCAAAAGTGCAGGTGCGTAAGCCGGAAGCTTCCCGGGATCGCAGCAATGAAGTGTATTTGTTGGGGCTTAAAAAGAAAAATTAGAATTTGAAATCAGAATAATAAAAAACGGCAATATAAAAAACACGAAAAGATCTTATTTCTTTATTTTCACAATAATGTATTTTTAAATATCGTAAGGTGCAAACCAAGAGGAGCTATCTTGAATAATTTGATCAAAAATATGGCCATTTGGCTAGTGATTGCACTGATTTTGATGACAGTATTCAATCAATTCAGTGTTCGTCAGCAAACACAGGTGCCGATTGATTACTCGCAGTTCATTTCTGAGTTGAATCAGGGGCGAATTGCAAAAGTGGTCATCGACGGTCGTACTTTAAGAGGTATTAAATCGGATGGCAGACGTTTTACGACATATGCACCTTCTGATCCCTGGCTGGTCAGCGACTTGCTGAAATCCGGGGTCGTTGTAGAGGCGAGGCCGGAAGAAGAGCCTTCCCTTCTGATGAGCATATTTATTTCCTGGTTCCCGATGTTGCTTCTGATCGCAGTATGGATTTTTTTCATGCGACAAATGCAGGGCGGTGGCAGGAATGGTGGGGCATTTTCATTTGGGAAAAGTAAAGCGAGAATGCTGGATAAATCCCAGAATCATGTCACATTCAACGATGTGGCCGGCTGTGAGGAAGCAAAAGAAGAGGTTGCTGAGCTAGTAGAATTCCTGCGCGACCCTTCAAGATTCCAGAAGCTGGGTGGGCGGATACCACGTGGTGTACTGATGGTGGGCAGCCCTGGAACCGGTAAGACGTTACTGGCCCGTGCAATTGCTGGTGAAGCTCAAGTGCCGTTTTTCAGTATTTCCGGTTCGGATTTTGTGGAAATGTTTGTCGGCGTGGGCGCGTCCAGAGTCCGTGACATGTTTGAACAAGCCAAAAAACATGCGCCCTGTATCATTTTTATTGATGAGATTGATGCGGTTGGTCGTCAACGGGGTGCGGGCCTCGGTGGTGGCAATGATGAGCGCGAACAGACACTTAATCAGCTACTTGTGGAAATGGATGGATTCGAGGGCGCGTTGGGTGTTATCGTGATTGCTGCAACTAATCGTCCTGATGTTCTTGATCCGGCCTTGTTACGACCAGGCCGTTTCGATCGTCAGGTGACAGTGCCACTGCCGGATATCCGCGGTCGCGAGCAAATTCTGAATGTGCATATGCGCAAAGTACCTTTGGCGCCTGATGTCAAAGCAGACATACTTGCGCGCGGTACGCCAGGAATGTCTGGTGCGGATTTGGCAAATCTCGTTAACGAAGCCGCTTTGTTTGCGGCGCGGAAGAATAAGCGGCTGGTGGATATGGAGGATTTTGAGAACGCCAAAGACAAAATCTTTATGGGTGCTGAAAGGCGTTCGGTTGTCATGCCGGAGCATGAGCGTAGAAATACAGCTTATCATGAATCAGGTCATGCTGTTGTCGCCTATCTGTTGCCCAGGACCGATCCGGTGCATAAAGTAACAATTATTCCGAGGGGACGTGCCTTGGGGGTGACGATGCAGCTGCCGACAGAAGATCGTTTCAGTATGGAAAAAGAAGAGATTCTGCAAAAGCTGGCCGTTATGTTTGGTGGACGTATTGCGGAAGAAGTGTTTATGAATCAGATGACAACGGGCGCTTCGAATGACTTTGAGCGCGCGACTGAGCTGGCGCGTCAAATGGTAACGCAATGGGGGATGTCGGAAACACTTGGTCCGATGGTCTATGGCGAGAATGAAGGTGAAGTCTTTTTGGGGCGTTCTGTGACAACGCATAAAAACCTCAGTGAAGCAACGATGCAGAAAGTTGATGCTGAAATACGCCGAATCATTGATGCGCAATATGCGCTTGCACGTAAATTGATCGAGGAAAATAAGGATAAGATCGAGGCCATGACGCAAGCATTGCTGGAATGGGAAACTATCGACAGCGATCAGATTAAAGACATCATGGAAGGAAGGCCGCCACGCCCGCCCAAACCACCACAATCAGCGATTGAGAAAACAGTGGAAGAGGCTTCTCCGGTAGAGGCTGTTACTGGTGATGAATCAGATATTCCACCTCAGGAGGCAGTAAAAGGAACCGATTAGGCATGTATAGGTTATCTTTGGCTTAAAGCGGTACGTGTATTAAAACGGGATACGATTATTATAAATCGTATCCCGTTTTTGTTTTTATAGCTACCGCATATCAAAATTGGCAATAATGTCTTTTTTCGCTGAGTAATGGCTGGAAGCAGGGTTATAAAAAAACGAATTTTGGGGTACGATGAGTAGCCTAATTTATCAATGAATATCCAAATGCGCCGGATTACTTTTTCCAAAAAACCGCTTATCATGGGCGTGATTAATATCACGCCGGATTCCTTTTCAGACGGCGGTAAATTTTTCTCGATTGATGCTGCGCTGCAACAAGCAAAAAAACTTGTCGATGAAGGTGCGGATATTTTGGATATCGGCGGTGAATCAACCCGGCCTGGTAGTATGTCGGTTGATGTTAGCGAGGAAATGAGGCGCGTATCTTCGTTATTGGAAGTACTGGTCAATGAAAATATACCGGTTTCGGTTGATACTTCCAAGCCCGAGATCATGCAATATGCCATAGCGGCGGGAGCAGCCATAATCAATGATGTCAATGCGTTACGCGCTCCCGGCGCATTAGAAACAGTGGCAGCGAGTGATTTGGTTTCAGTGTGTATGATGCACATGCAGGGTACGCCATCCAGTATGCAGGATAATCCAGAGTACGCTAATATTATCGATGAAGTCATGGTTTTCCTGGATGATCGTATTCAAGCTGCTATGGCACACGGTATAACACGTGATCGCATAATTATTGATCCCGGCTTTGGTTTTGGTAAGACCTTGCAGCACAATTTTTTACTGTTGAGAGGTCTGAAGCAATTTAGTCGACTTGGTGTTTCCGTTCTGGCTGGAATTTCACGAAAGTCAATGCTCGGAATGATTACAGGAAATCCGGTCCATCAACGCATACATGAAAGTGTGGCTGCGGCTATGCTTGCAGCCATCAATGGTGCGGACATAGTGCGGGTGCATGATGTAAAAGCAACTAAAGATGCATTGGCGATTTATCATGCCATGCAGGAAGTCGGCGTAGAATAAATTATTGTTTAAGGGTTAAGGATATTGACTAAGAAACTTTTTGGAACTGATGGAATCAGAGGGCGCGTTGGAGAAAACCCGATAACACCTGAACGTATTTTACATCTCGGCTATTCTGCGGGGAAGGTTTTTTCCGCCATGGATTGGCATCTCAAGAAAGGTGAGCGCCCTGTTGTATTGATAGGAAAAGACACGCGCATATCGGGCTATATGCTTGAATCTGCTCTTGAAGCGGGATTGTCGGCGGCCGGTGTCGATGTGCTCTTGTCAGGGCCTATGCCAACGTCAGCGATTGCTTATCTGATCCGAGCGTTAAGATTGCAGGCAGGTATTGTCATTTCGGCCTCACATAATTTTTATGAAGACAACGGTCTTAAATTTTTCTCGCAAGACGGTGTCAAGCTGCCGGATGAGATAGAAGCGCAGATTGAAGCTGGAATAGAATTACCAATTAAAACGATGCCTTCCGCTCAGTTAGGAAAAGTACAGCGAATTAAGGATGCAAGCGGACGTTATATAGAATTCTGTAAGAGCACGTTTCCATATCGACTTGATTTGAGAGGGTTGCGTATCGTTGTCGATTGCGCGCACGGTGCGACCTATCATATTGCCGGGCATGTATTTCATGAACTGGGGGCAGAAGTTATTACCATTGGAACTGAGCCTAATGGATTGAATATAAACTATGAATGTGGCGCAACGCATTGCACGACGCTGCAGGATGCAGTTAAGTTACATCGAGCTGACCTTGGTATAGCGCTTGATGGTGATGGTGATCGTGTAATCATGGTTGACGAGCACGGCACATTATTCGATGGCGATCAGCTGGTTTATATTATTGCTAAACATCGACTTCAGCAGGGTGCTCTCAAGGGCGGAGTTGTGGGCACATTAATGACAAATCTCGCTATTGAAAATGGCTTCAAGCAGCTATCAATTCCATTCCTGCGTGCAAAGGTCGGTGATCGCTATGTCATGGAAAAGTTGTGTGAAAATGACTGGTATCTGGGAGGAGAAAGTTCCGGACACATTATTTGCAGGGACAGGCACACAACTGGAGACGGTATTATTTCTGCTCTGCAGGTATTGTACGCCTTGCGCGATAATAATCAGGCAATTTCCGAGTTGGTGAAGGAAGTCAAGCTATACCCGCAACGATTAATTAATGTAAAAATAAATCGATCGTTTAAGTTCAGCGAGGACAGCTCGATTCAGAAAGTGATTGGAGATGCGGAATCGGATTTGAATGCAAAGGGTCGTGTGCTGTTGCGTGCTTCGGGCACTGAACCTGTGATTAGAGTTATGGTTGAAGGAGAATCCGACCAGAAAGTGAATTTTTGGGCAAACCGGATAGCTGATGCTGTACAGAAAACCTGTAATGGCTCGGATTAAGATTGCTCGTGTATAAAACGGTTTGTCATTAAAATGTAACAAATCTGTCATACAATGCGTCCACTGATTAAAAGTCAAATCTTTGGAGAAAGAATAGAAATGCTGAAATTATTGAGTAAGAAATTAACCGGAATCGGCGTTGTTTTGGGGGCGTGTATATTTTGTTTTGATCTTGCACACTCCAGTCCAATTGTCAGAATAGACGGATCGAGTACTGTCTATCCGATTACAGAAGCCGTTGCGGAAGATTTTCAAATTGCAAAACGTGGTGCGATACGTGTTACTGTAGGTATTTCCGGTACTGGCGGTGGGTTCAAAAAATTTTGTCGTGGTGAGTTGGATATCGTCAATGCATCTCGCCCAATCACTGAGCTGGAAATGGAGTCTTGCAGAAAAACTGGCGTGCAATATGTTGAAATGCCGATCGCAATTGATGCATTGACGGTTGTAGTGAATCCACGAAACACATGGAGTAGAACCATGACTGTTGATGAGCTCAGGCAATTCTGGGAGCCTGCGGCGCAAGGTAAAATAAACACTTGGAATCAAGTGAATCCTGCATGGCCGGACGAGCGAATCAAGTTATTCGGACCGGGCGCGGATTCCGGAACTTTCGAGTATTTTACCGAGGCTATAGTTGGCCGGGCAAAATCCAGCCGGGGGGATTTTACTGCGTCAGAGGATGATAATGTTCTGGTGCAGGGTGTGGCCAGCGATATGTATGCGTTAGGTTTTTTTGGATTTGCCTATTATATCGAAAATAGCAGACGCGTTAATGCCGTCGCGATAGATAGCGGCAATGGTGGAGTATTGCCGTCAACGGATACTGTAAAAGATGGAAGTTATCAGCCATTATCGCGTCCGGTATTCATTTATGTAAATGCACGTTCGACAACAAAACCAGAGGTGCGCGATTTTGTGAAATTTTTTATGGATAATGCAGTTGAGCTGGTATCTGAAGTGAAATATTTTCCACTCTCCCTTAACGTCTATAAGCTGAATCTCGAGAATATGGAAAAAAATAAGTTTGGCAGCGTATTTGCTGGTGAATCAGAAGTGAACGTTAATATTGAAGAAGTAATGAAACACGAGGCGAGATTATGACGGGATAAAGTCACACTTTTCATCAGGCTATGATGAGTTCTGATAGTTAACTAGAGCTTCAAAACAGTATGTCGAAGATATTTTGATCTAATCTGACATTTACTGTATCACTTCGGATCATCTGATTCCCGTTGATCTGTTTTTCTCGTGCAGCTGGCTTTTGTGGCAGTCAAATCGTTCGATTATTCTGGATAATTTGTTATACAATCTCCAGTTGTCTTGTTCGAGCAGTATTGCGCCGGGGATATAAAGTATAGAGTAGCGAATTAATTGTGTTGTGTTTACAGAGATAAATTGGAGAGAATATGAAGGATATATCCAGACATAAATGGGTAAAAAAATTGGGCGGCGCTATTTTAGTCACGTTTCTGGCAGTGCCTGCTTATGCGCAGCTCATGCTTGCACACGAGGGGCATCACGATGCGGGTGGATGTGAAATAAAAAATGGTGAATTTCCTATCGCATTCAGCGCATATGAAGTGCCTGAAGGTAATATACCGCCGTTGCACTCATACTGTAAAAATATTCCTACTCCAGGAAAAGTGCAGTTGACTGTAGAATTGTCTGACTGGGATTCGCGAGAAATACCATTGGCTGTTCGGTTGGTCGAGGCGGGTCATGCTGGTCACGGTGCCAGCCACACAGATAAAAAGACATCAACAGGAAATAAAATTGACTCTGATCATGGTGGACACGATATACATGATCATGAGGATCATGTGATGGAGCATGAGGGGGCTGGCCATTCAGATCCAGGTGCCGCAGAACATGGTATCAATTACATTCCATATATGAAGAACCCTTCGGGCATTATTGTTGTTTCGGCAGATTTGAAAAAGGGGAATTATGAAATTCTTCTGGAAAGAAAGGATGATGCAGGGAATGTGATCGTGGCTGGACGTATACCGTTTGCAGTTGGTGGAAGCGGGGGGGGGCACGCAGGTCATGGCGGTGGATTCGGAATGATGGAAATCGGTTTGTTGATTATTGTTGCTGGCGGTGCTGGTTTTTATTTTATGAGTCGTAAAAAGAAAAGTGAAGAAAATAAGTCGTAAACAAGTGTAATATTTTTCTAATCATTAGAAAGTGATTGCTAACGAGAAAACGACTTGACAGTGTGAAGTTGAGGCAGTAGTCTGGTTATTTGGATGGGAGGTGCTGGTATGGGCTGTTCTGGGTAATGGGCGGGTATGAGGAGATGCGCGAGTAGGGAAGCGCGGATGCCATTGAAGGGATGGTGAGGCGAAGGCACCGAGAAGAGGGAAGAAGAACTGATTGGGACTGAAACAGGAAAACATAAAGGAGAGAGAGATGATTTCCAAGCTGTGGCTTAAGTTGGCCATGTTTGCGGGCGCGCTGGCGCTGGCAGGAGCTGTGCATGCAGCAGTACCGAGCGTGCCGGATGTAACGTATGAAGCATTGGGTTTGGACAGGAGCGCGACGCCGAAGCAATTGCACGAAGCGTTGGTGAAGCGTTACAAGGATCCTGAGCAAGGGTTCGGGAAAGGCACGATGGGCGATTACTGGGAGCCGATTCAGCTGAGTACTTACATGGATCCGGCGACATTTTATGAGCCGCCGGTATCGATGAGAGACAAAGCGGATCGCAAGGAATGCGTGGAATGTCAC
>JAJSDU010000027.1 GCA_028577615.1 Nitrosomonas sp.
CCTCTCTTCTCCTCGCCCTTCCGCTGCAAACCACAGGCTAGTCGACCTTAACCTATAAAGTCAAGTCATTTGTCATATAATCACCACTAGTCCTACATGGATTACCCAATATTAATGGATAATATTTTCGATTTCAATATTCAAATTTACTGGAAATCAATCCAATGATAAAAAAATTTTAGGCCTGTGTTTTATCGCTTGCCCAATTTCATTGAAAATAAAACAAATTACTGGAACCAGTTGATGATTTCTCATAGGCAACCACAAATATATCCACATGCCATGAGACTACCCTATTCTCAAAATTTCTTTTCATATTTGTCGTATCGTATCGCTACTGTGCGTTACTGATTTAGCCGGGTAAAGGTATTTACCATCAAATATCGGTCTCTACACTAACCCCAATCCATATCAGCACTACCCTTCAGTGAGTTACGCTTTTCCTGTACCGCGGCGCGACTCCTCTTCTTCGTTATCTGCTTCCGCATACATTCGCTGTCATAAAATGCACACTTAAGCAGCGTCATTTAATTGGTTAGTTTCGGAGCATTTCATTTATACTCCCATTCCCGCCATCCATTTAACAGTGGAAAATAGAGACCTAAAAAAATTTTACGCCTATCTATTTCTCGGAAAGCTTGCGCATAGCTATTTAATTGGTTTCGATATCGATCCAATTCTCTGTCCAAAAATAACGCAACGTCAGCGCCTTCATGACTGCTCGTTTTATAATCAATTATCCAGCGCACATTGTCTGAATCACAAAATGTACGATCTATTACATAATTAACTGCGCCATGTTTCATCATGCGCGTCAATTTGAGTTCATTCTGTGCATTTTTTTTTTCGCTTAACAACCACTGCCCACGCTCGTCCGCTAACGTATTTCTTAACGCTATTACGATACGATCAACGGCCTGCTCCAGTATTTTATGATCAACGCTTAATCCATTATTCAGTAACCCAAGCTTAAAGGTTCTTCGCATGGAATGAATACGCGAATTATCCCATCGATATAATTTGTCTTGAGCCATTTGCTGCAAAGTTCTATGCACAATACTACCAATATGTCTGGCAATTTCACTGGCCCAGGAGAATTCAATTTTTTCCTGAGTGTTGCTCTCTGCAACAGTGGATTGCCACAAAACCGAGTGCGGCGCAACGGGTATCTGCCAGTCTGATTCTATTCTCGCCATCGACTGATTGAATTCCTTTCCTTGGTTGCTCGTTGAGTTGCGTTGCTCTATTTTGCACAAACCTTCATTCAACGCAATGTCAAAGTCCTTTTCTACAACTGGCCAGAGCCTGTTCAGCAGACTACCTACGCGCGGCGGTCGAATCTTCATTTCCTCGCTTATCTTAGTTGTATTAACATGCCCAAACAAATGCAGAAACTTTTTAGCACGTGTTGCCGCAACATACAATAATCGATCAGACTCGAAATTTTCCTTATCGCGCTCAATCATTGTAATCCAATGATTTATTTTATTACCCGTATCTCCCGCTCTTTGGACAGGCGCAAGAAATAGATCCGCTTTTCTATGCGCAGTGGCTATTAACTCAGGAGTTATATCGCCTTTGTTACGCGGTAACTCCATCCACTGCAGCAATTGTCGCGACTGGATTTTGGAGCTATAACCCAAACCAGGTATCAACACCGTATCAAACTCCAATCCTTTGGATTTATGAATCGTCATTATCTGCAAACGGTCATCTGCTTGTAAATCCGCGGAAGCAAAAAGCCGGGCAAGTCCATTTTGAAAAACAGCCCAGTTTGCAATTTTCCCGGCAGAATCGTGTTTCTCGAGATATTCAAAGAAAATCTGCGCATCATTGCATTTATTCGCTTCTATTTGTTCCAAATCCTTCTTCATACATCCCGGACCGCCCAATGCCTGCCAGACAGTCTCAACCGCAAGGCGCAACGGCATTCGAAAGCGATTTTGTATGTATTGCGCAAACACACTCCGAATCCGCTGCAGGCGCTTTAAACCATCTTCTGAAACACCGGATAAATGAGTTTCATCATTCATCGAGCACCAGATTGCCGATGATTTGTCACAAGTATCATTTTCATCAGAAACAAACCCGGGAGATGCCAAGGCTTGCAAATCAGTAAGTTTCAATCCGCACCATGGCGCCCGGAGCACCGACAGCCAAGCAATACGGTCAGCCAGATTCAACAGCGCGCGCGTAAGCATTAACAAATCACGTATCACCGGCTTAACATTCAATGTGTCAATATCTACAGCACGAAAACGGATATTTCTTGCCTTTAGAAGCGCCACGATTTCGCTCAAATGATTGCGATTGCGCACCAGAATTGCTATCGAATCATCCGGACGCTTATTCCTGATCTGTTGAATAACCTTGATAACCTGTTGCGCTTCTTGTGCGCGATCATTCTCGAATATCGAATGCAATCTCACAGCACGCTCCGCTTGTTCACCGTGCACAGCGAATGAAGGTGTATACGCTACCGCTCCAACCGCGCTATTTTCAGCAGCAGGCATGATTTGCCGAAAAGTATGGTTGACCCAGTTGACTATACCGCGCTGCGAACGAAAATTACTGCTGAGCGTCACAGATTCCAATTTTAAGTCACCAATACCAAATTGCCGTGCCTGTAAAAACAATCCAACCTCAGCCTCACGGAATCGGTAAATTGACTGCATCGGATCTCCAACGGCAAACAAGCTGCGCCCATCATGCATTTCCCATCCGTTGATCAGTTTCTCGATCAGTTTAAACTGACTGATCGACGTATCCTGAAATTCATCAATCAACAAATGCCTGATCCGATAATCCAGATGCAACGCCAAATCCGTCGGCATTTCAGCTTCACCCAACGCATGAACAGCACGTTGCGCCACTTCCGTAAAATCGACCTGACTCATGACGTGAAAGATCAGCTTCAATTCCGCAACAGCATGCGGCAACAACCGCGTTATCACATCCAGTATTTCCCACTGTGCATCGCTGTATGCGGGTGGCGGCAACTCGCACATTGCAATTAAAGCCTGACGTACTGCTTCATCATCCCTCAACGCCTGGATGAATTCCGCCACGCGCGCTTTCCATTGCTTGGCCGATTCCTTCTCCGCAGCTGTCGCTCCGGCCGGGAATCCTTGATTCTTATCGATTTTATCGCGCCAAGTACCTTTCTGAGTCAGCAGTAACTCGGCAACACCGCACCATTCTTCAACCGTATCCGGCAAAGTTCCAAGGTCTACGCATTGTGCGATTATGGAAGATTTATTCGAAGCAGCCAGGTTTGCAGCTGCGTAGCGCATCAGATCAACCAGTTCATCTTTCAGCGCTGTGGGAAATACGCAGGATACATGATCGACCGCACTGCGGCGCAGAGCTTGCAGTGAAGCTTCCAGTTCTTCACGCGTCCTGCCATGAATATGACGCAGCCAATGATCCCGTCGCGCCAGCATTTCAACCAGCAAATTGACGATAAACTCAGTATCGTTATCCAGATGATCGAATAACCGTTCAAGATCATCCGCTATCGTCGCATTTTCATCGAGTAACGCGACCGTTGAGCGTGCGGCACGCACATAGAGATCAGATGCGTCCTCCGTCGTTTCCGGTTGCGCGCCGAATTGCGACAATATCGGCATTTGCTGAGTCAAGGAAGCGCATAGAGCATCGATCGTCTGTATGCGTAATCGCGCTGGATTTTCCAGAATCCGCCACGTATTCCGTAGATCGTGCTGCAAGGCATTGCTGGCAAGCTCATGTGTTAATTGATCGAACGCACTCAGATCATGAAACAGCGTTGATGACCCGGAGACAGCTGATTGCAAGGCTTTCAAAATACGTTCGCGCATCTCTGCAGCTGCTTTGCGGGTAAAAGTGATGGCAACAATTTCTTCAGGATTGTCGACAAAAACCAACAAGCGCAGATAACGCTGAATCAGCAATCCTGTTTTACCTGACCCTGCCGGCGCCTGAACAATGAATGATTGTGTTGGGTCAAGCGCCCGCAGACGCGCTTCAGCATCAGGAATGCCATTCAAGTCACTCATTCACAGCATCCCTGTTTTCAGTCGTTACAAGACGCTCAGTAACACGGCAAAAAGGTTGAAAATCACAATAACGACAAGTTTCCGGAAAATTTTTTGGCATTACCCGCGCATCGCCACTCATGAAACCACTGGCGAGTTGCAAAAAAACTGCATTCCAGTGATTGAACAAAGCTGTCCAATTTGCAAACGAACCACACGCACCTGTTTTATCAAATGCGCCGACACCCGGCAATACGCCATCTTCTCGAACCAGCGCTGAAAAACCCATCTCCCCTGATTTTATCGTTGCAAATGCAATACCTGCCACATCAATCAACGGTGGATTGGCCATGACAAGATATAATGGCAGTTGTGGCTCGTCAGGCCGCTCGCCCAGCATCGCATCAATCTTATATTGACTGGTTTTATAATCGATAATGAGCTGCATGCCATTCTCAAGACGATCAACCCGATCCAGGCGTCCCTGTAATCTCAATTCGCCGATCTGAATGACATGACTGTGCTCTGTCGCTTCAACCATAAAATCGTCACGGTCTCTCTCCGCTTCAAGCCACTCACGCACCAGGCGCACCAAACGCCTGCATTCTATAGACAGAAATCGATCAGACAATGCAAAAGGCCTTTTTCGTTTGATACTTTGAACCGCGTCATGACTTGCGGCAAACAGAATATTATCGAGATCTTCCTGATTGGTCTTATCCAGCGCCTGTTTGGTTTTAAACTTATTCCACACCGAAGCCAAAACCTGATGAACCAATATCCCCCGTTCCATGGCATCTAATCCGACATGCGGCGTATCGACTGTATCGACAGCCATGCGATGCCGGGCCCAGGCTCGGAATGGGCAGGCCGCATAATCCTTGATGACTGCAACACCTCCACCTGCATTATACTTAGTCATTGATGACGCACGATCGTCGACGACATGTTCAAGACGGACAGTCTGAACGATTAAGTCCCGATGGCTCTGGTATCGTGGCAATTCAACACTGCTTTCCGGTATCGAACGAATCAGCGGACTTGATAAAATCTCCAGCGCATCAAAGCTATCGCTGAATTTCGGATGACTCAGTATCACCTCATCCGCGCTGTTCATCCAACGATCGGTAATCCGCTGTGAAAATGAAAATATCTCAGTTACCGATCCCATCGGCATACCGGATTTTTGTTGCAATGCATACGGTATAAAAGGATTGGTGCGCGGGCGCAACGGCCATTGTTCGTCAGACAACCCCATCACCCAAAGATGGTCAAACTTCAAGCCTGTCGCCTCAAGAATACCAAGTATCTGGATCGGTACCAGCGGTGTCTGCGGCTGAAATAAAGTATTGGATGCAATATGATTTAATCGCCGGAGCGCACCGGCGAAGCCGGTTTGCGGTATGATACGATCAAGGGTTGCAAGCTCCGCCACGATTTCATGCAATTTCTGAAGTGTCTGATACTCTCTCGAATCCAGCGTACGCTCCCCAGGAAATCCGACGATCTGAAGTATGCTCAACATCAATTCAGCATAATCATTATGCCGCGCTTTTTGCGGCAAATCACACTGGCAGAAAGTAAGCAGCATTGAGAAATTTTTGATTAACACTGGACATCCGGTTTCTGAACGGCTCTCTTGACGCTTATCATCAGACAGTATTTGCAGTAATAAAACGAGTTGCTCAAGCGTCAGATTTGGCGCTGCATGCCGACGCAGCTTCTGATCAAGCAGAGCACGATCATTGATTTCAACGTCACTCCCCCCAATAAACGGCGAACGCAGTAAATCACTGATTCGATCATAGGTCACGGCTTGTGAAACCAGCGCCAGGATGGTCAACGCGGTATCGACCAAAGGATAATCCAGTAGTGGCAAGCCCAGCGAAATGTTAAAGGGCAGGCGTGATACGGAATGTTGGTATGGCTGCGACAAAGCAGCACACACATCGGGTTGCATTACGTTACTGAATACACGTTGCAGCATACTGCGTCGCTGTGTTAACGCCGGAACAATGATGCCGATCGAAACAGATGGATCAGCTTCCAATCTGGAACGCGCCCAGACTGCCGCATGGTATATCTCATCCTCTACATCGGTATAACAAACACGCCTCGCAGCATATGTATCTTTGTCACCATCAGGCTCACGGTCAATCACCGGAGACTGGATCAATGCTATGCTGCTTCCCGATGCCTTCAGCGCATTCAGTACTGCAATCTGTTGCGGAGTAAAATGATCGAAACCGAAACAAAACAATTCATCCGGCCCTTCTATCCAGCCTTGCGCACACAAGGTTCTGATCAAATCACCAAGACAGGCAAGGTCGGTCAGATTGTTTTCAACAAGGTGTTTCCGGTAGGTTCCAGACCAGCTGCGAAAAGCAATCGAATCTTCATTCAATGGATATTGCCCGAAATTATTCGACAATTGCCAGTCATGGAGCAGCTGCCAGGCTTCTAAAGCAAGGCGAGCCGCCTGCGTAATATTAAGCAGCAAACCGCCCGTCTCATCGGATTGAATCACTTTTTCCCAAAGCACATGCGCCTGCACGGCATTCAGTAACAATGGAAGCTCGGCGCCCTGATTGGAATAAAGCGTATTCAGATATATACGCTCAAAAAAAGCAGCAAGCGGCAATATATCAGGTGTTTCCCAAACAACAAGCTGCCGGTCAAGCTGATGTAGATTAAAAGCGTTTACAAGCGCCTGAGCCAGTCTGCGGTTAGGTGTAACAACAGTCGCTGCCGTTACACTGGTATTCAGGCGCTTGAAAAGATCTTCTTGTGAAAGGAAATGGAACTGTAAGGTAGAGGCATGTAACATGGGTTAAAAACTCACGTTCCCATGCCGAAGCCGCCATTGCGCGACTCAGCGCTGGAGGTGTTCCCGCTTATCAGCGACACTCGCCCATTCGTCAGCATCGGGCAATGACTCTTTCTTTTCAATGATCGGTTGCCATTGCTTGGATAATTCTGCATTTAAGGCGATAAAGTCGAGCTGCGAATCGGGCACGTCATCTTCCGCATAAATGGCCTCAACAGGACATTCCGCAACACACAACGTGCAATCGATACACTCATCCGGATCTATGACCAGAAAATTTGGACCTTCACGAAAACAATCAACCGGACAAACGTCAACACAGTCCGTATATTTACATTTAATACAATTCTCAGTAACTACATAAGCCATGAAACGATTCCTTGCGTTACACTTATTTATAGAATCCGATATTTTAGCAGAGTTTTATTCCTTGCCGCTATCGCCTGTAAAGATGATTTTTACCTGGGGAAATCGTTTTTCATGATTCACACACAAATCAACCGTGGAAAGGCGATCAGGCGATTCACTTTCCATCTTAAGAATTTGCCATCAGTATCTTCTCCTGCTCAAAGCAAAACTGAATAAGCGATTATAAAAAAAGGGATTTGAGAGTACGAGGATATATCAATGCGGTAGCTTATGCTGATTGCTTTCCAGAGCAATCTGTTTCAGTTCCAGTAAATGCACCGCTCCGGTTTTTTGCATGACATTGCTTCGGTGGATTTCCACTGTGCGATGACTGATACCCAGATGCGCAGCAATTTCCTTATTTGAAAGCCCCTGAACGACAAAAGCCAGAACCTCTCTTTCGCGACCAGTTAATTTTGTCAGCAGATCTCTTGCCTTCTGTGTATTATCTTCTGCTTTCAGTTTATTTTCATAATCAGCAAAGGCCGATGCGATGCTGGTCATCAGCTTTTCCCGGGTAACCGGTTTGGTCAGAAAATCGACGGCACCGGCTTTGATCGCTTTGACGCTTTGTGGAATCGTGCCATGACCGGTCAGAAAGATAACGGGTAGCATGCATGCTCTTTTGCTCAATGTTTCCTGCAATTGCAGACCATCCAGGCCAGGCATCTGCAAGTCCGTAATGATGCAGCCTTTCCAGTGCGATAAGTCATGTTCAAGAAATTCTTGCGCGCTTTCAAATGACTGAACGGTAAATGCCTGCTGCGTTAACATGAGCGTCAGCGAGTGGCGCACTGCCGCATCGTCATCAATAATAAAAACAGTAAAATCGGACTTTTTCATGCAAAAGGCAGCGTAAAATGGAACCGGGCGCCATGCTTACAATCAGGATCAACCCAGAGTCTGCCGCCGTTGGCTTCAATCAACGCCCGGCTGATTGACAGTCCTACGCCAAGGCCAGTGGACTTGGTCGTAAAAAAAGGCTTAAAGATACGCTCCAGCGTGTCCTGATCAACACCCGGACCGTTGTCAATGATCGAAACCATTGCCATATTTTCAAGCGCAAGCGTTGCCACTGAAATCCGGATCTCCGGCGTCGGCATCTGTGCACCGCGCATGGCCTCCGCCGCATTTCGGATCAAATTCACCAGAACGCGCTGAATCTGAAACTGGTTAGCACTCACAGCAGGGAGCGTGGATTCCAGATTAAGCAGCAGACTGAATTCTCCATATCCATCGCCACGCGCCAGCAGGAGGGCATCCTCTATAACTTGATTGAGATCCAGGATTTCACTTTCAGCTGTATTATTCTGTAAAAAATTAAGTAATTCATATAACTTGTGACCGGCCAGTTGTGCTTGTTCAAAACAACTTTTCATCGCATCTTGCGCCGGACTACAATTCGATGGCATTTCTTCCAGCGTATGCAACGCTACTTCACTGTAAGCCGAAATTGCAGTTAAGGGAGAATTCAATTCATGCGCAATCGCCGAAGCGGTCAACATGGCAACCTGCTGCTTAAACAGCGCTTCCGTTTCATTTCGGTGCTGTTGAAGCATTTTTTCACGCTGCTTGCGCTGCGTGATATCCCGCACAATACCCACAATCCGTTTGGCCTTTCCCATTTCAAACTGCGTCTCACCGAATATGGTTAGCCAACGCTCCTGTTGCTGATCGGATTGTTGATTACTGCTTTGTACAATACGGAATTGCACACGAAATTCGCCATCCATGCGTGGATTAACTGCCTTGTCATAAGCAGCCTGACAACTTGCGCGGTCATCGGCATGAACAACAGCAGTCAAGTCATTCAGCGTAATCACTTCATCAATACTATTGCCGCACAGTTCCCGCAGTCGTTCATCGCAATAAATTCTGCGATTAACGCAATCAATATCAAATATTCCAACATTGACCATCTGCTTGATCAGCCACAAGCGTTCCTGATTTTCATGCAATTCATATTCAATCTGACTGCAACGGTCAACGACATGCAGCGCGAGAAGAACATATGCATGCTCCTGAATAATAACAGAATTCAGGCTGATGTCGACGCTAATTTCATGACCATCCCGGTGCAACAGTACAAGACTCCGATTATTTCCCATCGGCCGCTTACGCGGATGGGCCAGATAGTGTTTACGGTATTGCCGGTGATGTTCACGGAAACGCTGCGGAATGAGCGCCTCAACTTCAAGCTTGTTAAGCTCACTGAGCGTATAACCGCATAAATCCTGCGCGGTTGAATTGGCCATAACAATTTTTCCGGATGCATCAACCAGCAGCATGGCTTCAATTACAGCTTCGAACAAATCCCCGAAACTGCCCCGGTTTAATGGCGTTTCCCATGGAGGTTCGATTATCGATCCTGAATTCGCTGACTTCTGAATCATGTTCGGCAAACGGGAAAATGCAACTTCATTGATGATTATAAATGGTTATTCATTTTTCGGCAGCTGACCAAGCTCTCGACTGACTCGAAGATTATTCTTACTCATTCATAGCGAATAAACTCCTCGGCAATTGCATCGCCGCCATAGCGGTTAATCAGGTCGTCGATTTCAGTAATCAGATTATCGTCCTCGTCTTCTTCCAGCGCGCCTTCACCCACGAGACGCGCAGTTAGTCCTGATATCATCGCTTCTCTGACCATCTCCAGTGTTGGCGGATTATTCAGACTCCGGTCACTGATTGCCGCTTCAATCACGCGCGACAACGGCTCGCTTGCCGCTTTCTGGATAAAATCAACCGCCGCGGCAGTCTCGCCATATTCTTCAATCAAGGCATTCAACTCATCCACCAGTGATTCATTGAGATCAAAGTGATGAAGCTGCTCTGTCTCAGTCAATGCCTCAGACAACAGACCGTTCAGAAACTCACGCATGGTCTCAAGCGTAACGATTTGACCAGCCTCTGACCGGTTTATACGGCTTTCGATTAAAGCTGATAAATTCGGGCTCACGCGCGTAGCCACATCAATCGGGTTTCGTGTCATAAAAAAATCTCCTCATTTTATTGATTCAGATTGAACACAATCAGACTGGCAACCATCTGTTCAGCGCTGAACGGCGGCACGTCCGGAAAAATCATTATCAGGTCTTATAGTTATTTTACAGAGTGCGGTTAATCAGCAAACATAATTCCTGCAACGAACGGGCATTCAATACACCGCGCTTTTCCAGCCAGTCGCATTGCATTATGGTATGTGCGAATATGCATTAGCACTCCCCCAAGCAAATCGGCTATTTCCCCAACGATCACAGCGATATCAGCAGCGTGCTTCGATATGCAAAATACCTCTCTTTTTACTGTACGGGTCCGCCCCCCACCCGGATCATTGATCCAGCGCAATGAAAGTTCAGATTAATACATTCCGGCCAGTAAAGCCACTACAATAAAGACATGTGACGATATGAAAGTAGACGTTCTTCACGTATAGAACGCGATGTAAATTCAATCCAGAAGGAGAAAATTATGGAAATCACATTGCAAATTACCATGCGGGATATTCTTCACTCTGATGCTTTGGAAAGCCATATCCGTGAAAAAGCGGCAAAACTGGAGAAATTTTATCCGCATATCATGCATTGCCGTATTGTCGTTGATTTACCCCACAAGCATCACCATCAAGGCCGGTTGTTTAATGTGCGCATCGACATGACGGTGCCGGGAGGCGAATTGGTGGTCAATCGTGTTACCAATGAAGATATTTATGTTGCAGTACGCGATGCATTCCAAACCGCCAAACGTCAGCTGGAGGACTACGGACGCAGGCAGCGCGGCGACACCAAAACCCACACACCGGTGTTGCACGGAAGAATTACACGTTTATTCAGAGACGAAGGCTACGGTTTCATCGAAACAGCGGACGGTCGTGAACTGTATTTTCATCGTGACAACCTGGCCGGCCATGATTTTGGCCAGCTGAGCGCAGGAGAAGAAGTGCAATTTCTGGAGGACATCGGCCATGAAGGTTATCAGGCCAAGCGTATCAGCACCGGTAAGCACCACCTTCCGGGCAGCGACACTTGATACAGCCATGGTCTAGGAAGCTAGCCGCATGAATCCGTTATCCAATCCGCTATTGACCGATCTATACCAGTTCACGATCTCCAATGCCCTGCAAACATTGGCTGCACAACTGGATCAGAAACACCTTAAACTCGATCGATAACTATCGAAGTCAAACCGCAATAAATTATTTTTTATTTCAATACAAAGATGGAATGGGTGCTTGACAAAATTGTCAAATAGAGCAGGATAAAAAAGAGACTAAAGCGCTTAATTCAATATAAGGATAACGACGAACCGCAAGAACAAAAGAATGTTTTCTATTTAAACCAGCAAGCGGGTAAATTGCTATTTTTTATCAAAAAGAGAAAGGAGACTATTATGACAGTCGGCGAAATCTGCAACCGTGAAGTCATTGTCATTCAACGCGACGAGACCGTGCTGGAAGCAGCCAGACTGATGCGCCAGCATCATGTAGGCGCAATCATCGTGATCGATAAACCCAACGGCCGAGCGATACCGACTGGTATCGTCACCGATCGAGACCTGGTCGTGGAAGTGCTGGCGACCGAGCTGGACGAAACCGTTATTACCGTCGGCGATATCATGACACAGGAACTGTTTACCATGAAGGAAAATGCCGCCACGTATGATGTCATCGACTTCATGCGCCGCAAAACTATCCGTCGGCTGCCAATTGTCGACGAAGCCGGAGAATTGGTCGGTATATTAACGCTGGATGATGTTTTGGAAATTCTGTCCGAAGAAATGCTCGATCTGGCAAAGCTGGTCAGATATGAGCAAAAAAAAGAAGCACGATACCGCCCTTAGCATCCTGAACTGGTTTTCGCTGAGAATGACCGTTTCATTACAGCAGAACTGGCAACATGAGCGCGTTCTTGAGTTATGCCAAAGCGCTTCTTCGGTTCAGGCAGACTGGATTTTGCATTGCTTACAGATTCCGTGTAATTCCAGCTGTTTATGCGTCAGCAAAAAACCTGTACTCCGAATGCTGTGTTCCAGTTCTTCAATAATCGCTTTTTTAATCCCAACTTCCTTGACGCCGCCGCAGCGATCACAAATCAGGAATTGCGGCATTTCGTGTTGATGATTGCACGTAATGTGTGAGCATGAAATGTATTGGCTTGCTGTTTCGAGTTTATGTACCAATTTCTCTTTGATTAAAAAATCCAGCATGCGATAAACTGACATTACAGGCAACGATTCCTGGAACTGCTCTTTGTAACGGTCGACAATATCGTACGCCGAAAGCGGTAAAGCGGAATTTAACAGCACCATCAGCACTTTCTTACGCTTATTGGTCAGTTTGTTTCCCGTCGATGCGCATGATTCCTGGGATTTTGCGATAATCTTTTCAATATCAGCTGTCATTTGGTTTGCGGTAATAAGAAATGATAAGTTTTTTGAGCACAGACAGGTCGTGCTGATAGTATATATAACTCTTGCACGTCAAAACCCGGTTCTTTATCTTTATTACCGTCAAGCGTATCAATATACGTTCATCAGAAAAAAACACCCACTTCATACTTGTATTTTTTATAAGCCATAAGCCATCGTCCCGCCTTCTACCAACCAAATAAGGCATTATTTCTGTATATTCAAGTACAACGCACGGCAAATGAATTTGTTTGTGGCGCATCCATTCAGCAGGAAAAATCAAGCGTTAATAATAATCTTGTTTCATCAGCACTTAGTACCGGTGAACGATGAACTACACCGAAGCCATCATTATCATCCCATGCGTCGCCTTTAAACAAAGCAACATCTCCAGCCTCTAATTGCCGGACAAGCTCAGTGTATACAGGTTCATCATGACTTATTCCCGGCATTTCCGGTTTGACCGTCCGGCTATCTAGCCATTCGGTTCCTTTTCCGGAATAAGTCGTTATTAAACGGCATGGCACTTTATCGGTATGAAAACGCGGACACATTGCCTTGTTCAACACGCACAATCTGAAACCGACTTGCTCAAGGTCGAACAAGTCGGCAAACATATTCGCCACTGTGAGAATATCTTCAATAAAATTTTGCCGGCAGTGGTGTTGGGGCAGCAATTCATTGAGCAAATCACCTGACTGACATAAAGACATTACCTGCGTGATTCTGAAATCCTGAAAAGCTTGTTGCAGAAAAGCACTATATTCCTGAACATCTGTGCTCATTGCACGTTTAAAAATACACAACTTGATTTGTGTATCAAATATTTGCGTCAATACATCCGGCGTATCTCCAGACAGGCTTATTTGTGTGGCACAGATTGACTGGCGCACCACTTGTTCGTTTATTGCAAATACACTTTGCATTGTTACGCCTGCCAAGCGGGAAACGGATCGCTCAATGCAGTCCAGCTTGCTTCACCTGCTTCAAACTCTGCATCCGTCAACAGGCACTCATCCAGCCATTGACTCAAAGCATGCTGATCGAGGTTCTGTCCAATAAATACCAGTTCCTGTCGCCGATCGCCGTAAGGTTCCTGCCATTTTTCCATGATCGACTGAATATCGCTCGTGTCCTGCGGCCATTCTTTTCTCGGCACTGCCTTCCAGAACATTCCGGCATAACCGTATCGCGCAATACCACCCGCCTGACTCCATTGTCCTGCATAATCCGGTCGCGTTGCCAGCCAGAAAAAGCCCTTGGAGCGAAGCAGTTTGCCTTCTGTTCCCCAGGGTTGATGTAAAAAGTCATAAAAACGTTGTGGATGGAATGGTTTTCTGGCTGAATAGACAAAGCTGCCTATGCCATATTCTTCAGCTTCGGGAATATGTTCACCACGCATTTCTTTTAACCAGCCTGGCGCTCGTTGTGCCTCCTCAAAACTGAACTTTCCAGTATTCAGGATTTTAGAAAGTTGTACCTGTCCATTTTCGATAGCAATAATTTCCGCCTCCCTATTCAAACAGCGCAAAACACTGTGCAGTTTCCTTAATTTTTCAGAATCGACCAGATCGGTTTTGTTGATCAGAATAACATCACAGAATTCCACCTGGTCAATCAACAGATCGGCGATACTGCGTTCATCGTCTTCTCCCAGGCTTTCGCCCGCTTCCTGCAGCATTTCGGCTTGTTCATAATCACGCAGGAAATTAACAGCATCAACCACTGTTACCATCGTATCCAGACGTGCAATTTCAGACAGGCCTATACCAGTCTCGTCAGCAAATGTAAATGTTTCCGCGATCGGCAGTGGTTCCGATATTCCTGTCGATTCTATGATCAGATAATCAAACCTTTTCTCGCTGGCAAGCTTGCGCACCGCAATCAACAGGTCCTCGCGTAATGTGCAGCAAATGCAACCATTGCTGAATTCAATCAGCTTCTCTTCGGATCGGTTCAATGAAATTTCTTTATCGATAATAGCCGCATCAATATTGATTTCACTCATATCATTGACAATCACGGCGACACGCAATCCTTTCCGATTCTTCAGAATATGATGCAAAACAGTAGTTTTACCCGCGCCCAGAAATCCGGAAAGCACAGTTACCGGCAGACGATCGTCATTATGTTCGATATACATATATAGGCATTAAATTTTGTAGTTCACATATTGCTTTCAGCTATGATATAACATATCATTCATAAAATACAGTATTATCCAATCATTATTTCTGTGTTGCGGATTGATTGTAATTTACTGTTTCGTGCTGGCTATGCAGACTACTACTGATCGACTACTATGCGCGTCGCATTTTTAAATCCTGATTCTTTACCACTCCTTATTCCGCCCTCTTCAAAGAAATAAGGAATTAAAGTTTGATTCTGGAACGCAATTCAACATGTAAAATAAGAAGTTATCGCGCCTCGGGAAGTAAAACCAGTATCTTTGAAGCGTGTTTCTGAACTGATGCAATATCCTTCCCCTCAGGCAATCAGAGATCCGCTCTGGTATTCTCGAGGCGCTTTTTCAGCAAAATATGGCATTACTCTGAATCCAAAAAAAAATGTATCAACGAAACATTACTATAGCTTTCGATTTATCAGAGCCTGAACAGTGCGCAGTGACAATCGATACATCAACCATAACCTGCTTTCAGGAATCGGCGGGGCGCAACAAATACTCCTGTTCATGCCGTACATAGCAATTATGCTGTTTCTGACGCTGATCATGGCAAACACTGATAACGCCCTGGCCGAAGATACAGTCCATAAATCGACGCATCGCAAGGCGTCGAATGAATCTGCCGGAAACAGCCCCATGATTCAGCTTACGCCGATCAACATCATCGGCGCCACACCAGAACCGGCATCGACCCCAAATGCCAGCACACTGGAGGGCCGCTCACTGCATCTGCGGCAAAGTGACACGCTAGGTCAGACACTGCACGAAGAACTGGGCATCAGCAATGCGTCTTTCGGACCCGGTGTCGGCATACCGGTTATCCGCGGACTGACAGGCTCTCGTGTACGCATCCTGCAAAACGGTATTGGCACGCATGATGGCAGCAGCCTCAGCCCCGATCACGCGCTGGCGCTCGACACGCTGTTTGCACACGAAATCAAAGTGCTGCGCGGCCCTGAGATTATTCGTTACGGCGGAAATGCCATCGGTGGTATTGTCGACGTGAGTGACGGCCGCATACCGGAGCGGCGCGCCAGGAAAACCGTCAGCGGCACCGCCGAAAGCCGTTATGACACCAACGCTAACGGCACGCACTCGGCTTTTACATTAAATACGGGAAAAGACAGTATTGCGTTCAACTTGGGCGGCTTTTTTCGCGATCGTAATGACATCAGAATACCCGGCAAGGCCATCGACGAAACCTTTGCGGCGCAGCAGCTGGGACTGACGGAAATAACCAATGTCAGCGGTAAAATACCGAATACGGACAGCAAAGCCATTGGTGGTTTTACCGGCATTTCGTGGCTGGGGAATCAGGCTATGGCGGGTATGTCGGTCAGTCACACCGACAACCGGTATGGCATACCCCGAGGCAGCCATCAACTCGATCCCAACCATCTTGACGGTCTGGAAACAGTTCTGCCAAGGCTTGACGATCTGACGGGATTTGAAGATATTTTCGGACCGCAGGCATTATTTCCCAATGTCCGCATTAATATGCGGCAAACGCGCTACGATTTCAAATCCGAATGGTACGAACCGGTGCGCGGCATTGACAGCATCAGTTTCCGTTACGGACTTATCGATTACGGACATACCGAATTCGAAGGCGGATCGCCGTTCACGCGCTTTAAAAATAATGTCGGCGAAGGCCGTCTGGAAATACAGCAGAGTCTACTCCACAATCTCAACAGCACCTACGGTGTGCAATGGATCGACCGGAAATTCTCGGCACTCGGCGTTGAGACGTTTGTGCCGAAAACCAGTCAACTGTCACTCGGTCTTTACACCACGCAAACGTACACCTGGAACAACTGGACATTGCAGGGTGGCGTCCGGTTCGAACACGCCCGCGCCAACCCCGCGGCAACCGAGCTGCGGTTGCGCGGCAGCGCCCTGCCGCCGGTGCCGTTACCAGGTTCGGTTGACTACCAGGCCGTATCCGCTTCTACAGCTGTGCAATGGAGTCCGCGCCAGGATGTCACAGCCAAACTGACTTTTAATCACGGCGAGCGCCCACCGGACATCCAGGAATTATTCGCATTCGGTCCGCACCTGTCCACGCGCAGCTTTGAAATCGGTAACGTGCAATTAAAAAATGAAACCGTGAACATGGCCGACCTGGGTTTTGAATGGAAAACCGAACGATTCAGCGCACGGATTAATGGTTACTATAACCGCACCAATGATTTTATTTTTCTGCGTAATACCGGTCTGGTTTATGAGGTAGACAACGAAGTCATACGCCAGCGTTGTGTCAGCGCGGCGGAATGCGTATCGGTTTTTGCTTACGGCCAGCGCAGCGCGGAATTCATCGGTTACGAATCCCGAGTCGACGCAACACTTTACCAATTACCCTACGGCAGCCTGTCGCTGTCATTGTTCTCCGATTACGTGCGCGGTCGCTTCGTCAATGGCGATCGTGACGACGTACCCCGTATGCCGCCACTGCGCTATGGCGCCGAACTGGGATTCGGAAATTCGATCTGGAACACCGCGCTGCGTTTTACCCGTGCCGAAGCGCAGCGACATCCCGGTCAAAATGAAACACCAACAAATAGTTACCATTTATTGACAGCGTCGGCGGACTATCAACTTAAAGCAAACCAATGGGGAGATTTATGGTTATTCGCAAAAGGATACAATCTGCTCAATGAAGAAATACGCAATTCTGTTTCGTTTTTGCGCAATTTTGCGCCGGAACCTGGCCGCAGCTTCATTTTTGGCGTACGCGCCACATTTTAGTATGAGCAGGCAATCCGCAGCACAACTAGGTCAATTATTTTACAAAGCCGGCTACTATTGCACTCTTTTGATCACCACCCTGTGGACGAGTCAGCCGGTTTTTGCGCAACATCTGGATATCGAAGTCTGGGGTCAAGGCAATGCCTTGTTTGCCGGATTTTGCCACACGTCCGGCGCAGCCGGCTGCAATCTGAACGGTCTGGCGGATACACTGGGGCTGCCGTTTGGCACGCTGCCAGTTGAAGCAATGACTAACAAACTCATTTTTCCGGTCGATTTCGGCGATCTGGCCGGCGGTAATTTCAGCACCCGAAATCCGGGCTTCCAGTCTATACGTAATGCGCTGTTGCCCAATGAACTGATCAGTTATCGCGCGTTAGGCAGACTGAAATACTGGGATACTGCCGTATCCGCCTGGCACGATGCGCCGCAGCATGTACAAATCCGGTTATTCGGCGGGCTCGAAGCCAGTGCCGAAGTACTCAGCGATTACGCTCAGTGCGCCGGGCAGCTACTGTGTTTCAGTGAAAACAGCTTCGGCATCGACGGCAGCACGGTTTTTACGGGAACGGGGGTTCAAGGCAATCCTGAACTGGTTGTCGATATCACCAGCACCAGCGGTATTCTGCATACGCACCTGAGCTTCTTTTTGGAAAGCCCTGATGGAGAAACCGGCGGCCCAAGCGGCGCCTATTTGATTGAAATACAATTGATTTCCAATGCACGCTTTTTTCCGTCAGATCCATTCCTGGTGCTGCTGAACGCAGGACTTGAATCCAGTGAATTCGGTGCTGCTTTATTCGCGCTGACAGGAGAGCCGGCGAGTGGCGAACTGCCGAAACAACCTGACCTTCCGGCATCGATTCCCGGTGATGTGGATCTGGACGGTGATGTCGACCGGATTGATGTCGCTTTGATCCTGCTCGCCGCTCAGAACATAGAAACGCTCAATGCGACCAATGCAGCCTTCGACGTCGACGGAGATGGCCTTATCACCCGCGCCGATGCATTGTTGGCCAAAACACTGTGCACGTTGAGGCTTTGCAATATTCCGGTTGAGGCGCCGGCAACGGCGCTAAATCTGGCAGCAATTTATGATCGCGCTTCAGGCATTTTGAATCTGAACGACATACACGCTGATGGCACACATTACCGTGCGCAGCTGGAAAAGCAGGACGACCGTACGTTCACTTTGAGCATGCTGCAACGCGACAAACCTCGCTACGCAACACCAGCGCAGTATGACGCATCAACGGGTACGCTTGAAATCCCGGCGATTTTCATAGATGGAAAATCCTACCGGGTCAGCATGAAGAACACTGGAGAATCGACATTTTTGATAACGCACCTGGAGGAGATCAATACATTATCAATTCCGGTAGATTGATAACAATAAACTGACGAGTACCGGAGCATGCGCATCCATGTTTCGACACATAAACTACGACAATAATACATTCGAGAGGAAATAACATGATAAACAAATGGATACTTATATTTATGATCGCAGTATCAGGCGGGGTGATTTCAACTGCAATCGCGGCAGAAGACGATGACCACGGATTACACGCTGAAGACATACAACCGTGGCGCAACGGCGCGGAAATCTTTGTCAACAGCACACTGTTTGAAACTGATTTTGGCGATCTCAGCGGCGGCCCTTTCGCTACCGATGACCCCGGCATTGATGTCAATGTTCAGCAAGGCGCTTTTACCCCGGCTAACTGGTTGCGCTTCCAGCCTGTGGGGCGGTTATTATATTGGAATGGCACACAGTGGAGCGAAACAACGCCCAATGGAGAGAGAATCGAAATCACCGATGCGCTGAACAACACGATTTCATTCCGTGCAGATGGCGTCGATGAAATCGCCGGCATAATCGGCGAAATTGACAGCAACGGTGGTCTGCATACTCATCTGAGTTTTAAAATATTCGATGCCTCCAACACACCGAACGGAAGCTCCGGCGCGTATCGCATCCAGTTTAGATTATTTGAATCCGCACCGCAGAGCAATACATCGGTTTCCATCGCTACATCTCCAATTGCCATCGTACTCAATCGTGGCTTGGCATCCGAAAATTTCGAATCAGCGGTTACCGCTGCTGCCGACCTGGACGACAATGCGGCTTTTGTTGCTGAATCCGGACTATTAACGATTCAGCGTGTCAAGGCTTTTGGCACCTATTACAGAGTTAAGCTGCAATATACCGAGAACAACCAATTTCAGTTGATTGAGGCTGAAGAAATCATTGATGATCATTGATACATCGTGCATGCCGGCAATGCAGAAAACGGGTACAATTCGGCTCTTTTGATTACCTGGAAAACACATTTATCCACACTGCATTGTCTCCGGATAAGACGTCACGATTATCGGGAGCGGGATTAAATAAGCTAAAACACATTATGAAATTTCAGACCGATGATTTACGCATTATTGGCATGCATGAACTCCGTCCGCCGGTGGAACTGCATGATGATTATCCGCTGACGGAAGTTGCGACTGAAACTGTCTATGCTGCACGGCAAGACGCACATCGCATTTTACATGGCGATGATGATCGCCTGCTGGTCGTTACAGGCCCCTGCTCCATCCATGATATTGATGCAGCACTGGAATATGCCGTTCGTTTGAAACATCTGCGCGAAGTTTTCAGGAATCAGTTGCATATCATCATGCGCGTGTACTTCGAAAAACCGCGCACGACGGTCGGGTGGAAAGGATTGATTAACGATCCTGACCTGGATAACAGTTTTCACATCAACAAGGGACTGCGTATCGCACGCAAGTTGTTGCTCGATCTGAACAATCTGAGCATGCCGGCGGCAACGGAATACCTCGATCTGATCAGCCCGCAATATCTCTCCGACCTGATCAGCTGGGCAGCAATCGGCGCGCGCACGACTGAAAGTCAGGCGCATCGGGAGCTGGCTTCCGGAGTGTCCTGTCCGATCGGCTTCAAAAATGGCACCTACGGCAACCTGAACATTGCCATCGATGCCATTGCGGCGGCTTCCCGCCCGCACCATTTTCTTTCGGTCACCAAGGAAGGGCGTACGGCAATTTTTGCCACCAAAGGCAATGAAGATTGCCACATCATTCTGCGCGGCGGGCGCAAGCCCAACTATGATGCAGACAGTGTCACCGCAGCTATTGATGCGCTGAATAAAGCCAAACTGCCGCCCTTTCTCATGATCGATTTCAGCCATGCGAACAGCCACAAGGATTACCGTCGACAAACCGAAGTCGCCGCTGACGTGGCAGTCCAAATAGCAGTTGGCAATTACGCTATCTGCGGCGTCATGATTGAAAGTCATTTGGTCGAAGGCAATCAAAAAATCGACGGTAAGAGACGCGAAGAACTGGTATACGGACAAAGCATCACCGATGGTTGCATCAGCTTTGAAACCACCGAACAAGTACTGCAGCAACTCGCTGATGCCGTGGAGAAGCGCCGGCAAGTGAAACGGTAACTAAAACTGCTTTATGTTTTTCACCATTTCCGGATTCAAATCCATTACCCCTCAAACACATTGGTAAGCGGATGACGCCAGGTGGTGCCAAAGTCGCATTGCGTGACGCGAATGCCAGGCGGTGACTGGCGGCGTTTATACTCGTTGATTTTGATCAGGTGAATGACGCGCTGGACATCGGCCTCGCTGAAACCCTTATCGATGATCTCCGCTGCCGACAGGTTGTGTTCGACATAGGCTTCCATCACAGCATCCAGCACCTCATAAGGCGGCAGGCTATCCTGGTCGGTCTGGTTATAACGCAGTTCAGCGGACGGCGCGCGTTCAATGATGCGTTGAGGGATGACTTCAGCTACCTGATTGCGGTATTTGCACAGCTGATACACCATCGTTTTGCTGATATCCTTGAGCACCGCGAAACCGCCGGCCATATCACCGTACAATGTGCAATAACCGACAGCCGCTTCAGATTTGTTGCCTGTAGTCAGGACGATGGCACCGGTATGATTCGACAGCGCCATTAGCAGCGTACCGCGGATACGGGCCTGCAGATTTTCCGGCACCGTGCTGGTGTAGGTGCTGTCGGGGGAAATGAGAAAATCATTTTCCAATGTCAGCAGAAAATGGTCCAGCAGCGGTTTGATCAAACTTTGACTATACCGGACACTGAGTGTCCGGGCCATTGTTGCGGCATCCTCGAGGCTGATGCTGGAAGTATATTGCGTCGGCATCATCACTGTATGTACGCGCTCCGCACCCAGCGCATCAACCGCAATCGCCAGCGTCAGCGCCGAATCGATACCGCCGGACAGGCCGATGATTACACCTGGAAAATGATTTTTCTCAATATAATCCCGCACTCCCATGCAAAGCGCCTGATAAATACTCGCAATCGTCGATAAATGCGGTTCGATATGCCCGCTTACCAGTTCGTCACGTTCAATTTCGATCCAGCCGAGCGTTTCCTTGAATTCGGGAAGCTGATGTGTCAGCACACCCTGCCTGTTCATGGCAAAAGACGCGCCGTCGAACACCAGTTCGTCCTGGCCACCGACCAGATTGATGTGAATGACGTTAACGCCGGTATTCCTGATGAATTGCTGCGTCAATTGATAACGCGAAACCTGTTTGTCGATGTGATAAGCGGAAGCACTCAGTACGAGTAAATGATCAATATCCAACGCCAATGTACTGTCCGCGGTACTGTTCGCCTGCCAGAAATCGGCGCAGATCATGACGCCGAACCGTTCGCCGGCCAATTCAAAACGACAGAACCCTTCGCCTTTGTCAAAGTAATAATGCTCGTTGAAAAACGGTGCACGGTTGAGGATGCGCTTATGATACGTCGCGATAACCGCGCCGTTCTGAATAATGGAGGCCGAATTATAGAGTCTGCCGTCCTGAAAATGAGGATGTCCGGCAATCAGCGTGATCCCGGATATTTTCTGCACCAGCTGTTCCAGCACCTGCGCACAGGCCAGATGAAATGTTTCCCGCAACAACAGGTCAACCGGCGGATAACCGGACAGCGCCAGCTCAGGCGTAATGATCAGATCTGCACCGGCCTGTTTCGCCTGTTCCGTCGATTCAATGATTTTTGCCGCATTACCGGCGATATCGCCAACCGTGAAATTGATCTGCGCAATCGCGATTTTCATGAATACTGAAATAGGGATAAGAATTAAAAAGGCAGCACAGCACCCGGCTTTATCCGCTGTATATTGTCGCGAAAATCCTGTTGAATGCGCGCAAGCGCCGCCGCATTATCCGCTTCAAAACGCAATACAACCACCGGCGTGGTATTGGATGCGCGGGCAAGACCGAATCCGTCGGCATATTCAACGCGCAGTCCATCGATCATGACAACCTGCTGCGCACGACTGAAATCCGCATTTTGCTGTAACGTCGCGATCAGTGCATGATTCTCGCCTTCCGCGACTTTGATTTGCAACTCGGGCGTATTGATCGAATCCGGCAGGCTGTTTAAAACCGCATTAATGTCTTCAGCGTGACTTAACAATTCCAGAAGCCGCGCGCCTGCGTATAAAGCGTCATCAAAACCATACCAGCGTTCTTTGATAAAAAAGTGGCCACTCATTTCTCCGGCGAGCAATGCCTGAGTTTCCTTCAGCTTGGCCTTGATTAGGGAATGACCGGTTTTCCACATGATCGGCACGCCGCCATGCTGTTCGATCCAGGGCGCCAGATTACGCGTGCATTTCACATCAAATATTATCTTGCCGCCCGGATTGCGCGACAACACATCGGCGGCAAACAGCATCAGCAGGCGGTCGGGATAAACAATGACCCCTTTCTTTGTAACAATGCCCAATCTGTCGCCGTCCCCATCAAAGGCCAGTCCGATTTCCGCATCCGTTGCGGCAAGTGTTTGAATCACATCATGTAAATTTTCCGGAACAGAAGGATCGGGGTGATGATTCGGAAATGTCCCATCCACCGTGCTGAATAACTCGATAACCTCGCAACCCAGTTTTCGATAAAGTGCTGGTGCAAAGGCACCGGCAACACCATTGCCGCAATCCACCACGATTTTCATCGGACGGTCGAGCCTGATATCGTCAACGATGCGTTCGAGATAGCTGTTCGAAAAATCCAGTTCGGTGCGTTGTCCCGCCGCGCCGGTAGTCAAATCATTATTTTCAATGCGCCGGCGTAGCGCCTGTATCGATTCAGCCGCCAGCGTTTCGCCGCCAAGTACGATTTTAAAACCGTTATACTCAGGCGGATTATGGCTTCCGGTCACCATTACGCCGGAATAATCACACCGCTCATGTGCGACGTAATAAAGCATCGGCGTCGCTACCATACCGACATCCAGGACATTGATACCGCTTTTCATGATGCCCTTTGCCAGCGCTTCGGAAAGCGATAATCCTGACAATCGGCCGTCCCGTCCCACTGCAATTGATTTCAGTTGGCGCGCGCGCGCTTCCGACCCAATGGCGTGTCCGATCTTTTCAACAGTGGCCAGAGTTATCGTCTTGTCGACAATACCACGAATATCATAGGCCTTGAAAATTTCGCCTGGAACTTTGTTTTCTGAATCATTCATTCACAATAAAATCTCAAATAGTAACAATTATCGACGCATCATTAATCGAATTTCAATGATGCCCAGCCAGCGCACCGCCCTTGAGAGTATAGTGCGTTCCGCAATACGGACAAAGCACTTCACCCGTTTTTTCGATAGGCAGATAAACCCGCGGATGTGTATTCCAGAGCTGCATTGCCGGTGTTGGGCAATGCAGCGGCAGGTCATCAACAGTAATCTCGATCTTTCTTTCTCTATTATCAGCTTGTTGTTGGTTCATATATGCGCTTGCTCCAGTTAGAATTATTTGACAAAAGTGAGCCAGTCTTTATGTTTGCCATTTTTACCCTTGACGCAGTCAAAGAACAAGGATTGCAGTTGCGCCGTGATTGGACCGCGCTTTCCACTGCCTATCATGCGATTATCCAGTTCACGGATTGGTGTGACTTCTGCTGCAGTACCCGTAAAGAACGCTTCGTCGGCACAATAAATTTCGTCACGTGTAATCCGTTTTTCAATGACGGGAATCCCAAGTTCGTCCGCCAATTCCATGACTGATGCGCGAGTAATACCTTCCAGGCAGGAAGTCAGATCAGGCGTATAAATTTTGCCTTTTTTGACGATGAAAATATTTTCTCCGGATCCTTCCGCGACATAACCGTCAACATCGAGCAGCAGCGCCTCGTTGTAGCCATTCTGCGCCACTTCCTGGTGTGCAAGAATGGAATTAGCATAAGTAGTCACCGATTTCGCCCGGCACATATTGATGTTGACATGGTGGCGTGTGAAGGTTGAAGTTTTTACCCGAATGCCCATTTCGAGACTGTCAGCGCCGAGATAGGTACCCCATGACCATGCCGCAATGGCGACATGCACAGACAACGTGGTTGCCGAAAGCCCCATAGCTTCAGGACCATAAAATACGATCGGACGAATGTAACCTGAAGCCAGCTGGTTCTGCTTAACGACTTCGCATTGCGCCTGCATAATGGTTGCCTTGTTATAAGGCATTTTCATCATAAAAATATGCGCCGAATTAAAAAGCCGGTCTGTATGCTCCTGTAATCGAAAAATAGCGGCTCCTTGTTCAGTTTCATAAGCACGTACCCCCTCAAAAACTCCCATTCCGTAGTGAAGTGTATGCGTCAGTACATGCGTAGTGGCCTCCCGCCAGGGAACCATTTCACCGTCATACCAGATAACGCCCTCACGATCAGCCATTGACATCCAGAAACTCCCGAAAAATTCAGTTAAAAGGCATATTCTAACTGATTTTTTCTCGGCCGTTGAACTCCGTATAGGCTGTGAATTCCAAATACTGCTACTTTACACGACTACTTCCGATTCTGGTTGAATGCGCCAGAATCTCCATATTCTTAACGATATTCCAGGCGATTATTCAGAGTGCAGCACCCTCGGCTGGTCAGAATTATTATCTGCAATCTTTGCCTAAGGTATGAAAATGAATAAACCGTTCGGTGTCATGCACTTGAATTCAGTCTGACGCAGCAACCCAGAATGGATGCTGAGTGAAACGAAAGCGATACACAAATCGATCCTGTATTTTTATAAGAAGGACATACAATAGTCAATGTACTTCAGTATTTCAGAATTCAGCATCACTATTTTCTTTCACCAGGAATAGACGGGATAAAGATGATAAAAATCAAATTTTGAGATACAAGATATGTAAATAGGGCAAGCATGGCGTGCCAGTGGTCACGTCTGCTTCTCACTCGATTTAATCTGATAAGTCAGTCCGATATGGATAATTTTGTTGAACAGCAACTCTCTCCATCGAATACGGCGTATTCCCGGCTGTTATATACCCAGACGCTCAGCATGATTGTGGCTGGAATTGTTGCCTTGCTTGCACTTTTCGGCTGGCTCATTCCTTCATTTGATCGGATTCTGCCCAACGAATGGTGGCTTATGAAACCAGACACCGCGCTCTGCATTCTTCTCGGAGCCATATCCATCCAATTGATTCAGAGAAGCATCAGCGTTCTTGCCGTGCGCCTGTGCGGCATACTGATTATTTTTCTGGCCTCACTTTCACTCTACGGCTATGCTACCGGCCAATCCCTGCCGGTTGAAAACTTTCTGACGACAGATAAATACAGTGAATTTCCCGGCAGAATGCCAGTACATTCGGCGGCTTTTTTTTGCATACTGGGTCTTTCGTTTATTGTTGCGGAGAAAATAGAAGATCATCGCAATAATCTTCGTGATTTTTTGACGCTGCTGCTGATCAGTCTGGTTATGGTATTTTTTTCGGGTTATTTTTTTTCAGCAACCAGCCTGTATGGACACTCTACCGAGATTCTTGTTGACGCATACACTTTCATTGCCATGTGCCTGCTGACATACGGTAATTTTGTCCGTGGCATTCATGGCGGTATTTTCTCATCGTTCATGGGTTTCGGAATCAGCAGTTATACCGCCAGAATGACTTTACCCTGGGCACTGCTGGGTCCTTTTGCGATAATCAGCGCAATAAATTACCTGTCAGCCATTCTGGGCATCTCGCTGGAAAACCGGATTGCGCTCTCAGCAACACTGTTGTCACTCATGCTTTTCTTCATCATCGTCGGCGTATCAAACAAAATCAGTCACCTGGAAGATGATTTGCGCAAACTGGCACTGACGGATGAAATGACGGGTTTATACAACAATCGCGCGTTCTGCATTCTTGGCAGGCACGCCTTCCTGGATAGTCTGCGCAACGATTCTCTAATCGTTCTGCTGTATTTTGATCTCGATGGATTAAAGACTATTAATGACACACTGGGCCATCAGGCGGGATCAGAAATGATTATTGAGTTTACCAATCTGTTGAAGGCTAACTTCCGGCGCAACGAAACGATTGCACGCATCGGCGGTGATGAATTTGTCGTGCTGAGCCAGCGGAACGGAATTGAAGTCGCACTCAAACGGCTGGCCGATGCCACAGAGGCCGCAAACAAAAAAGGAAAACCCTATACCATCAGTTACAGTCATGGTAAGGTTACAGGGCGAGCGAAAGACTATAAATCACTTGATGATTTGCTCAAGCAGGCCGATGCGCTGATGTACGAAAATAAAAGCGCAAAAAAGCTGAGCAGGCAACTCGCCTGAATACCGAATACCTATTGCATAAAATCACCGGTCAAAGATAACATGAAACAACAACGTGCCAGCACGCCAGTTCAAACCGTCAGAAATCATTCACCGGTTACCGTGTGATTCACCGTCATTAGTCTTTTCCGCGCTATGACTCATCTCGTGATGCTGAGCCGTTTCAGGTAAGGATTGTTGCGTTGCCGTTTCATCCCGTTGCTTCTGGGCATCCTTAGCGGAGGCTATCTGGTTAATCATGTTTACAATATGACTGTCGGGAATCATGCCATCAGCAACATCGTCAGCCTCTTTGAATCCATCTGGAGAACTTTTCACACCCATCGCAGCACACCTCCACAAGCTTTGAAAAATGAAGTACTTATTAAATACGATAACATTCAATATTCAAAGCAAAGACAACCGTTCATTTACCTTATAATTCCGGTGTTTATACGCTATGGATATATTTACCGCGCTGCCGGAAAATCCGGCTGGATAATTCGCGCGGCATGAATAGGAATTAAAGAGGCAGAAGAGGCAATCTTCGATGTAGTAAGTCATCGCCTTAACTTCCACCTCCACACGCCTAGTTCTCGGTGAACTGTGCTGCTATTCGTTTATTGATGGGCCGTCACGAAGCTACCTATCAATAACCGCCACCGGTAGTACCGGTTTTTTCCTTTAATTTCTCGCCGGCTTGATCCATTTCTTCTGCAGCGTCTTCATAGGCATCACCGACGGAAGTCTTCAAATCTTCCACAGCGTCATCTATTTTTTCACCCGCCTGTTCTGCAGGTCCTGCCGAAGTATCCGTGATTTCTTCAATTTTCTGTGCAGCCTTCTCAATAGTCTCATCAATAGCCTTTTTACTGTTCTCGATAGATTCATCGACTTTCTTGCCCACCTGTTCTACAGGTCCTTCCTGCTTTGAGCAACCTGTAAAAACAAACGATAAAAAAACCAAGGACAATGATAATAATAATTTGTTCATGGGACATCTCCTGCAAAAAAGAAAAAAATATAACTAAGTATTGCTCATTAAAATAATCAAGCACTTGCATGGTAACATTTACTTACCAATACAGACAAATCATCCATTCAATAATCACTGCAACTAAAGCGTGATATGTAACACTTTGATCAGATCAATCTAAAAATCTGGAAGAATAAAATGAATCAAACCCTCTTTGTAAATATATTCAGACCATCATAATGACGCAGACTTATCAGGATTTTTTAAATGTGCTTGGTTTCAAAGAGTCGTCCAGCATTCCGGATGGCTTTCAAAATTATGACGCGGAGAATCGTTTTGGCTTCATCGGTAAGTATCAATTCGGTGAAGCAGCGCTTTTTGATCTTGGCTACTATAGTGTCGACAGCAGCGACGGCAATCTGTTTAAAAATGACTGGATCGGCAACTGGTCGGGCAAAAATGACATCTACAGCAAACAGGACTATCTCAGCAATGGTTTTGCTCAGGAAATCATTATTCGAGACTGGCAGGCTGTTTTGTGGAACAGAATCCAGTTTCTCGATCTGGATAAATACGAAGGTCAGATCCTCAACGGTCAGTTCATCACACTTTCCGGCATGCTGGCCACAGCGCATCTGGTCGGCGCGGGAAGCCGGTCTTCGGATACTGCCGGGCTAAAAGGGTATCTGTTGTCCGGCGCGACTTTCAGCCCTGGTGATAAAAACGGTACTTCGGCAAATGATTACATGAATCTGTTCGAAGGCTTCCAGACACCTTTCAGTGTTGATCACAGTGTGGATGAAATCATTGCTGGCGGCGCAGGAAGAGATATTTTAAAAGGCTTCGGCGGCAACGATACACTGATTGGTAACGAAGCCATCGATACGGTGATCTACTCCGCTCCTTCGGCAAATTACGCTGTTCAACGGCAACCCGATAACCTCTGGACGGTCCATGCACGCGATGGTTTTCCAGACGGCATGGATACACTCATTGATATCGAGCGTATCAAGTTTTCCGATAATTTGCTCGCACTGGATCTTGACGGAAATGCCGGAATTACAGCAAAGATCATAGGTGTGGTGTTCGGTGCAGATTCTGTTGCTGACACACAATTGGCAAGCATCGGATTAAATCTGCTTGATAGCGGCATGGATTATGAAGCTTTAATGCAACTGGCAATTCATGCCGCACTAGGCGATAGTGCTGCAAACCAT
This sequence comes from Nitrosomonas sp., assembly GCA_028577615.1. Classification (GTDB taxonomy): domain Bacteria; phylum Pseudomonadota; class Gammaproteobacteria; order Burkholderiales; family Nitrosomonadaceae; genus Nitrosomonas. The sequence goes on from JAJSDU010000027.1 coordinate 29,408, forward strand.
GCCGCTGTGGTTGGTTTGCTGTATGGAAACGTTGTTGGTTTTCCACCTTCCGCTGCTGATGAAGCCTATTTTGTTGAGCTACTCGACAGCGGTGCGCATTCTGTTGCGTCAATCGGCATATTTGCTGCAGAAACAGCAATTAACTTGGAAAATGTAAATTTCACGGGTTTGTCTCAATCCGGGCTTGAATATAGTTTATTACCAGTTTAAGCGCAATAGTAGCTTATCGTTATGATTTAAAAACCATGGATATAATTAAAGGATTCCATTCAGTTCCCATCAGCACCGGATAACGCAGTGTCGTTTTCACCGAGCACTTTTCCTGTAGAAATCGGAAAATGATAATATGTCGCATTCAAGTAACCGGCTACGTCATCAATATCACTACTGCTCCATTCCAGTGATAAATTCTTTTGCCACCGGTTCACCTGCTCGAGCAAAACGGGCCAGCTCGTTGCAAGCTTCTTCTCCCGCCAGTGCACTTCGGTATCATGACACGAAACGCAATGCAGGGAATATAGCAATTGACCGCGATCTGCGCTGTACTCCATCTGCTCTGCCAATACATAGACCGGAATAAAAATTGCGCACCAGAATAGCAGAACTGCCGCAAGACCTTTCTTTGAAACAAACATTCATTCTCCTTTCATGGTTCGTTTATAGAATTAAATAACACCGGCATTTCTTTAGCATGTTGTTTCGGAAGCAGAAGCAAGATCAGGGACGCACACCAAGTAAAATGCCCTTCTCCAGAAAGCCGGCCAGAATTGCGTAGCCTGCTTCGATCACGATATCTGGACGGGGATGATTAAGTTCTGACGCGATCTGCTCCAAAAGCGCCTTGCCATTTTTAGAATCATGATTTGTATTGTTACTGATAATCAGCTGAAGCAATCGAGCAGTCACCTGATTGGCCTCCATAAAGTGAATTTCATCCCTGCTGTCGCGATATACGATCAGATAAGTGATCTGGTTACCAGACATTTTTGGTTGATAATCCGCGCTGATCTTATGCACCGGAAAATGATAACCAAACACCCAAGCCAAGGGGGACGCGACCGGAATGCCGGTCAGCAAATCGTCTCCATTACCCGGAAGGAAAAACACTTTGCCATCTGTTTTTTCATCCAGTATCGATAACGCTAGTTCCACCCATTCGTAGTGCGCCAATTCCAGCATGAAAGGCGGATCATCCGGCTCGGTCTCACGTTCATGCTCGAGATATTTCAGAAACTCCCGTGGCATTTCCGGAAACAGCGGCGTATGCGATTGATGCTTCGCATAATAGTCACGAATCATGGCATGCCAACGCTGATCAGGAATGATACTGCGCAATACCGGATAGGTGCTCGCCATGAAACTTTCAACATTGTTGTAGAACAATTCACGATAGATTTTCATGCGACGAGCATCAATATCTTCGGGAGACGAATTATTCTCAGGATCGCGGATATGCGCGGTAAATGCATATTGCAAACGCACAAAATCCGGACGTTCAGGCGTGTTGTAAGTTGTGCTCATCGACCAGCAGCAGCGGCTGCCGCCAGTTGGATTGGATATGTTGAATGCGCTTTACTTCCAGTTCAAGATCGCAGAAAGCCGGGATATTGAAATCGCGCTCCAGCAACGTAGGAATGACGCCAAATTGCTGATACGCTTTTTCAAGTAATGCCCAGACCGGAGCGATAACATCAGCGCCATGCGTATCGACTATCAAATCTTCTGCTTCATTGTAATGTCCTGCAATATGGATGTAACGAATACGCTCGCCAGGTATTTGCCGCAGAAATGCTTCTGCATCGTAGCCGTGATTGACGCTATTCACATAAACATTGTTTACATCGAGTAGCAAATCGCAATCTGCCTGCTCAAGAACAGTGTTCAGAAAATCAATTTCCTCCATTTCCTTGCCTGGCGCAGCGTAGTAGGAAACATTTTCCACTGCAATACGCTGTTCAAGAAAATCCTGCACACACTTGATACGGTTGACCACATATCGCATGGCTTCTTCGGTAAATGGAATGGGCAGCAAATCATAGAGGTGGCCGTCATCGCTGCAATAACTTAAATGCTCGCTATAGCAGCGTATTTGATGTATTTTCAGAAATTGTTTGAGACGATGCAGAAAAGCCTCATCCAGTGGTGATGGGCCACCTATGGATAGCGACAAACCATGACAGATAAATGGATGCCGTTCAGTCAACGCGCGCAGCTTCTTGCCATAAAAACCGCCCACCCCGATCCAGTTCTCCGGTGCAATCTCCCAGAAATCAACGATATCAGCGGGCTGATCAGCCACTTCGCGCATTAGTGCGCGCCGCAGCCCCAGCCCGGCACCATGAACAGGATAATTAACAGCGGTGTTCATGCTCTGATAGCAAACGAGCAACCTGTGCTTTATTTACTGCTGCCACACTTTCCTTCGCCACATTTGCCTTCTTTCTCGGCTTTTTCGCCACCACACTTTCCTTCCATATTTTTTTTCATATCGCTACCACATTTGCCTTCACCACACTTGCCTTCTTTCTTGGCTTTTTCACCGCCGCATTTACCCTCAGCATCGTACTTGCCCGCACCTTCCTTATCTTTAGCTTTACTTTCTCCTCCACCATAAGCCAGCTGCATATATCCGCCGGATAATTCATTGACAGCAAACGGATTTACACCAGCCTCTGCAGAAGCATTGCTGGCCGCAAGGGTTGTGACAAATGCGGCACCAACCGCGAGCGAAACAGGTTTAATCAGTTTTTTTGACATCGTTCTCTCCATAAATTTTAGGAACACTTCAGAGTACTGCGCAAAGCGGCAGTCAGGCCAGATCGGCATTGACTACTCCATTACTGGGGAAGCATTCTGACACCAGCGCAATGGAATAACATAACACAATGAAACTTAAATAATTATTTCTTAAGTGGGACAATCCGGTTGTCTTCAAGTTCATATATGCACCCACAACAATACATGATCTTGCTTTTTTTGCAAGCTGCTCTCTGTTAAACTCAGCCCTTCAAAAAAACACTACTAATATCACTTATATTCTGTTTTGCGCAACAAAAAAATTGGGCATGCTTATTATAAAAATATCAAAAGACCTGCTCATTTTAGAATGAAATATTAAATATAACCCATTATAATTAAAGCAATAGATTCCTATAAATTTCCATTTTTTTAAAGCCAGATATTGAGGAGCAATGAATGTTTGATAAACGCAACCAGCTAGTCTTTTACGCCAATATAGTGATTATCATGTTTGGCCTGACGATTATTCTGTTCAGTGATTTTGTTTTGATTGGTATCCTGTTTATAGCAACTGCAGCCATTCTGATCTTTGAACAAATCAAGCAGAACAAAGGCGCCTTCAGCATCACAGGCTTGGAAAAAATACTGACAATAGACGATACCTGCGGCACGCAAGCTACGCTGATACAAAAACAAAATACCACGGCCTGTCATGCAGCTAACACCGTTTACTGGTTTAAAAGTATTAATCCGATCGGTGCCATCACCAATTTCAGTATTAACGGACAATCACCTGCTGAGCAAAAAAAGGATGGTAATAATAAATATCAAGTTTGCATGACGCTGCCGACAAATTCAAGTGCTACCAATGGTATTGAAACAACGCTGAAATATCATTATAAAAATGCTTTTGGCCGGACTGAAGGCGTATTGTCGCATACGGTTGACGATCAAACAGATCGGCTTCGTCTCGTGGTTGATCTTCCCAAAGGCCGTCCTGTTTCAACAGCGCGTGCTTATTGTATTCAAAAAGGTAAAGAAGAAGCATTGCTGCCGCCAGTAGTTACGGGTGAAACACGAATTGAAACAGAAGTTATCAATCCCAAACTTGGCGCCGAATATTGCCTGCAATGGAATTGGCCTGAACCCGGTCTTCTTCAGAAAATCGGCTGTTTGATCAAATAATCCACCGATTATGGATAAAATGATCCTGAGGAAACCGCACAAATGTGTTTTCCTCAGGCTATGTTCTTTAAGGATAATTTCTCCTGACGCCGGATGCCCCCTTATCGGTGCCACTAGAATGGAGCCACCGTACGCTGCCCTGCACTTGCCTGAACAAACCAGAAACTGAAGATTAATCTCCACTCCTCTTTTAAAGCATAGCAATCTTGAATCTTCTAAGGGCACTGGCTGCGGTAAGCAGCATGACATTTATTTCACGTATTCTCGGCTTTCTACGTGATGTCATTATTGCACGCACTTTTGGAGCGGGTATAGCAACCGATGCTTTTTTCGTTGCTTTCAAAATCCCTAACCTGTTGCGCCGCTTATTCGCTGAAGGTGCTTTTTCACAAGCCTTTGTGCCTATTCTGGCTGAGTATAAAAACAACCGCACACTTGGAGAAACACAACAGCTGATCGACCATGTTGTCACGCTACTGGCATTTGCGCTGTGCGTCGTGACACTTATCGGTGTGGTTTCCGCGCCCTGGATTATTTATGCAAGCGCGCCCGGATTCTCGAGTAATCCGGAGAAATTTGATTTGACGGTTGACTTGCTGCGCATTACTTTTCCCTATATTTTTTTTATTTCCCTGGTTTCATTTGCCGGCGGCATATTGAATACATATGGAAAGTTCTATGTTCCGGCATTAACCCCGGCATTGCTCAATATTTCATTCATAGCCTGCGCATTATGGCTTACACCTTATATGGACCCGCCTGTGCTTGCGCTTGCCTGGGCGGTATTTATTGGCGGCGTACTGCAACTGGCTTTTCAGATACCGTACTTGCTGCGTTTAAAACTGCTGCCCCGCATTCGCCTTAAATCCGGCGATGAAGGCGCATGGCGCGTCATCCGGCTTATGGGACCTGCGGTATTCGGTGTATCGGTTGGACAAATCAGCCTGTTGATCAACACGATTTTTGCTTCGCTGCTGATTACCGGAAGTGTATCCTGGCTGTATTACGCCGACCGGCTCATGGAATTTCCGGCCGGACTTCTGGGCGTTGCGCTGGGCACGGTGTTGCTGCCTTCATTGGCGAAATACTATAGCAATAACAGCAACAGTGATTATTCACGCCTTCTCGATTGGGGATTGCGGTTGACCATACTGTTAACACTGCCGGCCGCACTTGCGCTGGCTTTATTATCGATACCGCTGATAGCCACGCTGTTTCATTATGGAGCATTTACCGATCACGATGTTTTTATGACACGCGACGCGCTGGTGGCCTATAGTACCGGACTGGTCGGCCTGATTCTGGTTAAAGTGCTCGCACCCGGATTCTATGCCAGACAGAACATCAAAACGCCGGTAAAAATCGCGATTGTAACTTTAATCGCGACGCAACTGATGAATCTTGCGTTTATCATACCGCTGAAACATGCCGGTCTGGCGCTGGCGATCGGGCTGGGTGCATGCTTGAATGCGGGCTTGCTGTACTATAAGCTGCGCAGCGAAAACATCTATCAGCCCCAACCTGGATGGGGCATATTTATTATTAAAATTTCTATCGCATTACTGGTGATGGGCAACGTTATATGGTTTGCTGTGGGCGCGGATACCTACTGGCTAGGCGGAACAGCCTTTGACCGCGTTTACCGGCTTATGGGAATAGTTATTCTTGGGGCTGCCAGTTATTTTGCGATGCTCTGGGTGCTGGGTTTCCGATTGAAGGATTTCTCCAGACAACAATACGAATAGCGGATCACACTTAACAATGAACCCGTCATGGTTTATGCTTTGACCTTTTCATGCTCAATCAGCGCATAGGCCGAGTGATTGTGTATCGATTCAAAATTTTCTGATTCGACTACATATGCATCGATGCGATGGTCATGATTCAGCGTATCGGCAACATCTCTGACGATATCTTCCACGAATTTTGGGTTGTCATAAGCTCTTTCAGTGACGTATTTTTCGTCAGGTCTTTTCAACAGACCGTAAAGCTCGCAGGAAGCATTCTCTTCGGCGATCTTGATAATATCTTCGATCCACACAAAACTATTGGTGCGTGCAGCAATAGTGACATGCGAGCGCTGGTTATGCGCGCCATAATCGGATATTTTCTTTGAACACGGACATAAACTGGTTACCGGAATCACCACTTTAAGTGTAAAAAAATAGGCGCCCTTTTTAATTTCGCCTATAAATGTCACTTCATAATCCAGAAGACTCCTCACGCCGGAAACAGGAGCCGCTTTATTGACAAAATACGGAAAAGTCATTTCTATATGACCTGAATCACTTTCCAGTTTCTCAACCATTTCCTGAAGAATAGTTTTAAACGATTCCACAGAAATTTCACGCTCATGGCTGTTCAAAATTTCAACAAAACGGGACATGTGCGTGCCTTTGAATCTGTGCGGCAAATTGACATACATATTGAACATGGCAATAGTGTGCTGCACACCATCATCTTTATCAGCGACCACCACCGGATGGCGGATGCCCTTTATCCCTACTCTGTCAATCGCAATACGTCGTGTATCGGGCGAACTTTGCACATCGGCGATGGGCAAATCGATTTCTTTATTCATAGCTTTTATCCCATTGATAAGATTCTCTGGTTCAATGTTACCTGACAAGGCATTTGGTGAACAAACAATTTAGTTCCACAAAGCCCGCATTTAGTTCAAGGGTCATCAATAAAGCACAGAATCCTTGTTATGCGAGATAATTCTGCACCGACTGTATGATACCGGTTTTATCCAGACCGCAATCAGTCAGCAGTTCAGCGTGATCACCCTGATCGATGTAAGCATCAGGCAAGCCCAGCATCAATAACCCGGCATTAATCTTTTGCCGGCCCAGCGACTCCATGACAGCGCTTCCAGCGCCACCCATAATGGTATTTTCCTCAACCGTCACCAGCAACTCGTGCGCAGCCGCCAGATCTGCGACAAGCTTGTCGTCAAGCGGTTTAATAAAACGCATATCTGCAACCGTGGCATCCAGTTCTTCAGCCGCGGCAAGACTTGGCGCCACCATGCTGCCAAATGCCAGAAAAGCAATCTTTTTACCCTGCCGCCGTACAATGCCTTGGCCTACCGGCAGCTCAGTCATATCCTGCCGTATTTCGGCACCGGGCCCCGTACCTCGGGGATACCTGACTGCTGTCGGTGTATTCAGTCTAAAAGCGGTGTACAGCATTTGCCGGCATTCGTCCTCGTCGGAGGGTGCCATCACGGTCATATTGGGAATGCAGCGAAGATAGGTCAAATCAAAACTGCCGGCATGCGTCGGCCCGTCAGCCCCCACCAGGCCGGCGCGATCAATCGCAAACACTACTGGAAGATTCTGCAGGGCGACATCGTGAATGAGCTGATCATAAGCACGCTGCAAAAAAGTCGAATAAATCGCCACAACCGGCTTCAAGCCGCTGCACGCCGCACCCGCTGCAAAAGTGACCGCATGCTGCTCTGCAATTCCAACATCAAAATAGCGATCAGGGTAGGCCTGTGAAAACTTCACCAGGCCTGAGCCTTCCCGCATCGCCGGCGTAATGCCGATCAGACGCGCGTCTTTTGCCGCCATATCACACAACCAGTCGCCAAATACTTTGGTGTAGGCTGGTTTCCCGCTCTTCTGTTTGGCGACAATACCCTGTGCCGGATTAAATGTGCTGACACCATGGTAGAGAATCGGATCTTCCTCGGCAACCTTGTAACCGGCGCCTTTCCGGGTCACGACATGCAGGAACTGCGGGCCGTCGAGATGTTTGATATTTTTTAATGTGGCAACCAGTACTTTGATATCGTGACCGTCAATCGGGCCAATATAGTTGAAACCGAACTCTTCGAACAATGTACCGTCAGGCGTCACCATGCCTTTGACATGTTCCTCCGCCCGCTTCGCCAGTTCGAGTACCGAAGGCACCACGCCAAGCACTCTCTCGCCAGCGCGCCGCGCCGTAGCGTAGAATTGACCCGACATCAACTTGGCGAAATAATTATTCAACGCACCGACCGGACGCGATATGGACATGTCGTTGTCGTTCAATATCACCAGCAAATTCGCATCCATCACACCGGCATTGTTCAGTGCTTCAAAAGCCATGCCGGCGCTCATCGCACCGTCGCCAATAATGGCAATCGCCCTGCGATCCGATTTTTCCAGCTGTGCGGCAACTGCCATGCCCAGCGCTGCGCTGATCGAAGTGCTTGAATGCGCGGTGCCGAATGCATCGTATTCGCTTTCATCGCGTTTGGGAAATCCGGATATCCCCCCTTTCATGCGCAGCCTGTTCATCGACTCGCGGCGGCCTGTCAGTATTTTATGCGCATAGGTTTGATGACCGACATCCCAGATCAATTGATCATGCGGTGTGTTGAAAACATAGTGCAACGCAATGGTTAGTTCAACCGTACCCAGATTGGACGACAAATGACCGCCGGTTTTTGCCACGGATTCTATAAGAAAACCGCGCAACTCTCTGGCAAGTTCGGGTAAATCCTTGACATCCAGTTTGCGAAGCTGATCGGGGAAATTGATGCTATCTAACAGTGAATACATTCAGAGCCTGAAAATGGATTATCGATATGAAATTTAAAATTTACGTGTAATGATAAAATCAGTAACCTGGCGAAGCCGATTCGCCGCCTCGCCAAATTCGTGCAAAGCCTGATCAGCATCATGCTGAAGTTTCCCGGCCAGCGCGCGCGCTTCGCGAATACCCAGGATGCTGACATAAGTAGGCTTGTTATTTTCAGCGTCCTTGCCGGCCGTTTTTCCCAGCGTTGCTGTCGAAGCTTCCGCATCCAGTACATCGTCGACCACCTGAAAAGCCAGTCCGACACATTTTGCAAAGTGATCCAGCGTTTCCAGCTGCGCGGTGTCGAGAACATCGCTGCAGTACGCGCCAAGCATCACGGCGGCCCTGATCAAGGCGCCGGTTTTATGGATATGCATAAATTCAAGTTCGGGCAGTGATAGCGTTTTACCCACATTATCCAGATCGAACGCCTGTCCGCCAGCCATACCGCGCGAACCGGAAGCACCGGCAAGTTGTTTGATCATTGCCAGTTGCGTTCCAGCATCATCGGATAACTGGCGTTCGGCAAGCAACTCAAAAGCCAGCGTCTGCAAGCTGTCTCCGGTCAGCAGCGCGGTCGCTTCATCAAACTCGACATGACACGTCGGTTTTCCGCGGCGTAAAACATCATTATCCATACAGGGCATATCATCATGCACCAGCGAATAGGCATGGATCAATTCAACCGCCGCGGCGACAATGGTAACGCGCTCGTCATCTGCCCGGCTAAGTTCACCGGCGGCAAATGCAAGAAGCGGTCGAACACGCTTGCCGCCGCCCAGAACCGAATAACGCATGGCCTGATGCAAACGAACGGGCACACAGTCCGCGCCCGGTAACCGTGCCTCCAGGAATTGCTCGATGGCAGCCTGACGCTGGCTGGCCCAGCTTTGAAAATCAGTGATCATGAATTATCGGACAGGGTGAATTTTTTCAGCATATCGTCCTCAAGTATACGCACCTGCTGTTGCGCATCCTGTAATTGCCCCTGGCAATACTGCAATAATTCAGCGCCACGTTTATAGGCTGCCAGCGAAGCCTCAAGCGACATCTGGCCGGCCTCCATCGCCGCAACGATAGTCTCCAGCTCGGCGGTTGCAGCCTCGAAACTTTCCGGCAGATCAGATGGTGGCGTTGCAGAACTTTTTGACGATTTCGCCATGAAAATGACTACAGTGATTCTAAAAAATAGTTATAAGAATTTACGCTATGCAAACGGTTAATTCGTGGCATTTTATCATGAAAGATTTATGGCGCGATGATGCCGGGTGAATAATTTACCCCGACATAAAATAGCAACACCAGTATCAATCACTGATCGATCATATTTTTTGTTCTAATTCGTTCTTTTCGATGCGAGCTAATACCGCGTATCGGACAAGCCTCTTGGATCATTCGCGGTCGTGGTTGTCTGCGATTGCCTGTCTAAATGAATCAACTGCATGTTGCCCCACGGGCGCGGCATGACCTGCACTTCATGGCCCAACGACCGCAATGCGCTGATCCATTCCGCGCTGAAGGCATCGGGTTCGATTTGCAGCACATCCGGAAGGTACTGGTGATGAAAGCGCGGTCTGACCGCCAGTTTCTGCGGATCGGTTTCAGCGTTATCGATGTAATCGAGGATGACGAGCAGAAGCATGCTGATGATGCGCGAGC
>JAJSDU010000028.1 GCA_028577615.1 Nitrosomonas sp.
TGGTGGGTCTGGCTGGACTCGAACCAGCGACCAAGGGATTATGAGTCCCCTGCTCTAACCAACTGAGCTACAGACCCTGTTTTATTTCACTTCTCGTCAATTGCCAGTGTCCAGAAAACTGCGAAGTCTCTCAGAGCGTGCAGGGTGACGTAACTTCCGCAATGCTTTGGCTTCGATCTGTCGTATACGCTCACGGGTCACATCAAACTGTTTCCCGACCTCTTCAAGTGTATGGTCGGTATTCATTTCAATGCCAAACCGCATACGCAGAACTTTTGCTTCACGCGGCGTCAGGGAATCGAGTATATCCTTTGTTACTCCTCTAAGACTAGCATAAACTGCCGCATCGGCAGGCGCCATTGTAGCAGAATCTTCTATAAAGTCACCAAGATGTGAATCCTCATCGTCTCCTATTGGAGTCTCCATGGAAATCGGTTCTTTGGAAATCTTGAGGATTTTTCGAATCTTCTCTTCAGGCATTTCCATCTTCTCGGCAAGTACGGCAGGCTCTGGCTCCTGCCCGGTTTCTTGAAGTATTTGACGCGATATACGATTCATTTTATTAATGGTTTCAATCATATGAACAGGTATTCTGATGGTACGGGCTTGATCAGCAATGGAGCGCGTTATCGCTTGCCGTATCCACCAGGTTGCATATGTTGAGAACTTGTATCCCCGCCGATACTCGAATTTATCGACCGCCTTCATCAGACCGATATTGCCCTCCTGTATCAAGTCTAGAAACTGCAATCCACGGTTGGTATATTTTTTGGCGATAGAAATGACCAGACGTAAATTGGCTTCGGTCATTTCACGTTTTGCCCGGCGTGCTTTTGCTTCACCTGTCGACATTTTCCGGTTTATTTCCCTCAGGTCTTTAATCGAAATGCCAATGGCTTCCTTGAGATTATGTAATTTCTGCTGCTGCTCTATAATTTCAGGCCTGTAATGTTCCAGCGCCTGGCTGTAGGGTTTTGTCGATGCAACTTCTTTTGCAATCCAGTCAAAATCTGTTTCATTTCCAGGAAATGTCTTGATGAAATAATTCCGCGGCATTTTGGCTCTTGTCACGCATAGCTCCATAATTCTGCGTTCATACTGGCGCACATCCTGAACTAATGCGCGTTGCATGTCACATAGTTTCTCCACAGTTTTTGCTGAAAAACGCATGCACATGAGCTCGTTGGAGATTTTTTCCTGTAATTCCTGATATTTGTTGCTGCCAGGACCTTCGTTGCTCAAAACAATTTGCATTTCAGCGAAAATATCACGAACAGCAGCGAAATGCACCAATGCATCTTCTTTAAGTTTCATCAGATCCGCACTGACTATGGTACCGTTATCATCTGCATCATTGTCATCATCGTCGTCATCAAGATCACCGGAATCCAGGTCGGAATCAAGGGATTCACCTGCCATATCGGCATTCAGTATGTCCTGATCATCCGAATCAACCAAACCATCGACCACTTCATCAATGCGAAGATTGTCGTTCTCAACTTCCGATGCCATTTTTATAATTTCAGCAATGATGGGCGGACAAGCGGAAATAGCCTGAATCATATGACGCAATCCGCCTTCAATACGTTTAGCAATTTCGATTTCGCTTTCACGCGTCAACAGACCTACCGATCCCATTTCACGCATATACATACGAACAGGATCCGTGGTGCGCCCAAACTCTGAGTCAACCGAAGATAATGCCGCCTCCGCCTCTTCTGCAACATCTTCGTCTGCAACTGTTGTAGCTGAATCTGACATTAGTAATGTTTCAGCATCAGGCGCCTCATCATGCACGGAAATACCCATGTCATTGATCATGCTGATGATGCCCTCTATCTGCTCGGCATCCAGCATATCATCCGGCAGGTGATCGTTGATCTCCGCGTATGTTAAATAACCGCGTTCCTTGCCCAACACAATCAACCTTTTCAGGCGCATGCGCCTGGCCTCCATATCCTGAACAGAGGTGTTGCTTTCGGGTATTGATACGGCAGCAGCTGATTCAATGCTGGTAAATTGTTCTGCTGCACTTTTTGTTTTTTTGCTGGCGCGAGGTTTCGCCTGCTTGGTTTTCTGTTTTTCACTTTGCGCAGTCATAGCATCGTCAACTGACTGTGTCGTACTTTTGGTTTTACTCCGAGAAGACTTGGCAGAATCCTTTATATTTTTATTATTTCCTTCCGCGCCTGATACTGACTTTTCAACTTCTGCGTCTTTAATTTTGACTGATTTTGTCTTTGACATATATTTAAAAATTCCAATGTGAAACGGAGTGAAAAGAATAAAAACTGAAAACTTGCAATTATATCAAAATTTCATTTTGACTTGCATTATAGTCATCGTGGATTTACAGAGACAAAAGCGCTTGCTCAATAGTTCAGGACAAGCTGCTGAAAGTTATATAAAATCCATAAAAACACTAGCACAGGATATTTACCCGTCTCAAAAACCTGTTAAATTTATTGATGGGACCGCACCCAATCACGCCACTGCACAAATAAATTCCTATCTAACGCGGCAATTACCGAACGGCGCCAAGGTGAACCTGCCCAATAGTCATCATGATCAAACCCTGACATATGACCGCCAGCTTCCTGTAGAATCAGGCTGCCTGCCGCATAATCCCATGGTTTCTGTCCGCCATGAAGATATAGATCAAAATAACCTGCTGCCGTATAGCACCATTCCAAGGTACACGCGCCATAATTCCGCTGAGAAGCGTATGGCGGATCAGCAGCGACTTCCGTTGCCAACTTTCTGTGCAGTCTTTTTAAATCCACATTAGCCACCGCATTTGTTAAAACCGAAGCATTATGTTTTATTGGCAGCCGTTTGCCATTCAAAAAAGCGCCTCGCCCTTTCTCCCCATAAAACATTTCATCTGAAACCGGATTATAAATGACCCCCAATACACTTCTACCCCGCTCCATCCACGCCACCGAAATGGCGAAATAAGGTATGCCATTGAGAAAATTGGATGTACCGTCGATTGGATCAACGCTCCATAATCCATCATTTCCTTCAGACCATTGCGCTTCCTGCTCTTGCCGGGACATTTCTTCACCCAGAACAGGTCCAGAACGGATTTTTTGAAGTACCTCTATCAGAGCATCCTGCGCCACCAGATCTGCCTCGGTAAACGTGCTTCCATCTGCTTTTGTCTGGCGGGCAACCTGTAAAAAACGTGGCATGACTTCATGCTGCGCAACTTCCTTAACTGCTGTTATAACTTCATTCAACACGTTTATTCTGAACGCCACTTGATTGAACACCCGATACTTGGTGTCTGATCTTTTGGGCCTTTTCCTGTCATCGCGACTTCAAGCATGCCTTCGAACAAATCACGACGCGCACCCGGCGGCGCGGCTTCCTTACGGGAAGCATCCAAGCGCCCACGATATTGAAGCTCTAACCTGTTATTAAATCCGAAGAAGTCAGGTGTACATACCGCCCCATAGGCTTTTGCAACTTCCTGAGTTTCGTCCCATACATACGGAAAAGGATAAGCCCATTCTCTGGCAATGCGGATCATATTATCAAAAGAATCCTCAGGATAATCATCCGGATTATTAGACATAATTGCAATCGCATTAACACCATGCTTCTTTAATTCGTTGACGTCGCGAATGAGACGATCCTGTATCGCCTTAACATAAGGGCAATGATTACAAATGAACATAACCAGCAGTCCATTTTCTCCTTTTGCTGAAGTCAGATTATGGCGCTTACCGTCAACGCCCAGTAAATCGAAGTCAACCGCTTTCCAACCAAAATCGCAGACAGGTGTTTCCAAACTCGCCATTATCCTTTGCCTCCTGATTATAAACAACTCTTTCAAAACCAGATTCTTTTAACTTGGTTCATGCTTATCCGGCTAGCCATTTCACCGGAAAAGCCTTGGACATCATTTCCATGTAGATAGTTTAAAAAGCCAAACATGTTATATTAGCACGAGTCGACATACCTATTTTGTTATCGCGCTCAGATCAAACTATGCTTCCCCGCTTTTATCATACCGACGATATTTTTGTCGGTCAGACTATTGGACTCAATCTTGCCGCCGGACATCATGCAAGCAGGGTGCTAAGGCTTAAAATAGGCGACTCAGTTATTGTCTTCAATGGCAGAGGCGGCGAATTTCAGGCGCACATAAAAAGCATTCGAAAAACATCAACGGCACTCATCGTAGATCGATTTGATGATATTGAACGTGAATCACCACTTATTATTACGCTCGTTCAGGCGCTGTGCGTCAACGATAAAATGGACTGGATCATACAAAAATCAGTTGAACTGGGCGTAAACCGCATTCAACCGATTATCACAACCCGAAGTATTGTTCGCCTATCTGAAGAACGCGCAGCAAAACGACTGGAGCACTGGCAGAAAGTCATTATTTCCACATGCGAACAGTGTGGCAGAAACCGCATACCGATAATAGTGCTACCGCAATCGTTAATAGATTGGTTAAGCGCCAGAAAAAGCGATGCGCAGCAACACCTCGATTTTATATTGTCCGTCAGTGGCAATCACTGTCTGAAAAATTTCGCCAGCCCCCCGGCAGCGACGCAATTGACACTTGCAATCGGACCTGAAGGCGGCTGGACAGCTGATGAAGAAATAATTTTACAGCAGGCTGGATTTATTGCTCTGCGCGCAGGGCGGCGGATAATGCGCACAGAAACTGCGGCACTCGCCACAATCGCTGCACTGCAGACGTGCTGGGGAGATTTTTAGAATTCACCCCCTCAATACTACTGAATAACTCGTTCCGATAATTTACTGCACTGCTCGCCCCATGAATTTAAACACTGATTTTGTTGCCTGGTTCCGTTCCGTAGCCCCTTATGTAAATGCTTTCCGAGGAAAAACATTTGTATTCGGCATTGGCGGAGAAATGGTCGCCGATGAAAAATTTGTCAGTTTTATCCACGATATAAATTTACTTGCCAGCCTGGGGGTGCGTTTGATCCTAGTCTATGATGCACATCCGCAAATACACCAACGTCTCAATGAAAGTCACCCGGATAAATGCGCGGCACTGAATTCCGGCATTACCGATATATCTTCCTTAAACTTTGTTAAAGAGACCATAGGCCGAGTTCATTCCGAGATTGAAGCGTTATTATCCATGGGATTACCCAATTCTCCAATGGCGAATGCGGATATTCATGTCGCCAGCGGCAATTTCATCACTGCCTGCCCTTTCGGTATTATCAATGGCGTTGATTTTCTGCTGACCGGTAAAGTACGCAAAATCAACACCCGCGCCATTCAAAGCTGTCTGGATCAAGGCAATGTGGTCTTGATGCCGCCATTGGGTTATTCACCAACCGGTGAAATTTTTAACCTCACAATGGAAAACGTAGCCACAGAAACTGCCATTGCACTCAGCGCTGACAAACTTATTTTTCTCCTCGACAGATTTGACGAAATCAGCAACTCAACGGAAAATGCAATCCACTTGCCCCGTGAGCTGACAGTCGCACAAACCAAATTGCTGCTTCAGCAAACAAAAAACAATACATCTCACTTGAATAATGAAATACGCCAGAAGCTTGTATGCGCCATCAATGCATGCGAAGGCAAGGTCACGCGCACACATCTCATCAGCCGACATATGGATGGCGCTATTCTGCGAGAATTGTTCACACATTATGGTATTGGATGCATGATATCACGCGAACCCTTGGAAACACTTAGAAATGCCGGTATCGAAGATGTTGGAACGATTCTTCAGCTTATTGAACCACTTGAAACGGAAGGTATTCTTGTCAGAAGAAACCGGGAGTTGCTCGAAATTGAAATTGACCGTTTCATCGTATTTGAGCACGACGGCATCATTATCGGATGTGCCGCGCTTTATCCTTTTCCACAAGAGAGAATGTGTGAATTGGCCTGTCTGGCTGTGCATCCATCCTATCGCAACCAAGGGCATGGTAACCGGCTTCTTAAAGCTATAGAAGAACGCGCCGTTGCCCGAGGCAATGAAAAACTCTTTGTATTAACTACGCATGCCACGCACTGGTTTATTGAGCATGGTTTTTCAGAGGCATCACTTTCCGACCTGCCCAAACTTAAGCAGGATTTATATAATTACAAACGCCGTTCAAAAGTATTCATCAAAACAATGACAAGCTGATTTCTGTTTCCTCCGTCTTGCTTAGCAACGCTAAATTTTTGAAGGAATCCCTCAGTATATTTACGCAAACCGAGGAAAGCGCCATAATTACAGATTTTCTATCTAATATCTACTCTGGAGGATAAATGCCAAAAACAGTACATTGCATCAAGCTTGAACGTGAAGCGGAAGGTCTTGATTTTCAACCTTACCCGGGTGAGTTAGGTAAGCGTATTTTTGAGAATGTTTCAAAAGAAGCCTGGCATGAATGGATCACACTACAAACCATGCTCATTAACGAGAATCGTCTCAATCTATCCGATTTAAAAGCACGCCAATATCTCGCTGAACAATTAGAAGCGCATTTTTTTGGCCAAGGTGCCGAAAATCCGGCCGGTTATATACCCGAAAAAGACTAACGAAGACTACTCCCGGTACCCATGCCTACCGAAATTGAACTCAAGCTGCGCTTTCCTCCTCAATTTATAACAACCATCAAAGAGCTGCCGCTATTAAAAGACTTCTGTATCACCGCGCCAGTAGAGCAGGATATTTTCAGCATCTACTTTGACACACCTGATTTCATTCTCCGCAACCATCGCATCGCCTTGCGAACCCGCAAAATAGGCAATCAATGGCTGCAAACAATTAAAAGTAACGGCACTGCTCAGATTGGCCTGCATTGCCATCAGGAATGGGAATTTCCGATAACTACCGAAAAACCGGAGCTCGATCGAATCAAGGATCAGGATTTAAAGATTTTCTTTTCTGATAAAAAACTCAGAGATTCGCTGCAACCAGTCTTTACTACTGACTTTCATCGAACAATATACCTGCTCGAACCATCTGAAAAATTCAGACTTGAATTCTGTCTGGATACAGGAAGAATCATCGCCAATAACAGAACGGCTTTAATCTGTGAAGTCGAGCTGGAACTCAAAGCAGGAAACAGTCAACAGCTGATGGAATTCGGCCGGATGTTACAAGCAGTCTGTTCTTTTCAACTCATACCGGAAAACGCAAGTAAAGCGATACGGGGATTTGATTTGCTTGCAGAATGAAGAGAAAGAGGAATTGTTGAAATTTTCCGTACAGAACGAACCATGCCTGCGAATTTTAAAACAATTCCTCTCAATCAATTACATTAAATTGAAATCCGTCTATTTTATAACAGGATTCAATTCGCCTTTCGCATAACGCACTGCCATGTCATCCAGTTTGATCGGCTTGATTTTACCAGCTTGACCAGCGCATCCAAATGCTTCGAAACGCGCTTTACAAATATCTTTTGCGGCCGCTGTTGCTACCTGGAGAAACTTGCGTGGATCAAAATTGCTTTTATCCTGCGCCATATGACGGCGAATCGCACCTGTCATTGCCAGGCGGATGTCGGTATCAATATTGACTTTGCGCACGCCATTTTTGATACCTTCCTGAATTTCTTCAACCGGAACACCATAGGTTTCTTTCATTTCTCCGCCATACTGACGGATGATGTCCAGCCACTCCTGCGGCACCGAACTGGAACCATGCATTACCAGATGCGTATTTGGTATGCGCTGGTGAATTTCCTTGATCCGATTAATCGCCAGAATATCACCTGTCGGTTTGCGCGTAAATTTGTATGCACCATGCGAAGTACCAATAGCTATCGCCAGCGCATCAACACCGGTTTTCTTGACAAAATCAGCAGCTTCCTCAGGATCAGTTAACAATTGATCATGTGAAAGTTTGCCCTCAGCGCCATGGCCATCTTCTGCTTCACCCATGCCTGATTCCAGAGAACCCAGGCATCCGAGTTCGCCTTCGACAGAAACGCCAACAGAATGTGCAATTTTGACAACTTCAGCGGTAACCTGGACATTATATTCATATGTCGCGGGTGTTTTAGCGTCGGCTTCCAGCGAACCGTCCATCATGACACTTGAAAAGCCGCTGCGAATAGCATTCACACATACAGACGGAGATGCGCCATGATCTTGATGCATAACGATAGGAATGTGAGGATAAGCTTCAACAGCGGCGGCAATTAAATGCCGCAGGAAAGGTTCTCCGGCATATTTTCTAGCACCTGCGGAACCCTGCATAATGACTGGACTGTCGCATTCATCCGCCGCCTGCATAATGGCATGAATCTGCTCCAGATTATTTACATTGAATGCCGGCAATCCATAACCGTTCTCAGCTGCATGATCCAATAGTTGTCTTAATGATACCAGTGCCATACATTTCTCCTTTAAAGATTGATTTAATTTGTTTATTCTCCGAACATCAATTTATTCCATTTTCGCCGATTGAATCATCCTGGATATATTAATTTTTTTCTGCTCCAGCAGAACCTTCAGCAGTTCTGCATTCTCCCACGCGGATTATTTTCATGGTATTTGTACCCCCCGTTTTTCCAACAGGTTCACCAATAGTCATCACCATGATATCCCCATTACGCACAATGCCTCTGCCGAGCAATTCATCTTCAGCAAGTTGAAGGATGACTTCCGGATCATTCAAATCCTTCCCAAACTCGACCGGGTATACGCCTCTGAAAAGCGTCACTTTCCGCCGCGTGCTTTCATGGGGACTCAATGCTACAATCGGCACCTTCGAACTTCTGCGCGACATCAGCAATGCAGTCTCACCGCTTTGTGTCAAGGCAGCAATCGCCCGGATTTTCAAACCCGTTGCAGTAAACATTGTTGCACGTGCAATTGCTTCTTCAATCGTAGCAGGATGATTGATTGGTTGCCGCCGGTCAACATTCACCAGATATTCTTTTTCAGCTTCAAGACAGACTCTCGCCATTGCCGCAACCGATTCTACCGGAAAATCCCCTGCTGCTGACTCTGCAGATAACATCACTGCGTCCGTACCATCAAGTACCGCGTTGGCCACATCGGACACCTCAGCTCGCGTTGGAATCGGGTTGGTAATCATGGATTCCATCATTTGTGTTGCCGTCACGACAAGCTTATTATTCGTACGCGCAGCGCGTATCATTTTCTTCTGTAATGCAGGTACTGCCGCATCACCGACTTCGATGGCAAGATCACCGCGCGCCACCATGATGGCATCAGATGCTTCAATAATGTCATCCAAGGCAAGAATAGCTTCCGATCGCTCTATTTTGGCCATGATCAGACTTCTTCCACCTGCCGCATAAAGCATTTCGCGTGCCTTTCTGACATCATCACCTGACTTGACAAACGAAACAGCCAGATAATCAGCGTTCATTTCCGCCGCAACCTTGATATCTTCTATATCTTTTGCGGTCAATGCCGGCGCACTTAATCCACCGCCTTTACGATTGATTCCTTTATTGTTGGACAGCACACCGCCCTGTTCAACAATACAGAAAATCTGATTATTGCATACCGTTGAAACCTTCAGCACTATACGCCCGTCATCCAGCATAAGTGTTGCGTCAGTTTCGACGTCATTGGGTAATTCTTTGTAATCCAGACCAACCCTTTCCTGATTACCCAGCATACAATCGGAGTCCAGTATAAATTTATCGCCAACATTCAACTTGATTCGACCCTGCTCAAATCTGCCGATGCGTATCTTTGGGCCTTGCAGGTCAGCCAATACACCTACAGTCTGTCCCAGCGATTGCGCAATTGATCGGGTCATCTCAGCATACTGCAAATGCTGCTCTCGCGTTCCATGCGAAAAATTGATCCGTACTACGTCAACTCCGGCGCCAATCATGTTTTCCAGGATTTTAGGATTTGAACAGCTTGCCGGACCGAGTGTGGCAACAATCTTGGTTCTACGGATCATTTTTTCTATCCAGCTCGTAAGGTTCTTCTGACAAGATTATTTTGCACGTGACTCCAGAATTTCCACTGCGGGAAGTTTTTTACCTTCCAGAAATTCAAGGAAAGCGCCACCTGCTGTCGATATATACGATACTTTGTCGTATATATCGTATTTCTGAATAGCTGCAATCGTATCGCCACCACCCGCCAATGTAAATGCTTTTGTTTCCGCAATAGCTCGTGCAATTTTTTCAGTGCCCGCGCCGAATTGATCAAATTCGAAAACACCGACAGGGCCATTCCAGACAACCGTACCCGCTTTCATAATAATGTCTGCAAGCTCCTGCGCACTTTTCGGACCGATATCGAAGATCATGTCATCATCGGCCACTTTATCAACATCTTTCAGCACTGCCGGTTCATTGGCATCAAATTTTTTGCCGACCACGACATCCACGGCGACAGGAATGGAAGCATCGCGCTTCATCATTTTTTCCATCAACGATTTTGCGATTGGTATCAGATCATCTTCACACAATGATTTACCGATGTTCCTGCCAGTCGCCTTGATAAAAGTATTTGCGATACCACCGCCCACCACAAGCTGATCCACTTTATCAGATAGTGATTCAAGCACCGTCAGTTTGGTCGAAACTTTCGAACCGCCAACAATTGCGACCATAGGTCTGGCTGGGTTATCCAGCGCTCTGGTCAGCGCATCCAGCTCTTCTGTCAGCAGAATACCAGCACACGCCACAGGCGCATATTGTGCAATACCATAAGTTGAAGCCTGAGCACGGTGCGCGGTACCAAAAGCATCCATGACAAAGATATCGCATAAACCAGCATATTTTCTGGCGGTTTCTTCCAGATTTTTCTTTTCGCCTTTGTTGATTCTGCAGTTTTCCAGAACAACCAGCTCGCCTTCAGCAACATCAAAACCGCCATTTACCCAGTCTTTAATTAATCGCACAGGTTTGTTTAAGCGAGCTGCAATATTATCTGCAACCGGCTTCAAAGAGTTTTCTTCTGACCATTCACCTTCTTCTGGGCGCCCCAGATGTGATGTCACCATCACCTTAGCACCGGCATTCAGACAATGATTAATAGTGGCCATTGAGGCCGTAATCCGCGCATCCGATGTTACTTTCCCATCTTTCACGGGCACATTCAAATCGGCACGGATAAAAACACGTTTGCCCTTGAGATCAAGGTCTACAAGCTTTATAACAGACACGGTAAACTCCAGATTGTCTTAAAATAAATAAAGGATAGCATTCATTCTGCTACCCTTTATCCCAAATTAATCAAAAGCGGATTTCAGCGAACAATTCTAGTAGCTGACAACGCTTAAAATATTCACATATCACTGCTAAAATGCGTTACGCAATTTACTCAGATAACCATAAATTAATTACTTACCAGCAATAACACGCACCATCTCCAGCAATTTGGTTGAGTAACCCCATTCGTTATCGTACCAGGCGACTACTTTTACAAAACTGCCGTCAAGCGCCATACCTGCTTCCGCATCAAATATCGAAGTACAACTTTCGCCACGGAAATCAGTAGAAACAACTTTCTGATCGGTATAACCCAGAACCCCCCTCATTTCACCTTCTGATGCATCCTTCATCGCCTTGCAAATGTCATCGTATGAAACATCCTTATTCAGTTCAACGGTCAGATCAACGACAGACACATCTGACGTAGGCACACGAAATGCCATGCCGGTCAATTTTTTATTCAATTCCGGAATAACGACACCAACTGCTTTTGCCGCACCGGTTGAAGAGGGAATAATATTCTCCAGTATGCCCCGTCCACCGCGCCAGTCTTTGTTAGAAGGCCCATCAACGGTTTTCTGAGTTGCGGTTGCCGCATGCACAGTAGTCATCAAGCCACGTCTTATGCCGAATTTATCATTCAGAACTTTCGCGATAGGCGCCAGACAATTTGTCGTGCAGGACGCATTTGAAACAATAGCTTCACCACTATAAGTCTTGTCATTCACACCATAGACAAACATCCGTGTATCGTCTTTGGAGGGCGCCGACATGATCACTTTCCTGGCACCTGCTTTCAGGTGTTTTTCACAGGTATCCTGAGTCAGGAATAAACCAGTCGACTCCACAACGACATCTGCCCCCACTTCATTCCACTTCAATTCTGCGGGATCTTTGACTGCCGTCAGACGAATTCTTTTTCCATTGACAACAAGTGTATTGCCATCAATTGCAACATCACCCTGGAAGCGTCCATGCACAGAGTCGTGTTTCAGCATATAAGCAAGATACTCCGGTTCCAGCAAATCATTAATCGCAACAACCTCTATATCCGGAAAATTTTGTACCGCGGAACGAAAAACCATGCGCCCAATTCGACCAAATCCATTTATCCCTACTTTAATTGCCATACTTAATACTCCTTATATAAAAATTCTGTCATTAACAAGCTCAAAACTGCCTTGTAAAAATTTCTACAGCACTTCTTTAGCCGCCTTAACCACATTTGCGACTGTAAAACCGAAATGCTCGAATAAAACATTCGCAGGCGCAGACTCACCGAATGTATCGATACCAACAACGGCGCCTTCCAGACCAACATATTTACGCCAGTAATCCGTAACACCCGCTTCAATTGCCACACGCGGCACACCTCGCAACAAAACACTTTCCTGATAAGTTTTATCCTGGCGATCAAATATACTGGTACATGGCATGGAAACAACTCTAGATTTAATGCTTTCTTTCGCCAATGCTGCTTGTGCCTGCATAGCCAGACCGACTTCGGAGCCGGTCGCTATCAAAATGACTTGCGGGCGCCCGCTATCCGCTTCAGACAAAATATAACCACCCTTGTCAATAAGTTTGATTGATGTCGCATCGCGTTTCTGGAAAGGCAAATTCTGGCGACTGAAAATCAATGTGGAAGGGCCTTCTTTCCGCTCTATTGAACGTGCCCAAGCAACTGTTGATTCAACTGTATCGCATGGACGCCATACATCCATATTCGGTATCAGCCGTAAGGTTGCTGTCTGTTCGACAGGCTGATGTGTTGGACCGTCTTCCCCCAAACCGATGGAATCATGCGTAAACACGAACAAATTACGTATTTTCATCAAGGCAGCCATACGCAATGCATTGCGTGCGTATTCCGAGAACATCAGGAAGGTCGCACCATAGGGAATTAATCCGCCATGCAGCGATATGCCGTTCATTATGGCGCTCATGCCGAATTCCCGTACACCGTAATAAACATAGTTACCACCTGTTTCTCTGCTCACACCGTTGGATCCAGACCATAATGTGAGATTCGAACCTGCCAGATCAGCCGACCCGCCAATCAATTCCGGCAGCACAGGCGCCAAACCTTCTATAGCGTTTTGTGAAGCTTTACGGCTTGCGATGGTTTCCGCTTTTCCATTGACTTCATTGATCACAGCATCTACATGACTTGCCCAGTTATCGGGTAGATCACCTTTCATGCGGCGTTTAAATTCAGCGGACTCAGCCGGATATTTATTGGTATACTCAGTGAACTTCTGGTTCCATTCATCTTCAAGTTGTTGTCCCTTAACTACGGCATTCCATGCTTTGTAGACTTCATCCGGAATTTCAAATGGCGGATGATGCCAACCAATATGCGGACGTGCCGCAGCTATCTCAGCATCACCCAACGCTGCGCCATGCACTGCGTGCGTATTTGCCATATTTGGAGACCCCATACCAATAACTGTTTTGCAACAAATCATGGTCGGCTTATCGTTAACACGTTTTGCAGCTTCGATTGCGCCCTCAATGGCAACCGGATCATGCCCATTTACGTTCGGTACCACATGCCATCCATATGCCTCAAACCGTTTCGGTGTATCATCGGTGAACCAGCCTTCAACATGACCGTCTATCGAGATGCCATTATCATCATAAAAACAAATCAGCTTACCCAATCCCAATGTACCCGCGAGCGAACAAGCCTCATGGGAAATACCCTCCATCAAGCAGCCATCTCCAAGAAACACATACGTATAGTGATTAACAATATCGAAACCCGGACGGTTGAATTGTGCCGCCAATACTTTCTCGGCTAGAGCCATGCCCACCGCATTGGTGATACCCTGCCCCAATGGCCCTGTGGTCGTTTCTACGCCAGGTGTATATCCATATTCCGGATGTCCTGGCGTTTTCGAATGCAATTGCCTGAACTGCTTGATATCTTCCATTGACAAATCGTAACCAGTCAAATGCAGCAATGCGTAAATCAGCATTGATCCATGCCCGTTTGACAAAACGAAACGATCGCGATCAAACCATTTGGGGTTCTTGGGATTGTGCCGCAGATGATGTATCCACAACACCTCGGCAATTTCCGCCATCCCCATTGGCATCCCTGGATGACCAGAATTAGCCTTTTGCACAGCATCCATTGCCAATGCGCGTACAGCACTGGTCAGGTTCTTGAATATCGGTTCTTCAAAATCTTTAAATGTATCCATTAGTTTGCACTCCCCTATCTATTTTTTTAAGAATCAAATTTACTTATATATCTTTTTTATATGAAGAAGAACCGTCTACTTACTTCGATCCTAGCCGACGAATAATATTTTGCATCGTTACTCGCAAGCAGCAACACCGGAAAAATCAAACATTATTACTTAAATTGAAGTCGCCAGACAACATCAAAAAGCCCAAAAAAACGACAGCATCTTTATATGATGCTGGCTTGACTTGCTCAATGTTATGGAAATTGTGCGTAATGGTTATTCCGGTTTGCTCATGGCAGCCATCTTCGAAAGAGCGGTCATTCCGTTATTCAACAACACTTATATTTCAAGTTAATGGAAGACGGAAACCGGTACTGCGGCGCTACCTTTCTGCAGTCGGACATCGTGATGTCGTAAAGATGGTCAAAAATACACCTAACGCAAAAAAAACCAACAGAACAACACTTAACGGTATTTCTATAGAGCGATCTTCAAAATAATACAAAGTGATATTTTCAGAATTCATTGCAGAAAAGCTTGCAAATAAGAAAAAAATGATTAAACGCAGTGACCAGATTATTACTTGCATGATAAATTAGGCTCAAAAGATTTATAAAAAGTCCTTACCAAAATTGCGTGTGCCACACGACACCAACAAGTGTTTAAACATCAAGCATATCCAGCCTTCGCAATAATTCTGAATATATCAATCTTTAGTTAGCTGGCTATAACACAATCAAACGATTAACTTTCATGCAGACAACCTTTTATAGCAACCCACCCACCGTTTTCCACTTGTTATCTACATAAAAAGAGATTTCATTGTTTTTTATAATCAACACGCTCTCTCATTTCCTTGCCTGCTTTAAAATGCGGCACATATTTTGCCGGAACTTTTACTTTTTCACCCGACTTGGGGTTCCGACCAACTCTTGGAGGCCTGTAGTTAAGATCAAAACTGCCAAAACCTCGAATTTCTATCCGCTGTCCATTCGAAAGACTTTTAGCCATTGCATCGATAATCATCTTAACAGAAAGCTCTGCATCTTTTGCTACGAGCTGCGGAAAACGTGCCGCCAGCCGGGAAATCAATTCTGATTTCGTCATGAATAAAATTCCTTATTGCTCTGTATTTTTACTATCCATTTTTGCTTTTAGCAGTGCACCCAGACTGGTTGTGCCAGCATTTGCCGGCGCTTTAATTTTCTGCATTGCGGTTGTTTCGTCTGATTTATCCTTAGCTTTGATCGAAAGATTAATAGCGCGATTCTTCCGGTCAACGTTGATAATCATCGCTTCCACCTTCTCACCTTCTTTCAGGTGTGTACGAATATCTTCAACCCGGTCTCTTGATATCTCAGACGCACGCAAATAACCTTCGATATCATCCGCCAAAGCTATTACAGCACCCTTGGCATCAATGGATTTCACTGTTCCTTCAACAATACTATTCTTGTCATGCTCAGCAACAAAGTGATTGAAAGGATCATCCTCCAGCTGTTTAATACCCAGTGAAATTCTTTCCCGTTCGACATCGATAGACAAAATAACCGCCTCTACCTCATCGCCTTTTTTATAATGACATACCGCTTCTTCACCCGCCTGACTCCACGACAAGTCAGATAAATGCACCAATCCATCAATATTTCCAGGTAAACCTATAAATACGCCAAAATCAGTAATAGATTTGATCTGCCCCTTAACTTTGTCACCCTTTTCATGATTCATGGAAAATTCTTCCCAAGGATTCACCTGACACTGTTTCATGCCCAGCGATATACGACGACGCTCTTCGTCAATCTCAAGTATCATTACCTCAACTTCGTCGCCCAACTGAACTACTTTTGACGGATAAACATTTTTGTTCGTCCAATCCATTTCAGACACATGAACAAGCCCTTCGATACCCTGCTCAATTTCAATGAATGCACCGTAATCGGTAAGATTCGTGACCTTACCGAATAAACGGGTGCGTGGAGGATAACGGCGTGACAGTCCCACCCAAGGGTCCTCTGTCAGTTGTTTCAAGCCCAGCGAAACGCGATTTTTTTCCTGATCAAATTTAAGTACCTTGGCCGTAACCTCATCTCCAATATTGACTACCTCAGAAGGATGTTTGACCCGTCTCCAAGCCAGATCGGTAATATGCAGCAATCCGTCAATCCCACCCAGATCAACAAATGCACCATAATCGGTAATATTTTTGACAATGCCTTGAACCACTGCACCTTCTTCAAGACTTGCCAATAGCGACTGGCGATCCGCACCCTGCGTTTCTTCAAGAACAGCACGACGCGAAACCACAACATTATTGCGCTTACGGTCAAGCTTAATTACCTTGAATTCCATTTCCTTGTTTTCATAAGGCGTAGTGTCCTTTACCGGACGGATATCAACCAGTGAACCGGGTAAGAATGCGCGAATACCATTAATCATAGCAGTCAGGCCGCCTTTAACCTTACCATTGACCATACCTGTCACAATCGCACCGCTTTCCATGGCTTCTTCAAGATCATGCCATGCTGTTAAACGCTTGGCCTTATCGCGCGACAAGCGCGTCTCACCATAACCGTCTTCAAGTGTTTCAATCGCTACACTAACAAAATCGCCTGGCTTTACCTCGATCTCACCTCTGTCGTTCTTAAATTCTTCAACCGGAATATAGCTTTCCGATTTCAATCCTGCATTGACAACGACAATATTGTAATCAACACGAACAACCTCGGCCGTGATCACTTCACCAACGCGCATTTCCTGGCGCGCAAGACTTTCTTCGAACAGCTGGGCAAAACTTTCTGAGGACTTTGTTACAGTAGAAGCAGTAGTCATTATTAAAAATACCTGATATCTTTCCTTTTTTTAAAGAAGGAAAGGTTAGTTAAAAAAATTACCTGAAACAGGCAGGACTGTTTCAAATCCGCTCGTCACTTGTATTGCAGGCTCCATACCAATCCAGCACACTATTTTGAGCCTGTAAAATAGAAAGCGAGGTTGTATCAAGCAACCTCGCATCCAAACACTTCTGTAAAGGCGCTACCTTGCGATTACTATCGCGCTCATCACGCTTGCGTATCTCTTCCTGCAAGGAATTAATGTTAGCACTTATTCCTTTCTCTATCAACTGCTTATAGCGCCTTTGCGCACGGACTTCAGCACTTGCCGTTAAATAAACCTTCAGCACTGCATCAGGAAAGATAACAGAGCCCATGTCACGTCCATCAGTAACCAATCCTGGCAATTGACGAAAAGTGCGTTGACGCGCTATCAGAGATTCTCTAACACTTTGACAAGAAGCCAGTCTTGAAGCCAATGCACCACATTGTTCCGTACGGATAGCATCCGTCACCTGTCTGCCGTCCAGAAAAATATCGCTATTCTCAAAAACAACATCAAGATTAGCCGCAATTTCAACAAGCGCATCTTCATCAGCAATATCAACACCCTCCTGCAAGGACTTTAATGCCACTAATCGATACAACGCCCCGCTATCCAAGTAATGAAAGCCAAGCTCTTTCGCCACTCGCTGCGCAACAGTGCCTTTGCCGGATGCGGAAGGACCATCAATGGTTATTACCGGAATAATCTTGTCATGCGTCATGATTGCGCTTTCTCACATTCCATTTCTCAGGAATGCATAATACGTTGGAATTGACCAAAAAAATCAGGAAAAGTCTTCGACACACAGCCCGGATCATTAATGCGCACAGGTGCACCAAAAGCCACCAGAGAAAAACACATGGCCATACGATGATCATCATAAGTATCTATTGCAGCATGAGCTTTCAAACCATGTTCCGGCGGCGTGATCTGCAAATAATCACTGCCTTCCTCTACATATGCTCCCAATTTTCTGAGCTCCCTGGACATCGCAGCGAGACGGTCTGTTTCCTTCAGTCGCCAACTGGCAATATTCCTAAGCGTAGTCACGCCTTCGGCAAACAACGCCACCACAGCCAGAGTCATGGCCGCGTCCGGAATATGATTACAATCCAGATCAATCGCACGCAACAACTTATTTTCTCTGCGCGCACTACTCGATTCAATCCAGTCAGACCCCATCTCGATCCTGGCGCCCATTTGCGCCAAAGCACCTGCGAAATGCACGTCACCCTGCGCGCTCTCGCGCCCGACACCCAGCACACGAACCGGACCGCCGCCAACAGCGCCTGCGGCCAGAAAATACGAAGCTGAAGACGCATCTCCTTCTATTATTATCTCACCCGGACTACGATAGTATTGATGCGCAGACAAAGTAAACTTCTGCCATGCTTCTCGCCTGACAGTTACACCGAAACGTTTCATCTGCTCCAACGTCAATGCCACATAGGGTTGTGAAATCAATTCACCGGAAACCTGGATCACCGATTCTTTTCCGGTAATCGGCAACGCCATCAGCAGTCCGGTCAGAAATTGACTTGAAACATTTCCTTTTACAGTCAGATGGATGGATTCATGTCGAATCATCGCGGGCTTGATTTCCAACGGCGGATAACCCGGATTACTCATATAATTGATATTCGCACCCAATTCACGCAAGGCATCGACAAGGTCACCGATAGGTCTTTCATGCATTCGCGCCACACCGGACATCCGATAATGTCCCTGCATTAGCGCAAGCACAGCAACCAAAGGACGAAAAGCCGTACCGGCGTTACCCAAAAATAATTCGGCACGCTTTTCTTTAAACTGACCTCCGGTACCCGTAATCTGATAGCTGTTCTCTCCCGTCCGCTTAATATCGACACCTAGAACCTCCAATGCTTTCAGCATATGCAGGGTATCATCTGAAGCGAGCAAATCACGGACATGCGTTGTACCCTCCGCCAAGGCGGACAGCAGCAAAATACGGTTGGATATGCTTTTAGAACCGGGTAGCTGAACAGTACCGCACGCCGTTCTTACAACCGGCAAATCAAGCCATTTCATGCTATCTCATTTTTTCAAAAGGATGGATAATAACGCAAATGAACAACAAGCTACAAAATATTATTGACACAAATGATCGCACATTGACAGCATAAAAATACGGCATAAAATAAAAAAGCCTTCTTTGGACTAATGCCAGATTCCTGCTTCTTCTGGAAATATTTGCAGCAAACCCGGGAAACAGCGATCAACTTTGGCTGCGAATAAGATTATCCGAATGAATAATCTATTGCACGAATCCTTCTGCTATTATAAATTTCCCTGTATTCACCGCCGTGATAGTTTCGGCGACCAACGCTCAGGTACCCTGAATAAGGTATTTTGCGCATGCATGAATAACAGAAGAAAAATAATAACGCCCCAATATCATTACACTTTTAAAGAGGATTAGACATGTTTTACATGGAAGACGCAGAAATTGTTTTAATGTTTTCTCTATTGGCCATTCCCGTTGCCATCTGGCTACAACTATGGGTCAAAAACCGTCGACAGAACCGCAGAAATCATCTTGGCGAAGAGGAATTTGAGAACACCGGTCGCGCTTTCTTTTCCATCATTATTGAAGGCACCGCTATTATTGGCGGCCTGATCATGATCATCGTGGCTTCAGGCGGCGTAATTAAATACGTCATTAATTTTTATACCTAGAAGATTCCTGTTTTCCTTAAACAAAAGCCCGATGATCAGCTTCTACGCGCATCAACCGGGCTTTTGTTTTGTATTATCACGCGAGTGATAACCACAGCATCAGAATCGATTACCACCAAGATTTTTTTATTTTGTCGCTTCTTCCGCTTTTTTTCCGACCGATTTCGCTTTAACCTGCCTGGTCTTGACTGCAACCGCAGATTCCGTACCCACTTCAGTTTCTTTCTTGGTTTTTTTCTGCTCAAACTCGAATCCAATTTTACCGTCGGCGTTTCTGATCAGATAAGCTGAAAAAGGCCTGCCCTTTTTAGAAATAAACTTGTTGAGCAAATCTGTCCTTCCTTTTTCAAGCAACTTTACCACCTGATCCGGTTCAATCGGGCGTTCGAGAATAATTTTACTCATCTTGAAACTACAGGTGCGCGCATTTCCAACCGCCTTTTCACACACATAGAACATGCCATGCTCATAAACAGCATGCTGACACAATGGACATTTCCCCAATGCGGTTTGGTCGGAAAAATCAACAGACGACTGATCCTCATCATCATTACCAAAGTCAAACTTGGTTTCAAAATCATCCGTAAGCTTGATATTAGCATTAAACAGCCGCCCCATTTTACTGCGAAAACCCTGAAGCGGACCGACCTCGCGCCGCTTGATCAATGTTTCCATTTCATCAATTTCGAACTGACGCCCAGCCAGAATTTTCCAGACGGAAAAATCGCATTGTTCGCAGCGGAATTTTTTGTACGTTTCACGCACTACACCGCCACACTTGGGACAAGGCGTTTTGAGTGTGGCAAAATCACCCTCAATTGTTTCACCTTGATGGCTTTTTGCCTGCTCAACAATATGACGGGTCATTTCAGCAATTTTTTCCATAAAAGCATCACGCTTGAGATCACCCTTCTCAATTTGCCTAAGCTGGAATTCCCAGTTTCCCGTCAATTCAGGGGAAATCAATTCTGGAATCCTGAGACCGCGCAATAAAGTAATAAGCGAAAAAGCCTTGGCGGTTGGATGCAGTTCACGCCCCACTCTCAGTAGATAGTTTTCCGTAACCAGACCTTCAATAATGGCCGCGCGCGTTGCCGGAGTACCCAATCCTTTTGCACTCATCGCCGCACGCAGTTCCTCATCTTCTACGAGTTTTCCCGCACTTTCCATTGCTGAAAGCAGTGTTGCTTCATTGAATCGTGCAGGTGGACGGGTCTGGTTGAATATAATTTTAACTTCGGCCGTTTCTACAGGCTTACCTGACTGGACCGCGACTAATGACGCATCATCTTCCGTCTTGCCTTGAAGTGACTTGCCATAAACGGCTTGCCACCCCGGATTAATCATAACTTTACCTTCCGTTTTAAACGGTTCATTTTCAACGCGAGTGATGCGCGTCGTTACAAGAAATTCGGCTGCAGGGTAGAAAATGGCCAGAAATCGTTTAACCACAAGATCATAGAGCTTAGCCTCAGCTTCATTCAGTTTCTTGGGACTCAACATCGTAGGAATAATGGCGAAGTGATCCGAAATTTTGGCATTATTGAAAATGCGCTTATTCGGCTTCACCCAGTCTGACGTCAGGATTCTGCGCGCAAACTCCTCGTATTCAGTACCTTCAAATCCTGTCAAGGTATCTTTGACCGTTGACAAATAATCTTCCGGCAAAGCACGTGAATCCGTTCTCGGATAGGTCAGTACCTTATGTTTTTCATACAGAGCCTGCGCCAATGCAAGCGTCGTCTTGGCCGTAAATCCAAAACGACCGTTGGCGTCACGCTGCAGGCCGGTCAAATCATAAAGCAGAGGACAAGTCTCTTTTGCAGGTTTACTGTCGTCAGTGACAATACCCGGCTTGCCTTTACATTGAATCTGTATCGATTCTGCTTTCTCTCGATCCCAGAGACGATCGGCTTTTAACTCACTGTCGGTCTTATCCTTTTTAAATTGCTCATCAAACCATTTACCGTAGTAGACGCCGCTTTCAGTAACGAATTCGCCCTCCACTTCCCAGTAGTCCCTGGGTTTGAATTTTTTAATCTTCTCTTCTCTTTCAATCAGAATTGCCAGTGTCGGCGTCTGAACGCGTCCTACCGTTGTTTTATGAAAACCGCCTTCCAGGGAATTAAAAGCTGTCATTGCGCGCGTACCATTGATTCCGACCAGCCAGTCCGATTCGGAACGGCTCACAGCAGCTTCGGCCAGTGAACGCACTTCCGAATTATCCAGCAATTTTTCAAATCCTTCACGGATCGCATCGGGCGTCATGGACTGCAGCCACAAGCGCTTAATCGGCTTGTTGTTGTGAACATGACGCATAATGTAATAAAAAATCAATTCGCCTTCACGTCCAGCGTCGCACGCATTAATGATGGTCTCAACATCCTTGCGTTTTATGAGTTTTGTTAACAGTTTCAATCGGGACGCTGTTTTTTCAATAGGATTCAAATCAAAATGAGGCGGAATAACCGGCAGATTGGCAAAACTCCACTTGCCCCGTTTAACCTCATATTCTTCAGGCACGACAAGCTCCAGAAGATGGCCTACAGCGGATGAAACAATATAATCCTCATTTTCAAAATAATCCGTATGCTTGACGAACCCGCCCAGTGCGCGTGTAATGTCAGCGGCTACAGATGGCTTTTCCGCAATAACCAACGTTTTACTCATAGTCATCCTCATAAAAACGAGTCATGGTCAGTTTTTAGCCAGTATTGAAAACAAGGCACCTGCGCACCTTTTTGGAAAAATAAGTGCGTATAATGAAATATAGAACACATTTAATACCCGAAAAATTGCTACCGCATTGATTGTTTGAGAAAAAATAGAAAACTAATGCCAATGATGCGCATCACTGACAATCAGTAGCTTTTCCAGGACAGCATCATCCGATAACTGATTATGCATCCAAAGTTCGGTCAGAACGACAAGCTTAATTTTTTCCAGACTTGAAGAACCTTCGTCCAATCTGATTACACGGTCTATCAGCAACTCACGTTGTAATGGGTTAATAATTCCGGATTGTTCCAGAAAAATAATAAAACCCCGGCCTTCAGTATCAATTTTTTCCACTTCAATCGCACTGAAGCAGCGAATGGACTTACTCTCAACGAGCGAATCCGGATAACTGTCATTATCCTGTTGCGCTAATTCCGACAGCCAGTCCAGTGTTTGATGGATATCTTCATCGTTAAATCCCGCCATGGTCAATTTACGGGTAAGTGTCGCAGAATCAGGATAACTTCCTGAATCAAAATAATTCTCAAACAAATAATAAAGTATTTCGAACATCGTCGTGTTTAATCGTTGTAAATATATGTTTATCTTGTCTTCCGGATGAAAATTTCACATTTAATCTGTAACAGATCCGCGGGTATTATTTAGAACATACATCAATTTAATATTTTTTCTAATTCTTTTTCCCGATTGCTGATTATTGCATTTACCGCGCAGTCCGTTGATAGCAATTGCCTGGAAGACAAGAAACATAACCGTTAAGTTCAAGTGTCAATAGCATGGCGGATACAGACTCAACCGTCAAGCCACTTCGCACACACAAAGTATCAATATCAATCACATCATGCCCCAGACATTTAAGCAGCCATTCATCTTCGTCTGACGGAAAAACCTCAGAGAATTGCCGAGTCTGGACCTGCACCATCTTCCCGGTGCGGTTTTCTTGTGCATCGCTTTTCTTCTGACGCCAATGACTGGCAGGATAATTTAATTCATCCAGGATGTCCTGAGTACTCTCAACAAGTTTGGCACCTTCCTTGATTAATAAATGACAACCTTTAGACAGCGGCGAATGAATGGAACCAGGTATCGCCATCACTTCACGCCCCTGCTCCAGCGCTTGTCTTGCCGTGATCAATGAACCACTGCGTAAAGCGGCTTCAACCACCAGACAACCTTGACTCATGCCACTGATAATGCGATTTCTTCTGGGAAAATTTCTGCCAATAGCAGGTGTTCCGAGCGGCAATTCAGAAATAAGCGCACCGTTTTTTGCCAGCTTGTGCGCAAGCTGATGGTTTTTTGCAGGATAAACAATATCCAAACCTGTTCCAATCACCGCCATGCTCGCAGCGGCACCGCGCAAACCACCGGCATGAGCGGCCGCATCTATGCCAAGCGCCATACCGCTGATGATACAGAAACCCGCATTGCTTGCCGATTCAGCAAATGCTTCAGCGTTGGATAGCCCTTGTGGTGTAGCATTACGGCTGCCGACGATCGCCAAAGCCGGTTTAGCCAGTAAATCGCGATTTCCTTTGAAATACAGCAGTGGTGGCGGATCCTGGATATTCAGCAGTTGCGCAGGATAATCAGGCTCAGCCAGCGTGACAATGGAATTTGCCGGATCTTTCAGCCAATTTAAAGCAGCGCTGACTCGCGCGGGTTCGGCACCACGTTTGATATGCTTTCCTATGGATTTCCTGACGATCCGTTCAAGCGCCATCTCAGACGCCGATAAAATTGCCGCTGGACTGCCAAATGCAACCAGCAGGCGACGTATGGATTCGTCTCCAACACCTTTAATCAGGCAAAGTTCCAGCCAGGATTCGATATTTGTATCATCAATCGCATGATTCATAAATCACTCTAGCTGCACTTGATCAAAAATGCCAGAATAAATGCGGAATTTTTCAAAAACTATCTAATTCTGAACGATACTGTTTTTCTGGATACAGCAAGAATAAATCAGCTGGCGCGCACTACACCATTATATGTATCGCACCATAAATTGATGTCAACGTCTTCTTTAAATTTTATTACCGCATGCGATCTTCAGTGACATTTAACAGACTCTAAGGATTTTTAACTGTATCCTGAATCAGGATAGAGCCTTTACTTTGTACTACCAGGGCATAAGATACTCTCTCAAACACACGAAACACAAATATCAGTCCTGAGCGCTCTTCCGGCAATACTATCATCTTTCCATCCGGCATTCGAGTCTGACTCCTGCGATGAACAGCAAGCACATTCCCCATTTCCAGCCCGTCCCGCGCACCTTTGTTCAAAGTTATAATAGAACCCTTGGCAATCTCGGTCACACCGCCATAAACAGACAGAATACGACCGCTGATCGGTACAATCGGCGCATGCGGCGCATAATTGTTAAAGATAATGCCTGGCGCAGGAACAAGTCGATCGCCTTTCAAAATTTCCTGCGTCGAATGCGTTATCACCGCGGTACTGATTTCATCAAAAGCGGCAATGCCTGCGTTACCCAGATACTCCGCCTCATAACCGATAACCTGATTATTCATATCGGGATCCTTCAATGCCTTTCCCGGTCTGAAAATCTGCCACGCATTGCCCAGTTCGGGAGGCGCATTACTCACGTAGACTGTGTTTCCGACACTCATGACGACCCGGTTGTCACTTGTTCCCAATAAGACAGGCGCTCGCAGAAGACCGTCCCTTTCGATCACCAGCGGCTGGGTCAGGAATGGCTCAATTACTGAAGCCGGTATACTGGGGATAGCGCCTGAGCCAACCGACTTAATCCTGACACTGGGTGACAATTTGACGGTACGTCGGTCTTCATCGTCTTTAATCAGATGCAATCGATTACCCTTTAATGTTTTTTGCAAAACAATCACATCGCCAGGGTATATCCGATGTGGATTTTTCAGTTGATCGCGGTTAAGCCCCCAAACTTCAGGCCATCGCCAGGGGTCTTTTAGAAACCGTGCGGCGATTCCCCATAATGTGTCACCTTTTACAACGACATGGCGTACCGGCGCATCCGGCCTCAGCAGATTGTCGTCTACGGCGTAAACAGGCCGGATGGAAAGCAGGCTTAGACAGATGATTATCGATATAATAGGCTTGCGCATGTATAACCTCGGATACAAAAAATATTTCAGTGTGCACAGAATTGCTTGCCAATAATACGATCTATATAAAATATCCGTTTATTAAATTAAATCCTTTTTTTATGGCTATTCTCAAAATCTTACAATATCCCGACGAAAGACTGCACACTGTCGCAGCGCCGGTCAACGCGGTAACCGACAGAACACGCACACTGATTCAGAATATGGCGGAAACCATGTACGCCGCTCCAGGCATCGGTCTCGCCGCAACACAGGTAGACGTGCATGAACGCATTATTGTTATCGATATTTCTGAAGCGCGCGATCAACTGCATGTCTTTATCAATCCCGAAATTATTTCGCATAATGGCGATCTCGAATACGAGGAAGGCTGTCTGTCCGTACCCGGTATATATGGCAAGGTAAGACGCGCCGAATCGGTTACTGTCAGCGCATTGAATACCGAAGGCAAACCTTTTACGCTGGAAGCATCAGGACTGATGGCCATATGTATCCAGCATGAAATGGATCATCTCGAAGGCAAGGTTTTTGTCGAATACTGGTCAGCATTCAAGCAATCGCGTGTTCTGGCAAAACTAAAAAAGAAACAGCGCAGCACAATGTAGATTAGCGCATCAAAAGAATCATCGCTGATACGGTAAACGTATGCTGCCTCATCCGCAGCGCTATCGAATAAAAAAACAGACAGCTTAATGAAAATAATATTTGCAGGAACGCCTGTTTTTGCGGCAACAGCACTGGATGCATTAATCCAGCAACACCATGATATCGTTTTAGTACTCACTCAACCAGACCGTCCGGCAGGCAGAGGAATGAAAGTAACCGCCAGCGCGGTCAAACTTTCAGCGCAGACACACGGCCTGAAACTGCTGCAGCCGCAGTCGCTGAAAGATAACGCGATACACGAGCAGCTGCGTGAAACGAATGCTGATTTAATGATTGTCGCCGCCTATGGCCTGATTCTGCCTGAAAGCGTATTAACGCTGCCGCGACTGGGTTGCCTGAACATACATGCCTCTTTATTGCCGCGCTGGCGTGGCGCGGCGCCGATTCAAAGAGCCATTCTGGCCGGCGACCATGAAACCGGCATCACCATTATGCAGATGGACGCCGGACTCGATACGGGCCCCATGCTGCTGAAAGAATCGATCGCCATTGCACACAACGATACTGCACAGACGCTGCATGACAAACTCAGTCAACTGGGTGCGCACGCCATAATCAAAGCACTGACACTGATGCAGCAGAACCGGCTGATACCGACAACCCAGGACGAAGCACTGGCCTGCTATGCCGCTAAAATCAGCAAAAATGAAGCACTGATTGACTGGAACAAAACCGCCGCACAAATTGACCGGACTATACGTGCTTATAATCCGGCACCCGGTGCTTACACGACTTTTCGAGGATACGCCATCAAAATCTGGCAGGCCAGCATTATTACGCGAGGCGCAGACCAGCCGGGAAAGATCATTGCCATCGAACGCGAAGGCATCATCGTCGCCTGCGGCACAGGTCTGATACGGCTTGAGATGATTCAGAAATCCGGCGGCAAACGATTATCCGCAGCAGAATTCCTGGCAGGATTCAAATTACATCCGGGAGATTCTTTTGATACAAACGGCGCTGCGGTGAACAGTCATGGTTGAAACTCAGCTCATTGCCGCCGGTCTCGTCAACGATGTTTTGCGCGGCGCCAATCTGACCCGTTTGCTGCAGGAATGCTGGCAGAAGCATCCGGCGCTGTCGCAACAGCAAAAAGGCGCCATTCAGGATTTCAGTTACGGCGTATTGCGCCACTATGGCCAGCTCACTGAAATTCTGGCCCATCTGCTTACAAGAAAAACACCCGACAACAATATCTATTATCTGTTACTGATCGGATTGTACCAGCTGCTCTACAGCAAATCGCCAGCCTACACTGTGACCAACCAGATTGTCACTGCATCACGCGCGCTTGGCAACAATAAAAAGATTCAGGGTCTGGTCAATGCTGTTTTACGCAGTTTTATCCGCAACAAAGCATCATTGATCGCCAAAGCAGCCGAAAAGGAAATTGGCTTTTATTCTCACCCACAGTGGTGGATCAATAAATTGCGCATCCAGTATCCCCATGATTTTGATGCAATTCTGGCAACGGACAACAAGCATCCGCCAATGACATTACGCGTCAATCAGCGCAAAACCAGCATAGCGGCGTATCAGCAACTGCTCGCCACGCATGGTATGGAAACGCAATTGATCTGGCCCGGAGCATTACTGTTGAAGAATCCTGTCGGCGTCGACAAATTGCCTGGTTTTTATGACGGGCTGGTCTCTGTACAGGATGCGGGCGCTCAGCGGGCTGCTGAACTGCTTGACGTGCATTCAGGCATGCATGTACTTGACGCCTGCGCAGCGCCCGGCGGTAAAAGCGCACATTTGCTGGAACTGGCGGACGTGTCACTGACCATCCTGGACAATGACGAGAATCGCCTTACGCAGGTCAGACAGAACCTTTCACGCCTGCAATTACGGGCGGCGCAAATCATCTGCGGTGATGCCGCAACACCGGATACATGGTGGAACGGCAAGTCATTTGACCGTATCCTGGCCGACGTCCCTTGCTCAGCTTCAGGCGTGGTTTCCCGGCACCCTGATATCAAATGGTTGCGACGTGAAAGTGATCTGAAAAAATTTGCCGCTGACCAGTACGCGATCCTGAACGCGTTGTGGCAAATCTTGACCAGAAATGGTAAGTTGCTGTATGTGACATGCTCAATTTTTCATGAAGAAAACGAATTGCAAATTGCACAATTTATGCAACAACATCCGGATGCGCACCTGTTAACGCTCTCTGACCCCATGATACCGGATGGACAGCTCTTGCCGGACATGTACCATGATGGTTTCTTTTACGTCTTACTGCAGAAGCGTTAGATTCTCCATGAAGCAAAACCGCTTGATACAACTTCTTCTTTTCTACATGATCGTATCACTCGGTTTTTTTGCTGCAGGCGCATCGGCAAATGGCGGCATCCAGGTGCGCACATTCAAACTGGAAGTCATCGATAATGAATATTTTGTAAACGTTGATTCCGAAATCGAACTGAATCCGACATTGGAGCAAGCCTTGAAAAAGGGTGTTGTACTCTATTTTGTCACCAAATTCACGCTGGTTGAACCGCGCTGGTACTGGCTGGACAATGAAGTCGCGCGCCTTAAAACACGCATTGGTCTTCGATATTCGGCACTCACCCGGCAGTATCAACTCAGCGATCCTACCTTCACCAAATATTTCTTCACGCTGAAAGAAGCGCTGCAGATGCTGCAACAACTGCACAAACAGCAGGTGACCGTTTTGTCCGATCTCTCAGAAACCAGCGAGTACCATGCAACATTACGACTATGGCTTGATTTAACGCGCATGCCCAAGCCATTTCAGGTCGAGGCGCTTGGCTCAAGCGCCTGGAATCTAAGTTCCGAACGCCTGCAGTGGCGCATGAAATTACCTTCACCGAACCACCCTTTTCAGTTTTCGTATCGACCATGAAATATGTGCTGATCATCTGTACAGGACTGGGCGCAATCATGCTGTTCCTGCTGGCCACGGCAGGCGCTAATACAGATTTTTTTGAGCACCGCTACAAAATTCTGCTCATCATCAACATCGTTTTTGTGCTGTTGTTCATGGCTGTAGTCGGTTTTCTGCTCTGGCGATTCAGACGACGACTCAAGTCCGGCGTGTTCGGGTCAAGACTGGCGCTGCGTCTGCTATTGATTTTTTCACTCATGGCTATTCTTCCCGGCGCGCTGATCTATACCGTATCTGTACAGTTTCTTGGCAAAAGCATCGAATCCTGGTTTGATGTTAAAGTCGACCGGGCGCTTGAAGGCGGCATCAGTCTCGGACAAACCATGTTGAAAAATTTACTGGATGAACTGCAAAAAAAAGCGCAGGCAACAGCTTTGAATCTTTCAGACCCATCGGTTTCGCCTGTCGCCGTACTCAACGAGTTGTTATTGCAGTCACAAATTGATGAAGCCACGCTCTTCAATCAGGACGGCAAGGTCATCGCTTTTTCCAGCGAGACCAGTCAGACGGTTTTTCCGGCCGCACCGAGCACCTCTGTCATGCGACGCATCAGAGCACAAAAACCGTTTAGCGCTATTGAATCGCTTGAAGGCAAGGGATTATACCTGCGTGTATTGACACCGGTTAATGTACTGAGTCTAAATGATGACATACGAATTTTACAGTTGCTGCAGGCCGTTCCGGAACAGCTCGCCAAAGATGCCAAAAGAGTTGAAGAAGGTTTTCAGGATTATCAGGAACTTTTACTGTCGCGCCATGGATTGACACGGCTCTACAGTACAACGCTGACGCTGGCATTATTTCTGTCGCTTTTTTCCGCTCTGGCAACCGCTTCATATCTCAGTGAAAATCTGAGCGCTCCGCTGGGCATGCTGGCGGAAGGTACTCGAGCCGTCGCGCAAGGCGACTATAGCCGCCGCCACCTGGTTCATAGCCGGGACGAACTGGGTATTCTGACAGAATCCTTCAATCTGATGACGCAACAACTCGAAGAAGCCCGGGAAGCAGCACAGTATAATCAGCAGGAAGTCGAGAGCGCACGAGCGCATCTGGAAAGCATACTCGCCAACCTTTCATCCGGCGTACTGGTGTTTGATGAACGGTTGAATTTGATCAAAGCCAATCGAAGCGCGGAAAAAATTCTGCAGGCGCCGCTCATCAGTCTCGATGGTTCAGTGATTGACGGTTGTATTGAAAAAGAACCTCAGATCGAAACCCTGATGACCGAAGTCCGCAACGGTTTTAATTCAGGAGAGACCGGCATGTGGCAACGGCAGATAACGCGTTCCAATGACGGCGACAGTCAGGTTTTATTGCTACGCGGAACACGCTTGCCGGAAATATCCGGCGGCGGCGGCGTTGTGGTATTTGATGATATCACCAATCTTCTGCAGGTGCAGCGCGCCGTCGCATGGAGCGAGATAGCACGGCGTCTGGCGCACGAAATCAAAAATCCGCTGACACCGATTCAGCTTTCCGCCGAACGCATGGAACACAAATTGGCAAGCAAGCTGAATGAACAGGATGCCGCCATTCTGCGCCGGTCCACGGAAACCATAGTCAATCAGGTCGAAGCATTAAAACGCATGGTTAACGAATTCAGTCAATATGCACGCGCTCCCGCTCTCGAGAAACGCACATTGAATATGAACGATCTGGTACAGGAAATTCTGACGCTTTATGAAACAACAAGCACCATCAATCAGACGCATCCTGTCCATATCAAACGGATACTGGAAAACAATCTGCCTGCGATTCATGGCGACTCGGCGCAATTGCGCCAGGTATTGCATAATCTGTTGCTCAATGCACAGGATGCTCTGGCGGAAATTGATGAACCGATGATCGAAATTCAGACAGAAGCAACGCAGGATGGCATAAAGTTAACGATCAAGGACAATGGCTGCGGATTTCCGGACGAAGTCCGGTCACGCGTATTCGAGCCTTACGTGACAACCAAAGCTAAAGGCACCGGACTGGGGTTACCGATCGTTAAAAAAATTGTAGAAGAGCATGAAGGCACCATAACCATTCAAAATTTGAAGCCACGGGGCGCTCAGATTACGATCACCATGCCATCAATTGAAAAAATCAGAGCCGCTTAGCTGAAAAACCAAGGATAGAACAAAATGACGACAAATAACACGATATTGGTAGTTGACGACGAAATC
This sequence comes from Nitrosomonas sp., assembly GCA_028577615.1. Lineage (GTDB taxonomy): Bacteria > Pseudomonadota > Gammaproteobacteria > Burkholderiales > Nitrosomonadaceae > Nitrosomonas. The sequence goes on from JAJSDU010000028.1 coordinate 31,531, forward strand.
GGCATACGTGAATTATTGTTTGAAATTTTGCACGATGAGGGCTATCGTGTTGCGCTGGCCGAGAATGCGGAGCAGGCGCGCATATGGCGCAGCCAAACACGGCCTGATCTGGTATTACTGGATATCTGGATGCCGGATACGGACGGCATTACCTTGCTCAAGGACTGGGCCAGCAGCGGCATGCTGACCATGCCGGTCATCATGATGTCAGGCCACGGCACCATCGACACAGCAGTTGAGGCAACGCGAATAGGCGCATTTGGTTATCTGGAAAAACCCATTCCGCTGCAAAAACTTCTGACTACGGTCGGCAAGGCCTTGCGCGGCGGTCAGAACAAACAACAGGCGACACTGTCGCTATCCAGTCTGGGCAAGGGCGCTTTGATTGTGGAACTCAAGAAAAAACTCGAAAAAGTTACCAACCTGAAAGCGCCATTGCTGCTGATGGGAGAACCTGGCGTCGGAATGGATATTTGCGCACGCTTTCTGCATCGCCCCAATACACCCTGGGTAGAACCGGAAACGCTGACCGTACTGGCCGAAAGACCGCTGGATCTGCTGGAGAAAGCGCGCGATGGTTTATTGTTTCTGAGCGATATCGGTGAAATCAACAAGCTGGCGCAGAAAGGATTATTACTTTTGCTCAGCAAGCTTGAAAAATATAATGTGCGGCTGGTTTGCGCAACCACGCAGCCATTGGCCGAGCTTGCCGCGCATGGCAACTATATTACCAAGTTATACGATGTACTCAGCGGACTCTGCATTGGCGTACCCGCCTTGCGCGCGCACCGTGAAGATATACCGGAGCTGGCCAGCCAGATTCTGACAAGCTTCGCTGAAGCCGGAGAAGTCTCTCCTGTATTGAAATTCAGCACAGCCGCCCTAAATTGTCTGCGTAACTATGACTGGCCTGGCAACCTGACGCAACTCACCGGGGTGGTACAGTCCCTGGCATTGACCTGTGCCGGTGATGAAATTACCGCTGACATGGTGCAACAGGCCATGGTTTTCCCTGAATCCACCGCAAAATCAACGGCAACCGATATTCCTTTCGATCTCTCTCTGCGGGAAGCGCGCGACTTGTTCGAGAAAACGTATTTTGAACGCCTGATCGAGGAAGAAAATGGCAATATGACACGCGTCGCCGAACGTGCGGGACTGGAACGGACGCATCTTTATCGTAAAATCAAGTTGCTTGGCATCAAATTGCGCGGAAACTGACGCTCCTCCATTATTCGGAATTACCGACTGTTTGAGAGTGACACCCATAAAAAAGGCACACCCGGAAGGCGTGCCTTTTTTATTTTAAATCAGTGTCATTACAGCAATGGAATAATCATCAGCGCTACGATATTGATGATCTTGATCAGCGGATTAATGGCCGGGCCTGCAGTATCCTTGTAAGGATCGCCGACAGTATCGCCGGTAACAGAAGCTTTATGCGCTTCACTGTTTTTACCGCCGAAATGGCCATCTTCAATATGCTTTTTGGCATTATCCCACGCACCACCGCCTGCCGTCATGGAAATCGCCACAAACAGACCGGTTACGATGGAACCCATCAAAACACCGCCCAGCGCCTGTGGACCAAGCAATACGCCAACCAGCAGCGGTACCAGCACCGGCAAAAGCGATGGAATCATCATCTCTTTAATCGCAGCCTTGGTCAGCATATCCACTGCACGCGAATAATCCGGCTTGGACGAACCATCCATAATACCGGGAATCTCCTTGAACTGACGACGCACTTCGACCACCACGGAGCCCGCCGCGCGACCGACAGCTTCCATCGACATTGCACCAAACAGATATGGAATCATACCGCCTATAAACAGACCAATGATAACCATGTGATTTGATAAATCAAACGTCAACACATGACCGGCAGCTTCCAGTCCATGCGTATAATCCGCAAACAATACCAGCGCGGCGAGACCGGCGGAGCCAATCGCGTAACCCTTGGTTACCGCTTTGGTGGTGTTGCCTACGGCGTCAAGCGGATCGGTAACCGCGCGGACAGATTCAGGCAGATCAGCCATTTCCGCGATACCGCCCGCATTATCCGTAATTGGACCATACGCATCCAGCGCCACGATAATACCGGTCATCGACAGCATCGCAGTAGCTGCAATCGCAATGCCATACAGGCCGGCTAACGCATACGCCATCAGAATACTTAAGCAGACAGCCAGAACCGGCGCTGCCGTAGCACGCATGGAAACACCCAGACCGGCAATGATATTTGTTGCGTGACCGGTGGTGGAAGCTTCCGCGATATTCTGCACAGGCGGATAATCGGTTGATGTGTAATATTCGGTTATCACCACCATTGCACCGGTCAGCAGCAAACCAATCGCGCCCGCCAGGAATACACGCAGCACCAGCGCGCCGCCGGCCACTTCAACACCCGAAACTTCGAGCGACATATCCGCCATGAACCATACGGTCACCGGCAGATACGCAACCAGTGCGATACCACCGGCAACAATCAATCCGCGGTAAAGCGCTTTCATGATCGTGCCGCCTTCCTGCATTTTGACGTAGTAGCACCCAATGATCGATGCAACGATAGAAACCGCACCCAGCATTAATGGAAACACCACGGCGCTCATTCCATTATCCACAAACAGCAACGCGCCCAACAGCATGGTAGCGATGATCGTCACTGCATAGGTCTCGAACAGATCGGCCGCCATACCTGCACAGTCACCCACGTTATCGCCCACGTTATCGGCAATGACCGCCGGATTGCGTGGATCGTCCTCAGGAATGCCTGCTTCGACTTTACCGACCAAGTCCGCACCGACGTCAGCACCCTTGGTAAAAATACCACCGCCTAACCGGGCAAAAATCGAAATAAGCGATCCGCCGAAAGCAAAACCAATCAGCGGTTTAATTACGTCGCTGACCGCCGCGTCCGTTTCCGCGCCGCTGAATAACCATGCGCTGTAACCCGCAACGCCAAGCAGCCCCAGACCAACGACCAGCATACCGGTTACCGCGCCCCCGCGAAATGCAATGGCCAGCGCTTCATTCAAGCCACTGCGCGCTGCCTCCGCGGTACGCACATTGGAATGAACCGATACGGTCATCCCCAGATAGCCGGCCGCTCCGGATAAAATGGCACCAAGCGCAAAACCGATCGCGGTATCCCAGCCGAGCGCCAGCCAAATCGCCAGAAACAGTACCGCACCGACGGCACCGATGGTTGTATATTGACGATTGAGATACGCCGAGGCGCCTTCCTGTATAGCAGAAGCGATTTCCTGCATGCGAGAATTACCGGTAGACTGGGCAAAAATACCCCTGATCCAGATGCCGCTGTAAACCAGGGCAAGAATCGCACTACCAATTGCGAGAATTAAACCGTTAGACATAAAAAACTCCAGTTAAAGTCAGACCAAATAAAATCAAATGTAGAATATCGGCCCAATAATTCCACATAATTAAACACTTGTCCAAAATCATGAAACAAAAGGCGGATATTTTATATGCACTTGTTGTGAAAATACATCAAAAATTTTGATGTATTTCAGATTTCGAATGCGCCCAGTTTCTTCTGTACCGCTGCATTTTTCAGACGCACATAATCAGGCAAACCGTTTTTATACGGCGGGTAGTCTTCACCTTCGATCAGCGGCAGCAGATATTCACGGCAAGCTTCACTGATACCGAAGCCATCTTCGCTGATATAGTCCGCCGGCATCATTTTTTCCACGTTGGCCACATCCGAAAGCTGCGCCATGCCGACCTGCCAGCGGTAAGGCGAACTGGACAGGCGCTCGATGGTCGGCATAACCGAATTATGTCCGGCAATGGCATATTCGACGGCGGCCTTACCCATCGCATAGGCCTGTTCGACGTCGGTTCTGGAAGCCACATGCCGCGCCGCGCGCTGTAGATAATCCGCCACACCCCAGTGATATTTCAAGCCCAGGCCATCCTTAATGATATTGGCCACGACAGGCGCAACACCGCCCAGCTGCGCGTGACCAAATGCATCACGCAAGCCCTGATCGGACAAAAAGTTGCCGTCATCGCCTTTAACACCCTCAGACACGACGACCGAGCAATAACCATACTGCTTGACATAGCTGTCGACTTTTGCGAGGAATTTTGCTTTATCGAAAGTGATTTCCGGAAACAGAATGACGATCGGAATCTCACAGTCCTTGCTTGATGCCAAGCCGCCCGCGGCCGCTATCCAACCCGCATGGCGACCCATGACTTCCAGCACGAAAACCTTGGTTGAGGTTTTAGCCATGCTGGCTACATCAAAACTCGCTTCGCGCGTTGACACCGCAATGTATTTCGCGACTGAACCAAATCCCGGACAGCAATCGGTAATCGGCAGATCGTTATCGACCGTTTTGGGCACATGAATCGCCTGGATCGGAAAACCCAGCGTATCGGAAATCTGAGACACCTTCAGGCAGGTGTCGGCGGAATCGCCACCACCGTTATAAAAGAAATAACCGATGTTGTGCGCTTTGAAGACTTCAATCAACCGTTCATATTCCCGGCGGTTCTGTTCTATGCTTTTCAGCTTGTAGCGGCATGATCCAAAACCACCCGATGGTGTATGACGCAACGCGGCAATCGCTTGTGCGGAATCCGCGCTGGTGTCAATCAAATCTTCAGTCAGTGCGCCGATAATGCCATTGCGCCCGGCATAAACATTGCCGATTTTGTCCGGATGTTGACGCGCGGTTTCGATAACACCCGCGGCGGATGCATTAATAACCGCCGTAACACCGCCTGATTGAGCGTAAAACGCATTCTTTATTGACATACTTTATCTCTCCTGATTGATCAAAACATGACAAAAGTTATAGCGCCAGAACTATAACCTGTTAAATTTTCAAGGCACAAACTTCGGACAACAAAAATTCAGAACAGCCGGCACGCATATGCTGTTCTGAATTTTTGTTATCGATACTTGAGACGGCGCAGCATTCCGGCAAGGAAAATCGTTTATTTTTATCCCCTGTTCCGCCTGTTCTGCTTTAATCGCTTTCTGCTGACGCCAATCAATTGGATGCGGCAATGGCCGAAAGTATCTGATCCCGAATGGCCTCAACCGTGCCAACGCCATTGATTTTAATATAGCGCGGTGCGTTGTCCGCCGGGCTTGAAGCGCATCTGGAATAATAATCGATCAGGGGCTCAGTCTGCTCATGATAGACCGCCAGTCTCTTTCTGACTGTTTCAACTTTGTCGTCATCGCGCTGTATGAGCGACTCCCCGGTAACATCATCGATGCCTTCAACCCTGGGTGGATTAAAATCGATATGATAAGTCCGTCCGGAAGCAGGATGAATTCTGCGTCCCGACATGCGCTGAATGATGACATCATCGTCGACATCAATTTCAACGACATAGTCGATATGAACATCGGCCGCCTTCATGGCATCAGCCTGCGGAATTGTGCGCGGAAAACCGTCAAACAGGAAACCGCGCGTGCAATCCGGCTCGGCAATACGTTCCTTGACCAGATTGATAATGATGTCATCGGAAACAAGCCCGCCGGAATCCATGATTTCCTTTGCCATCAGACCCAATTCGGTGCCGGCCTTGACGGCATTGCGGAGCATATCGCCCGTTGAAATTTGCGGAATACCAAAATGTTCCTTGATATAATTGGCCTGCGTGCCTTTTCCAGCACCGGGGCCGCCTAATAATATGACGCGGATAATTTCTTTCACTTTTTTTAATTGATGAAATTTAATAGCTGTGTGGCATGATCACTGATGACCAATCGCCGACAGCGTAATCATTGAAATCCATACTGCTACTGAAAGCATTAAAAAACTTCACAGCCGCGCTTCACGACCGTGATGACAAAGTTGCAATTGTATCGCAGGCTGGCAAGATATTCGAGTATTGTTTTTTTATTTCTACTGATTTTTTTACACGTATAACATGCATTTTCTGAACAGCCTCTTTTACCGGCACATGAATGCATATGCAATAATTTACTGACATTTAACAGGAAAAACCATGGACGAAAACAGAAGCAAAGCACTTGCCAACGCGCTGGCTCAAATTGAAAAGCAGTTCGGCAAGGGATCGATCATGCGTCTGGGCGCCAACGATGTCGCCAATGATATACAAGTCGTCTCCACCGGATCGCTCAGTCTCGATATCGCATTAGGCGTCGGCGGACTGCCGCGCGGCCGCGTCATTGAAATCTATGGCCCGGAATCCTCCGGCAAAACCACACTCACCCTGCAGGTTATCGCCGAAATGCAGAAACTCGGCGGCACCGCGGCCTTTATTGACGCCGAACACGCGCTCGACCCCCAGTATGCCCAGAAGATCGGCGTCAACGTGCAGGAGCTTTTAATTTCGCAGCCGGACAATGGTGAACAGGCACTCGAAATCGCTGACATGCTGGTGCGTTCCGGTTCTGTCGATATCGTGGTCATCGATTCCGTCGCCGCATTGACGCCGCGCGCCGAGATCGAAGGCGAAATGGGCGATCCGCAAATGGGATTGCAGGCCCGTCTCATGTCTCAGGCACTGCGCAAACTGACCGCCAATATCAAGCGCAGCAACACCATGGTGATCTTCATTAACCAGATCCGCATGAAAATCGGCGTCATTTTCGGCAATCCGGAAACCACAACCGGCGGCAACGCGCTCAAATTCTACGCATCCGTCCGGCTCGATATCCGACGCACCGGCGCCATCAAAAAAGGTGACGAAACCATCGGCAGCGAAACCCGCGTCAAGGTGGTAAAAAACAAAGTAGCGCCGCCCTTCAAGCAGGCTGACTTTGATATCCTTTACGGCGAAGGTATTTCCCGTGAAAGTGAAATTATCGAGCTGGGCGTTCAGCACAAGCTGATCGACAAGGCGGGCGCCTGGTACGCCTACAACGGTGAAAAAATCG
>JAJSDU010000029.1 GCA_028577615.1 Nitrosomonas sp.
AGATATTGTTCTTTTCTTTTTTCGATAGCTTCGTTTGTTTCATTCTGCTTTGCGAGAAATTCTTGCTCTTCTGTTTGCCAGAGTTGCAACTGTTTCAGGTATTTCTCCTCTGATTCAGCATTCTTTCTCAGGATTTCCTCTTTCTGCTCCTTCCATCGCTGACAATCAGTCTCATAGAGCTCTTGAGCACGCTTAATTTTATTTTCTTTGCGTGATGAGATTAGTTTGTCGAGGATACCAAGTTTGGAATGATATTGTGGTGCGTTCCTTGTCGGAGCTTGTGGTATTTCTTGCGGCCGTGGCAGCTTAGGTTTTTGTTTCTTGAAAGTATCCTTGCTTTTTAACGCTTCCCAGTTGATGGTATCGTCAAAACCAAGCGTGTGTTGCAAGATATTCTTGAGTTCTTCAATTGTTTTAACAGCTTCTAAGGTTCTTAACTTAGCTTCTTCAAGATTTATTTGTTTGCTCAGTGTCCGCTCTTCTTTTTCTAGTCTCATTCGCCACATCTCGTCCCAAGCCGCCTGCTGCGCTGCCGCTTTCTGTTCTACGACACTCCTATTCTTACCTCTGATATGTCTGTATTTGTTTAATCCGGGATGTTGAATTTCAATTTGCCACATATGTTGCCTCTACGTTTAGATTTTGAAGTCCGTGTGCGTTTTGGTGCACAGGTCGCACATATCCGAATCTGTTCGGATATAGAAAAAAAACAGACGCCATTTTCATCGCGAATGAGAAAATAGAATTCGAATTCTTTGTCAAACTCGTTGATGATTAATGTATTTAAATACACAAAACCACCAAGCCTTGCAATACGACAAATTCTTGTGAAGCCATGACGCGAACAAAAATAATTGCTGAGTGTTGCTTGGCGTTTAATCCATTTTCACGGTAAAACGGGAGATAGGAAAAATAAACGCCTTTTTTGTCAGAACCGAATGTATCGGAAGAGAGTTTAGCTGTCAATTTGAACGAAAAATCATTCGAAATTGGCGAAACTTGCACTCGATCAGTAACAAAATACTGGTTTGGGGTTCTTTTTCGCTATTTGCGTGAAAAACGTCCAAGAGAAAAATCAACCCAATCATAAAAAGCGCTGGAAAAGCCGGGTTGCGATTCAACAAACCGCAACCCCTTCCCCCATATCACCACCACACTGCACAACATGGTTGATTTTCATGCGCCGGTCGCCATATGATGGGCATTATCGGCCTGCGCATCGATCTGGCGGCATGCCGATTCCCGTCACCATGAGGAAAAATATCAATGAACACGGCGACACAGAAACACATCGAATTGCCCATTGAAGGCATGACCTGCGCCGCCTGCGCGATACGCATCGAGAAGAACCTGAACAAGCTGCCCGGCGTTGAGGCTGCGGTCAATTTCGCCAGCGAGAAAGCGCGCGTTCTCTATGACGACCGGCAAATCAAAACCGGCACGCTGATCGAAGCCATCGAAAAAGCGGGTTTCCACATTACGCCGCAAACCGTGCAGTTGCAGCTGCACAAAATGACCTGCGCGGCCTGCGGCGCGCATATCGAGAAAGCGCTGAACAAACTGCCCGGCGTCACCGCCAGCGTCAATGTCGCCACCGAAACCGCGAAAGTCCGTTTTGTTCCCGGCACGGTGACTGTTGATCAGTTGATCGCAGCGGTGGTTGATGCCGGTTACGGTGCGACCGAAATCAGTGACACCGGCCATGCCGAAGAGAAAGCGCGCCGCCAGGCCGCCTATCAGGCCGAACTGCGCTTATTCTGGATTTCCGTCGTGCTCACGCTGCCACTGGTTTTGCAAATGGTCGGCATGTTTACCGGTCACGGCATGGATCTGCTGCCGCACTGGCTGCAATGGCTGCTAGCGACGCCGGTACAGTTCTGGATCGGCAGGCGTTTTTATATCGGCGCATGGCATGCGTTGCGCGGCGGCGGCGCCAATATGGATGTCCTGGTCGCGCTGGGCACCAGCATGGCTTATTTTTTCAGCGCGGTCGTCACTGTCTTTTCGCTCGACCAGCATGTCTACTTTGAAGCCAGTGCAGCAATCATTACCCTGGTGCTGCTCGGCAAACTGATGGAAGCGCGCGCCAAGGGCAGGACATCCGAAGCCATCGAGGCGCTGATCAAACTGCAACCGAAAACCGCCCGCATTGAACGCGACGACAAAATTGTCGCAGTGCCCGCCGACACCCTGCAAGTCGGTGATATTTTCATCGTGCGGCCAGGCGAAAATCTGCCTGTCGATGGCGTGGTCGTCGACGGTGCATCCAGTGTCAACGAATCCATGCTGACCGGCGAAAGTCTGCCCGTCGGCAAGCAGCCCGGTACGGAAGTCTTTGCCGCCACCATCAATCAGCAGGGACTGCTCAAATGCCGCGCGACCAGCGTCGGCGCACACACCCAGCTTGCCGCCATTATTCATCTGGTTGAAGAAGCGCAGGGCTCGAAAGCGCCGATCCAGCGCATGGCCGACACCGTATCCGGCATCTTCGTGCCGGTCGTGGTCGTCATCAGCATTGTCACGCTTGGCGTCACCTGGTGGCTGACCGCCGACTTCGTCACCGCGCTGATCAACGCTGTTGCAGTACTGGTCATCGCCTGCCCGTGCGCGCTGGGGCTGGCTACGCCAACCGCCATCATGGTCGGCACCGGCCGCGGCGCGCAGGCCGGCGTACTGGTCAAAAATGCCGCCGCGCTTGAACATGCGGAAAAAATCCAGACCGTGATTGTCGACAAAACCGGTACGCTGACGGAGGGCAAACCGCAAGTCACCGACATCATTCCCGCCGATGCGCTCGATGAACAGGCATTCATGCAAATCGCGGCCTCACTGGAACAAGGCTCCGAGCATCCGCTCGCCCGCGCCGTCATGGATCACGCGAAAAAAATGAACGCCGCGCTCAAACCGGTGACTGATTTCTCTGCCGTCACCGGCAGCGGCATCAAGGCCAGCATCGATGCCACGCAATATCTGCTTGGTTCACCGCAGTTCCTGTTGCAGCATGGCGCTACCCTGGATGACGATAAAATCACGGCGTTGCAATCCGAAGGTAAAACGGTGATCGGCGTTGCTGCGCTGAACAATGATCACGCCCGGATTCTGGGCTATCTCGCTATCGCCGATCGTCTGCGCGACACCTCGCTCAAAGCCGTGCAGCGCCTGCAGGCAATGGGCATCGAAGTGGTCATGCTTACCGGCGATAATGCATTAACCGCCGCCGCCATCGCCAAACGTACCGGTATCACTACCTACCGCGCCGAAGTACTGCCGCAGGACAAGGCGGCAGCGGTCAAAAAACTGAAAGAAAACGGCACGGTCACCGGCATGGTCGGCGACGGCATCAACGATGCGCCGGCGCTTGCCGCTGCCGATGTCAGCTTCGCCATCGGCGCGGGTTCCGATGTCGCCATCGAGGCGGCGGATATTACGCTGATTCGCAACGACCTGATGAGCGTGGCCGATGCAATTTCGCTGTCGCGCGCGACACTCAGGAAAATCCGCCAGAACCTGTTCTTTGCTTTTGTCTATAATTCGCTGGGTATACCGCTGGCCGCAATCGGCATGCTGAATCCCGTCATCGCGGGGGCGGCCATGGCCATGAGTTCGGTCTCCGTGGTCAGCAACTCGCTGCTGCTGAAACGCTGGCAACCCAATCAATAACCATACGGAAAGGAAAATATCGAATGCAGACTACTATTCTTAGAATCCAGGGCATGACCTGCAGCGGCTGTGTGAACAGCGTCAAAACCGTGCTGGAAAGACTGCCCGGCGTCAGTCAGGTCGACGTATCACTCGAAAATGCCAAGGCAGTCATACAGCATGACACCTCCCTTGCGAGCATCGACCAGCTGAAGGTGGCAATCAGCGACGCCGGATTTGAAGTAACCGACTAAGCTATTTTACCGGAAACCCAGCGCACGATATCCGCAGCGCTCATCGCGCCGGCCTGTCGCGCTGCCTCACGGCCATTCCGAAACAGCACCAGCGTCGGAATACTGCGAATGCCGTACTGCGCACCGAGCATCTGCTCGACCTCGGTATTTACTTTCACCAAGCGGACACGCGGCTCAAGCTGCGCCGCCGCCTGTGCAAACTGCGGCGCCATCATCCTGCACGGCCCGCACCACGGCGCCCAGAAATCAACGAGCAACGGAATGTCATTTTGCTGAACATGTTTCTGAAAACCGGACGCCGTCAATTCCAGCGGCTGGCCGTTGAACAATGGCTGATGGCACTTGCCGCACTTCGGTCTTTCCCCCAGCCGGGCGGACGGAATACGGTTGACCGCTTCGCAGTGCGGACAAACCAGGTGGATTGATTCATTCATGATGTTTCGGAAAATGGATTACTGTAGATGATTACCCGTACGATGCAATTGTAAGGCAGTAAGGCATTAAAAGACTACAGGTTTGAAGCTTTCTGATTTAACTGAATTTTCTCTAAACAGTCTGCCTGCCAGAGATCTACTACTCTTTTAAGATAACAGCAATTTACAATAATGTAATCAGCTGTTTATATGGTAGAAAACCTTTGCAAAACCCCTGATTTTTTAAAGTCAGGCAAAAAAATGGCAATCTCAATCAGATTTGCTCCGATTTTTATGAATTTCTGTGGAAGAATGCAAATTTGATACGGAATCACCCCGTTTTCTGGTATTTTTTATCGGCTTTCTGTTTAAAAGGCGCATTTCTCCTGTCTCATCAAACTTTCAACAAATAACCTGGGTAATCTTTTCAGGTTATACGCCATGGCTTGCCGAACATGCCATGCATGCGCTTTTGCCAGACCACGATAACGCAGGATTTTGCCGCCAAACCAGCACACCTGACTGCCAAAAGTGCGCTCAACAACGTAACGCACCCGCGTGATTAATTTATTGGCGCTGCAATTGCCACGCAGTTAACGGTTTGTTCCTTATCTCATTGTCCTGAATGCCGTTTTTGATGCCTCGCGCTTTCAACGCTTCGCGATGCTTCTGGCTGCCATAGGCTTTGTCGCCATGAAGCCGGTTTCCCGGTTCGATTCCAGCCTTATCCAGCAGCGCCAGCATGGGTTGGCTGTCATGCCGGTTAGTGTTGGCCATGTCTTCAACCGATTCATCACTGAGACCACCATGCCACAGGCCAACCAGCAGCATTTTGAATAACAGCAATCCCGAATAAGCGGGACGGCCCGTGGCATCGGATACCGGCGCATAGTACTGTGCGATTGTTTCTTCTATGGGCGCCCAGTCGATCAACTGGTCTATCTGGTTCAGAAAATTGCCTTTACGTGTTCTTTGAGTAACAAAACTATCCGCCAGACTTAAACCAACGTCACGTAAACTTATGAATAAAAACATAATTATATCATTTTCGCTTATCTGGCACCATTTTTACCGTGCAAAGGTCTCTGACTGATTTCCGCCGCGCGCGCATTGAATATGCGGTAAATGCCAAAATCCAGCTCAGGCCGGTCGATCTGGAAGATTTCTTTCAGCTTCCTGACGAGGTCGTCGTATTTGCTCATTTTTTTATTATGAATAACGGGTAAAGGTATTGCCTTCGCGTGTCAACAAATGCATCAGTTTGGGATGGATGAACAGTTTCTCCCGCCCCATCTGTTTTTCTGTCAGCACGCCGATTGCCGCCAGTTCTTTCAGATAATTCGAGGCCGTCTGACGTTTGGCGATTCCGGCTTCATCCAGGTTCTGAATCCGGCAATAGGGTAACTCAAAAATCAGATCAATCAGTTCGTGACTGTATATTTTAGGAATCCTGCCGCGCACATAGTCACGCGTGTGATCCGATAATGCGCGAATGGCCGCGATTTTGGCGATCGTCCAGGCCGCTGTTTCAGCCACGCCCTTGAGGAGATACACGATCCATTCTTCCCACGCCTGTTCCTGTGTGACTTTTAACAGCAAGCGATAGTAATCGGATTTGCTGGCGATGATATAACGGCTGAGATACAGAATCGGCAGCGTCAGCAGATTCTCCTGGATCAGAAACAGGCTGTTGAGCACTCTTCCCGTGCGGCCATTGCCATCGGTAAACGGATGAATGGCTTCAAACTGATAATGCGCTACCGCCATGCGCACCAGTGGGTCAAGTCCGGTTTGTTCATGCAGAAAGCGCTCCCAGTTGGCCAACATCGACCGTAGCAATTGCTCACCAACTGGAGGCGTATATATCACGCTGCCCGTGGCGTCATTCATGAGCAGGGTTCCCGGTGTTTTGCGCACGGTCATCTCAACACCCTTGATCTGGCTGCAAACGGTTTCAGCTGTCGTTGTATTCAGTGGGCGTTCGCGCAGCGCTGCATATCCGCTGAGCAGTGAATAACTATAGCGCAAGGCTTCTTTGGTGGCGGGATCGGCATGTTCTTCCGCGCGTGCATGCTGAAACAGTTTATCCGTTGTGGTGACGATATTTTCTATTTCCGAACTGGCGCGGGCTTCGAGTAACGGCAGCGTATTGATGAGCATGCTCTGATTGGGAATCAACTCAGCCGCCTGTTTCAGCTCAGCCAACGCCGACCGGGATTCAACACACTGTTTCAGGACTGTTTTTGTTTCCAGCTCAATTGCAGGCGGTAATGCCGGAAGATGGTTGTAAGGCTGGTCAGGTTGCCAGACTACTGCACTCATGTTTATATTATTCTATTTTATCGACAGATTGCGAGCTTATGTCGATGACATCGACATGTCAACAACAAATGTCGACGATCGCCTGTTTTATCGCCATGTGTCATATGACTTCCCATGCAATGGTGAACAGGGAACTGGATTTTGTTTTTTGACTAAGGCGGCGTTCCAGCATAGCAATCAGCGCATCGCGTTTTTCGATGATGCTATCTTCCACCTGAAAAATCTCCTGACGCTGACGGCGCTGCTGTTTTTCCAGTTTCTGGATGATTTTCTGGATTTCATGCTGTTCGTCAAGATTGTCTGCCAGTCGCGCCTGGCGCTTCTGGATTTTGATCTGTTCCTTGGTATCTTTCAACGCTTTTTCAGCAGCCAGAACCATGTCATCCGCCCATTTTTCGAGTTTTTCTCGCGCTTCATTGAAAAACCGGTTATTGGTTTCAAGCGATTTGCTGATTGTCGCCTGAGTATGCCGCTGCACGGCGGCTGCCAGCCGTTGTTCAATTTGTTGTGGCATTTCACCTGCAACTGAATTGCTGGTTGCCATGCAGCTGAACAGCTTTTCACAGGTTTCCTGCTCCACAGCCATGCCTTGATCGTCAATTGCAGAAAAGAGCAAATGTTCTTCCCGATCAAAACTGTCAATCGTCAGCAGTATCAGCGTCAGATAACCGCGCTTGCCTTTTAATGCTTCAACCTGGTGAATCCGCATGGGATGCTGCGTGACATCGAAGACAACATTAGAAAAAGGTGTTTCCAGCATTTTCGCCCGGTCGATCACATACTCGCCCAGCGGATGCGACAGGCGGTACAAAAAAGAACCGAATGTTTGTATTGTATTGCGTGACCGGTTCCGATATTTGTAATTTCTCCGCTTGGGGGGATGCCTTGGAAATAAGATGATAACGGCCTGCTGCAATGGCAATGGGCGGCTGGATCAGATCAAAGGTTAGTGTCTGATCATCGAACTGTGCCCGGTCATGCAGCATGAATTGCGTCAATGTCCAGAAGCGTTTGCCGAAGCGGTCAAGCCGTGCTTTTGCATCACGCAATTGCATACGCAACCGCTCATGCACATCCTCATCAAAATTTTCCAGCAACATCCGGCGGGTGTCTTGCATACGCTTTTGTATCCGCTCGTCCATTTCCTGCTGCAATTGTTTGAAGGCCGCTTCGATTTGATCCGGCGTGCGGCATTCCTGGTATATCATCAAAATACGTTTTTCAAAATCCACACCGGATTCGATACTGCCCAGCACTTCATCCGATGCGCCAAAAACGCCACTGAACAGATTGAATTTTTCAGTCAGCAGTTCCAGCACGCGACGGTCGGCATGATTACGTTCATTAAGAAAGTTAATCACCACGACATCATAGTGTTGCCCGTAGCGATGACAGCGCCCTATGCGCTGTTCAACCCGCTGCGGATTCCACGGCAGGTCATAATTGATCACCAGCGAGCAAAACTGGATATTGACACCTTCAGCGGCCGCTTCGGTAGCAATCATGATGCTGGCACTATCCCGGAAATGTTCGATCAATGCCATACGGATATCGATAACCCTGGAACCGGTGGTTCGTCCAGTATCCTGATTATCCGCAAGCCAGGCTTCATAAATGGCGGTTGTTTGCGGGCTATTGTTCACACCGCTGAATTGAACAATTTGTCCTGCATAGCCATTAGCCTCCAGAAAACGCGCCAGGTACATTTGCGTGCGGCGTGATTCGGTGAAAATAAGCGCTTTGCGTTGCGCACCCATCGCCGCCATTTGCTGAAAACCTACTTCCAGCGCGATCAGGAGGCTGCGTGTTTTGGTATCCGTGCCGATATTGCGCGCCCATTCGATCAAATGCGCCAGCAGGCTGATTTCTTCCTCGAGCTGTTTATGATTGATCGCGGATTCAGTCTTGCTGCTATCTTCCTCAGCCGGTTCTGATTCGAGTATTTCATCCAGCAGATCCGCTTCGATTTCTTCTTCATCGATCAGTTGCTCAGCCAGCTCACTTTCATCCTCAATGCTTCTATCCCGCAACATTTCCAGACGGGTTTTCATGGTTTCAAGCGTCCCGGCGATTGCCAGTGAAGATGAAGCCAGCAGCTTGCGCAGGATCAGTTCAATGAGATGACGCTGGGGATGGGGAATCGCATAGCTTTCCGGTCGCTGCAAAAAAGCGTTGACTGCTTCATAGAGTTGATGTTCATCATCGGTAGGACGAAAAGGCTGGGTGATTGTGCGCCGTTCGGTATAGCGGATATATTCCGTCACCTGATTGCGCAAGGTACGGCGGCAAAAACCCGACAAACGCTGACGCAAGCCATCCAGATCCGCCGGTTGAGACATACTGACTGCGGAAAGCATTCACGTCGCCAAACAGATGCTCGTCAATCAAGGTGGAAAGACCGTAAAGTTCCAGTAATGAATTTTGCAAAGGCGTGGCTGTCAACAGCAACTTTCGGCAATCCTGCGTTGCCCAGCGAATACCCTGTCCAATCCTGTTGCTTTCCCGATAAGCATTGCGCAGCTTGTGCGCTTCATCAATGACAACCAGATCCCAATTGATCGCTTTCAATTCATCACGCAGTGTATTGGCGTAGTGATACGAGAGAATGATGATGGCTTTCTGACCAAGCGGTGCTTGATCTTTTTTGCGTAACTCACGCCCTGTTCTCGCATCCAGCACGAACGCAGGCAGATTAAATTTTTCTTCCAGTTCCAGCGCCCATTGTTTACGCAAAGACGCCGGACAGATGACCAGCAACCGCCGCCTGCGCTCCGCCCAGAATTGGCACAATACAATACCTGCTTCTATGGTTTTGCCCAGACCCACCTCATCGGCCAGCAATACGCCTTTTGACAAAGGCGATTTCAATGCGAACAAAGCAGCCTCTATCTGGTGAGGATTCAAGTCGACACTGGCATCAAATAATGACTGTGACAAACGCTCCGCATCATTTGCGCCATGCCGCCGTGTTAACTCATGGGCAAAATATTTCGCATGAAAATCTGTGATCATTCGTCTGGATTATCTGGATTACCATCAAATTAGAATACATACGCGGATACTGACAGAATGCTGTAATGTACTGTAAAGTCCGGGATAATCCAAATTCTGCCTGATAGCATTATTAAAAAACCAACAAACTTGTATGCGTGTAGCTATATTTTTTCTTAGTTGACCGCACCTTAAAAGAGACCTTTGCACGGCTACTACGCGGCACGATAATTGCGTTAAAAATTTGCGAAAAATATTATCAAGAAGGTGAAGAACGCATCACTGCATTGGAAAACAGACATGAATCTTAAAAATCGTTTGACCAGACTCGAGCAAAAGGCGAAACCGGTTTTAATGCCTAAAGAACATTGTAACAACGGAAGCAAATAGCTATTTTTAAGAAAATCATATCAGGCGGTCAAACAGGTGTTGACCGGGCGGCGCTGGATTGGGCAATCGCGCATAATGTGCCGCATGGTGGATGGTGTCCGGCTGGTCGGCGTGCAGAAGATGGCGTAATCCCCAATCACTATGATTTGCAGGAAACCGATAGCAAGGGATATAAGCAGCGAACCAAATGGAACGTGCGCGACAGCGATGCCACATTGATCATTTCATTACACTCTGAATTAAACGGTGGATCACTATTTACCCAGAAATACGTCAATAAAATCGGGAAGCCATGCCTGCATGTTCATGCTGATAGTCAATGGCAGGCAAAGATCAAAGCATTTTTTGAGGTCAACGCGATTCAAACTCTGAATGTGGCGGGGCCTCGTAACTCAAATGCGCCCGGCATTGAGAATTTTGTGTATAAAATATTGAGCAATATAAATTGTAATTCTCACATATCACAAGCAAGCGATAGATAAATATAGTCACACTGAATGGCATATTCCGGTCTTCAGTATCCATATCCACCGGGATTGCCATACGCAGGATAATTGCCATTAGGCACAGATATACCACCATCGTACCCATACCCTTGACGTAAATTGTAAACGTCAATCGGTGTCTTTGGTGATATTTTGCCAGTTTCGTAATACTCTCTTTCAAGGCCGCGCATCATGTTTTCACGCTGCTGTGTTTCGATTGCTTGGTAACGCTGGTTTAGTGTCTGATATTTGGGTGGATTGTAACCACTGGCGAATGCTATTGAAGATACGGTAAACAACAAAATGAGGATAATCGTTTTCATGGCAATCCACCTATAAATTTGTAAAGAAACAAGCAGTCTATTCTATTTCGCATAAACTAAAGCCTAAAAAATCAAATGTACATTGTCTGGATATATGTATTTCCAAATATAGGAATATTTGCATGCGTTTACGATTGTGCTCCAAGCATTAAATTTACTACAGATCATATAGTTGGTGACACGTAATCGTCATTGAGAGACCTTTGCACGGTTACTACGCAGTACGATAATCGCGTTAAAAATTTGCGAAAAATGCTCATTTACTCCGTGTAAACTCCGCTTTTTCGCAAATTTTTGCCTTATTCTCGCACCGCTCATGACACCGTGCAAAGGTCTCATTGAATAATAGAAAACGCATAACCGCCATAAAAACATGACTTATTCGAATCCGATACTGTAACTGGTCAAACCAATGAACAAAAACCCGCAGCTAGAACAGATAATGGTGAAAGTGGCAAAGAAAACAAATTTTCAAGATCCCAACAGAAAGGTTAAAAAACTGTGAAAGATCAAGAAGGCTTGAAAGAGCACTCAGACAGCAAGGGTACAACTTCACCATCACGTCCAAGGATGTGCGGGACTTTGCTGCTTTGGATCGGGGCAGAGAAAATGAAGCAGCTACAGCAGAGCGCATCGCAAGAATCTTCAGAAAAAGAATCACGTGGATAGAAGCTAAAGGTGATTTTGAGGTAAATGGTGTAACGCTGCCCAGTATCCAAGGCACAATACTCATTGACGTTCACACTGAGAAAATGGTTTACACCGTCATGGGCCATGAATTATCCCGCCATCTTGGGCAGGAAAACGCCGAAAGTCTATGCCGACAGGTTGATGCGTTTTAGTTGTTCTTGTCTATTGATAAATGAAGACATTGATAAGAGACAATAATAATTGCCACCCATCAACGAATTCTATTCCATCAAATCAGAAAACAATCTAGGATTTTGCAGGTTCTGATATATACAGTCCAATCTTAAGCATACTGCATAACGGCACGTTATCCGCTACAAAAATTTAGCCTAGCAGAAAAGAACTATATAACTTATTGCGTTATTTGGTAGGCCGTGCGCGATTCGAACGCGCGACCAACGGATTAAAAGTCCGCTGCTCTACCAGCTGAGCTAACGACCCAAAAAAGAAAAACGGGATTATACCTCAATTGAACTTTAATGCCCAAGTAGTTTGTGCCAATTTTCTGTCACCCGCCGATTGCCGCCGGTATTCAGTGCTTCCAAAATTTTTTGGATTTGGCCGGTTCCGTATTACTATTCAAGGATGCAAAAGAAAAAAACATCGACCCGGAAAACGGCACATAATAACATCGGATATTCAGGCATAAGCATTGGCCGCTGGTTTCTGAAACTGTCTTTGTTGGCCATTTATGTCATTTTTGTGTACCAGCTCTGGCTGCTTTTTCATGTACTGTACTGGAAGCACAACAATCCTCAAAGCACTGCATTCATGGAGCGTCAACTGGAAATCCTGCGCGCGGATCATGCGGGCGCGACACTGCATCACCAGTGGATACCCTATCAACATATTTCGGATGAAATAAAGCGGGCGGTTGTTGCTGCCGAAGACAGCCAGTTTCTGCAGCACAGCGGATTTGATTATGATGCCATATGGAATGCTTTTCAAAAGAATCTGGCACAGGGCGGCATCACTGCCGGCGGCTCCACCATCAGCCAGCAATTAGCCAAAAATCTTTTTCTGTCCGATAATAAATCTTTTTTGCGGAAAGCGCAGGAAGCGATGATCACAGTTATGCTGGAACAAGTCATGTCCAAGCAGCGTATACTGGAAATTTATCTGAATGTCATCGAATGGGGTAACGGCGTATTTGGCGTGGAGGCAGCCGCACAGCATTACTTCAGCCGATCCGCCACCACTCTTGCACCCCATCAGGCGGCCCTGCTGGCAGCAATGATTCCCCGTCCGCGTTATTACGACGATAATCGGGATTCGCTGCATTTGTTAAAAAAAAGAGACATACTCCTTAAGCGCGCGCATTCAGCAAAAATTCCTTGAGCAGTTTTTCTGCTTCTTTGTTAAATTTGCAAACCGGGCGTCAGCTCGCCTAATAAAAATTAATACAGCGCAGATGATGTCAATTATTCTCATTGACTTATCATAATGTTTCAAACGTATCCAAAATAATCCGCCAATCATGACAGAAGACAATAAAAACGAGGATAGCGAGAAACTGCAGTCCTATTTGCAGCGTGTCATCGCGCTGTTGAGCAAATACAAGCTGCTGGAAGGTTTTGTCCATCTGCAGGATGACCAGGATAAAACACTGGCTGATTCTTCTGTACAAAAAAAGAATCTGGATGAGTTGCAGCAATTACTGGACAAACTGCATCCGGCAGATATCGCCCATATCCTGGAAGCTTTGCCGCTGGAAGACAGGCTCATCATCTGGGGAATGGTCAAGCCGGAATATGACGGCGAAGTATTGCTGGAAGCGTCTGATGCGGTGCGGGAAACGCTGATTACGGACATGGGTTCGCAGGAACTCGTCGCCGCGGCAGAACAGCTTAACGCAGACGAAATCGCTGATCTTGCGCCGGATTTGCCGCAGGATGTCATAGAAGATGTGTTCCGTTCACTGCCAATCGCGGAACGCGAGCAACTGCGCGCGGCAATGTCTTATCCGGAAGATTCCGTTGGCGCTTTGATGGATTTCGACGTGATAACCGTACGTGAAGATGTACGCATTGAAGTTGTGCTGCGATACTTGCGGCGTCTGGAGGAATTACCGGATCACACCGATCAGTTGTTCGTAGTCGACCGGGAAGAACATTTAAAGGGCGTTCTACTGATCAGCAAGATTCTGGTCAGCGATCCGGATACTCTGGTGGAAAATGTCATGTCCAGGGAAATCATTACGCTGCGTCCCGGAGATAAAGCACAGGACGCAGCCTATGCGTTTGAACGCTACGATCTGGTATCCGCATCCATCATCGATCACGATAAAAAACTGCTTGGCAGGGTGACTGTTAATACAGTCATCGACTATATCCGCGAGAAATCGGAAAACGAGGCACTGAATCTCGCCGGTTTGCGCGAGGAAGAAGATCTTTTCGCGCCGGTACTGAAAAGCGTCAAGAACCGCTGGGTGTGGCTTGCCGTTAATCTTGTCACGGCGTTTGTCGCATCGCGCGTTATCGGCCTGTTTGAGGATTCCATCGAAAAGCTCGTTGCACTTGCGGCATTGATGCCTATCATTGCAGGCATTGGCGGTAATTCGGGTAATCAGACGATTACCATGATTGTGCGCGCGCTGGCTTTGGATCAGATCAATTCCGGCAGCGCCTGGAAACTGATCCGCAAGGAAATCGGCGTGAGTATCGTGAATGGACTGATATGGGGCGCCGTAGTCGGCATGTTTACTTTTGCGATTTATCAGAATATCGAGCTGGGCTTGGTCATGATGCTGGCCATGTTGCTTAATCTACTGCTCGCCGCATTGCTTGGCGTGCTCATTCCCATGACACTGCGCAAGTTTGGCCGCGATCCCGCGCTGGGCTCCAGTGTTCTGATCACAGCGGTAACCGACAGCGGTGGTTTTTTTATTTTTCTAAGCCTTGCGACACTCTTTCTGCTGTAAATATGAATTTTGCTGCAACGCAAATCAATAACACTGACGGCAATCAAAAAGCACCGGACATTATAGAAAAAGATTGCCACTTGACGCACAAAGCTTGTCTGACTAAGATAACGCGGGAAAACAAGCCACTTCGGCTGTTTTCCGTGCTTTTTATCAATCATTTGAAGGGCTTCATTATGTCAAAGTTTAAAAAAGCTTTATTATGCAGTATTGCTCCAATGCTGGTAGCCGGTATGCTCGGTGTTACAACGCAGGCAGTGGCTTCCGGCGAAAGATTGTATGGCCGGTTCACCAAAGATAACGAATTATATACACCAAGAGATTATCGTGAATGGGTTTTCATTGGCTCAAACGTGACGCCTAATGATATGAATGACGGTGCAGCCGCATTCCCAGAATTTCATAATGTTTATATTGATCCAGGCAGCTATGCACACTGGAAAAAAACCGGCGAATTCCGCAGCGGAACGGTAATTATTAAAGAATTAGCCAGCATAGGCACGAAAGAAGCGCCAAGCGGACATGGTTATTTCCAGGGTGAGTACGGCGGCATCGCCGCAATGGTCAAAGATGCAAAACGCTATCCGGATAAACCGGGAAACTGGGCTTATTTCGGCTTCCCGGCTGATTCCAGACATGGCGCAATCCAGGAAGAATCAGCGTGCTCGGCATGCCACCAACAAAACGCAGCGCAGGATCAGGTGTTTACACAGTTCTATCCTGTGTTGCGCGCCGCAAAACCATAAGCTGGCCGGCACTTCAAACAATCATGCATACGGAAATACGAAAGTAAGCATGACAAAAGAAGCGGATAACTGTCAACCTGGACGGTTATCCGTTTTTGTTTATCCCCGGCCGGCCGCACTCACTTCATCTCCATGTCACCCTGAACATTATCCGGCAGATTCCAACCGGTGGATTGTCAGAAAATATTTTTCCATTCGCGTAGTGCGGCAAAAACCTCAACCGGATCAGTGAGCTTTCTTCCGGTAAATTGCTCCACGCAGCGGATAATCCCGGAATGCTGGCAACGCAGAAAAGGGTTACAGGCTTTTTCGGTCGCCATGTCAGTGGGCAGTGTGGGCAAATACTGCTGCCGCATTTGATTTGCCCGTTGCTCCAGTTTTCGCAAATCAGCGTTGTCGGGCTCCACAGTTCTGGCGAAAGCGATATTTCCAAGTGTATATTCATGCGCGCAGTAAACCAATGTGTTATCCGGCAAGGAAGTCAATTTCCGCAACGCATCGTACATCTGCCGTGGCGTGCCTTCGAAGATACGTCCGCAACCGCAGGAAAACAGCGTATCGCCGCAGAACAGAAGATTGTTCGGTTGCGTAGCAGCAAAATAGGCGACATGTCCTCGTGTATGTCCCGATATTTCAATAACATCCAGTGTTAACGCCAGAGGCGCGAGCTGAATACGATCTCCCTCTCGAACAGGGTTGTTGACAGTGGGTATTTTTTCATGCAGCGGGCCATAGACAGGCAAATCGAAACGCTTGAGCAACTGAAGATTGCCGCCGGTATGGTCACCGTGATGATGCGTTATTAAAATGGCTACAGGTTGCAATTGCTGTGAATTCAAGTAACTGATAACTGGCAATGCATCACCCGGATCAACAATTGCTGCATGCACAGCATCATGAATAATCCAGATATAATTATCCCTCAAAGCAGGAACGGGATGGATTTGCAGGCTGTTCATTTCCGATTGCATCCATACGGACTGTTTAGACTGTTTATGTTGGCAATGTGGATGTATTTCTGTTCGGTCATATGCATTAAAGATCTCAAAAATAAGATACCATACACTGCCGGTTGATATTGCTTATGAATTATAGTGCGTTTCTCAGGAACTTGCTGCTTACCGCGTAAATCTCATTGTTTAACCCATCCAAGCCAGATTATTTGACCATCAAACTTTGCTCCCCAATTAACCGGCATGACTGAACATACCGCAAACAGCGCACAGGCTTCACTGACAGATCCATGCTGGTTCGCCACATCACTGGGACAATATATCATCAGCAATGAATTTGAATATTTTGACCAACTGGTAGCCAATATTTTTGGCTATAACGCAATGCAACTGGGTTTGCCGCACTATGACTTCTTAAGGGCGAATCGCATGCCGCTCAGATTCTCAGCGGGGTATGAAAATGCTGCGGCACTGCGTACGCAGGCCGATCTTCTGCCTATATCCAGTGAGAGCATTGACCTTGTCATCATGCCACATGTGCTTGAATTCAACGCCAATCCGCATCAGATCCTGCGGGAGGTTTACCGCATTTTAATTCCTGAAGGACATATCGTCATATCCGGCTTCAATCCTTTCAGTTTGTGGGGACTGCACCGGCATTTCGCTTCCGGTCGCGGGGAATTTCCCTGGAATGGACATTTCATCGCATTGTCACGTTTAAAAGACTGGCTGAAATTACTTAATTTTGAAATGAAAGGCGGCAAGCTGTGCTGTTATGCACCGCCTTTTTCGAAGGAAAACTGGCGCAAGCGTTTCAAATTTATGGAAGACGCGGGAGATCGCTGGTGGCCTATTTCCGGCGGCATTTATTTTTTGCATGCGGTAAAACACAAACACTGCATGCATCTGATTAAGCCAAGCTGGAAAACCAGTCTGGCCGGGAAAAGAAAAATAGTGGCGGCGACACAGCGCAGTAAACGATAACTCAGCGATAACTCAGCGATAACTCAGACCGTAACAGGGTGTTTTTCCCAAATGATTGAAACAAAAAAAGAAAAAATAGTCGATATATACACTGACGGCGCGTGCAAAGGTAATCCCGGCATAGGCGGCTGGGGAGCATTGCTTAAATATAACGGACATGAACAGGAAATTTGCGGTGGTGAACCGCACACGACCAACAATCGCATGGAACTGCTTGCTGTCATTCGTGCGCTGGAAATGTTGAAGCGCCGTTGCAAAGTGCAATTACATACGGATTCTCAATATGTCCATAAAGGCATCAGTCAATGGATACAATCCTGGAAAACACGCGACTGGAAAACAGCAAATAAAAAACCGGTCAAGAATGCGGATCTATGGCAGATACTGGATCAGTTAACTCATCAACACGATATCGAATGGATCTGGATACGCGGACATACCGGTCATGAAGGAAACGAAAGGGCCGATGCGATAGCAAACCGCGGCGTTGAAAAAATAATTGCCGAACATTCCAACAAATAGTTGAACTATAAGTAAATATTTATCATGCGACAAATTGTACTGGATACGGAAACCACCGGACTGGAACACAAATCAGGGCATCGCATTGTCGAGATCGCTGCGGTTGAAATCCGCAACAGACAATTGACAGGCAATCATTTTCATCATTACCTGAACCCTGAGCGTGATAGCGATCCTGGCGCCTTGCAGGTTCATGGACTGACGCGCGCATTTCTTGAAGACAAACCCAGATTCAACGAAATCTGCAAATTATTTATTGACTTCATCAGCGATGCGGAGCTGATCATTCACAACGCGCCGTTCGATGTCGGTTTTCTGAATCATGAGCTGGGGCTGGCAAAACAGCAGCCGCTCGATATTTATTGCGCGGGAATTACCGATACACTCAAGCTGGCTAAAGAACTCCACCCCGGAAAACGCAACAACCTGGATGCGCTGTGCGAACGCTACAAGGTTGACAATTCCAGACGGACACTGCATGGCGCACTATTGGATGCGGAGCTTCTGGCGGAAGTGTATCTTGCGATGACGCGCGGACAGGAATCATTGTTAATCGATCTTGATCTTTCAAATCCGATTGACAGTTCCGCAGTCTGTGATGTTGGAAGCTTGAACCTGCGCATCCTGCCCGCATCCGCTGCGGAAACAGAACTGCATGATCAGCTTCTGGCGCATATCGACAAAGAAAGTAATCAGCGCTGCATATGGAAAAAACTGCAATCCATTGATAATTAATTCAGTGACGCCTGTTTCAATGTCTGCGCATTTTATTCCCGCCAGCGGCCTGCAGAACGTAACTGCTGCTTCAGTCCTTGCAGTGGAAAATCCTGGGCATAGGCCTTCTTGGCAAAATGAACCGCTTTTTCATAGTCTCTTTTTTTTAAATAAACCAACCCTATGTTATAAGCCGTCAACGGATTATCCGGTTCAAGATCAATTGCAAACAGCAACTGCTCCAGTGCCAGATCCAGTTTGTTGATTTTCAGCAAATGATTGCTGAAAACCATGCGTACCATCGCGTCATCCGGTTTGAAACGCACAGCACGCTCGAAATAACACAGTGTTGTAAACCTTGCGCCCGGTGGTCTGGACACCCTGTCCCTTATACTTAACCGGCTCAATGTTTCCAGCGCGCGGTGATGGTTCGGAAAAGTACTCAGGACAAAGTCAAGATCGCCACCGAATGTACTGGTATCCGGAGCAATAAGCTGTTCGACATTCTTTGAGAAATGATGTGTTTCGACCGTGTTAAGCAGCACTCTTTGCTCGTTTCTATAATCAAAAGGACCATTGCCGCGATTACCATCCAGCTCGCCACAGATTGACGACGCCTGGCTTATCGTGACATTGAGCAGAAAAAATACAGCGATCAAAAACAAGAAATGTTTCATAATGTAACCATTATATCCATTGAAAATGATTGCTTTGCAGTTTCTTTGGCTACTGCGTGTGCAATGACATGTAGACAATTTCCGGGGCAGGCATAATCTTGCCATCAAATTACATAGGCTTACAATCATTAAATAAAGTTTAGATATGAATAATAAGCACAATCCCTTTAAAACATTTCAAAAAGATGCGGTAAAACTGAAAGAAACGCTGACCGATCTTCAGTATCACGTCACTCAGAAAGCAGGAACTGAACCGCCGTTTCATAATGCATTCTGGAACAGCAAGGAAGAAGGCATTTATGTGGACATCGTTTCCGGCGAACCGCTGTTTGCATCAATTCATAAGTTTGATTCAGGCACAGGCTGGCCGAGCTTCTCTCAACCGATTGATGCGCACTTTATACAGCTGAAAAAAGACTACGAACTTCTGGCGCCACGCGATGAAGTGCGCAGCCGGTATGCCGACAGTCATCTCGGGCACGTGTTCAACGACGGACCGCCGCCGACAGGATTGCGTTACTGCATCAATTCCGCCGCGCTGAAATTCATCCCGCGCAATACACTCCAGGCAACGGGTTATGGCGACTATACCAGTCTTTTCGATGATCATGCCAGACAGCAGGAATGACTCAAACCGGAATACCATCATCGAGTAACGATCGCTCCGAAGCAAAGCTGGAAGCACTGCTGACGGGAAAACGGCTGCCGTCACTGGCACACGCGATCGGGTGTTTCTCCGGCGTGTTTTTGATGATTTCATCGGGTTTGTTCATTTTTGAAATCAGCCTGCATGTCATCATGTTTCTGGCGCTGATCTGGGTTGTTATCCAAGCATCCTGGCTCGGACATTCATTTGTCATTGTGCGTCAGATGATGAATCACGGCATCAGCAAGGCACTCCCCGCATTGTATATTTTCCTGCTGATCGGCATGGTAATCGCAAGTTACATGCAAAGCGGCACAATCGCAAGCCTGCTCTATTACGGGATTGACTGGCTCAACCCGGTCATTTTTCTGCCTGCCGGACTGATATTGTGTTGCTTCATGTCACTGGCTACCGGTACTTCATGGGGAACGGTGGGAACACTCGGCGTTGTACTGATGGGCATCGGGGAAACCATGGGCATCCCACTCCCCTTTGTTGCAGGCATGATCATTTCAGGCGCCACATTCGGTGATAAATTGTCGCCCATATCCGACACGACCAATCTGGCTGCCATGAGTGCGGACACTCCGCTCTACCGTCACATTCATTCCATGCTCTATACCACCGTGCCGACGTTCCTGATCGTGCTCTGTCTGTTTATCGCATTCGGGTTTCAATTTACCGATACGGTATTGCCTCGAACGCATATTGATGAAATCCGATCAGCGCTGTCAGGCGCGTATCGGCTCAACCCATGGATTACGCTGCTGCCGCTGGCGGCAATGTTCTTTTTGAGCATAAAGCGCTATGCGCCTGAAATCAGTATGGCGGTAAGTATTCTGCTTGCCGCGCTCATCGCTATTTTGTACCAGGATAAAAACGGTATTGACGTATTGAACGCACTCTGGTTGAACACCGGCGGCTCGACAGGTATCGATAATCTTGACGCATTGCTGGGCCGTGGCGGCATTTACAGCATGGCCTGGACACTGCTGCTCTCGATCATGGCGCTGGCGCTGGGCGGCATATTGCATCACGCCGGCTTTCTGCGCGTTCTGCTGGTAAATATCATCATGCATATCAAACGTATCAGCACCTTGATCGCCACGACAATTACCGCTGGTTTTATCAGCAATATCGCCATGGGCGAGGCCTATATATCCATTATTCTGAATTGCCAGCTGTTTAAAAGCACCTACGAAGAGAAAGCAATCGACAAGGCCGTATTATCCCGTTCTGTAGAGGAAGGTGCTACGCTGACCACAGCATTGATACCCTGGACAACGACCGGCACATTCTACGCCGCCACACTGGGTATCGCGACACTGGATTATGCACCCTATGCTTTGTTGAATCTGTTGAATCCTTTTGTTTCAATCGTCATGGCGTTATTCGGCTGGGGCGTATTAAGAACCTCCGCCGGCAGATAACCGATGAACACCGGTTGGCGTTGCGCCACACACAACGTCTGTTAATCGCGCGATTCCGGCCTCGGCGATTTATTTTGCCGCTCAAAGCGGTAAAATGCGAGCTTCCCCATCAAATTGGGCAGAAACCTGATCTGCCGGTCTTGCTGCATGACGCGGCGCTCCAGAATTTTCGCATCGCACTGCTGGCAAAAATCTTCAAAATCTCCGAGCGTGCAAAGATGAATGTTCGGCGTGTCATACCAATGATAAGGCAAGGCTTCCGACACCGGCATATGGCCCCGGATGACCTGCAGGCGATTCTTCCAGTAACCGAAATTCGGGAAGGAAACAATACCCTCGCGTCCGACGCGCAGCATTTCCCTGATAATTCTTTCGGTGCGCCGCATCGCCTGCAGTGTCTGTGAAAGAATAACATAATCAAATGCATCGTCTGCAAAACCGGAAAGTCCCGTTTCAAGATCGCTCTGGATGACATTGATGCCATTCTTCAGGCAGCTCAGCACATTCCCGTCATCGATGTCCACGCCATAACCAAAAATGTGGCGCTCCTGCTGCAGATATTTCAGTAATGCGCCGTCCCCACAACCCAGATCCAGTATTTTTGAATCCGCCTTGATCCAGCTGGCGATGGCCGCAAAATCGGGACGCAATTCAGCCGCTGTTGATGATGGTGTCGTCGTAACCATAATGATCGTATTTACTAAACCTTGATATTATTCATATAAGCCCGCACCAGTTGATGATAATAGGCATCGTTCATCAGAAATGAGTCATGGCCGTGTGCTGAAGTGATTTCAGCGTAACTGACGTTGATGTTATTTTTCAGCAACGCCTTGACGATATCCCGGGAGCGTTCCGGCGAGAAGCGCCAGTCCGTCGTGAACGAGAGTACCAGAAAACCGGCTTTGGCCACTTTAAACGCGGCAGTCAGGTCACCGTCATAGGCATTGGCCGGATCAAAGTAATCCAGCGCCTTGGTCATCAACAGATAACTGTTGGCATCAAACAAATCACTGAATTTATCGCCCTGATAACGCAGATACGATTCAATCTCAAATTCGACATCATAGCCAAAAGAGAATTTTCCATCCCTCAGATCGCGCCCGAACTTCGTCGCCATCGAGTGATCCGAAAGATAGGTGATATGGCCAAGCATGCGCGCCAGCCTTAAACC
Organism: Nitrosomonas sp.; assembly: GCA_028577615.1. Classification (GTDB taxonomy): domain Bacteria; phylum Pseudomonadota; class Gammaproteobacteria; order Burkholderiales; family Nitrosomonadaceae; genus Nitrosomonas. The sequence goes on from JAJSDU010000029.1 coordinate 22,274, forward strand.
GCGCCGCGGCACTGTATTGTAGGCATAGTAGTCACCGCCATAAAAATCCTGATCGGTCAGGATAGCCTGGCGCGCCACATCGTTAAACGCGATATTTTGTGCGGTGAGTTTTGCCGCCGCAGCAATGACGACAGCATGACGAACTTTCTCAGGATAATGCAGTGTCCACTGCAGCGCCTGCATTCCACCGAGACTTCCGCCGACGACAGCGGCGAATTGCGCGATACCGAGATGCTCAGCCAACTGCGCCTGGGTTTCGACCCAGTCTTCCACGGTAACGAGGGGAAATCTGGCGCCGTAGGGATGATTTGTCGACGGATCGATGCTTGCCGGACCAGTGGACCCATGGCAACCGCCCAGATTGTTGACGCCGATGACAAAAAACTTGTCCGTATCAATGGGTTTTCCCGGTCCCACCATGTTGTCCCACCATCCGGTGCTCTTGGGTTTATCCGCATAAATGCCTGCAACATGATGATTCCCCGAGAGTGCGTGACACACCAGCAAAGCATTTGAACGATCAGCGTTTAACCGGCCATAGGTCTCGTAGACCAGATGATAGTCGCTCAATGTCGAGCCGCTTTTCAGCTCCAGAGGCTTATCGATATGCACGAACTGCGGTGTTACGATACCGACTGAATTTGAATCTTGCATTGAATAATATCGAGAAATTTTCCGCTAAAAAACCTGTGATTATATCGCTAAAAATGCAACAACATCATCACCCTGTTCTGACAGCGATGTTGTTGTCAACCGTTCAGTTTCCTGAGAAGAAGATGCATTTTTTCCGGGTTATCCGCACGAACAATACGCTGCGCCAACGGAATAATATCAGGTAAATTACTTTTCAGTATCTGATTCTTGATGGCGAGTAACTGCGAGGAATACATGGAAAACTGCTGCAATCCCATGCCGAGCAGCAAGCGTGTAAACTGGAGATCGCCCGCCATTTCGCCGCAGATTGAAACCGGTTTCTTGACGCGCCCTGACATCTGGATGACTCGCGATACCAGCCATAAAACAGCAGGATGAAAAGGATCGTAAAGATGCGCCACCGAGTCATCCACGCGATCAACAGCGAGCGTGTACTGAATCAGATCGTTGGTGCCAATGGATAAAAAATCCAGCCGTTGCAGAAAAATTTCCACACTGAGCGCCGCAGCGGGAATCTCGATCATACCGCCAACCTGTATCTTTTCGTCAAAACCGGCCTGCTCGTCGCGCAATGTCTGCTTGGCGTATTCAATCATATGCAGCGCCTGGTTGACTTCGTTCAAATTCGACAGCATTGGAATCAGCAGCTTGACGTTGCCGAATTTCGATGCGCGCAATATCGCCCGCAGCTGCGTCAGAAACATTTGCGGTTCCGACAGGCTCAGGCGGATTGCGCGCAGACCCAATGCCGGATTTGCCGCAAGTTGAGGAACATGTTTCAAATTTTTGTCCGCGCCCAGATCAAAAGTCCGAATCGTAACCGGCTTGCCGCGCATCTGCATCGCAACGGCTCGATAGGCCTCGAATTGCTCTTCTTCTCCCGGCAGATCATCGCGGTTCATAAACAGAAACTCGCTGCGAAACAACCCGATGCCGGCAGCGCCATTCTCCTTGACCTGCTCCAGATCACCGGGTAACTCAATGTTGGCCAGCAGGTCTATGGCGGTTCCATCCAGCGTTACCGTCTTAACACTTTTCAAGCGCCTGAGTTTTTGTATTTCCAGCTCGAATTGACTTTGCCGCAGACGGTATTCATCGAGAACATACTTGTCAGGATTGACGATGATGATCCCCTGGCTGCCGTCGACAATCAGGCAATCGCCTTCAAGAATCAGCTGGCGCGCATGATGCAGGGCTACGACAGAGGGAATATTCAAGCTGCGGGCAACAATCGCGGTATGCGACGTCAGGCTGCCCATATCGGTCAGAAAAGCAATGAACTGGTGCGGCTTGTATTGCATGATGTCGGCAGGACTCAAGTCATGCGCCACCAGGATATGATCACCCGAATGTCTGGAAGGCGGCGGATGATAACCAGGATGACCCAGCAGCGCCTTGAGCACCCTGTCGACCACCTGTTCCACGTCTGTCCGGCGTTCGCGCAAATAAGCGTCGTCAATCGCCTCAAACTGCTCCAGCAAAACGTTCTTCTGCTGCAACAACGCCCATTCCGCATTGCAGTGTGTCTGCGAGATAATATCGCGCGCCGCATTTGTCAAAGTCGGGTCATCCAGAATCATGTGATGCAGTTCGAGAAATGCGCTGAACTCCGCCAGCGCAGGTCCGTCTGTCACTGAAGAGCGCAGCGCCTCAAAATCAGCGCGAACCATCGCGAATGCGTTATCGAGGCGATTGATCTCGGCATCGATCTGATTCCTGGGTATCAGATAGTGCATGACTTCCAGCGTTGCGGGTGCCGTCATATGCGCATGTCCTATCGCGATACCGCTTGATACGGCAATACCGTGCAGGATGAAACTCATTCACCTTCCTCGAAATAATTGTCAATCAATGCCACCAGCGCGTTCATCGCCTCATTTTCGTCATCACCATCGGTTTCAATGCGCAACCGGGTCCCCTTGCTGGCGGCCAGCGTCATGACACCCATAATGCTTTTGGCATTGACGCGCCGGTTATTGCCGGAAATCCAGACTTCGCATTTATACTGACTGGCCAGTTTAGTCAGCTTGGCGGATGCGCGAGCGTGCAACCCCAGTTTATTGATGATTTCGACTTCTCTAAGCTGCATGATCTGTTACCTCGGGAATGGCGATAATGCCGTTTTTTCCGCCGCCCAGCGCCTTCTCGACAACCGTGGACAGCGTTTCATTGCGATAGGTCAGCGCTCTGACCAGCATGGGGAGATTGGCGCCGGTAATACAGGCAACCCGATTGACTTCTGTCAGCCTTGTAGCAATATTGCATGGTGTCGCGCCAAGGATATCGCACAGCACCAGCACGCCGTCGCCTGCGTCAAGCTGATGGATAATTTCGCGCACGTCAGCCAGAACATCATCGGGATTGTCTGCTGTAAAAACACCCAGATGCGTCAGCCGTTCCGGTTTTTCGGCCACCACATGACATGCGCAGCGAATCAGATGTTCGCCAAGATGCTCATGCGTGACGACCAGTATTCCGATCATATTGTATTTTCCTGGATGCTGAAAAAAGAATGTATCAAACTGACTGAGAATTTACGGTATCCCGCGCCGCGCGGAAACGGCAGAGATCCAACCCAAGCATAATAGCAAAACAGCCACTCCCAATACCAGATAGTTTCCCGTTAGAACATAAAGTGTTGCGCCACTGAAGCCCTGGGCGATGCCGTGCAGTCCGTCGGTGGTAAATACTTCAAGCTGATCAAGAATTTTTCCGCGTTGATCGATAATCGCGGTCACGCCGGTATTCGTCGACCGCAACATATAGCGCCCGGTTTCCAGTGCGCGCATTTGCGATATCTGCAAATGCTGATGCGGCCCGATTGAGCGGCCGAACCAGGCGTCGTTGCTCACGTTGACAAGTAAAGTCGCCCGCGGCAGCTGAGCAATGATTTCTTCGCCAAAAACATCCTCATAGCAGATATTCACGGCAACCTGCTGCCCAGCCAGCTGCATCGGCTGCTGATCGCCGCCGCCGCGCGAAAAATCGGATAACGGAATATGGAGCATGGTGATGACCCAGCCAAAAACAGGCTTGAGCGGAATGAACTCACCAAATGGCACCAAATGATTCTTGCGGTAAACCTGCTCGGGTGAAACGCCGAAACTGAACATGCTGTTATAATATGTGTCGACGCCATTGGTCGCATGCTCAGCCAGTCCGATGAGCACATCGCCATTGTTTTCCCGCGCATGCTCAGCCAGATAGCCCAGATAATCCGGCGGAACCGCGTCATTAAAGAGCGGAATGGAGATTTCCGGCGTGACGATCAATCGGCTTTCGCTCTCCAGAATCAATTCCGCATAAGTCCGCATGGTTTTCTCGACATGATCCTCACGCCATTTCAGGTCCTGTTCGATATTGCCCTGCAGGAGACTGACGGTTAACGGCTCGCCAACCGGTTCAACCCAGTTGATCGACTGTAGCCCCCACCCGCCCAGCCAGATGACACCGAGAAGTAAACCAGTCCGCCCCGCCGCGGCAATATTTGCGAACCACAAGCCCAGCAGTGCCGCACTCAGCACCAGAATCAATGAAACGCCATAAACGCCGAACACCGGCGCATACCCCGCCAATGGACTGTCAGGCGCCTGGGAATAACCGAGTGCCATCCATGGAAAGCCGGTAAACAGAGTACCGCGCAACCATTCGGTGAGCATCCAGGCAGCCGCGATCGCCAATACCCAGATATAGGGCAAAGCCGCCCGCATGCGGAAAGCCAGCCAGCCGCATAACGCCGGATACAACGAAAGATAGGCGCAGAGCAGGATCAAAGCAAAAACCGCCAGCGCAGGCGGCATAGCGCCGAAATCATGCAGACTGACGTACAGCCAGGTCACGCCGGCGCCAAACAGGCCCATGCCATACGCGAACCCCAGCCAGGCAGATTGCGCGGCAGTCGCGCATCGGCGCCAGAACAGAAAGAGCAATGCCAGAGTAAGCAGCGGCACAGGAAACCAGTAAAAAGGCGCAAAACCGGAAACGGTCAGCATGCCCAGAAAAAGAGCCAGCATGTATCGCATTGGGGCGTCAGGCAGTCGGACGGCGCGCATAATAATAATCGCTCAAACGGAATCACGCATTTCTGAAGCGCGAATGCTTAATCAGAATGATTGATACAATCGGCAACACCAGTCCGATCACCGTGACCGTGACCAGCAGATGACCCAATTCGCTGTAATCGGCTGGTATGCTGATTTCTCCGGTTACGGTATCTTTTACTTCGCGCGTAACCACATAAAACTGATTCAGGTATTTAGTGCCAAGCTGCGAAGCGGAAAGCGCCAGATTGGTAAACGAGGCCATGACCGCAAAAAATGTCGCTTTGAGTTTGTCCGGCGCGGAATTGGCAATCCAAGCCAGCATCGGAATCATCGCAATCTGCCCCAACGGTGATTCCAGCGCGGTATCGATCAGGGCGATAAAACGGGCATCCACCACACCGCCGGTTATTGAAGCCGTCCATACATGAAGATCGTAGAACATGCCGATAATCGGCAAAGACAGAATGGTGCCGGCAATCGTCAGAAAACCAATGATATACGCAATCGAGCGCTCGGCCATGAAACGCCGGAAGATAAACATGCCCAGCAACGTAAGGCACGCGCCGACCAGCGATAATACTGCAAGGAATTGCTGATCAAAACCCAATTCATCGATCATCCACCAGGTGGAACCGGCCCCCGGGCCGGGAATGGCGCGAAAAATAAATACCAGAAATGCGGTACCGACCAGTACGTTGCGCGCTTCCGGTTCGAGTTCGCCGACCAGTTGCCGCATCAGGAACAATACGATGGTCATCGAAATCAGGAAAATAATCTCTTCGCCTCCCGGAATGCGGCTCAAGCCAACCGTGAGCGACACGACTGTAAAAACCAGTCCGCCGCCGAGAATCCACCAGTTGACCGGCGGCGGTTCCGCATGAACGGCAAGCAGACCGATCGCATCACTTTTACTGTAGCCCTGCCGGACAAACCGGTTGATTTCTCTGCGGTGCAGCCATGAAGCCAGCATCACGCCACATATTGAAATCAGCGGAATAATCAGCGCGAGCTCGTAAACCAGCAGATAAACGGCTTCCTTTTCGGCTTCGGGCAGTGCAGCGGCATCGCGCAACAGAAAAACATTGACCACGGACACCAGTATGCCACCGCCGACGATGGCCACGCGCCCCAGCGTCTGCATGGTGACATGCATGAGTTTGCGTTTTCCCGCATCCATTTTCTGCCCGTTTTCGTCGACATGCGGCACAGCTTCCACAGTCATGGCGTCAGCAACCACATCCTGCAATACATAACCAATCGGCGCCAACAATGCGGAAGTCACAAACCAGACCTCTACCGAAGCGATTTCAGTCATCGTTTCCGTATGACCCAACAGGCCGATCATAATCAGCAGGCTGAGCATGATCAGGCTTGCGCCGAGATATACCAGCAGCCCTTTCCAGCGCCACATCAAATCGACAAGGTGGCCCAGCGGCATTTTCAGCGCCCACGGCAACATCATCCAGAAACCGAGCATGGCCAGAAACTCGGCTGAGAGTCCCAGCTTCTCCTTGACATAGAAGGTTCCAACGATACCGGTCAATCCCGAAATACCCGCGGCAACGTAAACCATCAGCGGCGGCATATAAGACAGGCGCATCTCGCGTCCCAGGGAAAGAATATTGGCGCTGAACCATTGAATGACGATCGAGACAAAGCCGCTGACAACTGAATGTTTCATAGTATTTTTTTATTGTGATTAAATTTCTACGGGCATGACTGGATGAATCATACTTGCCTGGGGCGGACGCCAACCTTGATCTGAATATCCATTGTCTTCTTGTCGCGGATTACGGTGACCGTCGCCGTAACGCCGGGTGCAAGCGCGGCAACCCTGTTCAACAGTTCGGACGAATTAAAGACCGGTTCGCCTTCGATGGCAATCATGATATCACCCGCCTTGATGCCTGCGCGGTCTGCCGGCCCATCCTTGAGCACACCGGCAATGAGCGCGCCCGTGGCGCTGTTCAGCTTGAATGAATCGGCAAGCTCCTCGGTCATATCCTGCATGCTCACACCCAGCCACCCCCGCGTCACACCGCCGGAACGGATAATCTGCTCCATGATTTCTTTGGCAATATGCGCCGGAATGGCAAAACCGATGCCCAGCGAACCGCCGGAGCGCGAATAAATCGCGGTATTGATGCCGATCAGATTTCCGGCCGTATCGGTCAACGCACCGCCCGAGTTGCCGGGGTTGATCGCGGCATCGGTCTGGATAAATTCCTCAAATGTATTGATACCCACCTTCGTGCGGCCGAGTGCGCCGATAATGCCCATCGTGACCGTCTGCCCGACGCCGAAGGGATTGCCAACCGCCAGCACGACATCACCGACTTTGGCTTCCTGTGAATGGCCAAACGTAATTGCGGGCAGATCTGTCAGATCAATTTTCAGCACCGCCAGATCCGTTTCCGGATCCGAACCGGCAACCGCCGCCTTGACTTTACGTCCATCGCTCAAGGCAATCTCCACTTCATCAGCCGCTTCAATGACATGGTGATTGGTCAATATATAACCGTTGGAACTGACGATCACGCCCGAACCCAGATTTGACCTGCGCCGCGATCTGGGTTCAAGCTGGTCGCCAAAAAAGCGCTGAAAAACCGGATCATTCAGCAATGGATGCGACCGTTCGTCAACCGCCTTGGTGGTGAAAATATTGACAACCGACGGCATTGCGCGGCTGGCCGCTTCAGAATAACTGTCGTGCCTGAGCTCACTGATATCAGGCACGGCCTCCTTGATCGGTATCAGCTCCGCGCGGGGTTTCCAGGGCAATAACTCAGGTCTCAGCGTGGAGACCACAAAGAAAATAGCCAGCAGAATGGTAACGGCTTGTGCAAACATTAACCAAAGCCTGTACATAAAAGCCTTTAACTCCAGAAACAAATGTAGTTATTCAGATTAAAATCATATTGTATGTGTAACCAAGCCGGAAAAGAACCCATGTTACGAAATGAACTTGAAAATTACCTCGGTCAATTACTCGACATAACCCGCTTTCAGGATTATTGCCCAAATGGGCTGCAAGTGGAAGGACGCGATCGCATTGAAAAAATCATCACCGGTGTCACCGCCTCGCTGGAATTGCTGAAAGCGGCCATAACGCATGAGGCGGATGCAATCATCGTGCACCATGGCTACTTCTGGCGCGGTGAAGGCCTCTGCATTACCGGCATGAAACATCGCCGTATCGCATTGCTGATGCAGCACAGGATCAATCTGTTCGCCTATCATCTGCCGCTCGATATTCATCCGGAACTGGGCAATAACGTGCAACTGGCGAAGCGCCTCAGCTTCGTTGAGAATGATCGGTTTGGCGAGCAGAATATCGTTGTCCGCGGTGAATTAAAAGAAGCAATGCCGCTCCGCGCACTGGGGACTAAAATCTCCCAGGTTTTGGGGCGGGAACCGCAGATCATCGGCAATCCCGATCACGCCATCAGACAGGTGGCATGGTGCACCGGCGCCGCGCAAGGTTATTTTGAAGCCGCTATTGCGCAAAATGTTGACGCCTATCTTACGGGAGAAATTTCCGAACAGACGGTACATGCCGCGCGCGAATCCGGCGTAGCATTCATCGCGGCAGGTCATCATGCCACGGAGCGTTACGGCGTGCAGGCACTGGGCGAACATCTGGCGGATCGGTTCGGTATTCAACATCGCTTCGTCGATATCGATAATCCGGTATAAGGCGAACACCCGATTACACGAGGTTAAAAAAACCCAAAGCCCGGATTTGTACCGCTCCTCCTTTGTCTTTTACTCTTCGGTCTTGTTCGCGTCTTTGCTATCAGGCCGGGATGCGGCGCTATTCTTTTTCTTGCCGGAAAACATGGTCCACCAGATGATAAACAGAAATAAACCCAGCGCCACGGCCGCTTCAACTAACAGTATCCACCAATTATCCATATGAAAAATTCCAGGCTTGTTGTATATTTAACAGGCTGTTAAAGCTTCAGGATGCTCCACGAAATCATCGAAAACAAACGACAGATTCCTCAGGACGCACTTTAGAAAACAACATACTGTAACGAATATCCAATGAAATTCCAAACTTGTTTTCTCCCGCTTCTGCTATTGCTCATACTTGCCGCATGCTCCACCCAAACGACGGTTCCGCCCGAAATCGCCGAGCAGTCGGCAAAACCCGCGCCCCCTCCGTCTCACCCGCCTCCGTCATCCAGGCCGCAGGAACCCACTACATTGTCAAAACATGTGCCGGTTCAATGGTCCGATCTCACGGGATGGACTGAAGACGATCTGCGGCCCGCCTGGCAGGCTTTTCTGCAAAGCTGCAATGTGTTGAAGAAACAACCCTTATGGCAGGAAAGCTGCACCGCAGCCACTTTCTTGCGTACAGACAATAATGCCAGTTTGCGGCATTTCTTTGAACAGCATTTTGTACCGCACCGGATTATCAGCCACGACGGCAGCAGCGAAGGTCTGGTGACCGGTTATTATGAACCTTTACTGCACGGCAGCCGCAAACCGACCGCGCGGTATCGTTATCCGCTGTACGCCGCGCCGGAGGAATTGCTGATTATCGATCTCGGCGACCTGTATCCTGAACTGAAAGACCTGCGGTTGCGCGGCCGCCTGGAAGGCCGTCGGGTGGTCCCCTATTACAGCCGCGCGGATATCATGAATAATCCAGCAGTACTGAAGGGCAATGAATTACTCTGGGTGGACGATGAAGTTGAATTGTTCTTCCTGCAGATACAGGGTTCCGGACGCATACAGCTCGATACCGGCGAAATCGTCAAAATCGGTTTTGCCGAACAAAATGGCTATCCCTATAACTCGATCGGACGGATTCTTGTGCAGCAAGGCGAGCTGCCGCTGGAAAAAGCCTCCATGCAGGGAATCAAGCAATGGGGGCAACAAAACCCGGACAAACTCAAGACATTGTTGCAACAAAATGCGCGCTTCGTGTTTTTCCGTGAATTGCCCAGCGATCTGAGCGGCCCCATCGGTGCACTTGGCGTGCCGCTGACAGCCGGACGCAGCATTGCCATTGATCCGCGCTCTATTCCGCAGGGTGCGCCGGTTTTTCTGGCGACAACCTGGCCCAATTCCAGTAAGCCACTGAGTCGCTTGATGGTTGCACAGGATACCGGCGGGGCGATAAAGGGCGGCATACGCGCCGATTTCTTCTGGGGCTATGGTCCCGAGGCTGCCAATCAGGCCGGCAAGATGAAACAACAGGGAAGAATGTGGGTGCTGATGCCAAATGGTTATGCGGCGCCGCGACTGAGCCAGCAGTAATGCGGCGGTTATCGGCGTAACTACGAAGCTTCGTCAGACAAAGCAGTATCCTGTCCGGCGCCGCCCGGCTGCGCCGCGTCCGGTGATTGCGGCTTCTTCCCCGGCAAATGACCGGGCAACCGCAATTTTGCCAGCTTCAGCAGCGGCCCGCCATGCAGGACAATCGCATCATGCAGCGAAGAGCCATTCGCCTCCCTGATGCTGAGATAAAATTGCAGATAATCGTTCATTTCAGTGTTGTCATGACCATCGGGCGGCGCGCCGGGATTATACAGTCCGGCTGAAAGCGACAATTCAGCCGTCAGAAAAACCGGATTTCCTCCCAGTTGCGTTTTGGTGAATTCCATATACCGGGGTTCGACATAGACAACAACCTGCTGCTCCAGCGTCAGATCAATGACATCCTTGCGATGACCGGAAAAAGACAACTCAACTTCCATCAACGCATCGTCCCTGATCATAGTGCCATTCATAGTGTTGCTGGCAGCGGCTTCCTGTTCACTTCGATTATCGGGAATAACCTGCGCAATCACGTCATTGACAAAACTATTCTGTTCACGCCCCGCCTGATGCATGGTTGCGATCTGCTCATCCACCGTGTTGCCGGAATCGTAAATTTCGTGAATCGCCATCAGCGTTTTCTGTCCGGCGCCGGGTATATCGATATCGTCATCGAGCAAGCCGAGCGCCGGATCGTAATCCAGTTCGACTTCCAGCGGATAAGGCACGTCCTCGTTGGTATTGACTGTACCGCTCATAAACGATGTCACGACAATTCTGCGATTAGTCTGCGGATCGACCCGCATACCCAGCGGAATGGGGCTGACGATAATATGCCCGGTGCTTTTGAGATTGATATCCAGCGTCGCCAGCCAGCGATCTTCAAATGGCACGACCGATGCATCCAGGTTATCGGCCAGCCAGTCCGGGATCAGGTCAAAAAATTTCAACACGCCGGTTGCCCGTATTTCCTGCCGATTGTCTTCGCCGGATTCATCGCCTTCCAGCATCTCGGCTTGAAAAAACTCATGCGTGCGATCGATGGGCACATCGATTTGAGGCACAGGCCGCTCGGCCGTGCCCAGCGCCATACCAATCATGCGGGATACCGCTCTGATATTGAAAACCTTGTTCAGGATTTCGGGAATGCTGCCATTGTCCGGTATCGGCACGCATAATATGGTGGATTTGCTGCGCTCGTCCGCACGCACTTCGGCAAGCCGTTCATGAAAATGCTGGTTCAGATAGCGCGATTCCGCCGAATATCCCTGTATTTCCGGCTTGGAAAAACAATCGCCCGCCTCATGTTTCCGATAAATCGCGCGCGTTTCAATACGTTGAAGAAAATAATCATTTAATGAAACATAGTCACTCATATCGTAATTCAATCAACCCACTGGAGGTGGATGATATGCCATCATCTAATAATAAAATGTGAATTCTGTCCGCCTCAAGTCTAGCGGACTTAAACAACCGCAGCAAGCCAGGTGGGAAGAAGAGTTCAGATTTTCTCGATTTTGAGGCACATAGCAAGACCATGTAACGAGAAAGTGAAAAAATATAAGCTGCTATCCCATTGGCACAGCGGATTAGCTTTAAGTCTGGCAAACGCTGAGATTCAAGGTATCATCATGGCTTGATACATGTAAATCCATGCGCATGCGTCATTCGACCGGCACGAAGCTACAACAGATGATGGAAGACTGACATTGCGGAATTCATTTGCATGCTTACTCAAAAATACCAACGGCAAGGTGAATTCATGGCCAGACGAATAGCAATTATTCAAGGACACCCGGACACAACCGCCAGGCATTTTTGTCATGCCTTGGCGGAAGCGTATCTCAAAGGTGCTCAAAGCAGCGGATTTGAAGCCCGCCTTATCGACGTGGCGGTGATGGATTTTACTCTACTGCGGTCAAAAGCCGATTTTGAAAGTGGCACGCCAGCCCCATCGATCATCCAGGCTCAGAATGCGATCCGCTGCGCGGATCATCTGGCTGTCTTTTTCCCTTTGTGGCTGGGCGGCATGCCCGCGCTGCTCAAGGCATTTTTTGAACAGACTCTCCGTCCCGGTTTCGCCTTTGAATACGGTGAAGCCGGTCAGGTCATCCGCAAGCACCTGACGGAAAAATCAGCGCGCGTCATCGTCACCATGGGCATGCCGGCATGGGTCTACCGGTGGTTCTATTGCGCGCATGGCGTTAAAGCGCTCGAACGCAACATTCTTGCATTCTGCGGCATCAATCCGGTCAGAACCAGTCTGATCGGCTCAATAGAAAACCTGACCGAGGCACAGCGGCTGAAATGGTTGAGTGTCGCGCAGCAATACGGCGCGAAAGGCCGGTAATCAACTACCGAAAGAACCTTCCGGATGCCGATTGGCAAAACTTCATGGCTATCATGACTGATATTGCAACACAGGAAACAACACACTCTCAACTTCATTCGACTGAAGTTTCCGAATTAAACAAAACGCGGCATATACCCTGATATGCAAGCAGCCTTTCCCGGCATTTGATTTCTCAGAGATATTCTCATCGGTTATTTGGCCATAGTGATACCCGGCGGGCTAAAAAGCGGCGCATCGGCACCGTCAATCGCTTGCACATCAGGCAGTCTGGCAAGCCATAACCACCAACCGCTAAATGAAATTTTGTGGTATTTCATTTCAAAAATTACAATGCTGCATGTCCCAACAAACTGTACAATTCATCTTGCAGCGAATTCACCCACTGAGCAGGATTGTGCGTTATGAACAAGTTTATTGAGGCCAGTCTGTCAAATGAATACTCATTCAAACGATAAACTACAATTCTTTATTACAATATAGCGTATTACACGAGGAGAACGATCATGGCCAAAGGACAACAACGAAAAAACAAGGAACCCAAGAAACCCAAGAAGGAAGCACCCAAGTAATCAGAAAATAAAGGTCGTGAATAAAAATAAAACCACCAAATCTCTGCGTTGATATTTTTTATTTGCGAATCTGCCCTCCCTAATGTCAATTTGGGGTCAAAAGCTGTCATTCAGATACGATAATCTGCACAAACAGGATAATATTCAGAGCACGCATACGACCTTTCCATCCGATGTCACCGGAATTACCTGTCTATTTATGCAAAAGCAATAATGGCTGGCATAGAACCATATAAAGTAATTGACATTTTCGCGGGACCGGGAGGGCTTGGAGAGGGTTTTTCTGCCTTGCGCCATGATGCCGAAAAGACATCATTCAGACTTGCTCTTTCGATTGAAAAAGACCCAATCGCGCACAGTACATTGATGCTGCGAAGCTTTTATCGTCAGTTCGATCCCGGTAAAATTCCGCAGAAATACTGGTCTTATGCCAAGGGAGAGATCAACAGGACGGAGTTATTCAGTTCTTATCCTCTGCAAGCCAAGGCAGCTGCTGCAGAGGCGCAATGCATTGAACTTGGCAATGCTCCCCAGCATGAGGTAAATAACCTTATCAGTCAAAGATTGAATGGCAGTAAAAAATGGGTGCTGGTCGGCGGGCCACCTTGTCAGGCATATTCACTTGTCGGTCGCGCGCGCATGCGGAGCACTCATCCTGATTTTGAGAATGACGAACGCCATTTCCTTTACCGGGAATATCTGCGCATCATCGCGGATCACCGTCCGCCGGTGTTCGTAATGGAAAATGTGAAGGGAATGCTATCCGCACAGCACTCCGGTCAAAAAATCATCGAGCGTATATTGAACGATCTGCGGAAACCGGATATGGCAGTCAATGGCCGAAACACTGGTCTCGGCTACAGGCTGTTTTCTCTGGCAGATGCCAAGTCTCCCGAGAAGTGTGAACCGGAAGATTTTCTGGTGAAAGCAGAAAAATATGGCATTCCGCAGGCGCGGCACCGCGTGCTTATTTTAGGAATTCGAGCGGATTTTCATATCACACCTGAAACGCTTCAGGAAACGGAAGCGATCTCGGTTGCACAGGCAATTGCTGATCTTCCAAGGATACGCAGCACCCTGTCCAAAGAATCTGACACACTTGAACACTGGCGTGAAATTCTTGGCTCGATAACCTCAGCGGCCTGGTATCACAAGGGGCGAAGCAATGGTCTATTGCAAACAGTCGAAAAAATTGATGAAGCTCTGGTGGATATATATCAACGCGAGTTGACGACAGGGGCGGAATCCATGATCTATACCGGTCGCCCCAGAATATTTCCGGACTGGTATCGGCATGGTTGTGACGGAATAGTAACCAGCCATGCGGGCCGAGGTCATATGAGGAGCGATCTGCATCGTTACCTTTTTGTGTCAGCCTACGCGGCAGCCAATAGAAAATCCGTTCATCTGAGTGATTTTCCGGATGCGCTTCTTCCTGCCCATCAGAATGTGCAGAAGGGTGTGCAGACCAGTCATTTTTCGGATCGTTTCAGGGTGCAGATCGGAGGACGACCTTCCACTACAATCACTTCCCATATCTCCAAAGATGGACACTATTTTATTCATTATGACCCTTCCCAGTGTCGCAGCCTGACTGTCAGGGAGGCAGCCAGGCTGCAAACATTCCCGGATAGCTACAAATTCGAAGGTGGCAGGACAGCGCAGTATCATCAGGTTGGTAATGCTGTGCCGCCACTGCTGTCCAAGCAGGTTGCTACAATAGTCTATGACATTCTAAAACGATTGAAGATTTAGCATGGATACACTGGCCCCGGAAAAACGCAGCTGGAATATGTCCCGTATTCGAGGAGCAAATACAAAACCCGAGCTGGCTGTCCGTTCGATGCTGCATCGCATGGGATACCGATTCAGAATTGCGAATAAGACTCTGCCGGGAAGACCAGACATTGTTCTCCCCAAATACAGGGCAGTAATCTTTGTCCATGGCTGCTTCTGGCATCGGCATCCAGGATGCTCGAAGGCGACCACCCCTAAGACGCGAGCCGATTTTTGGTCGGCGAAGTTCGACAGGAACATTGAAAGAGACGCGGAAGTCGAACGTCGCCTCGCGGAGCTGG